>NZ_MWLM01000037.1 GCF_002198665.1 Novosphingobium sp. B 225 | reverse complement strand
TCCGTTCGTCCTTGCCGACCAGCGCCAAGAGCGACCATGACTTGGGCAGCGAGAAGGTCAGATCGGTCCCCGCCCGATGCTCCGCCCCTCCGCGCCCGATGCGCCCGCCCTGGGGCAGTTCACCGCGCAGGATTGCCTCGAACATCCGGGGCTCGACTGTTCCTGACAGGCCGAGCCGTTCCGCCCCCTTGCCGACCCATACGCCCGACCGATCGGCATCAGCCTGGGCATAATAGTTGTCCTTGGCGAAGTACCCCGCCGCCCCACCCGCCGAGCGGACATTGGCCATCGACAGCATGGCTCAATCGCCCCCTCTCGAAACAGCAACGCGCTCGCGATATTCGCGCAGCCGCTTGCCGTGGGCGGCCTGGACCCGGGCCCTGATCTCCTTGTCGGCCTGGGCCATCAGCAGCCCGTCGGCCGCGGCCGAGGTGAACAGCACATGGGACATCAGCCGGTCCCGGAACGCTGCCTCATCCTGCCCTTCGAGGGTACCGATCACCGCCAGTCTGAGCCACTGGCTGACGCTCATGTGCGCCGCCTCGGCAGCCATCTTCACTGCCTCGTAAAGCTCCTGATCGACATAACATTGCAGCGCAAAGCGCATGGGGCGTTCTCACGTTGGCCGCCCACCTCGGCCGGAAACCCCTCAGCCTTGCGGCATCACGCTACTGTCAGTGCCGGGCTGTAGGAAAGTTGTTTTTATCGACGCAGGATCAATGTGTTAGACGCATCATACTCTGATCTGAGTTGGGCTGCCTGGCCTGACATCAGATGACATCAGGCGGGGACAGGGCGTCAATCAGCTAGCTAATGGCGGAATTGCGCCAATCTCCAACACCGGGCTCCCGGGTACGGTGTGCTAGAATTTGTCTCTGATTTGTGTACGCGAGTGCCGGAAACTTGAAGCTTCAAGCCCCTGAGAGAATGAACGCCGATCCTCAGGGAAACCCGCCGCGCCAATTCGTAAGCTTGGCAGCCGAGCGGAGCGAAATTAGCATTTAGGAGGCAAACTCTCCGGCAATCCCGAGGAGAGTTCTGAACCACTTCCGGTTCGGTTGTGCCTAATTTGGGCGAGCAGAAAAGGTGCTTTGAAGTCCGCAATTGCCACAAGCCTCGGCAGAAACTTATTGTCCTATTGTAGACAATCGAGTAACGGAAATGTCAGAGCCTTGAAGGCTAGGCGGGGCACTTGTTCCAACCCTAACTTAGGCTTCGAATGCGACAAAACCATGATCGCACCGATTGGTTTTTCAGCGCGTCGGGCTGCGAAAAGTCCGACTGCGCTCGGACATTTTGGTCACGGGGAGGCTACTTGTGGTGAGATCCAGACTGCTCGCGCTCAGCGCACTTTTGTTAATTGTGGCGTGCGGCAAACAGGGCTCAGCTCCAGCGAGTAGTGGTGTAACGGACGCCCTGCTCAGCAGCCCCCCGGTTGGAGAGTGGCTCAGCTATGGCAACGATCATGCAGAGCGGCGTTTTTCCGAACTGACCCAGATTTCGGACGAGAATGTCGACCAGCTCGGGCTCGCCTGGTCGGCAGACCTTGATACCGCGCGGGGTCAGGAAGCGACGCCGCTCATGCACGATGGCGTCCTCTACATTTCGACTGCTTGGTCGATGGTCAAAGCGTTTGATGCCAAGACTGGAGCGCTGAAATGGACCTACGATCCCAAGGTGCCGCGCGAAACGCTGGTGCGGGCGTGCTGCGACGCAGTCAATCGCGGCGTCGCGCTATATGGCGACAAGGTCTATGTCGGCACGCTTGACGGGCGGCTGGTCGCGCTCGAGCAGAAGACCGGCAAGGTTGTGTTCGAGAAGACGGTTGTGCCCAACCAACAGGACTACACGATCACCGGTGCACCCCGGGTTGCAAAAGGTAAAATCTTCCTCGGCAGCGGCGGCGCGGAGTTCAAGGCGCGCGGCTATCTGGCTGCCTACGACGCCGAAACCGGTGACGAGCTGTGGAAGTTCCACACTGTGCCCGGAAATCCTGCTGACGGCTTCGAGAACGAGGCGATGGAAAAGGCTGCCAAAACCTGGTCAGGCAAATGGTGGGAGCTGGGCGGCGGCGGCACGGTGTGGGATTCGATCACATACGATCCCGCCACCAACCTTTTGCTGTTTGGCACCGGCAATGCCGAACCGTGGAACCCTGCGGCTGCAGGCCGCGAAGGCGACAGCCTCTACACCTCTGCGGTCGTCGCGGTGAACGCGGACACCGGCGAATATGCCTGGCATTTCCAGGAAACTCCGGAAGACCGCTGGGATTTCGACAGCAACGCCCAGATCACCATCACCGACATGACGATCAACGGCCAGAAGCGCCATGTTGCGCTACATGCGCCGAAGAACGGCTTTTTCTATGTGCTGGACGCCAAGACTGGTGCTTTCATTTCTGCTGGCAACTTTGTGCCGCAGAACTGGGCCTCCAGCATCGATCCCAAGACCGGTCATGCTTCGATCAATCCCGAGGCGCGCTATGAGAAGACCGGCAAGCCCTATTTCAGCCAGCCCGGTGCAATCGGTGCGCACAGCTGGAACCCAATGAGCTTCAGCCCCAAATCCGGTTTGGTCTATATTCCGGCGAACTTGGCTGGTGGTGCCTATATGGCAGCCAAGGACTGGAAACCGTCCGAGATCGGCTTCCAGACCGGACAAGATGCTGCGGCCCTGTCAATGCCAGCCGACAAGGCGATCCGCGCAGCAGCGATGGATTCAGTCAAGGGTGCCTTGATTGCCTGGAATCCGGTCACACAAGAAGAAGCTTGGCGGGTCAGTTACAATGGCCCGTCGAATGGCGGAACACTGGCTACCGCCGGGAATCTGGTCTTTCAGGGTACGGCGGCCGGGGCATTTGTTGCCTATTCGGCGGATAAGGGGGCCAGGCTCTGGTCCTTCCCCACCCAAACCGGGGTGATCGCCGCGCCGATGACCTATGCGATCGATGGCGAACAATATGTCGCCATTCTGGTCGGCTGGGGCGGCATCTATGACATTGCCGCAGGGGTGCTTGCGCACAAGTCAGGCAGTACTGCGAACATCAGCCGGCTGCTGGTTTTCAAACTGGGCGGAACCGCAAAGCTTGCCCCACCGCCGCCGATGGCCAAGCGCGTGCTCGACCCCCCGCCATTTACGGGCACGCCTCAACAGGTCGCGCTGGGGGCCAACATCTATGGCCGCTACTGTGCTGTTTGCCACGGCGATGCAGCCATCGCAGGTGGTCTGACCCCGGACCTGCGTCATTCAGGCGCTTTGAATGACGCCAGTGCTGTAAAAGGGATCGTTGTTGATGGTCTGCTCTCACCACGAGGCGGCGGTAATGGCATGGTCTCGTTCAAGTCGGCGCTTTCGGCCGATGATGTCGAGGCCATTCGTCAGTTCCTGATCAAGCGCGCCAATGAGGACAAGGCGTTGGGCCAGCACTAAGCTGAACCATCCCGTATCGCCCAAGACTGAAAGCAAAACGATGAACAGCCTGACCCCGTCCCCGGCCTTCATGGCCGACGATGAATTTGCGATCTTTGACGAGTCCGCCAGCCGATTCTTCGCCGAAATGCTGGCACCCGAACAGCGCGAGCGGTGGATTGCACAAGGGGCAGTCGACCGGGAGGCGTGGCTGCAAGCTGGCCAATCCGGCTTTCTCTGCCCATCGATGCCGTTAGAGTACGGCGGGGCGGGCGGGGATTTTCGGCACGACGCGATCATTTTGCGGCAGTTGTTCCTCAAAGGCGGCGACGGTTGGGGCGTTCAACTGCACAACGCCATCGTTGCGCCGTACATCCTGCACTACGGGACCGAGGCGCAGAAACTGCGTTGGCTGCCCCGGTTGGCCACCGGTGAACTGATCGGCGCGATCGCAATGACCGAGCCGGGAACTGGATCTGACCTGCAAGCGATCAAGACCCGGGCCGACAAGGATGGCGCTAGCTATCTGCTTTCAGGGTCGAAGACCTTCATTACCAATGGCCAACTGGCCAACCTGATTATCGTTGTCGCTAAGACCGACCCCCAGGCAGGCGGCAAAGGCATTTCTTTAGTAGTGCTCGAAACCGATGGCGCTGAAGGCTTTCGCCGCGGGCGCAATCTCGACAAGATCGGGATGGAGATTGGTGATACCTCGGAATTGTTCTTCGACACTGTCAGGGTGCCGGGGGACAACCTACTGGGCGGGACCGAGGGTCAGGGCTTTGTTCAACTGATGCAGCAACTGCCGCAAGAGCGGCTGCTGATCGGGATCGAATGCGTCGCGCTGATGGAGCGCGCCCTGAACGAAACCATTGCCTATGTGAAAGAGCGCAAGGCCTTTGGGAAGTCGCTGCTCGAATTCCAGAACACTCAGTTCAAGCTGGCCGAGGCCAAGACCAAGGCTACCGTTGCCAAGGTGTTTGTCGATCATTGCATCGGCTTGCTGCTGGAAGGCAAACTCGACGCAGTCACCGCCTCGATGGCCAAGCTATCAACCTCCGAAACCGCGCAGGAGGTGATCGATGAATGCCTGCAGTTGCACGGCGGCTATGGCTACATGAACGAATATCCGATCGCCCAGCTCTACAAGGATATCCGGGTCAAACGGATCTTCGGCGGCACCAGCGAGATCATGAAACTGTTGATCGCAAGGTCGCTCTAGCGGCGCCCGGCCAATTCGAATTCCTGCCGTAGTGCGGTCAGGTCCTCGATCACCAGGTCGGCCTCAATCTCGCGCAGTTCGGCATCGCTCCGGCCGTGTCGCAACAAGACACCCGGCACACCGGCATTGCGTGCCGCCTTCATGTCGTGGATCGAATCCCCGACGAATAACGCAGAGCCGCCGCCGCATCGCTCGATCATCTCGAAGATCGGCTGACCCGACGGCTTGGCATTGCCCGGCCCCAACGTATCGCCGCCGATCACGAAGTGCATACCCTCAAGAATGGCCAGCTCGCCCAGCAGCCTCGTGGCCAGATGTTCGAGCTTGTTGGTAACGACTCCAAATTGACGGCCCTGGCGCGCAAGCAGGCTCAGCAATTCGCGGGCATCCGGATAGAGGCGGGTCTCTTCCGCAATGTTGTTTTCATAGTGGTCCAACAATTGCGCAAACAGGTCATCGAAACGGCCTGCGGGGACACCCCCGGTGGCGAGCAGGGCCTGCTCCAGCATGTGGCGTGGACCCAGGCCGATAAAGGGCAGCACCTGATCCCTGGTCAGGCTGGAACGACCGATTGCCGCCAGGACGGCGTTGGTTGCATTTGCCAGATCGCCGGAACTGTCGACCAGAGTGCCATCAAGGTCGAAGCCCACAATGGCTACGTCAATCAGGCCCATCACGATTCCGACTTCCTACCCCTGCCGTCCAGGCTTGGCATCACCGCAGCGTCGATTGGCCGCTACACCAGCAGGATCCGCTGACTGCCACAGCCTCTGGAACCGGGGATAGAGATCGCTCCAGTTGATCAGCGGATAGACGTGATTGACCTCGGCCTGCGCGGCGAACAGGGTCTGCATCTGGGCCAGTTTGGCCGGATACTTTCGGGCCAAATCGACCGTCTCGGTCGGATCGTCGTTTTGATTGTAGAGCTCCCAAGCTTGCTTACCTGCTAAATTCGGGGGGGATTGGGGAGATGGGCAAGCCCAGAACAAGTCGACGAAGTCGGGCCGGTAGCCAAAGCTGGCTTTCCAACCATCGTGATAGATCGCGCCGGTCCCGAACAGGTAGTAGTATTGAGTGCTGTGCCGACTGGGCGCAGCAGGCGCGGTGAATGAATAGGTCAGGCTGACCCCTTGCAGCGGCGACTGTTCCACGCCTTTGACGGTGGCGGGCGGCGCGGTTCCTGTCAGCTCGAGCGTGGTGGGCAGGATGTCGGTCAGATAGGAGTACTGATTGCGGATCTCGCCCTTGGCGGTGAGGCCTTGGGGCCAGAACACGATCAACGGATTGCGGGTTCCGCCTTCCGAATTGGCCTCGGTCTTCCAGTCGCGGAACGGCGTATTGGTCGCCTGCGACCAGCCCATCGGATAGTTGCTGAACGCCGCACCGGTGCCGATCTTGTCATAGTTCCTGAGCGCTTCGGCCACCTGCGCCTCGTCATCCTCGGTGATCTGCCGGGGGAAATGGTTGGCGACCTCACCGTTCGCACCTCCGCCGATGTCGCCGCCGTTGTCGCCGATCACCAGAAAGATCACGGTATTGTCGAGCTGACCCGCCTCTTTTAGGTGCGATACGACGCGGCCAATCTCGAAATCGGTCTGCTCGAGGAAGCCAGCATAGGCCTCCATGTGCCGGGCATAAACCTTTCTGCGGTCAGCCGAGAGGCTGTTCCAGGCAGGAACCCGCATGCTGCGGGGCGGCAATTTGGCATTCGCGGGAATTACGCCTAGCTGCTTCTGCCGGGCGAAGGTTCGTTCACGATAGACGTCCCAGCCTTGGTCGAAGCTCCCTTTGTACTTGTCGATCCACTCGCGATCGACCTGCACCGGCGAATGGGCCGCCCCGGTTGAATAGTAGAGGAAGAACGGCTTGTCGGGTGCCAGCTTGCGCTGTCGGTCGATATAGAAGATCGCCTTGTCGGCGAGCACAGTGTTCAAGTGCCGTCCGTCGGGTTTGACCTGCTGGATGTCCTCGACCAGGTCGGGCTTGTACTGGTCTGTCGCACCGCCCATGAAGCCAATCCAGTGATCGAACCCTTTGCCGGTAGGCCAGCGATCGAACGGGCCCAGATCAGTCGCCTCGTCACCCGGCACAAGGTGCCACTTGCCCACCATATAGGTGCCATAGCCACGCTGGCGCAGATACTCAGCAATCGTCCCGTCTTTGGGCTGCAGGCGCCCGGTATAACCCGGAAATTCGGCAGCCATCAGGCTTTGCGGGAGCAGCCCCATTCCGACATTGTGGTGGTTGCGCCCTGTCAGCAGCGCGGCCCGCGAGGGGGAACAGACGCCGGTAGTATGAAAGTTGGTGTACCTCAGACCCCGGTTAGCGAGGTATTCGAATGTGGGGGTCTGGATTTGCCCCCCGAACGCGCTGCTGGCCCCGAAGCCAACGTCATCCAGCAGGATCCAGATGACGTTTGGCGCGCCCTTCGCGCTGGGAATCTGCGGCTTCTGCCCTTCGCGCGACTGGGCATAGGTCTTGCCGACCACGGCACCGCCGGTCTGGCCTGACGCGGTACCGGCGCCAAAGCCCGCAAGCGCCAGCCCGGCGAAGACGACTCTGGCCAAGCCTATCACATCGCCCGCTCCAGGGCATCGAGCGCGGCCTGGGCGATGTCCATATCTTCGGTCCAATGCCCGCCTGAAACACCGATCCCGCCAATCACTTCGCCATCGGCCTTGACCGGAAAACCGCCGCCGAACACGATCAGCCGGTCGGTCTTGACGATGCCAAGCCGCAGAGGATCATCGTCTTTGATAAATTCATGCCAGGCGTGGGTTGGCATGCCAAAAGCAATCGAAGTGTAGGCCTTGTTGATCGCGATATCGACGCTGAGTTGCGGTGCACCATCCATCCGCCGAAAGGCTTTGAGCACGCCGGCTTCGTCGGTCACCGCGATGACCATTGGCTTCCCCATTTCGGCTGCCTTGGCGGCCGCCGCATCGAGCAGCAGCTGCGCAGCTTCGGCGCTGATCGTGCATTTGGTCAGGGATTTTTGCATCAGCATTGCTCCTTTTGCTCGCCAGGATGACTTGGGCTCAGCCCACTAGTGCGCCTCGAGGCACTGCCGCACGAAGTCGACGGTTTGACGCGTGGCACTCGCGAACTCGGTCTCGGTGGCCTTGAACGCCCCGAAGTGTTCGAATTCATCGGGTTCCATGCCATCGAATTCATAGGCCGCACGAAAGCTTGGCAATTTGAGCAGCTTTTCCAGGCTCGCCGGATTGGGCTCGCGCGCAATCGCGTGGGGATCGAACGGTTCAAGGTCGCTGGCCACTGTCATCAGGCCGGCAACCAGGCCAGGCGGGCAGGTATAGACCAAATCACCTCCCGCAACATCGGAGAGATGACGGCTTACGGTCTTGCCGGTCCGGTCATCCCGTTCGATCCGCATTGAACATTGCAACATCTTGGAAGGGTGCTGGTGTTCCTGTCCCCACCAATAGGCGCGCTTCAGCACGGCTTCCTCGCCGTCGCGGATCTCGGACAAGGACAGGTCGATACCCCTTGCCTTGGCCTCGGTTCGCCAATCGCTGAGTTCGCCTAGCCGCGCTGACATGTGGGTGATCACCGAGCGCCAGCGCGACAGGTCAACTCCATTCGCGCGCGCACGGTCCAGCCCCGCCGAAACCGCCTCCATGCAGCGCATATATTGGGGCACGGTAAAGCTGGTTGTGTTGTTGGTCGAAATGCCTCGTGCGGTCAGTTCTTCGATCACCTCATATCCGGCTTTCGAGCCGGGGATCTTGACCATGACGTTGATGCCCTGCGCGGCGATGTCCAAGCCCTGTGCAAGCATGCCGGCGCGGTCGCTGACCTTGCGGGGATCGACCTGCCCTGAGACGTATCCGTATTTCCCGCCCGAAACCTCGAAGACCGGCAGGACCATCGACGCGCCCTTGCGAACCATTTCAAGATAGACCGCCCAATAGACCCCTTCGACATCTCCAGGGGCAAAGTCACGCGCGATTTCGCGGATGTGGTTGGCCCAATAGCCCGGATCGAGCTGGAAGGCCTGCAGGCATAGCGGCGGGTTGGTGGTGACCCCGCGAAAGCCCATATGGCCCGATGCGGCGATCGCTTCCGGGTCAAGCAGGCGCGAAAGCTGTTCGGCCCAATTCGAACTGTTGGGATCAGGATCGCCAGCGAGCGTGGACTTGCGCCATGCCTCGTAGATCAGCGGCGAACTGTCCCACCAGATTTCGCAAGCTGGATTGGTCGCGGCGAGCTGCTCCAGAACGTGCGCAGTCATGCTTTCCTCCGCGCAGCATGTCTGCATTGGTGAGTGCGATTCTCCTCCAAGACCGCCGCGTTAGAAGACACGAATGGGCACTTCGGCAGGCGCGGCGAGCAGCTCTTCCAACTCAGCATCAAGCCGCAGCAGGGTCAGTGAGAAGCCGTTCATCTCAAGTGCCGTGCAATATTCGCCGACATAGTTGCGAACGATTTCGAACCCGGATTCGGCGCAGAGCATGGCAGCCTTGCGATAAAGCAGGTAAAGTTCACCGATCGGTGTGCCCCCCAGACCGTTGACCATCACCGCCACTCGGTCGCCCTGTTTGAGTGGCAGGTCACCCGCCACGAGCGCGAAGACATCAGCCATGATTTCGTCAGCCGGCTTGGTTGCCAGGCGAGCCCGACCCGGCTCACCATGAATTCCCACCCCGAATTCCATTTCGCCGTCGGCCAGCGTAAAGATCGGCTCGTCCTTGGCCGGCGGGCGGCAGCCGGAGAGGGAAACCCCCATCGACCGGACATTGGCGTTGACCTTTTCGCCCATCGCCACCAGCTCTTCCAGCGAAGCGCCACGCTGCGATGCGGCACCCATCGCCTTGATTGCGAAGAAATTTCCGGCAACGCCGCGTCGCCCGGTGGTATAGCTAGAATCCTGGACCGAAACGTCATCGTCGATCAGCACGCGGCCAACCTTGACCCCCTCCATCTCGGCCATTTCCTGGGCCATGTCCCAGTTCATCCGATCGCCCTGATAGTTGTTGACGATATAGACCACTCCGCCCGGTCCGTTCATCAGTCTGATGCAGGCCAGGCACTGGTCCATCGACGGGGCGGCAAAGACGTTACCGGGCACCGCCGCATCGAGCATGCCCTTGCCAACTGCCATGACGTGCGCAGGTTCATGCCCCGAACCCGAACCCTGGATCACCGCGACGCGCGCGGAATCAGCGCCGCCCTTGACGTGAATGATGTTGAATTCCGGCACCCATTCCAAAGTGTCGGGATTGGCCAGAACCAGGCCTTCGAGCATTTCGGGGACCACGTTGACCGGGTCATTCACGAACTTCTGCTTGTTCTGCATCTGCCTCTCCTTGATCATTCGTGCCCGGACAAAGCTATGGCAATGTTGCGGGTCATTAGTGCGATCGCGACCATTCCCGGGTCTTTGGACCCGATCGACCGTTCGCCCGTGAAGCTTTGCCTTCCACGCCGTGCCTGCAGCGCCATCGCGCTTTCGACCGCTTCTTCGGCCGTTTGCAGACAGGCGTGCAGCACCGCGTCGCCAGCCTTGGTTGCGGAAAATGTGCGGCTCATTGGAGCAAGTGCATCTAGCAGGGTCTTGTCACCTTCTTCTGCGCCGCCGCGCGTTTTGATCCCTTCGATCGCCTTTTCGAACATGACTTCGATGTCTTCGGGTGAGAGGCTGGTCTTGTCGCGGGCAACCATCCCGGCGCGCATGAATGCGGTACCCCAGATCGGGCCCGAACAGCCGCCGACCTTTGATGCGATGACTTGGGCATGAGCCAGCAGCAGGTGACCGATCGAGGTGCGATCTAGATCATCCCATTTGGCGGCAATCTCGCGCCAGCCGGTCGCCAGCGAGGTCCCGAAATCGCCGTCGCCAGACACGCCGTCGAGTTCGCAGAAATACTGTTCGTTCGCCAACGCTGTGTCGCGGATCGCTACAAGCGCCTTCTCAACCTTTTCGAACGTTACCGTCTGCAATTTTCCCTCCGTTCTTAGCGGGCCATCAGCGCCGCTAGGGCAATCTGATCGGGCCCGTCGCCGAGCTCATCGGTGACCAAGAATGCGCCTTCAAACCGTTCCTTGCGGGTAAAGGCGCTCATCGTGATGACCGTGCGCATGCCCGCAGCGACTGCCGCGCGGCAGCCGATCCCGCTGTCTTCCACAACGATGCAGGCGTCAGGGGGCACACCGAGTTCGGTGCTAGCCAGATTGTAGATCTCGGGGTCCGGCTTCTTGCGGCTAACGATATCGCCGGCCAGCACCCGATCGAACCGTTGGACGCGCTCAGGCCCGGCAAGCGCCAGACAGCCTTGTACAGATTCCAGCTTGGAGGTTGAACAGACCGCCAGCTTCAGACCGGCAGAGATCGCTTCGTCGATGATCCGGGCGATCCCGGGGCGCAGCGTCAGTTTGCCCTGATCGATCAGATCCAGAAAGATCTCCGACTTGCGCTTGTGAAGCTGCGCGATCAGCCCCTGTTTGTCCTTGTGCGCCGCTGGCCAGCCGAATTCGTCGAAATAGGCGGTCATCCGCTCCTTGCCGCCCCCGGTCTGGAGCAGCCGGTCATAGAGCGCTTCGCTCCAATGCGCGTCGATCCCCAGATCGACAAAGGCCTGGTTGAACGCCACCAGATGTCCGTCGCGCTCGGTATCGACCAAGACGCCATCGCAATCAAAGATCAGCGCCCCAAAGCTCATCAGGCCAGCGCCTGTGCCAGTGCTGCGCCGCGCCCTGCTCCGCCGAACTGCCGGATCTTTTCGGCAAACAAGGCACGCAGCGCTTGGCGCTGGGCCGTTACATAGGACAGCGGCTCATAGTCCTTGGGATTTGCGGCCTTGTGATCGACGAAGCTGTCGATGAAGACGTGCTTCAACGCGGTCGAGATGTTGATCTTGGCGCAGCCCAGCTCGATCGCGCGTGCATAGACCGTATCATCCAGTCCGGTCCCGCCATGAAGCGCCATCGGCACACCAGTGCGGCGGTTGATCTCCTCGATTAGGTCGAAGCGCACCTCGGGTGTGCCACGATAATAACCATGCGCCGTGCCGATCGCGCCGGCAAAGGCAGCCAGTTCCAGTTCTTTGCAAAAGGATTCGGCTTCGGCTGGATCGGTCAGCCCGGCATCGTCCTCGGCGACCACGATGTCCTCTTCGACTCCGCCGATTTCGCCGATTTCTGCCTCAACCCCAACTCCGGCGGCATTGGCCCAGTCGTTGACCTGGCGGGTAATGCGCAGGTTTTCGGCAAAGGGCTTGTCCGATCCGTCGATCATCACCGAAGTCCAGCCAGTGTCGATGCATTTGCGGATCATCTCGAGATCCTTGCCGTGGTCGAGATGGAGTACGACCGGCACCGGAGCATCTTCGGCGAGCGCGTGCATCCAACTGGAAAGCATGGAGTGACCGTATTCACGTATGGTCTTGGCAGAGGTCTGGATGATCACCGGCGCGTCGCATTCGACCGCCGCCTCAACCATCGCCCGCATCGAATTGAAATCGACCGGATTGAATGCAGCGACGGCGTATCGCTCGGCCAAGGCTGCCGCCAGCACGGGCTTGAGGCTGATCAGAGGCATTGCTTCAAATCTCTCCCTTGGGCCGAACATCCGCATTTTTGCGGCGGCAGACGCGCGTATCCAACCTCAACCGCGCCCTGCCGCAAACTTGCGTGAGTCGCGTCAGATTGTCAACAATCATAAGATATGCAATATTGCGATCATCAGGCGATTTAACCCGATCAAACCCGCGCGCCGCATGGTGCTGGACGCCAGGAAGTGATGAAGGACGTAAATCCTATGCAGCAACTGAGTGCGCTGGATGCCGCTTTCGTTTATACCGAGGGCAAGAACTCGCCGCAGCATATCGGCTCGATCGCGATCTATGATCCGTCCACCTCACCCAACGGCAAGATCCGGTTCAAGGATGTGCTGGCCTATTTCCAGAGCCGGCTGGGCTGCGCGAAGGCCTTTCGGCAGAAACTGGTGCGGGTGCCGCTCGATCTCGATCACCCCTATTGGATCGAAGACGCCGAATTTGATCTGGAATACCACGTCCGTCACATCGCCTTGCCCGCGCCGGGCGATTGGCGCCAGCTGTGCATTCAGACAGCGAGGATCCACGCGCGCCCGCTGGATATGACCAAGCCGCTGTGGGAATACTGGATCGTCGAGGGGCTCGACACTATCGAAGGCGTTCCACCCGGCAGCTGGGCAATCGTATCAAAGGTCCATCACGCCGCGATCGATGGTGCCTCGGGCATGGAAATGACCGCTGCGCTGCACGATCTGGACCCGGATGCGCCGCCGCGGGTCATTCACGACGACTGGAAACCCGAAGAGGTTCCGAGCGCCGGGGAGTTGCTGGCAAAGGCCCATCTCAATTCCTTGACCCAGCCCTGGCGGATCGGGGAAATGATCGCGAACGCCCTGCCGGGGCTGTCCGAGTTGCGCAAGAAGGTGACTGCGGGCGAGATCTCGCTTGAGAATGCGGGAACCTGCCCGAATACCCGGTTCAACCGCAACCTCTCGCCGCATCGCGTCGTCGATGGCATCACCATGCCGATGGCCGAGGTCAAGATGATCCGCCAGGCCGTTTCCGGCGCAACAGTCAATGACGTACTGCTGTCAATCGTCGGCGGCGGCTTGCGCAATTACCTCGAAGCCAAGGGCGAGCTTCCGGACAAAAGTCTCACAACGACCTGCCCGATCTCGGTGCGCAGCGATGCCGACAAAGGCTCGGCCGGTAATCAGGTCGCGGCGATGATCGTCAAACTTTCGACCGATGTGGCCGATCCGCTTGAGCGGCTGCGGCGGATTGTGGCGGATTCGAAAAACAGCAAGGCCATGGTTGGGGCGATCGGGGCCAAGAACATTGCGCAAAGCAGCGAACTGATGCCGGGCGCCCTGGTCGGTCTGGCCTCGCGACTCTCAAGCCAGATCTTCGCCAGCGATTCAGCCGTTCCAGCCAGCAACTGCATTGTCACCAATGTCCCCGGACCGATGACCCCGCTCTTTTTCTGCGGCGCCAGAATGATCCGCATGCACGGGACCGGCCCGCTGACGCACGGCATGGGGCTGATCAATATCATCAACAGCTATTGCGGAGAGGTCGCGCTTTCGTTCACCAGCGACCGCGATATGATGCCCGACCCCGCCGAATATGCCGCTGCCTTGCGTCAATCGGCGGATGAATTGCTGGCAGCTGCCAAGGTAGGCGACCCAACCTCTGCCACCCCCGAAGTCCAAACGCGCCAAGATCAAGTCGGCCAAGAAACCCAAGGAAAATAGCAAGTCATGATATTCACCCCGTTTCCAGGCTCCGGTCGAAAGCGCACGATGGCTGCGGCAAACTATGCCGAATGGACGCAAAAAGCGCAGGCCAAAGACCGGTCAAGCGGTGCAGCGGCCTGGCGCGGGACGGAGGAAAGCGACCTCTACGGCTATGCCTCGATCCGCAAACGCCTCGATACCTTGCGTGCCTTCCGCAAGTCAGGTGACGATCATGCCCTGCTCTACAATCTCAACGAAGGCATTCACGGCAATATGGACGGGATCGCCAACGAGGCGCTCTATGGCCGTGCGATTTTTGGCACCAAGACCCTGATCGAGGACTACATCGCCGAGATCGACAGCGCACTGCATTACCTGTCGACCACCGATGACAGTCTGATCGACCGTGAAGAGAAGCGCGCCTTCTTTGAACGGGCGCACCATTGCTATGGCCAGTCGGCGCTGCTGCTCAGCGGGTCGGGCAATTATCTGTTTTTCCACCTCGGCGTAGCCAAGGCGATGTGGACCGAAGGCCTGCTGCCCAGCGTCATCTCGGGTTCAAGCGGCGGCTCGGTGGTTGGCGCGATTGTCTGCACTCACACCGATGCCGAACTTGCCCCCTATTTCGATGCGGAGTGGCTTTATCGCCAGGGCGAGGAGCACGGCATCAATGGCAAGACCGGCGAACAGGTCACGCAAGAGCAGAGCCGCAAGCACCTTGACTTGCTCATCCCGGACCTGACTTTCCAGGAAGCCTACGAACTGACCGGGCGCCACCTCAATATTTCGGTCGCCCCGGCGGAAAAACACCAGAACTCGCGGCTGCTCAATGCGATCGCATCGCCCAACGTGATGGTGCGTGAAGCCGTGCTGGCATCCTGCGCCGTCCCCGGGCTGTTCGATGCGGTGGCGCTGATGGCAAAGAACCACAAAGGCGAGCGCGTGCCCTATCTGGAGGACCGGCGCTGGGTCGATGGATCAGTGACGAACGATTTGCCGGCCAAGCGACTGGCGCGGCTCTATGGGGTCAATCATCACATTGTCAGCCAGGCCAACCCGCTGATCGCGCCCTTCATCACCGATACCAAGCAGCCCGACAACCCGCTGGCCTGGGTGCAGCAGGCCTCGGTCGCTTCGATGAAAGCCTGGGCCAACGCCAGCTTCGCGATGTGGGAAAAGCCCTTGGCACTGGTGCCCAAGCTCAACGCGGCCGCCAACCTCGCCATGTCGATTCTCGACCAGGACTATGTCGGCGACATCACTATCATCAGCCCTTCCCCGCTGTGGTCGCTTACCAAGGCACTGCGCCAGCTGAGCGTCGAGGACATGCGCCGATTTGTCGAGCTGGGCGAAGAAGAAACCTGGCCTAAAATCGAGATGATCCGAAACCAGACTAGGATCAGCCGGACACTTGGCGAGATCAACCGCCGGTTTCAGGACTCGACCGCGCATCCGGCCCAAGGCGGCAGGCAGTCTCAGCGGCGTGCCGGCCCCAAACGCTGATCAGCCGCGCTTCCTGATCACACAGCGAAAACCGACATGGCAGGTCGAGGTGTCGATCGGCTGGGCGTAGCGCGCTGCCGGCCGATAACGCATGCAGTAGTTCTCGGCGCAAAGGTGCGAACCGCCCTTCAGCACCTTGCGGCCTATCGCTATTTCGGGTTGGCACGGATCATAACTCTGCTCTTCCGCCCCGCCGCGCGGGTTTGACGGGATGCAGCAGGATCCCGGTGCCTTGGTTTCGATCTGCGGATCGGCGAACCAGTCTTCGGTCCATTCCCAGACGTTGCCGATCATGTCGAGCAGACCAAAACCGTTGGGCGGATAGGTGCCTACGGGCGAGGTGCGGATATAGCCATCATCGGCGGTATTCTGCCACGGGAACTCACCCTGCCAGTAGTTGGCCAGGTTTTCTCCGCCCGGGGTCAGCTCCGCGCCCCAAGCATATTCCGCCTGATCCAGCCCGCCGCGCCCGGCGTATTCCCATTCGGCTTCAGTAGGCAAGGCCTTGCCCGCCCATCTGGCATAGGCCTCGGCGTCTTCGAAAGCGATATGAACCACCGGATGATCCTCCAGCCCGGTCAGGTCGCTGTTTGGCCCTAGCGGATGCGCCCAATCCGCCCCGAAGCAGAACTGCCACCAGCGCAAATAATCATGCGGTGGCACTGGTCCGGGCGGCAGGGTGAACAGCAACGACCCAGGCTGAATCATTTCGGGCAGGATGCCTGGATAGAGCGCCGGATCGGGCGCGCGCTGGGCGAGGGTAACATAACCGGTGGCGGCTACGAAGCGACCAAATTCGCGGTTGGTCACTGGCGCTTGATCGATCCAGAAGGGATCGACGCTGACCCGGCGCGCGGGGCCTTCTTCGGGATAGTGATGGTCCGAACCCATCACAAAGGCCCCGCCTTCGATCAGATGCATTCCTTCATGCATCGATCAGCTTGCTCCCTGCCTTGCCAAGTGTCACCCGGTCTGGCCATCGTCGATCTTGAACGACGATCCGGTTACCGCTTCTGATGCATCAGAGCATAAAAACAGCAACAGCGGGAGCAAATCCTTTGCTTCCATCAACCTGCGGCGCGGAAATGTCTCGATCAATCGCTTTCCCGCATCGGTGGCAAAGCCCGGTGCATTCATTTCGGTCAGGATGTAGCCGGGCAGCAGCACGTTGACATTGATCCCCACCCGCACCCATTCGCGTGCGAGCACTTCGCCCATCCGCGATACTGCTGCCTTGGAGGTGCAATAGGCGAAAGGCGCGCGGGCAGAGCCGCTTGCCGTGACCGAAGAGATGATTACCACCCGGCCGTGCCGCCGCTCAGCCGATCCGGCCGCCCGCATCCGGCGCGCGCCTTCACGTGCAGTCAGAAAAACGCCGCGCACATTGAGCGCCAGATGCGCATCGAACGCCTCAACCGACATGTCGAGTGCGGAGCCTTCACCGCTGGCCCCGGCATTGGCGACAACGCTATCGACCGGACCGAATGGCGCTTCAGCCGTGTCGAAAGCCGCGATCGTCGAAGCTTCGCTGGTGGCATCCATTTCAACCGCCACTGCCCTGCCGCCCCGCGCTGCAATCTCTGCAACCAGCGCATCAAGCCGGTCCTTGCGCCGCGCCGCTGCAACCACGGCCGCTCCGCTGGCGGCCAGGGCGCGAACGAATTCCGCGCCCAGTCCGGACGAGGCGCCTGTCACCAGCACGGTTCTTCCGCTCAGATCGAAAGCTTGTGGTGGTGTCATTCCGGCTCCTTTCTCAGTTTCGAACCTGCAGCTTGCCGCGGGCAATCACTTGCGCCTGGATTTCCGCCGCACCTTCAAAAATATTGAGGATCCGCGCGTCACACAGCACGCGGCTGATTTCATATTCCAGCGCATAGCCATTGCCGCCATGGATCTGGAGCGAAGCATCAGCATTGCTCCAGGCAATTCGTGCGGCATGCAGCTTGGCCATTCCCGCCTCGATATCGCAGCGCTTGCCACTGTCCTTGGTCCGCGCCGCGAAATAGGTCAGCTCGCGCGCCATGGTCATGTCGACCAACATCATTGCCAGCTTGTCCGACACGCGGGGAAATTCGATGATCGGCTGGCCGAATTGCTTGCGGTCGCAGGCGTATTGGAAGCCGAGTTCGAACGCCCGGCGCGCCACACCCACGGCGCGCGCTGCCGTCTGGATGCGGGCGCCTTCGAAGGTTCGCATCAATTGTTTGAAGCCCTGTCCCTCTTCGCCGCCAAGCAGTGCGTCAGCAGGAGTCTTCATGCCATCGAACTGCAGCGCATATTCGCGCATTCCGCGGTAACCAAGGACCTCGATCTCGCTGCCGGTCATCCCCTCGGCGGGGAATGGGTCCTCCTCGCTCCCGCGCGGCTTGGGAACAAGCAGCATCGAGAGTCCCGCGTAGCCCTTCACGTCGGGCAGGGAGCGCGCCATCAGGGTCATCAGATCGGTGCGCGCAGCGTGGGTGATCCAGTTCTTCGCGCCGGTAATCTCCCAGCCTTGAGCTGTACGCACAGCCCGCGTCGCCAGGCTTGCCATGTCCGAGCCGGTGTCAGGTTCCGTAAAAACTGCGGTGGGCAGCACTTCGCCGCTGGCGATCCTGGGCAGCCAATGCGCTTTCTGTTCGGCCGTTCCGCCAAGCATTATCAGTTCACCGGCAATCTCGCTGCGGGTGCCGAGCGAGCCCGCGCCGATCCAGCCACGCGACAGTTCTTCGGTGACGATGCACATCACCAGCTTGCCCAACCCGAGCCCGCCATGGTCTTCGGGAATGCATACACCAAAAGTGCCCAGCGCGGCCATTTCGGCAACCGCTTCATCAGGGATCAAGGCGTTTGTCAGGTGCCAGCCGTGGGCGTGCGGCAGGATGCGATCATCGGTGAAACGGCGGTATTGATCGCGGATCGTATCGAGCAACTCGTCGCCGAGCCGATCAGAGACCTGCGCACCCTGGCGGATCAGGCTGATCAGGGCCGCCCGGTTTTCGGGGCTGTTGCCGTCAGCATGGGACAGCAAGATCGGCACGTGATTCGCCAGGCCGAAATCGCCGGGGCGAATGAATTCGTTCTGGCCCATGGGCAACCCGCCGGCCAGTTGCGCCAGCGTCTCGCCAATCCCGATCGCCACCACCAGTCGCTCGGCCTCGCCGCCCTGCACAGCGCCCCAGACGATCAGCGCCCGCAACGCCTCAACGCTGGTTTCGATCCAGGCATAACCGTGGGCGATATGTTGCAGGGCATCGATCGACGACGCAGCCACTCGCTCGCGCACGGCTGCTTGCGCGGCGTCGGCATAGGCCTGCGCCGCCGCCAGGGCTTGCTGCATTGCCGTATCCGCGTCGCTCATTGCACCTTGGCCGCCTCCCAGTACTGATCGCGCAGCAGCCGCTTGTAGAGCTTCCCGGTATCATGGCGCGGCAGTTCGGCGAGAAAATCTATGCGACGCGGTATCTTCACGCCCGACAGTTTTTCACGCGCAAAAGCCGCCAATTCCGCGCGGAACTGGTCGGTGGCGTCCGCCATATCGACTGGCTGGACCACCGCGATCACTTCCTCGCCCATTTCTTCATGTGGCCCGCCAATCACCGCGACATCCTGGACCTTGGGGTGGGTGACAAGGTGACTTTCGATCTCTTGTGGATAGATGTTCACCCCGCCGGAAATGATCATGAAGCTCTTGCGGTCGGTCAGGAACAGGTAGCCGTCCTCGTCGAGCCAGCCGACATCGCCCAACGTGGTCCAGCCCTTTGAATTGCGGCTTCCCTGCGTCTTCTCGCTGTCGCCATGATATTCGAAGACATTGTCGCTTTCAAAATAGACCGTGCCTTCGTTGCACGGCGGAAGCACTGTTTCGTTGTCTTCGCCCATGATGTGGATCGTACCCATCACCGACTTTCCGACCGAGCCTGCTTCTTCCTTGTCCGCCAGTCTCAACCAGTCGGCCGAGCCGATATAGGTAAAGCCATTGCCTTCGGAACCGGAGTAGTACTCTTCCAGGATCGGCCCCCACCAATCAATCATCGCCCGCTTGACCGGCATCGGGCAAGGTGCGGCTGCATGGACGGCGCAATTGAGCGAGGAGAGGTCGTACTTGCGGCGCACTTCTTCGGGCAGCTTGAGCATCCGCACGAAATGGGTCGGGACCCACTGGCTGCAGGTTACGCGATACTTCTCGATCGCCGCCAGCGCGCCCTCGGTATCGAACTTCTTGAGCATCACCACAGTGCCGCCGATCTTGTGGACGGTCATCGAAAAGCGAAGCGGCGCGGCGTGATAGAGCGGGGCGGGCGACAGATAGATACTGTCCGGCGTGAAACGGAACACGGTCAACGCCAGTTCGGTCAGGCTGTTCGAGGCGTCGATTGCCGGATCTTCAGGCAACGGGTGGCGCACGCCTTTCGGGCGGCCTGTGGTACCCGAAGAATAGAGCATATCAACCCCGGCGCGTTCATCCGCAACCGGAGTTGTCGGCATGGGCGCTAGCGCACTTTCGAGAGCAGCGTAACCTGCAACCGGTCCGCCGAGCGAATAGCGTTCCAGACTGGTCTGAAGCTGGGCCGTGACATCTGCCAGGCTACCCGAAACGATGAACAGCTTCGCTCCCGAATTCTCGAGGATATAGTCAGCTTCGTCTGCCGTAAGGCGCGATGAAAAGCATACATAACGTAGCCCGGCTCGCTGCGCCCCCCAGGTCAGGCTGAAATAGTCCGGCGTGTTCTCGAGCATGAAGGCGACGACATCGTCATGACCTAGCCCGCGCGAACGGAAGAATTGGGCAACCTGGTTCGACGCATCGTCGAGCTGCTTGTAACTGCGTGTTTCGCCGGTTTCAGCCACAATGATCGCGGGCTTGTCGGGGGTCGCCTTGGCGTGGACGCAAGGGTGCATGATAATTCTCGATTCTTGAAAATTAGGGCAGGTCGATCAGCCCGCGACGATCCGCACAGGGGCTGATTTGATCATGTTGATGAACGGATGGGCGTCGCGGACGATCTCGCCAGCCACTTCAAGCCGCATCTTGCGCCTGGCCATTTCCGATATCAGCGTCGTGATCTGCAGTTCGGCCAGCCGCGCGCCCAGGCAGCGATGCACCCCGTAGCCGAACGACAGGTGACGCCGGGCGTTCTCGCGATCAGGCAGGAACAGCTCGCCGTTCTCGAACATGGTTTCATCGCGATTGCCCGAGATGTACCACATCACCACCTTGTCGCCTTCCTTGAAGGCATGGCCACGGAAATCGTGGTCTTCGGTGACGGTCCGCCGCATATGGGCGACCGGGCACTGCCAGCGGATGATTTCGCTGGTAGCGTTGAGGATCAGGCTTTCGTCCGCAACGATCCGGTCCCACTGCTCGGGCCAACGGGTCAACGCGTCGGCCAGCCCAGACATGGTGTTGCGGGTGGTGTCGTTGCCGCCGACCACCAGCAACGCCATATTGCCGACAAATTCTGCCGGCTCCATTTTGCCCAAGGCGCTAGAGTGGATCATCATCGAGAGCAGGTTCGGAGCGGGCGGCGCGTCAGCGCGTTCCTGCCACAACTGGAAGAACCGGGTGCCCATTTCAACCAGCGCCGCTTGCCGTTCCTCGGGATGGTTCTGCATCATATCGAGCGAAGTGATCGCGTCAGACCAGATTGGCAGCTTGTGGCGTTCTTCCCATGGAAAATCGAACAGGATCGCCAGCATGTCGGTGGTCAAATCGATCGCGACCTCACGCGTCCAGTCGAACACCTCGCCGCGCGGGAGTGAATCCAGCCGGTGCGCAGTGCGCTCGCGGATGCTGTCGCCCAGCCTCGCGATTTCGGAGGGAGTGAAGGCTGGTGTCACCACCCGGCGCTTTTCAGTGTGGCGCGGCGGATCCATCGCGATAAACATTTCTTGCGGGTTGGAATCGACTGTGTCGGGCTTGCCAAGGAAATCCTCGTCGATCAGCGAAATGCCGCCGCGCGCCATTTCCGAGGAATAGCGGTTCGGCAGGGCTTCGATCTCGACGATATCCTTGTAGCTCGCGATCGACCAATAGGCGCCGAATGGGCTTTCGCTAGTGTAATGTACCGGCGCTTCGCGGCGCAGCCGGGCCATCACTGCGTGAACCGAGCCATCGGCAAAGCGATCGGGGCGGGCGGGATGGATGGTGGCGATATCGCAAGTCAGATCGTCGCTCATCAGGCGCTCCTGTGATCTACAGATTCTATTTCTACCAATGCTGCCGAGCGCATGGTCTCAGCAAAGTGCCTGCGCGCCAACAGCAGCCCGGCTGCAGCCAGCGGTGCCGCAACGCAGGCAATCGCAATCAACGATTTGCCCAGCCCGTCCGATCCCGGGAAGATCTGATCGGAAAACAGCGCCACGACCAGCGGTCCTGCCCCAAGTGCAATCAGATTGACCACGAACATGTAGAGCGCTGATATCTGACCACGCATCGCCCCTGGCGGCATCAGCGGCATGATCACCACGCTGAGATTGCTGAGGCAAAGCAGCAAAGCATATGCTGGCGCGGCGAAGGCAAGGGATAGAATGGCCGAAGGGGCGAGCAGGCTGGCAATCAGGAAGGGCAGAAGCAAGGCCAGGCACAGTAAGGCGACCCAAACGTAACCGTCGTTCCGACCACGCCGGTTGATCCTTGCGAGCAGAGCAGGCCCAGCCAGAGCCGCAACCGGGATCACCGCCAGGCAGATCACCCCAAACAGATAACCCGCCTCGGACGGCGGCATGCCAAACTTCCGGCTCAGCATCGCCGGGTACCAGGTCAGCAGCGCCAGAGCGATCATTCCGTTGAGCCCGGCAGTCCAATAAAGCATCAGATAGGACTTCAGGTTGGCTCGGACATGCGCGGTTACCGAGGCCAGATCGGTCTGGCCCGAGCCCTGATCGGATTGCCGCACAGGCTCCCTGACCAGCAACGCGAACAGCAAGGTAAGCAGCAAGCCCGGCACGGCAACAAACAACAGGGTGAGCCGCCATGTCGCCATACCGCCGACCACCGGCAAGCCGGTCACCCAAGGCGAAGACACAAGCTGGATGCTCGCCGCGCCCAGGATCATTGCGCTGGCAGCGCCGATCGATCCGGCCCCTACGAAAATGGCCAGCGGCATAGTTCGCCGCTCGCGGGTGAACAGATCGCCAATGATCGACATGGCGGCGGGCACCAGCGCGGCTTCACCGAGCGCGACCCCGATCCGGAATACCACCAGCATGCCGTAACTGGACGCAAAGGCTGACGCCGCCGTCATCCCGTTCCAGATCAGCGCGCCCAGGAAGATCAACCAGCGGCGGTTCCCCCGATCGGCATGACGCGCCATCGGCAAGGCGAACAGGACATAGAACACTGCGAAAGAAGTTCCGACCAGCAGGCCCATCTGGGTATCGCTGGCGCCCAACTCGGCCTTGATCGGATCCATCAGCAGCGAGAAGATCAGCCGGTCGAGGTAGGATATGATGTAAAGTGCGCTGAGCAGCAGCGCGGCAGTCCACGCGACAGCCAACCCAGGGCTGCGGCTTTGGAACATGGTGCTATCCTTCACATTCCGCCGCCGCAGAGGGGATGCGGCCGGGTAGCGTCCCCGGAAAACCGGTCCTGGACGCTACCCGGCCGCCATGGTGCCTAGAACTTGAACGAGGCTTCGACGCCATAGGTGCGCGGCGGTGCGTACCATCCGACAAAGCCGCCTGGTGCGCTGGCACCACCAGCGCTCATCACCGCATTGAGGATCAGGTTGGTTGTCGCGGTGTAATAGACGTGGTCGGTCAGGTTCTTGCCAAACACGGATACGCGCCACTGGCCGTCCGGCCCTTCGACCCCGATCCGGGCGCCCAGATTGGCAAAGCCAGCCTGATTGCCCCGGGGGTCCAGCGTTTCGATCAGATTCACGTCGTCAGTGAAAGCAACATCGCCGCTGATGAAGCCAGTGATGCCGCCGCTACCCAAGGGCCGGCGATAGTCGAAGGCCAGGCTAGCTGTAATCGGTGGGCTTTGATACGGGCGTAGACCGGTAAAGTTGCATGATCCTGGCCGGACACCTGGGGGAATGCCGGGATTAACGACCGGACATTGGCCGCCGGTGAAGTTCGTGTACTTGGCGTCTAGATAAGCGAATGAGCCGCGTAGTGTCAGGCTGTCAGTCGGCCGTACGGTCAATTCAACCTCAAGCCCTTGCGAGCGACGATCCCCCGAATTGCCGACTACGAATCCTGACCCGGCAGGGTTTACAGTCGCGCTCTGTATGCCCTTGATGTTCATGCGGTAAACGTCGAAATTTAGGACGATTCGACCATTCAAGAAGCTCGATTTAAACCCGGCTTCGATCGTGTCCGACGTTTCTTCGTTGAATTCGATCGGAATGGTCTGGCCCACCGGGCCACCGTTAAAACCACCAGCCTTTGAGCCGGTACCGTATGTGATGTACCCCATGATTTCCGGTGTGAAATCAAGTTGTGCGGTCATCGAGTATGTGACCCGATCCTCAGAACGTTTGAGCCCCGGCCGATTGGTGTCATTTTGAATTAACGCCTTGAAAGTGCCAGAAGTTCCAGGAAGTGTAACAACAGCTGAATCCGCATTTTTCTTGTCATTGGTATAACGAAGACCGCCAATCAGGCGAAACTGATCGGAAACATTGAGCCGCAATTGACCGAACGCAGCAATGCTTTCGGTATTCTGATGGTAGGTCGAGACATAGCCGTCGCCCAGACGCGCTCCGAACAGGAAAAACCGATCTGATCCCGGTCCGAGAGCCAATTCGGTGGTGTAGTCGACATCTTCGTTAAGGTAGTAGAGCCCGGCAAGATAGCTTATCTTCTGGTCGGTGGGCGAAGCAAGACGCAACTCTTGCGTCCATCCTTTGCGCCACAGATCTGAACCAGAGCGCGTAAGCGTTTGGCGCTGAAGACCGGCAAAGGCTGCATTAGGAGCGTCATCTCTGATCCAGCTATAAGCGGTTATCGAAGTAAGCGTGCCAGCACTGCCCAAATCGACATCGATAGTGGCCGAGCCTCCAGCAATTTGCATGGCCGTCCGCCCCGTCTCGAACTCCTCAACCTTGTGGTCGCCGGTTACTAGGTTGAGCAAAGGCGTGCCCAATGCTGCCGAACCAGCAATGAATCCCGGAGTGGCGGTGGCTGCCAGATCCAATTGCTCTGGCGAACAACAACGAAAGTCCATCTTGGTGTAGTAGCCAATTAGATTGACCGTAAGGTTGCTGCTTGGGTCCCACTTCAACCGGGTGCGAACGCCCCATTGCTTGGCGGAGTTGATGTCTTTGCCGGTGGCGAGATTGAGCTCGTAGCCATCGCGGTCACTGAACCAGAGCGAAACGCGGCCAGCCAGGTTCTCACCAAGCCCGCCACCGAGATAGCCGCTTAGCTGCATGTCGTTGTAGTTGCCGTAGGATGCGGTGACCGAAGCCTCCGTGTCCTGTGAGGGCGCGCGGGTATTGATGTTGATTGCACCAACCGGCGTGTTGCGGCCATAGAGGGTGCCTTGGGGTCCACGCAGAACTTCCACCGTGCTGATGTCGCGCAGATTGCTCTGGAGCGGCCCCGGAATGGGCAGATAAACGCCATCGAGAAACACGCCGACGCTCGGTTCGATCCCCTGGTTGGTCCCGTTCTGGCCAATGCCGCGCACGAACACGCCCGAATTGCGTGCCGTATTGGATGTGACGAAGCGCAAGCTGGGGACATAGCTCTGGAGCTGGGCAATATTGTTGATACCGCGCTGCTCAAGCGCATCCCCACTCAGGGCACTGACCGACATCGGCACGTCCTGGATGTTTTCCGGGCGCTTGCTGGCCGTGACGATAATATCGTTGCTATTGGCCTCTGCGTCGTCGGCAGCTTCCTGGGCAAATGCCGTCGTTGGCATCATTGTGAGCATTGATGCGCTGCACAGCAGCAGGCCGGTGATCTTGAAACCGTTCATTTTTCCCTCCCAAGTAACTCTCGTCAACGCAGGCTATCAGCGCGGACCCACTCCTGATGGTGGCCGTGCGGCATGAGTCGTCATCCGGTCACAGTCTCAGACTTGCGGACAATACGGCGATTGTCAACAATTTCCTGATTTCAGATCGTCGGCCTGATTTTCCTGCATTACGGATAGTCAGATTGCCGTGAATATTGTAGCTTTCAGGTGATGAGAGCTGAACAAAATGAGATCGTTGAGGGCTTTGGCTGGATCGGACGCCGCACGCCGACCGTAGCAGACTTGCGCCTGACAAGCCCCGATCGCCCGCTTTCGATTGCCGAGCAAATTGCCGATCGGCTTGCAGACGGGATCATCCGGAACGAGATTCACGAGGGCTCCTGGCTGCGTGAAGTAAGCTTGGCCGAACGGTTCACCGTCAGCCGTGCGCCGATCCGCGAGGCGTTTCGCTTGCTGGAAAGCGATGACTTGCTTGAACTGCACGCCAATCGCGGCGCGATGGTCAGCCGACTATCCCGCAGCGACATCTGGCAAGTCGGGTTCATTTCGGAAGCACTCGTTGAACCGTCGGTCCGGGTGCTTGTCGAAGGATGGAGCGAGAGTGTCAGGGATGCCTATTTGCAGGCCGCCATCAGAATTGCCGCCGGAGCCGGAGAGTCCGATGGAGCCACGATGGCGCTGAATATGGCGATTCACAGCCTGTGGTGCAATCGGGCAGGGGTTGGTCCCAAGCTGGAGCGAATAACCCGGATGATGTTTCGGCAGACGCTGCGATATACTGCTGCGGGACTGCTGGAAAAGCAGGACCGAATGCAGGCAGCTGAGGCCATTAGGGCTTTTGCCACCGCCGGGGCCAATGGCGACTCGACCAGGAGTGCGGCGATCTATCTGGATATCTCCCGCGAAATGCACCGCCGCGGATGGGAGCGCCACATAGCCGAACGCGCGGAAGCTACAGCCAAGGTCAAGCGGGTTTCAAAAAAGGCAAAGGCCAGTGCAGCTGCTTGATGCTGCTCGCGCAATCAACTGGCGAACGCCGTACCCCACCTGAATGCCTGAATCGCCCTGTGCAGGTAACCCAGCCTCAGGCGGCATCACCGGTCAGCCTTGCCTGAAACAAGATGTGGAGAATTTCCCCATTGCCTGGGTGATCTTCGACCCGCCAAAACAAAATGTGCGTAGATTGTTGACAATTGCCGCATCTTGATCGAAGTTCGATCTAAACCCGGTCAGGCGACTCTGCTGCCGCAGAGATGCGGCGGCACCTCGCCACAAATTGACCGGGGAGCCAGGCATGCCCGCATGGCTCGGCCAATTCGGCGGCAGTTAGTGCCGCGCAGGAACGACGAACAGAGGATAGACCAAGATGGCTATGCGACTGCAGGACGGCATTTTCATTGCACCCTTTCATTCGTTGGACGAAGATCCGACCCTGTGCATCCACCGCGATCTCGAGCTGATCGAGTTCGTCGAGAAGCTGGGCTATGAGGAGGCTTGGGTCGGTGAGCACCATTCGGCGGGCTTTGAGATCATCGCCAGCCCGGAGTTGTTCATCGCCGCAGCAGCAGAACGCACCAAGCGGATCAAGCTTGGGACCGGCGTGGTCTCGCTTCCTTACCACCATCCGCTGACCACCGCTGATCGAATTCTCCAGCTTGATCATCAGACCCGTGGCCGTGTGATATTCGGTGTCGGCCCCGGGCTGCTGCCGTCCGATGCGATGCAGATGGGGATCGACCCTTCGACCCAGCGCGACCGGATGGTTGAAGCAATCGAAGTCATCCTGCGCTTGTTCAAGGGCGAGCGAGTGACACACAAGTCTGACTGGTTCACGCTTGTCAATGCCAGCTGCCAGATCAAGCCTTACTCCTGGCCGCACCCGGAAATCGCAGTAGCATCGTCGATGACCCCGTCGGGCGCCAAGCTGGCCGGCAAGCATGGCTTTGGCATGCTCTGCGTCGCGGCGACCCAGGAGGGCGGATATGATGCTCTCGGCAATAACTGGCGGATCGCCAACGAGACGGCGGCGGAGAACGGCCACGTCATGGATCCTGCACAACTGCGCCTGGTCGGTCCGGTTCATATCGCCGAAACCCGCGAAAAGGCTTGGGAGAACGTAAAGTTCGGCGGGCTCAAATATGCCGAGTACCTGCGGCAGATGAAGCGGCCCGGGAAGTCCCTTGACGAAGGTGACAAGCCGATCGAAAAACTGGTTGAAGATGGTTCAGCCGTCGTCGGAACACCTGACGATGCGATCGCCCAGATCCGCCGCCTACAGGCCAAGCAAGGCGAGTTCGGCACTTTCCTGCAACTGGCGCACAATTGGGCTGACTTCGATAACACCAAGAAAAGCTATGAAATGTGGCGCCGCTATGTCTCGCCGGTGATCAATGGCATGAACACTGCCCGGCAAGACAGCTATGACTGGGCGGTCAACAATTCGCCTGAATTTGTGGCCCAGGCCAACAAGGCGATTTCTGCGACCATTACCAAGCACAAAGCCGAAGTTGCCGCCAAGGCTGAGCAGGAAGCCAAAGTCGCCTGAGAGCTCATGGGCTTGACTAAGAGGTGCGGTCAGACCGGGCAAAGGGCTTACCTTCACCCCGGCGAAACGGGATGAAACGCGATGTTTGACTTACTGATCAAGGGCGGCACCGTCGTCGACGGGACTGGATGTGAGCCATCGGTTCAGGACGTTGCGATCAAGGATGGGCTGATTGTTGCCGTAGGGCCAGGCATTTCGGGCGAAGCCAGCGAAGTGGTCGATGCCAAGGGCTTGTTGGTCACTCCGGGCTTTGTCGATATCCATACGCATTACGACGCTCAGGTCGCCTGGGACAGCGAACTGCTGCCATCATCCGCCCATGGCGTCACCAGCGTAGTCATCAGCAATTGCGGCGTCGGCTTTGCGCCGGTGCGCAAGCAGGACCAGGAATGGCTGATGCAGGTGATGCAGGTTATCGAGGACGTTCCGGTTGCGGTGATGAAGGCTGGGATGAAGTGGGACTGGGAAAGCTTCAGCGAATATCTCGATGCGATGGACCGCAATTCCTACGCGCTCGATATCGCCACCCAGGTTACCCATACCGCCTTACGGAAGTATGTGATGGGTGATCGCGCAGATCGCGATGAAACCCCGAATGAGGACGAAGTCGCCGAAATGCGCCGACTGGTCCGCGAAGCGGTCGAAGCAGGTGCAATGGGCTTTTCCACCTCGCGCTGCTCGATCCATCAGACTGAGCACGGTCCGCTGCCCGGAACCATGGCCAGCGACGAGGAAATCGACTCGTTGGTCGAGGCTGTCAGCGAAGCCGGCGGCGGCGTCTACCAGTTGATCCCTTCGGGGCTGACCGGGGTGGTCGCCGGGCAAGACAATGGCGTGAAGAACGAAATCGCCGGCATGCTGCCCGATCCGCACTTGCTGTCGGACGAGATCAAGCGAATGCGCCGACTGCACCAGAAGACAGGCGTGACCTGCACTTTCTCTTTCCCGTCATCGCCGAAGATGGGCGACGACTATGCCCGCAGCCGCGAGCAACTTGCCGAAGCCCATGCGGCCGGCGAGAAGATATTCCCGCAGTACGCGCCGCGCCCGTTGACGGCGTTTGGCAATCTTGATGTCCAGCACATCTTTACCGGACGGCCCACCTATCGCTCGCTTGCGCACCTTCCGCGCACTGAGCGGGCGCGGAAAATGGCAGATCCCGCAATAAAGGCGGCTATCCTGTCCGAGGACGATGTCGAACCGGAAACCCACGATCCCTTGCAGTCAATGGCGATCACTTTCCGCAACAACCTCAAGGCCGTGTACCTCTTCTCCGAAGACAACATGGACTATGAACAGGCCCCTTCTCAGTCGGTCCATGCTCTGGCGACGGCACAGAGCCGCGATCCGGTCGAACTCTATTACGATCTGCTGATCGCCGATGAAGGCCGCAACCTGCTGGTTTGGTTTGCCGACTACCGCGACGGTGATCTCCGGCTGAAACAGGAATATGTGCCCGAACCCAGCTTTGTCATGGGGCTCAGCGACGGCGGGGCCCATGCCAAGCTGATCGTCGATGGCAGCTTCCAGACCAGCTTCCTCGCCCACTGGGGGAAGAACCGCACCCGCGGCCCGCGCTTCCCAATCGAAATGCTGGTCAATCGCATCACGCAGCTGCCCGCCAAGGTGTTCGGCTTTACCGATCGCGGAGTGATCAGGGAAGGCATGCGCGCGGATATCAACGTGATCGACTTCGAGCGCCTGTCGATCGGCTTGCCGCATCTGGTTGGCGATTTCCCGACTGGGGCGGAACGCTTCCTGCAAGATGCGCAAGGCTATGTCATGACGATCGTCAAAGGAGTCGTCACCCGCCGCGACGACATGGACACCGGGGCGCGGCCCGGGCGGCTGTTCCGCAACCCGTTCAGTGCCGCTGCACGGGCAAAGCAAGCATCCGCTGTAGCGGCACAATAAGTTTCCGCCTGTCTGTTCGCCCCTTTGGTCAGTAGACAATCGGCATAGTCGTTCACGGGGTGAGGATACTGAAGATGCGCAAATCGGTTACGGTCTCTTTGGTAGTGCTGATTGCCTTCACCGGTGCGGGCATTAGTGCTCAGGAAGCAGTCCCCTCGCCAGACCGGACCGTGCTGCCCATCGTGAAGGGGCCGTTCAAGGGCAAGATTGGGCTCTCCGCCAAAGATTCGGTTCCATCCTATGCGCCTCCCGTCAAAGCTCCTGCGGGCGCCCCGAATGTCGTGGTAATCCTGCTCGACGATGTCGGGTTTGGTGCGTCGAGCACGTTTGGTGGACCGATCAATACCCCCAACCTGCAGAGGCTGGCTGACGCCGGTTTGAAGTACAACCGCTTCCACACCGCCGCGCTGTGCAGCCCGACCAGGGCGGCCCTGCTGACCGGACGCAACCATCATTCGGTCCATTCAGGCGTAGTGACAGAAATGGCCACCGGCTATCCGGGCTACGATTCGGAGATCGGCAAGGACACCGCCTCGATCGGCGAAATGCTGAAGCTCAACGGCTACAACACCGCCTGGTTCGGCAAGAATCACAACGTGTCCGATTGGGAATCGAGCGCCTCGGGTCCGTTCGATCGCTGGCCGACAGGGCTGGGTTTCGAAAAGTTCTACGGCTTCATTGGCGGGGAGACCAACCACTATCGACCGGCTGTCTACGACGGAACCACCCCGATCGAACCCTACATCGGCAAGAAGGACTACCACTTCGACTACGACATGGCTGATCAGGCGATCAAGTGGATCGACATGCAAAAGGCGGTCACCCCAGACAAGCCGTTCTTCATCTACTACGCCGCCACCGCGATGCACGCCCCGCAGCAGGCCAAGCCGGAATGGGCGGCCAAGTACAAGGGCAAGTTTGATCAGGGCTATGACAAGATCCGCGAGGAAATATTCGCGCGTCAGAAGCAACTGGGCGTCATACCCGCCAATGCCAAGCTGACACCGCGCCCGGCTTCGATGCCAGCCTGGGACACGCTGACACCGCAGCAGAAGGCGATGTCCGCCCATTTCATGGAGCTGGCAGCCGGCTACCTTGAGCAAGCCGACTACAACATCGGCCGTGTCCTCGACGAGATCGAGGCCAAGGGCGAGCTCGACAACACCTTGGTCATGTATGTGGTGGGCGACAATGGCGGCGCGGCCGAAGGCACTTTGCAAGGTGCCTTCAACGATATGTCGATCATCAGCGGTGCCACCGAAGATCCCAAGTATCTTGAACAGCGCAAGGCCGAACTGGGCAGCTGGAAATCATCCAACCTCTATCCTGCACAGTGGGGCTGGGCGCTGAATACACCGTTCCCATGGGTCAAAAAGTTTGCCAGCCATTTTGGTGGAACCCGCAACGCCATGGTTGTTTCCTGGCCTAACGGGATCAAGGCCCGCGGTGAGGTCCGATCGCAGTTTCATCATGTCATCGACATCGTGCCCACGATCCTGGAGGCTGCTCACTTACCCGAACCAAACTCGGTCAACGGAGCGGCGCAAAAGCCCATCGAAGGCGTTAGCATGGCTTACAGCTTCAACGCTGCCAGTGCACCCGATCGCCGCAAAACCCAGTATTTCGAGATTTTCGGCAATGTCGCGATCTACCACAACGGCTGGGTGGCAATGACCACTCCGCTGCGCGTGCCATGGAGCCCGAAAAGCGCCGACATGGACTTTTTCACCACCCCGTGGGAACTCTACAACATCGACCAGGACTTTTCCGAAGCCGACGACCTGGCAGCGAAGAACCCTGCCAAGCTCAAGGAAATGCAGGAAGTCTTCCTGGTTGAAGCGAAGAAGTACAATGTCTTGCCGCTGGATACCTCCGCAATTGAGCGGTTCGGTTCGTTCAACCGGCCAAGCCTTACGGCCGGGCGCACAAGCTTTGCCTATCGTAGCGGGATCAAGCGCATTCCCGAGGGCGCCGCGCCCGATATCAAGAACCGCTCCTGGTCGCTCACCGCCGACCTGACCAGCAGCGGCAGGGATTCTGGCGTGATTGCCACTCAGGGCGGGCTTTCGGGCGGATGGTCATTCTATTTCGCCCAGGGCAAACCGGTCTTCAGCTACATGTTTGCCGATGGTTCAAGCTACCGGATTGCGGCGCGCAAAGCCGTGCCGAAGGGCGCGCACAAGGTCGTGGTGGACTTCGTTTATGATGGCGGCGGGGTTGCCAAGGGCGGCACGGTAACCGTGCGGGTGGATGGCCAGCTCTATGCCACCGGCCGGGTCGAAAAGACGATCCCGTTCCGCTTCTCGACTGAGGAAACGCTTGATTTCGGTGAGGACACGGGAACCCCAGTCGACATGACCTACGACGTCCCGTTCCGCTTCACGGGCGGCCTTGGTAAAGTCGTGATTGACCTGAAATAGCCTGGCATGACGATCCTGCGCTACGGCCAGCGGCTCAACATTCTGGTCTCGGTCAAGGGGCACAGGTTCGATCGAACAGCGTTCGGCGACCTGTTCGATGAAATGCCTGGGGTCGCGGCGGCCATTGTCGATCAACCCGCCTCGGCCAGATTGATGACACCCGAGGGTATGGCGGGTTTCGATGCCGTGGTGCTTTACGACATGCCTGGTACCGATTTCCTGGCCAGGGGCGGGCCTGCTTTCGTCGATCCTACACCCGCAGAGCAGGCTGGTTTTATGGCGATTCTCGATGCCGGGATCCCGGTCATCGCGCTGCATCACGCTATCGCCGGCTGGCAGACCTGGCCGGAATATGCCGAGGCCCTGGGGGGACGGTTTCTTTACAAGCCGGCCAACGTGCGTGGGCACCACTGTCCCGATTCCGGCTATCTGACCGATGCGGTCTATACGGCACAAGCCGCATCGGCAGGTCATCCCATTCTGGCTGGCCTGCCCGAACAGATCCCGTTCAAGGACACGCTGTTCCTCTATGAGGTGTTCGAGGATGCCGTGACCCCCTTGCTGCGCGCCAACCATAGCTTCGATAGCGCAGGGTTCTATTCGACCGCGGAGGCCCTGGCTGGCAGGATGTTCTCCAGTGCGGGCTGGCAGCACGAACCCGGTTCGGACCTGATCGGCTGGACCAAACGGTCCCGCAACGCTCCGGTTGTCTACCTTCAGCCGGGGCGCGGACCGGAAACCTGCTCCAATCCGCACTACCGCCAACTGGTCCGCAACGCGATTTTCTGGGCCTGTTCACCCGAGCAACGCACCTGACCAAGACAGAAAGCAAAATCCCTATGTCATCCAGACCTGTCATCGTCGGAATCGGTGGGACCACTCGGTCCGGTTCCTCCACCGAAAAGGCGCTGCGCTTCGCGCTTGATGCGGCGGCAGCGCTGGGCGCCGAAACTGTCCTGCTGGGAGCAGCCGATATTGATCTTCCGCCCTATGCGCCCGAGCGCCCCGAGCGGACCCCTGAGGCGACCCGGCTTGTCGCTGAACTGCGGCGGGCCGATGGTATCATCATCGCCTCGCCAGGCTACCATGGCGGGGTCTCCGGGCTGGTCAAGAACGCGCTCGACTATACCGAGGATATGCGCGGCGATGAACGCGTCTACTTTGACGGTTGCAGTGTCGGCTGCATTGTCACGGCCGCTGGTTGGCAGGGGACGACAACGACGCTTTCTGCCTTGCGCAGCATTGTCCACGCCCTGCGCGGCTGGCCGACGCCGCTGGGGGTCTGCATCAACTCAACCGAGCCTGCTTTTGCCAGCGATGGCACCTGCCTGTCCCAATGTATCGCCGATCAGTTAGAGCTTCTCGCAGCGCAAACCGTCGACTTTGCGCGGGCGAGAGCGGCAAATTCCAGGCAAGCGGCATGACGCGGGCGCTCGTCACTACTGAGATCGCCGATGGAATCGCCATCGTCACGCTCAATCGCCCTGAGGCCATGAACGCCTTGTCCGCCGCGCTGCGCGCTCAATTGGCCGAGGCAATGCGCGCCGTTGACTCTGATGAGGCCGTTCGAGTGATTGTGTTGACCGGTGCTGGCGAGCGCGCTTTCACCGCCGGGCTTGATCTCAAAGAGCTTGGAGCTGATACCAGCAACCTGGGCGCCGCCAATGCCGAACGTGCCGAAGAAAACCCGGTCAAGGCGATCGAGGATTGTCGCAAACCAGTGATCGGCGCAATTAACGGCGTGGCGATCACTGGCGGGTTCGAAGTGGCGCTGGCCTGTGACATATTGATCGCATCATCCAATGCACGCTTCGCCGATACCCATGCCCGGGTCGGCATTTTGCCGGGGTGGGGTCTGTCACAGAAGCTATCGCGAACTATTGGCATTTCACGGGCAAAGGAACTGGCCTTCACCGGCAATTTCCTCGATGCGGAAACAGCGTGTGCCTGGGGGCTGGTCAACCGCGTGGTGGCACCTGAGGCGCTGATGCCAACTGCGCTGGCGCTTGCTGCGGACATCGCCTCAGTCAACCCCGGCATGATCGAGGCGTACAAGCATTTGATCGATCAAGGCTATCGACGCTCTTTCGCTGATGCCCTTGCCTTTGAACACAATACTTCGACTTCCGCCAACGGCGAAGTCAAAGCCAAGGATGTCGAGGCGCGTCGGACCTCTGTTATGGCGCGAGGTCGCAAACAATAATTTGACCCCAAGCTCTGATTCGATTCTGGGGGCACGGGCGGGGACATTCAAAGGAGCTGTCGCTCGAAATAGTTTATAATTACAATAGATTAGTTCAAAAATGCGAATCCCTCCGTCTCCGCCATTTTCTGCACAGTCCAGCTTCCCTGCTGGGTCTACTGACAGCTGGATCTATCCCAGCTGTGCTACTTTGCGTCGCGCCGCGATCTGTTGTTCGCGCGTGCGGTGTGTCCGCGGCGGTGCAGCGGTCTGATCTGAAATTGCCTTGCGATTTGCTGTTGAAGCCTGACTTGCTGGCATGACTGCATACCGGTCCGGCGAGCTAAGCTGCACAGTTCCGGGCGATGTAGTCTGCGTGGCCGGGCATGGCCTCGGCCGCGCGCGCCAGAGCCGCTTCCAGTTTCCGCAGGTAATCGGCGTGATCGACCCCACGCAGTGGCAACAGTGGGTCCGTTCCTTCTGGCATATTGCCTTGCCCAACATGCACCGCCAACCAGCTGGGCGGGCCGAACAGATCTGCGTCACGCTGGACCAGACGGCCATTGCGACGGAAATGTTCGATTTTCCAGGTGACCGTTTCGGGCACATCCATCGCCGCGCAATAGCGCCACAGTTCGCTGTCCGTGCGGGAGGTGAGCTTGTAGTGCAGGATGATGAAATCGCGGATCCGCTCGAACTCGTTGATCGCGATGCGGTTGTACTCGTCGATCACCAGCGGATCGAATGTCCGGTCGGGAAACAGCGCAATCAGTTTTGAAATCGCCGCCTGGATGAGGTGAATAGACGTCGACTCCAATGGCTCCATAAACCCGCCCGATAGCCCAACCGCAACCACGTTCCTGTTCCAGAACAGATTGCGCCGCCCCGTCACGAAGGAAAGCTTGCGCGGTTCGCCCTGCGCCTTGCCATCGAGGTTGGCCATCAGCACCGCAGCGGCTTCTTCATCCGAGATGAACTGGCTGCAATAGACATGCCCGTTACCGGTGCGATGCTGGAGCGGGATGCGCCATTGCCAACCGGCTGCGCGCGCGGTTGAGCGCGTATAGGGCGTAAACTCACCGGCGCGCTCGCACGGCACGGCCATGGCGCTGTCGCAGGGCAACCAGTGCCGCCAGTCCTGATACCCGGTCTGCAGCGCGCCCTCGATCAGCAACCCGCGAAAGCCGGAGCAATCGATGAAGAGTTGCCCCTCGATCCTCCGCCCGTCCTCCATCTGCACATGGCTGACATGGCCGGTCTGCCCGTCCAGTCCGGCTTCCCCAACCTTGCCTTCGACCCGTACTACGCCGCGCTGCTCCGCATAGCTGCGCAGGAACCGGGCATAGAGCCCGGCATCAAAGTGATAGGCATAGTCAAAGGTCGAAAGGACATTGCGCGGTTCTGGCGAGGGGTGCGCAAAGCGGCCGCGCTTGGCCGCGGCCCAGGCCATGCACAGCTCGTCCAGTTCGGGCGCCCGGCCCTCACGCTGCGCGGCGATCCAGTATTGGTGCAAAGGTACGAAATCTAAATTGCGGCCATGGGTGCCGAAAGGGTGGAAGTATCGGCTCTTCTCACTGCCCCAGCCTTCGAACTGGATCCCAAGCTTGAACGAACCTTGTGTCGCCCTGACAAAGTCATTTTCGGCAATTCCGAGTGTCTCGTTGAAAGTGCGGATCGGGGGAATCGTGGCTTCACCCACGCCGACTGTGCCGATCTCTTCGCTTTCGATCAGCGTAATCGAACAGCCGGTGCGGATCGCATTGGCCAGCGCTGCGGCTGTCATCCATCCGGCTGTGCCGCCGCCCACAATCACAATCGACTGGATGGAATCGCTTTGCTGCATCACGCAATCTCCTTGCAGTCTTCATCCCGCATCACCGCACCGCGATCAAGCATGCTGGACAATCGATTGAAATCACCATCGCGGCCGTTTGAGATCAAGCGCCAACACCAGCCGTTCGCCGTCATCAAAGGGCATTGTTCGGTGCCACATCGTAGCGGGGAACACCGCGCAAAGTCCGGGTTCAGGAGCAATCGTCGCATAGGCGGGCAGATCAAGCCCCAGCTCTTCAGGGGGAGTGCCAAAAGCAATATGCCCGGCGGGCGGCGGGCCCATTGATGCGGCATCAGGCAAGGCGACATAGAACGCCGTGCTGATCCAGCCAACCGGGTGATTATGCGGCACGTTGTAACCCTGGCTCTGCAGCCGCACCGACCAACTGCCTTCAACCAGCAGTTCGCCGCGCGGCAAACCGAGTAGCGGATGCCCCTGTTCATGCGGTGGCAGACCTGCAACATATTCACGCAGGCCATCAAGCCAACGCGCCTTGGCTAGGCGGATCAATGGCTCGTGCCGCTGGATCACCGACCGGTCAGTCTGGGTGCCGCCCCGCACCGACTGTTCGACATAAGGCCGATCCATGACATGCAGGCTGCGCAAGAGTTCGGACAGATCTGACAGTTCGGCAGGACTCAGATCGATCCGGATCGGCTTGATAAATTGCTCGGGCCGGTCAATCCAATGCCAGCGTGCGTCTTCAGCCATGCGCCAGACCAGCGAGAGATAGGGCCAGAATACCGGCGCGCTGGGCGTTAAAAGCTGCGCAAGGCAGATGCTTTCAGCGTCTTGCAAGCGGCGCTGACGCAGAAAATGGCGCACTCGAATCAGGTCAAGCGTCTGGCCTTGGAACGCGGCGCAAGCGGCAAGACCAGCTTCGGTCGCTGCAAGGTCACCGCTTTCGCTATCAACGAACAACCGGGCAACGCGCAGCGCCTGACTGTCCCCCAGTACGGCCTGGGCGCGGCCGAGCACCGCCAGCGTTGCGGGCCAATCGCGGGTCTGGGCCAGGGCGTGGAACCAGGCAAGCCACAGCCCGGGGTTGTCCGGTTCTGCTGCGACGGCCGCAGCATAGCTGTCTGCATGGCGCGCCTGGTCGCCGGTCGTCCAGCGCAACACGGACAACGCCTTGTGCCCTTCGAGCCACCCCGGACGGCGAGCCAGTTCGGCCTCAAGCATGGCCTCCGCCTGGGCAGGTTCGCCTTCGGTAGCAAGTGCCGCAGCGCGCAATCGCAGCAAGTCACGGTTGGCTGGCTGGAGTCTTTGTGCTTCGGCGAACAGACTGGCGGCCGGCAAGCCCAATTCATAGCGGGTCTGGGCAATTCCCTGGACCAGCGCGGGATCCTGCGCCCCGGCAGCACGGGCAGCCGTGAACACTTCCAACGCGTCGGTCAGGCGCTGTGCTTGGCGAAGCGCAACGCCGTGCAGCAGTGCAAGTTCACCGTCGCCTGGCTCGGTCCGCGCCATGACAGAGAGCAGGGCAATCGCCTTTGCAGCCAGCCCAAGAGGCAAGGCCTTGCGCGCCAAAGCCAGCTGGCGCCCGCGTGCCTGCGGATCAGGCCCGCGCAGGGCCAGGCTGAGTTCGGCCGCAAGGCTTTGCTCCAGTTCGGTCTGTTCCGGGGTCATGATCAAACAGGTGTCACGGACGCAAATCGGGGGCAACCTTGCGGTTGCCCCCGTAAGCTGACTGGATTGGCCCGGATGGCTGGGAGGCAACCATCCGGGCCAAGCCGACTGGCTTAGAAGCTGTACTTGACTGAAGCGGTCCAGGTCCGGCCCAGCGCCGGGCCGGTGCCGATCACCGCCGGGTTGACCGAAAGATCGGCCACACCGCCACTGCCGCGCAGATCATAACGGTTGAACAGGTTGTAGACCTGCATCCCCAGTTCCAGCTGCTTGATCGGAGAAACCCGCAGGTTGGCACCGAACACGGCTCCGCCCGGATAGGACCGTCCCGCATCGTCAATGACCCCAGACTGGCCGGTGGTGTTGATCCCGAAAGTGACCAGATCGTTGAAATCATAGTTGGCCTGCACGGTGTAGACCAGGTCAGGCATGTACTGGGCGCGAACGAAGGGAGTCGGCTTGCCGGTGGCATCCGCACCCGATCGGGTCGCCTTGGTGAAAGTGGCATTGCCGACCAGGTTGAACCCGCCGTTGTTGTAGGTGCCATAGAATTCCAGCCCCCACGACTTGTAGCGCGCATCGATCACGCAGCCGCCCGCGCCGCCCGGACAACGGGTGGCCGACAGTTCAAACGTGCTCTGCTTGAAGTTGCCCTTGAGCAGGGTAGCTTCAACCGAATAGCGCCCGCCAGCCAGATCGCCACGGTTCTTGAGGCCCAGTTCGTACTGCTTGACGAAGTCAACCGACGGGGTGACGCCATCTGCCGCGCAGCCCAGCGTACCCGCCTTTGCCATCGTCCCTGTGCAGAGCGAACCATCAGAGGCGATCTTGCCGCCGAAGGTCTGGCGATCCGAGTTGAAGCGGCCCCCACGCGAAGCACGGACGAACAACGAGGTGTTGGCGTTGGCCTTCCACAGCGCGCCCGCGGTCCACGAGGTGTAGCTGCGGCTGTAGTTGAGCACTTCACGGGCACCGTTGCTGGTGATCGCCGGGATGTTGACCCCGTTCGAATTGACCAGGAACTCATTGCCGCCCTGGCTACCGCCGCCTGATGCCTTAACCCGTTCGAACCGGACCGAACCGTCGATCGCGAAATGATCTGCATCCAGATCCAGCGCGGCATAGGGAGCCGTGTTGGTATAGGACAGATCGTAATCACGGGCGCAGCAGTTGCCCCAATTGTTGTTATAGCCCGAAATGCCATCCTGGGTCAGCTTGGCTCCGGTGGTGCTGTACAGATCAAGCTGCGCCGGATTATCACCCGATGCTTCGCGCAGGCTCTTGTTGGTGTGCCAGTCCATCGCGATGTCCTGGTTCATGTAGAAGAAACCGGCACGCGCCGTGATCTTGGCAAAATCGGCGTTGAACTTGGCCGACAGGTTCAGGTCATTGGCCAGGCTGCCAACATCGCGGATGTTGGTGCGGACATTGGTGTTGTTATCGACATAAGTGCCGGTGAACACCTGCCCGGCCTTGGGGCCGTTGGCATAGCGGATCGAGCCCACCGTGGCATAGTTCACCCCGTTGAGCGCGAGGGTCGAACCGACGATCCCGGTCGCGCGGCTGATGTTGCTGAACGGCGAGGCAAAGCTGCCGCTCATCTTGGTCCAGCGCATATTGTCATCGATAGTGATGCCGCCGTCGGTTTCGTAGTGGAACTGACCGCCAAGCGCCGTCGCCTTGGTGCTGATCCCGCTCATCGGCGTGCGTTCCAGCGTGCCGTTGCGGTTCAGGATCGTGAAGTCCTGATTGTAGATCGAATAGTTCGAGCTGTTGCGGCCATCAAAGCCGGGGAACGGCTGCACATCAGTGAACTTGCCGCCAGAGAAGCTGGCCAGCGCCGGAGCGCCAGTATAGTTCGGCTCACGCGTGTCAGCGACCTTGACGAGCAGGCGGAAGAAGCCCTTTTCATCGTCAAAGGTCTTGGTCAGGTTGCCTTTCATCTGGAACGATTTCGAGACGTTGAAATCCGCTTTGAGCGGACCACGGCCCGACTTGAAATAGCCGCCCAGATGGAAACGCAGCGTATCGTTGATCGGACCGCCATAGCGGAAATCGACCTTGGTTTCGTTATAGCCGATCCCGGTGCTGAGCGCGACCGCGCCGCCTTCCTTCTCGCCGGTGTTCGAAATGTAGTTGATTACCGCACCCGGCGCCTGCGAGGCATAGGTGGTCGAACCGCCGCCGCGCACCGATTCCACGCGCGCAACCGTGCTGTCGAAATGGGTCCAGTAGTCATTGTTGCCGAACTGCATATCGCCGAACAGCACGGTCGGCAGACCATCTTCCTGGATCTGGACGAAGGGCGAACCACCGGTTGCGACGGGGAGGCCGCGCACCGCGATGTTCGAGTTGCCGCCCGGGCCTGAGGTGCCGGGCACCTGGATGCCGGGGATCATGCGGAACACTTCTGCTTCGCTGCTGGGCTTCATGGCTTCGATCAGATCGGCGCCGACGCTGGTCACCGAAATGGACGAATTGAGCTGGGTCTTGTCTTTGCCCGAAGCGGTAACGACGATTTCGTCGAGCGCCCCGGCACTGTCATCGACTGGTGCATCCTGAGCCATGGCAGGCATAGCCGACAGGCTCATCACCGCGAGCGACGCGGCCGAGACACAGCTCTTCAACGTGAACTTCTTCATTTCCTCTCCCCTCGGGTCAGAATCGCTTGCCTAGGGCAAGTCCGAGTGTCGAGTCGCATATACAACAATCGATTGCAATGCCTTTTGACAATCGATTGCGAAAACGCCCTCTCTGTGGCATTCGCGCCACATCGATCGCTGCCCGGACAGTCAGGGGTGGACGAGCGCGCCGCTTTCGGGTGAAGTTGACAGCAAGATGACCGGCTCCTCCCCTCCCCGCATTCGCAACATTGCCGAACTGGCCGCCCTGGCAGGGGTCAACGCTGGCACGGTCTCGCGCGCGCTGGCCAACAATCCGCTGGTCAAGCAGGAAACCCGCGAACGGATCCAGGCGCTCGCGCGGGAACACGGTTACCGCCCCAACCAGATGGCGCGGCGGCTGCGAATTCAGGAAACCCGGGTGATTGGCGTGGTGGTGCCGCTGGGCCATGAAAAGCGCCAGCACCTGTCGGACCCGTTCTTCATGTCGATCCTGGGGCATCTCGCCGATGCTTTGACCGAAAACGGCTATGACATCATGTTGAGCCGGGTGATCCCCGACGCTGATGACTGGCTGGAACGGATCGTGGATTCAGGCATGCTTGATGGCGTGTTGCTGATCGGGCAATCGAACCAGCTGGAAACGATTGAGCGTGTTGCCGCCTGGTACAAGCCGCTGGTGGTCTGGGGCAGCCGCCATCCCGGCCAGATCCATTGCACGGTCGGGGTAGACAACCGCAAGGGCGGGCGGCTGGCAGGCGAATGCCTGATCGCCGCAGGTCGCAAGCGGCTGGCGTTCCTGGGTGAAACGGTGGCACCGGAATTGTACGAACGCTATCTGGGTCTGTGCGACGCGGCGAAAGCGGCCGGCCTGGCCGAACCCGTAAAACTGGATACCCATCTTGCCTCGGACGTGATGGCCGACGAGATCGGCGCTCATGTCCAGACCCTGGCCAGACAGGTGGACGGCATCGCCGCTGGATCTGACCTGATCGCGATGCACACCGTCCGCGCGCTCGCCGATCGCGGATTGATGGTCCCGCGTGACATTTCGGTGACCGGATTCGATGATCTGCCCCTGGCCGAACAGACCATCCCGCGCCTGACCACGATCAGCCAGAACATCGCCATCGGCGCGCGGGCGATGGTCGGGGCGCTGTATGAACGCATCGCCGGGGTGGATGCGCCATCGATCGAAATGGAACCTTTGCTGATCCGGCGCGATACTGCCTAGGTTCTGGCCGCCGCTGCCACGGCGTGGCGCAGTGACAGCGCCTCCCCGGCCAGTCGGTGCTGCACTGTCAATGCGGTCAGCCCGTCGTCGGAAAGCAATTCTGCACTGCCGCCATCAAGCCACAGCACCAGCCCGGCAGCCGGATCAAGCCGGGCCGAACACACTGCATCAAGAAAGGGCGACTGGCGATCACGGCGGGTGCAGACCAGCAGATCACCTCGCCGTTCAATCACCAGCAAGCGGCCTTCGCTATCGGCCAGAGTCAGAACGCGATCCTGGTGTGCCGCAAGATCGATCCGCGCCGCCTGCCCGCAAACGCCGGCATCTGGCGCCACCCGCGCCACCGCAGCAACGCTTGCCGGTTCGGGCGCTTGCCGCAGCACATACCGATCGCCCTGGCGCAGCAGCGAGATCCGGCGGGGCAGGCTCATCGCTCCGCGCCAGCCCTGGCGAGGCAGCTGCCCCTGATAGGCGTGATTGCCCATCCAGCCGATCCATACCGGCCGGCCGGCGGCATCACGCGGTTCGTGCCAGGCCACAGCAGCATAGAAATCGCGGCCATGATCAGCGATCTGCCACAAGGGCTTGTGCGCGGGGCCATCGGGTTGAAAGCGTGTCCCGTCAAATGTGCCAGTCTGATAGATCGCGCCCGATCCCGGCCCGTCGTGCAGCACGTCGATCTTGAACAGCCAGCGGGTTTCGCCAGTACTTTCGACCGGCAGTTCGATCAGGAGCGGGCATTCCCAAATCCGCCCCGGCGCGCCCGTTCCCGGTATTTCCGACAGCTGATCCCAGTGCTTCAGATCTTGCGAGGCATAGAGCAGCGCGCGATTTTCGGCCGAAAGCGCGACCACCATGATCCAGCGCTGCGTTCCAGCGTGCCAGAAGACATTGGGATCGCGGAAGTCGGCAATCCCAAGATCGAGCACCGGATTGCCGCTGAATTTGTGCCAACTGCGGCCATCGTCTCCGCTCCAGGCCAAAGCCTGGCTCTGATGCGCTGGCCCGTGTGCCGCCGCCGCGGTGTAGATCGCGATCAGGGCATCGCATCCGAAACCAGCCAGCCCGCGCGGATCAGCCACAGCCGAGCCCGAGAAGATCATGTCCCGCGCATCCTCTGCAATTGCCACCGACAATTCTTGCCAATCCGCCAGATCCGCGCTGATCGCGTGGCCCCAGGACATGTGGCCCCAGTCTTCACCTTGCGGATTGTATTGATAAAACAAATGCCATTCGCCGCCGTGGTAGACGAGGCCATTGGGGTCGCTCAGCCAGTTGGCGGCGGGAGCATAGTGATAATTTGGTCGCACGATGATTTCCGGGATCAAGCGACGGCAACGGTATCGCCGGCAAAGGTCAGCTGGAACACCGGAGCAGGCGTTCCGCCGAACTGGCTGCGCAGCAATTGCGGATCCTGGTCGAAACTGCGGCCTTGCATCCCCCAGTGATCGATAAAGCTCCAGACCTCTCCTGCGCCGGTTACCCACCAGCTGTACCCCTGCGTTGGCTCTCCAGCAGGATTGCCGACAACCAGGCCGTTGCCGTTGACCGGACGATAGGGGCCGGTCAGCCGGTCCGCGACCATCGCGTATAGTCCGTTCGGCCCGCTGGGGCTGGCCGGATCGAAGGTACGGCGCTGGGTTGACCAGAACAGGTAATAGCGCCCGCCCCGGACCAGCACATGCGGGCGTTCCAGTTCATTGTTGACGCCGACGGCATCGATCAACGGGTCTTCCAGTTGCCAGACACCACTGCCATCCTTGGTGGCAAGCCCGATCACACCGTTGAACGCTGCGTTGTCCCAGCCGGCACTGGCGGTGAATAGCAGATGGGCCTTGCCGGTGGCCGGATCGCGCAGCCATGACGGATCGCGAAAGGCCTTGATCATGCCTGGAGTGCCGGCCCCCTCATTCGCGATGAAATAGCGGTGGCCATCAGGACGGACCAGTTCCGCACAGTCAGACCATTCGCCCGGTCCTTCAGCCCCAAGCTGTCCGTGCGCCCCGAACAGACGCTGTTCAAAGCTGTGGCCCTCGCCGCGCCGACCGGCGGCGGTGAAGAACAGCGTGACGCTACGTCCGTCTGCGTGGAGTACCGCGCTGCCAGCCCATTCGCGGGAACCGGGGCTGAGCGCCGGAGGCAGGCAATCACCATGGTCGCGCCAGCCATCCGCCCCGCGCGAGGCCATGCGAATCCGGGCCGCATCATGGCGCTTGCCAGGATCAGCGAAACGCGGCGCTGACAGGAAGAACCAGAACTGGCGACCCTCGATCTCGGCAGTGCTGCCATCCTCACGCGCCAGCGGCCAGCTATCCCACAGGTCAAGTTCCGGCAGGATCGGCACCGCATCGCCAGCAGCAATCAGTCCGATTTCTGCCCCGCCAGCAAATGCAGTGGGCCGCCAGCGGGTCAACGCCGAAAAGGTCTCGGCGGAATTGCAGGTTGTCAGGTTCATAGCCTTGCCCCGGCGGCAGCCCCGCCGGTCCTTTCGATCAGATACGTGAGTTGCCGGCCATCCGGCGCTGAAAAGGTGTCCGTGAGGTTGGCGAGGAAAGCGGGCACTGCCTGCGCCTCAAGAACCGCCGCGATTGCCCCGCCAAATCCGCCTCCGGTCATCCGCGCCCCGCCGCCTGCACCGATCGCGGCATTGGCGAGATCAACGAGCCGGTCGACTGCCGGTACACTTACCTCAAACAGGTCTCGCAAGGATGCGTGACCATCGCGGAGCAGTTGGCCGAGGCCGACCAGATCGCGCGCTTCGATCGCCGCCACCGCGGCCTCGGTCCGCGCGATTTCCCGGATCACGTGACGGGCGCGGTTGCGGATGCGCAGATCGAGGTTCGCGGCCTCGATTAGATCGGAGCTGGCGGCCCGCAAGCTGGAGACACCAAGGGCCTGTGCGGCCCGCTCGCAATCCTGGCGGCGAGCATTGTAGTGACCATCGACCAGCCCTCGGGTCACTCCCGATTGGATGATCACCACCGCCCAATCCTCTGGCAGGGCGACATGCCTTGTCGTCAGGTCGCGGCAATCGAGCAGGAGTGCATGCCCCGGCTTGCCAGCGGCGATCGCCATCTGATCCATGATCCCGCAATTGACGCCCGCCCAGTTGTGTTCAGCCGATTGCGCCGCAAGGGCCAGTTCGCGCGGATCGGGCGCAAGCCCGGCAGCGGCCGCCCAGGCCCGGCCGATTGCCACACACAGCGATGCCGACGACGACAGCCCCGCGCCGCGCGGATTGGAACCACCAATGGCGAGATTCAGCCCTCCGCAATTTGCCCCACGCGCCGCCATCGCCTCGGCCATGCCGCGAACATAGGACCGCCAGTCGACCGGATGATGCGGCGGCGCTGCGCCCAGAATATAGCGATCACGATCTGCACCGAAATCAAGCGCCACTGTTTCGATGACCTGGCCTGCTGCGCGCCCCCAGGCGGCAGCAGTCCCGATAGAAATCGGCAAAGGCAGGACCAGCCCTTCATTGTAGTCGACATGCTCGCCAATCAGGTTGACCCGGCCCGGAGCAAAGGCGATGCCATCCGGCTCACGGCCATAGGCGGCAACGTAACCGGCGCGGGTCCGTTCGATCAGGCTCATGCGCCGATCTCCACCGCACGCAGCTGTCGTGCGGCTGCTTCCGGGGTCAGGTCACGCTGCGTCTCGCCCAGCAGTTCAAATCCAACCATGTGCTTGCGGACGGAGGCCGAACGCAGCAGTGGCGGCAAGAAGTGCGCATGCAGCCGCCAGTGCGCGGTGTCTGCGCCCAGCGCATGCGGCGCGCCATGCCAACCCATCGAATAAGGGAAATCGCAGCCGAACAGCCCATCGCAGCGGCGCAGCAAGCGCGACAAGATCTCTGCCAGTGCGCTTCGGGCCACGGGCGACAAGGCTTCGAGCCGTGCGACCGGATCGCGCGCAATCAGCAGCGTTTCGAACGGCCAGCCGGCCCAGTGTGGGACGATTGCCAGCCAGTGGTCGTTCGCTTCGACAATCCGTTCGGCGGCAGCCAGTTCGGCCTGGGCCACTTCCTCAAGCAGGACCACTCCCCTGTCGGCCAGCCAGGCGCGCTGACGCTGATCCTCACGCGCGGGCAGTTCGGGGACGAAATCACTGGCCCAGGCCTGACCATGGGGATGCGGACTGGACGCCCCCATCATCGCACCCTTGTTCTCAAACAGCTGAACATGCGCCCAGTGCGCGCCAAGTTCGGCCGAAAGATCGCACCAGGCATCTACCACATTCAGGATAGCCGGGATCGGCAATCGGGCCAGAGTTGCACCGTGATCGGGGGAAAAACAGATAACCCGCGCTTCGCCGCTGGCTGGAACCGCCTCGAACACGGTGTGACGCTCGACTTGCCCCTGCTCGGGGAGCAGTGCGGCAAAATCATTGGCAAACACGAACGTGCCATCATAGGCTGGATTGACTTCGCCGGTTACCCGATGGTTGCCTGCACACAGGTAGCAATCAGGATCGTGCGCCGCGAGCTGCGCGGACGACGGTGGAGCCAATTCGCCTTGCCACGGCCGCTTGGCCCGGTGCGGGGAAACCAGCAGCCATTCCCCGGTCAACAGGTTTCGGCGGCGATGCGGATGGTCCGCCAGATTCATGGTGCCACCGTTCCGTGAAAGATCGCCACGCTTTCGGACTTCAGCGGCGGCAGGGGCAGCCCGCTATTGGCCAGCCATGATCCAGTGAACGGAACCGGCGCATCGAACAGCGCCGGAAGGTGCGCTGCGTGCCCGCCTTCTGCGCCCGCAATTCGAAGCAATTCAATCGTGCAGGAACCTGACTTCGCCAGGAACGGCAGGCATAGCGGCTGCGGTCGGCGGTCGAGCGCGGGGGCGGTGCGGATAGCAAACAACAGGAATTCCGCTGCGGTTCCGGCGGCCTGCCAGACCAGACCATCCGCCCCTTCGCCAAGCCAGGTCATCGTCCCATGCAGCAAGTGTCGCCACTGCTTGTGGAACGCAATCCATCCGGCCAGCTCGATGCGGTCGGCTTCGTCAAGCTGGCGCGGGTCAAGCTCGACACCAAAGTGTCCCGGCATGGCAACCGCTGCGCGAAAGCCGAGCGACTGACTGCGCCCCGTTGCATGGGCCGGGCTCGCGCCAATGTGCGCGCCCATCAGTTCCGGTGCCAGAAACGAGAGAAATCCGCGCTGAACCCGAACCCGGCTGACCGCGTCGATGTTGTCGCTTGTCCAGAACCGATGGACGAAGGGAACAAGGCCAGCGTCAGATCGCCCGCCGCCGCCAGCACAGCCTTCGATCTCGACCGATGGATGAGCCGCGCGCAGACGGGCCAGCAGTCGATAGGTACCCAGCACCTGGGCTGCGCCCCCGGCAGGAGCCAGATCACGGTTGTGATCCCATTTGAGGTAGGAAATCGGCACTTCGCGCAGCAGCGCGTCCAGCGCGCCGAACAGGTATTCCTGAACTTCCGGCAGGGCCAGATTCAGCACCAGCTGGTTGCGCGCGGTCGGCTGGTCGCGGCCGGGCAGGTGCAGCGCCCAATCGGGATGCGCGCGGTAAAGGTCGCTGTCGGGATTGACCATTTCGGGTTCGACCCACAGCCCAAATTCCATTCCCATCGCGCGGACCCGCTGAGCCAGGGGGGTCAGACCAGCCGGATATTTGACCGGATCGGCAGTCCAGTCACCCAATCCGGCGTCATCATTGTTGCGGCCGCGGAACCAGCCGTCGTCAAGAATGAACCGTTCCACCCCAATCGCCGCCGCTGCTTCTGCCAGGGCACCGATCCGCGTTTCATCGTGATCGAAATAGCAGGCTTCCCACGAATTGAGATGCACCGGGCGCCGGCGCATCGTGCCGCCCGGCCAATCCACCGCCGCGCGGATGGCAGCATGGTGCTGAGCCAGCGCGCCATTGCGGCCTGCGGTGGAGACCGCCAGGATCGCCGCAGGCGTTGCGATCCGTTCACCAGGGCCAAGCACGATTTCGCCCGGATCAAAGCGGGCCCCGGCGTTCAGTATCCAGAACCCTTCATCGTCACGTTCTACCGCGATGCTGCTGTCGCCCGACCAGGCGAGTTGCAGTGCGTGGACCAACCCGCTGTGATGCCCGGCTCCTTCGCCCAGCACGACCACGCCCGGCGGCCCGCCATGGCCGGAAATTCCACGCCGCCCTTCCCGCAGCCAGGCCTGCTGCGGCATCGGTTCGACCTGCTCGACCAGTTCGGCATTGTGGCGGCCGCGCCACGAGAGCAACGCTGCGCTATACGGCGGCAGTGGTATCAGCGCGCTTGCCAGCCAATCGACCTCGACCGGGTGGCTTGCGGCATTGACCAGTTCCGCAGTGAAGCGGAATGCACCGCCGGCAAGCAGTTCGATCGATTGCCGCAATTCGATACCAGTCTGGTGATCGTTCAGGACGATATGGATGGCCGTATCGCTCTGCGTCACGTCAGCAGTTTCGAACGCAGGGATCAGGGCCGATCCTGCTTGGCGCAGCCGCAGCGCCTCTGAACCAAACCAGCCGAGCCCAGCGCGCGGTGCGGTTGACACAGGCTCGTCGCGGTCGAGCGAGAACGAAGCCGCGGTCCTGCTCAAGGCCAGCGGAGTGAGCATGCCCGGATCCAACCGCGCACCAAGGTGCCGCCAAAGCGGCGGACCGTCAGCGCGGCATTCGAGCACCAGGCTGGCCTGGTCGCTGTGCAAGAAGGCGAACGAGCCCGCCATCAGACGGCAGCAACCACCTGCTTCGAATCCGAGCCACCCTTGCCCGTCATCCGCACTACCGCCATCGCGGCGCAGAGCATCAGCACACCGCCAAAGGCCAACGCGTTGCGCGGGTCGCCGCCCAATACCGGTTCATAGATGAAAGTCATCGTCCCGGCGAAAACCAGCATTGGGGCACAGATCATCATGTTGAAGATGCCCATGTAAACGCCTGTCCGTTCGGCCGGGATCGCATTGGCCAGGATGATATAGGGGTTGCCCATGATCGAGCCCCAGCCCAGACCCATGACCCCCATGAGCAGCCACATCGGTGGCTCGCTGTTCATGGCGGGCATGGCAATCATCGCCAGGCCAGTCAGCATCAGGCAGGTCGCGTGAACCCGGCCCGCGCCAAATCGGCGTGAAATCGGCGCCATCGAGAAGGCCGCCACAAAGGCCACCGCGTTGTAAAAGGCGCCCATCGGGCCCGACAGCAAGTCCGCTTCACGGAACTGCGCGGTACTGCCATCTGACGTGCCGAACAGCGCCATGGAAATCGACGGTACCCGGTAGGCCCAATAGCAGCACATCGCATACCACTGGAACAGGCTCATCCAGGCCATGGTCCGCATGGCATTGGGCATCTCCCGGATGGCAGAGAAAATCTCGGCAAAAGTGGGAGCAAAGCCTTTGGGCAGCGCCGCGATCCTGACCTTTTCCGCTTCAGTCAGCGGCAGTTCGGGCACCCGCAGAATCGACCACAAGATCGTGGTGATCGAAAGGACCGCGCCGATAAAGAAAGCCAGCCGTGTATAATCCGGGATCACACCCGGTTCGGCCACCTTCGAAACTCCGAACAGGCTGACCAACAGGAACGGGCTGGCATAGGCCAGGCACTGTGCCAGCCCGGTGAAGCCGCTTTGCGAGAGGAAACCGAACCCGCGCTGCTCTTCGCGCAGGCGATCGCTCACATAGGCGCGGTAAGGCTCCATCGTCACATTGTTGCCAACATCAAGCAGGAACAGGATCGAAAAGGCCATCAACAGGCTTTGCGCGAAGGGCATCAGAAACAGTCCGGCGCTGCACATCAGCGCGCCAATCAGAAAATAGGGGGTGCGCCGCCCCATCCGCGACATCGTGCGGTCACTCATCACTCCGATGATCGGCTGGACAATCAGGCCGGTCAGCGGCCCGGCGATACCCAGCCAGGGAAAGTCTTTTTCATCGGCCCCGAGATAGGCGAAGATCGGATTGGCCTGCTGCAACCCAAAGCTGAACTGCAGGCCCAGAAAACCCAGGTTCATCTGCAAAATTCGCGGCAGCGAAAGGTGTGGTTTGCCAGATTCCATTGCACTCTCCCCGCCAGCCCTCGCCAGGCCGGTTCGCCTCTCATGCCACAATCTGCGAAACACAACAACAATCGATTGCATTAATCGGTTCAAATTCACTTTCGGCAGCTGATCAAGCTCTTGCCGAACGGCGAAACCGCGAGCCATCCGGTTCGCCGCAGAGAGTCACAAAGGTGACAGTCCGGCAAAAGTGTAACCCTGTATTTCAGGTGTTATTTCAGAAACTTGCTGCCAAAAAAGGTGACAGATTGATGATTCCAAGTGTCAATTTGCGCGATGCGGCGCAAAAGTGACCTGGATGCGGGATCAACAATGTCAAAGAGCGCGCCGCTTATCGCAGATTCGGGACATGTAGGAAAGTTGCAACCAGCCCGCGCAAGGCCGGACCGACCTCGCACCGGCATAGGTGCCAAACCTTTGGCGCACCCGGCAATTGGCCACATGGATTGCCAAAATGCCTTGCGGCTTGCCCCACGCAAAACCCCGGCCCGGCTTTTGCCGTGACCGGGGCTCGTGCGACCCTGCCGGGGGCCAATAACGTCAGGTGTGGCCTGGGCCGTCGTCCGTCCCGCGGCCGCGGCCACGGCCACGATCATCGCCGGGGGCATCGTCAGCGCCGCGGCCGCGCCGCACATGGCCGGCCGGATCATCAGCCCCGCGCGCCTGGCGGATGTGACCCGGGGGATCATCGCAACCGCGACACTGGCGAACATGGCCCGCCGGATCGTCAGCCCCGCGCCGGGCGGCGGCGGGCTGGGCCAGCGTGACAGTGGCGGCCAATGCTGAAAGCGCAAGGGCAATGCGTGTGCTGTTTCGCATGGGTATTCTCCCGATTGAACTCGCGGCATGAAGTGCGCGAGCGTGGCCATAACGCTGCGGTGGACAGACTATTCCCGCGCTTCGAAAAAATTCCGGCCTGGGGAATATCGGTGCAGTTCAGCCGTTGTGGGACAATGGGAATTTGCGAAACCGGCCATTCCCGTTAATGCTTGAACCAACCTGCCAAGATCAAGGGGGACAGATGAGAACCAACCGCAAAGCCTGCCTGCTGGGGGCTATCGCCATGGCGGCCATCCCGGCCTTTGCCTATGCCGAGGACCGGCCCAACCAGCCCGAAGAGGATCCGGGCGTCTGGCGGCTGGGCGCGGGGATCAATTATTCCGAAGGCGATTATGGCGATCCGCAAAAAACCAAAGTGGTTTCTGCGCCAGTCTCGTTGAAATATCGCAAAGGCGGATTTTCAGTGCGGTTTTCGGTGCCATATGTCAGCATTGATGGTCCGGGCAGCTTGCTCGACACGCCGCAGGGCCGCGATGCAGGCTTTGGCGACGATGGCGGATTTGCCGACAATTCCGGCTCGACCAGCAATTCAGGCTCCGATTCATCAGGGTCGAATTCCGGCTCTTCCGGTTCCGGCTCTTCCGGTTCCGGCTCTTCCGGCTCCGGATCGTCAGGCTCTTCGGGTTCTTCGGGTTCGGGGTCATCAGGTTCAGGCTCGTCGGGANTCGGGCTCATCCGGCTCCGGTTCCTCCGGCTCATCCGGTTCGGGCTCATCCGGCTCGGGTTCATCCGGTTCGGGTTCCTCTGGATCCTCAGGCTCTTCCGGTTCGTCAGGCGGCGGCGGGGCCGACGATTTCAGTTCGGCCAGCAGCAGCACTTTCGTGCCCGTCACGGGCGGTGCTGGCGGCGGCGCGGCGGGCGGGCGGCGCAGCGGGATCGGCGACGTATCCGTGACCATGGCCTATTCGTTCACGCTGGGCCAGGCGACCTACTTCGATCTAAGCGGTCGGGTAAAGTTGCCGACCGCATCGACTGCCAAGCGCCTCGGCACGGGCAAGGTCGATGTCACCTTTGGCGGGGATCTGGTGCAGGATGTCGGCAACGCCAGCCTTTACGCTGGCGCGCGCTACAAGATCCTGGGCAAGCCCGCCGCCACCACCCTGCGCAACACCTGGGGGATGGGCGCAGGTGCGAGCTATCGTCTGCCTGGCGGGACTTTTATTGGCGCCGACTATGACTGGCAGCAAAGCTCGACCCCGGGCCGCACGGCCAGCAGCGAAGTGACCGGCTGGGTCAATTTCGCGCTCAACCGGCGGCTGCGGATGCAGGTGTTCGCATCCACCGGCTTCAACACCAACAGCACCGATTTTGCCGGTGGCCTGTCACTCAGCTATCGGCTGAACTAGGGCCAGTGCCCAAGCGCCGCGGAAAAATTTTCAAACCCAGGGAATAGGTTCACGCAGGTTTCGTTCTCCTCACAAGACCACCGCAAGGGGAGGATGAAACCGTGTACCAGGACCCGAATGCCTTCGAAACCAAACTGCGCCTGATCGATGTCGAACCGCGTGATCGCGGCGAACCGATCGCCCTTGTCCGGCTAGAAGCAGCCAAGCGCGCATTCACCACGCGGCGGGTGGAATTCCAGTCGGGCATGCGGCTGCTGCGCAGCGCGCGGCCTTGCGCGGGTGATCTGGTGTTGGCGCGGATCGAGACGCTTGGCCAGCATCAGCGCCTGGAATCCCCCCATGGCCGCCGCGCCCAGCTTTATGAAAGTGATGAGATCATCGTTGCCTTTGGCGAACGCTATGCCCCAGATCAGTTCGAGGCCGTAGTTCCCGCCGATCTTGGTCCGTGCGATCTGGTTGCCGGTGGCGGCGTAGCTGGCAAGGTGCTGAGCCGCCATGCAAAGATGAAGCGCGCGACCCGTATCCAGCCGATCGGCCTGATTGCCGACAGCTTTGGGCACCCGGTCAACCTGTCGCGCCACGCGCTGCCCCAGCGCGCCCTGCGCGAACGCCGTCCCCAGGTAATCGCGGTTGCCGGAACATCCATGAACGCCGGCAAGACCACAACCGCCGCCGGACTGATTCACGGTCTCAGCCGGGCAGAACTCAAGGTCGTGGCGACCAAGGTGACAGGCACAGGATCGGGCGGCGATGTCTGGTCAATGGTCGATGCAGGAGCGGCCCGGGTGATCGATTTCACCGATATGGGCCACGCTTCGACTGCGGGCCTGCCCCTAGACCTGATCGAGCGCACCGCACTGTCGCTGATTGCTCACTGCGCCGCCGATGCGCCGGATGTGATCGTAGTTGAAGTGGCCGATGGCGTGCTGCAGCGTGAAACCGCTCATCTGCTTTCCTCACCAGTGTTCCGCGCGGCGATTGACGGGGTCCTGTTTGCAGCTGGCGACGCGCTGGGGGCGCTGGGCGGGCGCGATTGGCTGGTGGCTCAGGGGCACCGGATAGCGGGCGTTTCGGGTCTGGTCAGCGCTTCGCCGCTGGCAACCCGCGAAGCCGAGGCTGCGATGGGGATGCCGGTTCTCACACTCGATCAACTGCGCGATCCGGTCCGTGCGCCGCAGTTGTGTTTTGCCACCGGAGCCGCCGCGGCCGAGGCATGATTGCCCTGTTCAACCCCCGGCGCACCCGGCTGCTGGCCGGGGTGATCGCGGTTGCTCTGGTCCAGCTTGGCGCGACCGTGGCCGTGGCCCATGCGCTGCATGGTCCGGGCCCGTCTGCTTGGACTTTGGCAGCCACGGCTGCCGTGCTGGGCTTCGCTTGCGAAGCACTGCTGCGCCGCCTGAGCGAAGGGCTGGGCCTCGATTATGTTACGGCGGTGCGGGAAGGCCTGTTCCGGCACCTTATGGCGATCGATCCGGCGGTGATCGAGCGGCGGCGGCACGGTGCCATGCTGCAAAGTTTCGTCGGTGATCTTACCGCGCTGCGCCAATGGGTGGCCGAAGGGATCATGCGGGCAATCCTGGCTGTGATCGCGCTGAGCGGCCTGCTGATCTGGTTGTGCTTCGCCGCACCGGGCCTTGGCATGGCGGCGCTTGCCATCGTGGCACTGGCCGGAGCAAGCGGAGCGGCCGTGCTGACCCCACTGGCCCGCGCGGTCCGGCAAGTCCGGCGCGAGCGGGGGCGCGTTTCGGCCTTTGCTTCCGAACGGCTCGCCGCCAGCGCGGCAGTGCTGGCCTGCGCCCGCACCGGATCAGAGGCGCGCCGGTTGGGCCGCCGGGTGGAACGCCTGAATGCCGCGTCGTTGCGGCGGGCGTGGCTAACCGGTCTGTTGCGGGCCTTGCCGCATCTGGCGGCCACGGCAATGGTGATTACGGCGGTGCTGGTGGACCAAGCCACCCAGCGCGGCGGCATGGCTGGACTGGTGCTGGTGATCGGAATAATCGGCCTGGCCTTGCGCGATCTGGCCCGCGCGGCAGAGCTTGCGGTCCCCGGCCGTATTTCACGGCGGCGTATTACGAGGCTGCTGGCCTTGCCGCGCCTGCGCCAGCCTGCCCCAGCCCCGCGGGTGCGCAGCGAGGCGCGGCAGCTGGTGCTGGATCAGCTGGTCATTGCGGCCAATGCGGCACCGATTACAGCAGCGACCCGCAAGGGCGAAGTGATCCTGATCGATGGCGAGGCGGAACTGGCCAGCGCATTGTTCAAGGCCCTTGCAGGTCTGGCCAGTCCGCTTGGCGGAACGGGCCGCTGGAACGGTAACGATCTGTTCTCTCTGCGCCCCGTACAGCGGCGCACGATAGTCGGCCTAGCCGGTGCGGATCTGCCGGTCTTGCCCGGTGGGAACGGTCTGAACTTGCGGTTCCGGGCCCCGGATGCTTCACCGCAGGAACTGGCGGAGCTGGCCCAGGCCTGGGGGATCGATCCGCTGGGCGCTGATGAAAAGCCCCACCGGCTGGCACTGGTTCGCGCCCTGCTGGGCAAGCCGCCATTGCTGCTGCTGGCACCCGATGATCGCACCCTGGCACCAGCCGACGCCGCCCGCCTCGCCGATGCGATTGGCTGCTGGCCGGGGGTAGTCCTGCTGGCCACGCGGCACCCCTTGCTGACAAACCGGGCAACGCGCCACTGGCACCTGACTGCTGCCGGCCTGATCGATCGGGTCTGGCCCGAACTTTCCCAAACACCCTGCCCAAAGGATCGCGGCGCATGACCGCTGCCCTTGCCATGGTTCCCTTGCAAGCAGGGGGGACTGCCCGCCCGCATTTCGTGCAAGCACCAGGAACCCCCGGCCTTGAATACTATGTCTATCTGCCGGAAAGCCTGCAGGCAGGGGCAGAGCCGCTGGTTCTGGTTCACGGCATATCGCGCAACGCCGCCGAACTCGTGCTGCGTTTTGCAGAGCAGGCCGACCGCACGGGAGTGCCGCTGATCGCACCGCTGTTCCGGCAGGAAAGCTTTGGTCAGTACCAACAGGCAGTCGATCCGAAGTGCAGGATCCGCAGCGATCTGGCGCTGTGTACAGTGCTGGATGACGCGGCGCGGCGCTTTGGCCTTGCTACGCTCAGCATCGCGCTGTTCGGTTTTTCCGGCGGAGCCCAGTTTGCCCACCGGTTCAGCCTGATCCATCCCAACCGCGTCCGCGTTTGCATACCGGCTTCGGCAGGGTGGTATACCATGCCCGATCCAGAGCAGCTCTGGCCGCTGGGCCTGGCGGGCTTGCCCGATGGCCCGCTTGATCCGGCTGCGCGCCGCGTGCCTTTTCATCTGATCGTCGGTCAGCGGGACCGGCATGACGATCCTGCCCTGCGGCACAGTCCCGAACTTGACCGAATCCAGGGCCGGGATCGCCGTTCGCGTGCCAAAGCATGGCACCGCGCCTTGCGAAAGGCTGGTTGGTGTGAAGCGAGCAGCCTGACCATCCTGCCGCGCACCAGGCACAATTTCACCAGCGCCCACCGTCAGGGGCTGACTCAAACCGTTTTTCGATTGCTTGGATACGAAGGAACCAACCAGTGAAATCCATCCCACTGGCAGCGCTGCTGCTTTGCGCCGCATCCACCCCGGCCCTGGCCGATGGCCTTGACGCGGATGAACGCGGATTGACTCTTGCGCAGGGCGACCTGACGCTCAAGCTGGGTGGGCGGCTCCACTTTGATGCCGTCGTGTTCGATGACCCGGCGGCAGTACCCACCAGCATCAGCGATGCCGCTTTCCGCCGCGCCCGGCTGGAACTGTCTGGCAGGGCCGGCGATGCCGTACGCTTTCGGATCGACCGCGAGTTCGCTGGCGGATCAAAGGGCTGGCGCAATGTCTGGCTGGGTATCGCACCGACCGACCAGATCGAACTGCGCGGCGGAAACATGCTGGTGCCGTTCTCCGCCGAGGACCTGCAAAGCTCCAATTCGATTCCGTTCGCCGAACGCTCGCTCGCTTCAAGCCTGGCCCCGGGCTATGGGCTGGGCGGCATGGCGATCGTCAGTGGCAAGCGCTGGACCGCGGCTGCAGGCTGGTTCACTGATGCCCTCGATGACGAGGACGGACGCGCGGCCGAGCGCGGGCGCGGCTTTGTCGGGCGGGTCACGGCCCTGCCGGTCAGTCAGGGCCGCACGCGGCTGCACCTTGGCCTGGCCGGAGAACGCCGGACATTCAGCAGCGGCGAGACCTGGCGCCTGTCTGCCGATCCGGGCAGCGCGCTTGCCCCAGCGGTCATGGCAAGCGGAACCTTGCGCAATCTCAGGCACCTGAGCGGCTGGAGCGCGGAACTGGGCATCTCGCACGGACCGCTGCTGGTTCAGGCTCAAACCCTGGGAACCGCCGTATCACGCGATCTTGCGCCAAGCCTGCATTTCAACGGCCAGACCGTGCAAGCCAGCTGGCTGGTTACTGGCCGAGGCTATGACTATGCCCGCGGCACCGGGAACTTTTCCGGAGCGGAGCTGAGGAAAGGCAGGTTCGCGGCTGAATTGGCGGTGCGCTATAGCCGGCTCGATTTGCGCGACGGGGCCTTTGATCGCGGGATCGGGCAAGCGATCACCGGCGGCGCAAACCTCTATTTCGGCAAGAACTTGCGCCTGATGACTGATTTCACCCACACCAAGGTGGATTTCTCCGGCCTGACCCCGGACCGCGCCAGCAATGTTGGCGTGGCACGGATGCAGGTGAATTTCTAGAGGCGCTGCAGTTGCGCGGCAGCATTTGCAGGTGGCTTCAGCGCTGATCCCAGCCGTTAGCAATAAGCTTTGCTTCCTGATCAGCCCCGACCGGATCGGTTGCTCCGATCCGGCGATAGGTGCCTTCCAGCGCCGCGCTGTCCGCACCGGCCGCAAGGCCGATCTCGCCACTATCGGCCGGACCGCTGCCCTTCCCGGTCGCCTCGACTTGCCAGGCCTTGTTGTCGCGGCAGGCCAGACTGGTTTCTCCCGCCGACCGGAATTCACGGCACCAGCGCCCGTCACTGGCACGCACGGTAAGCGTGGGTTCGATCACCCGTCCATCCGCAAGCCGGGCCGATTGCAGCGAAGGCGTGGTATCCAGCGCGAGGCTGAGTCCGTCACGCGGCGACGCCTGCGGCACAGTCAGCAGCAAAGCGGCAACAAGGCTGGCCGCGATCGCTCCGCCCAGTGGCAGGGCATGACGGCGCCACCAAGGCGGATTGTCATTGGCGGCAAGCCGCAGCGGCGCGACCTCGGTGAGGCCTAGCCGGGCGAGCATGGCATCGTCGATCGGCATATCCGCGATCGGCCGCAGCGCCCCCGCGATGAAGGCATCGTTGGCTTTCCATTTTTCGGCTCTTGCCGCCAGTACGGGATCGCGCGCCAGCTCTGCTTCGAAAGCCGCAGCCTCCTTTGCCGAAAGCGCGCCGTCGATCCAGGCAGCCAGCTGATCGTCGTTTACGTCACTCATTGCATTCCTCCCGGGCCGCGCCCGATGGCATGCTCGATCCGTCCGCGTGCGCGGGCCAGGCGGCTCATGATCGTACCGACCGGAACTTCGAGCACTTCGGCCGCCTCCCGATAGCTTAGCCCTTCGACCACCACGAGCAGGAAGGCCGCGCGCTGCTCATCGGGCACCGCCTGCAGGGCACGGTTGGCAGCGACCAGATCCGAACGGTTCTCCAGTGTTGTGCGCCCATCTTCTCCGATCGTGTCAGGCAGATCCTCAATCGGCACCTGCTGTCCGCGGCGCTGCGTGGAACGGGCTGCGTCAATCCGCAGATTCTGCGCAATGCGAAACATCCAGCTGTCAATCCGGGTGCCCGTTTCAAACTGGTCCGCACGGGAAAGCGCGCGTTCCACAGTCGCTTGCATCAGATCGTCTCCATCCTGGGCATTGCCCGCAAGGCCTTGGCAAAACCGGCGCAGCCGAGGCAGCGCGGCAATCACCGCGTTCCTGAAATCGGCTTCGTCGGCGCTTGCAGCAGCCATCAGTTCCCCGCGATAACGATCTGTTTGCCGTATTATTCCAGCGTACCGGCGCTTTTCTGTCGAGCCTGCAGCCGACAAATGCAAGTCCCGGGGAATATTACGCCGGGACTAACGTTTTCCCGCCAGATCGCACTCCGGTTTCGCGGGGTGCGTCCGTGTGATAGGATAATGATATGACAGCCAAGCGCGTTCTGGCCCTCGCGGCGGTTCTGGCCGTATCCTGCGCCTCGGCGATGCTCGCCGCGCATGAACGCGATCCGGAGACCGGTTCGCGTGCGCAGGGCCGGTTGGACCGCGATCTTTCCCGCGCCGCGCAACGTTCCGACGAAACGTCGACCCGCTATGCTGAAGAGCGCGCCCGGATCGAACAGAGCGCCGTGCGTGAACCAGACAAGGCTGCTGAAGATCTTGCCAAACTCGATGCGGATTTCGCCAAAGAGCAGCAAAAGTCAGCCGAAGATCTGGGCAAGATCCAGGAAGACTTTGCCAAAGAGTCTACCAAGGAAGCCGAAGACGCAGCGGAAGACGCAGCGGAAGAGGTCGCCGAACTGGCCGAACGAGGTGATACTGGCGGATCGAGCGGATCCAGCCACCTGCTTCGCGATCTCGGGCAAAGCGAGGGCGCCGAACATGATGAGCACGGATTCCCGGTGCGGCACGGCGAACTGGTTGGCGTTGATCTTAATCCGGCGACCGTCGAAGCTGCCCAAGCGCGGGGCTTTCGAGTGATCGAGCGTCAACGGCTGGAGTCCCTGAGGCGTGAAGTGATCAGGATATCGGCTCCGGCCGGAATGACCTCGCGCGATGCCCGCGAAGTGATGCGTGCGATCGATCCCGAAGCGGTGATTGATCTTGTTCACTACTATGGCCTCAACCTTACTGCCGGTGCCCACGGCAAACGGATCAAGGGAGGGGCGCCTGCTCGGCGCAATTCCGGTGCGCTTGCCGTTGGGGTCATCGATACGGCTGTTCACCCTCACCCCGGTTTGGGAAATTCGCGGCTGGTTGCCTGGCGGGACGGGAACCAGCCTGGTGCCCCGGTGGCGCATGGGACTGCGGTCGCCTCGTTGATCGCCGGTGAAGGCAATGCGACAATCTATTCAGCCAATATCTTTCGCGGCCCCGCCAGCCGACCGTTCACTTCCGCCGACGTCATCGCACAAGCGCTGGAATGGACGCTGGCCCAAGGCGCGCCGACCATCAACATGAGCCTGGCCGGACCGCGCAATGCGATACTCGACCGACTGATCCGCGATGCCTTGGCCAGCGGTCACACGATCGTCGCTGCTGCGGGAAATGGCGGCCCCACTGCGCCTCCTGCCTATCCTGCCGCCGTGCCCGGCGTGGTGGCCGTGACGGCCGTCGACAAGAACCTGCGGATTTACCGCTATGCCAACCGCGGCCGCTACATCACCGTGGCGGCACAGGGTGTTGATGTTGTCGCCGCCAATGCGCCAGGCGGCTACGCCCGCTTCACCGGCACCTCATTCGCGACGCCGCATGTGACCGGCTGGCTGGCGCGCTGCCGTTCCTCGGGCGAAACGGCTGCGACATGCAGTGAACGATTGCGCCGATCGGCGCGCGATCTGGGCGGGAACGGCTTTGACGAGACCTACGGATTTGGTGTGATCGATTGACCGGAGGAGGACGGGAAGCCTTGCAAGGCCTCACCTCTGCGCCCAATCATCCTGCGAGGTATTCTTTAGCCGGATACCAGCCAATCTGCGACCAGCCATGCTGCTTTTATGGCTTGGCCGGGCAATCGAATGCGGTCGACGACGATTCAATCAGGACATTGCGCAGAGTCAGGGCAAGGCCCTGCCCCCCCGTCAATCGCAGCGGCGAGCCGACCTGATCGAAATTCCCACCACTCGCAGCAAAGCAGCTTAGCGGGATACGAGACTGCACGGCTTTACCCATCGGCAGCGCGCGGACCAGGGCCGTAATGTCAACGTCACCGCCGGCCATGGCAAGCCGGATGGGGCCTGCTGGCAAGGCATCGATCCGCCAGTCAAGCACCAGGGCAAAGCTCCCTCCAAGCTGGCGCCGCAGGCTGACGGCGGGACCATCCAGCGCAATGGCGCCGTTCTGTTCCCAGCGGAACTGCTGGGAATCTTCCTGTGCACCAAGATCGACCGGCCGCGCAGTGACCACGCTGTCAAACCCCAGTCGCCAAGGTCCGACGGTCTTGCCAAGCGAAAGGTACCTCTCCTCGCTGGCCGTCGCCGCGAGTTCGACCTTCGGGTCTTCGTTGATCGGAGCGAGCATCGCTGCCTTGCGATAGTCAAGGCCATACCCGGCAGCAAACAAGGGCTCAGTAACCGGTGAGCGGGCATCATTGGGCCAGGCAAATGGCAAGCGCCCGACGAAGCCGCGCGGCGATTTGCCATTGCGCCCTGCGACCAGGACGTCGGCCACACCGCGCCCCTGTGTGCCTGGCAGCCAGGCCGCGACAAAGGCATCCGACTGGTTGATCAGTGAACCGGCAAACAGCGGCCGGCCTGAAAGGAAAACCGAGACAACGGGAACCCCGGCCTGCTTAAGGCGCGCAACCAGCGCCTCTTCACCGCGCAGGGCCCGAAAGGCCAGATCGGGCACGTCGCCTTGAAACTCGGCATAGGGCTGTTCGCCAAAGACCACCACGGCCACGTCGGGCTTGTCGGTCCAGGTTCCGCCAGTGGAAATGCTTGCTGATCCGCCCGCTTCTTCCACTGCGCTGGCAATCGCCCGGCCGATGGTTTGTCCGTTGGGGAAATCAGCCGATCCCGTGTCGGTGCCTTGCCAGGTAATGGTCCAGCCGCCGTTCTGCATCGCCATATTATCGGCACCCGGCCCGGTCACAAGAACCTTTGCGCCGGCCTTGATCGGCAGGACCGATCCGTTGTTCTTGAGCAGTACGAGCGATTTGGCCACGGCTTCGCGGGCCAGCGCAAGGTGGCTTGCAGCGCCAATCACGCCCGGGTTGCCCCGCAGCACCGGCGTGGCATCAAGCAGACCAAGCTTGAGCTTGACCCGCAGGACCCGCCGAACGGCATCATCAATCCGGGACTGGGAAATTGTCCCATCGCGCGCATCACGAACTGTTGATTCAAACAGCCCTTTCCAGCTGTCCGAAGCCATGGCGAGATCGAGGCCCGCGTTGAAGGTTGCGGCACAATCGGTCACGGTGCAGCCGGGCACTTGACCATGACCGTTCCAATCGCCGACCACCAGCCCGGCAAAGCCCATCCGACCTTTGAGCACATCCGTCAGCAAAGTGGGATTGCCGTGATTCTTGACCCCATTCCAGCTGGAAAAGCTGGCCATCACGGTTAGCGCCCCGGCATTGATCGCGGCCGGATAACCCCGGGCGTGGCTGGCGATCAGTTCGGCTTCGGAAATTCGGGCATCGCCCTGATCCTTTCCGCCCTGGGTGCCGCCGTCGGCCAGAAAGTGCTTGGCCGTTGCCGCAACCCGATCACCGGGCAGCCGCTTGCCTTGACGCAAGGTGCCCTGCAGTCCTTCGGTCATCGCTTGCGAATAGCGCGCTACCAGCGCCGGGTCTGAAGAATAGCCTTCGTAGCTGCGGCCCCAGCGCAGATCCTTTGGTACCGCAAGGGTTGGAGCAAACGTCCATTCGATCCCGCTGCCCGCAACTTCCATGGCGGTGGCCATCCCGATCCGGCGGATCAGGTCAGGATCGCGCGCCGCGCCCAGCCCGATGTTATGGGGAAAAATTGTTGCCCCCGGCAAGTTCGAGTGGCCGTGAACCGCATCAACCCCGAAAATAATCGGAATACGAGCGCCAGACCGGATCGAGGCCTGGCGGAACTCTCCTACCAGGCGCGCCCATTTTGCGGCATCTGCACGCTCATCGCCATAGGGACCGGAATTGCCGCCTGCCAGAATCGAACCCAGCGGGTAACGGGCCAGATCTTCCGGCGTGATCGATGCAATATCGGCCTGGATCATCTGACCGACCTTTTGTTCGATCGTCATTCCGGCCAGAATAGCGTCGATCCGTGTTTCATCGCGCGCACTGCTGAGCGCCGCAGGGCTGCGGGCGTCCGGCCAGTTGGCCGGATTGGCGCGCGCTTCCTGGGGAATCGAAACCGGCACCTGCCTGGCAAACCCGGCAACAGGCAGAGCCGCTACCACCACTCCTGCCGCAAAAATAAACCGCCGCACCCGCATCGATCCCACTTCCTAACTTGGCATTGTGAACGTTCTCAATCTTTCATTTGCACGGGAAACGATCAAGATCAAGCGGGCTTGTCAGATATGTGAAGGCAGCCGGATGAGTACCAGTCCGGCGCTCAGGGCCAGGGCCGCAAGCAGCACGAACACTCCAGCGAAACCGAACTGCGGCACCATCGCCAGCACCAGCCAAGGCATGACAAGCGACGGGACCGTGTTGGTAAGGTTGAACAGCCCCAGATCACGTCCGCGCCGGTCGGGCCTGGGCAGAACCCGCAGAGTCTGCGCGGAATGCAAGGCCAGAAAGACCGAACTGGCAAGTCCAAACAACGCGTAAGTGCCGATCGCCCAGAAAAGATCGCTTGCCAGGGCCATGGTCACCAGCCCTAGCGATGAGACCATCGCGGCTATTGCCAGCGGCCAAATCGGCTTGGCATGGCGGTCCGCCCAATGCCCGATCATCAGGGCCAGCGGTGCAGAAAGCAGCAGGACGGTGCTGAATACCCTGGCAGTGCGATGATCGCCCATCGCCGGATCGATCGAGCGAAACCAGAGATATAGATAGGCGAACAGGGCGGCTTCAGCGATCTGCACTGCTAGCCGCGCCAGCCACATCCGGCGGACGAGTGGATTGGCAAGGAACCATTTGCCGCCATCCGCTGACTTGCCATCGGCCGCGGCAATTCCGGCAGGTTGTGATCCACCCCTCATCAACAGCACCGGGGCGACACACAGGCAGACCAGGACCGCGATGGCCCCAAGCCGGATGTCAGCCGTTGCAAGATCCGACCATGTCACCGCAGCTCCCGACAGAGCGCCAAGTGCCGGAGCAAAGGCGAGCAGGCCGCCGAGCAGCCCCTTCTGCGCATCGGGCACGCAATCGCCCGCCCAGGCGGCAAGCGGTGCCAGCATCATGTTAAGCGCAAGCTGCCACAGGATAATCACCGTCAGCAATCCTGCAAGAGAGCCGGCCTTGCCGACCAGAACCAGGAGCAGGCTGGACAAGATCAAGCCCGCACCAATCCAGGGGCGCCTGACGCGGGTAATGTCGCTGAGGTATCCAAACCCGATATGACCCAGGCTGGCTGCGATCGCGCCGGCAAAAGCCAGATAGGCAAGCCAGGTTATCGAATGCTGCGCCCCCGCAAGCAGCTCAACCCGGACCGGCAGCAGGATGGTGAGGAAAGGAACATAGGCAATGGCCCCCCCGCACCAGGCGAGCGCATAGGCGATCAGAAAGGCCCGTGGAGCCCGCGACCCACCGACTGACGGTTCAGCCACCAAAGCGGCCTGAAGGCTTGGCGACCGATCCCCGCTCGATCAGCGGTGCACTGATCGTAGTCAGGCTGGTTGGGGCAGGATCGCCCTTTTGCGCTGCAATGATCAATTCAACCGCTTTCGACGCGGTTGCGGCGATCGGTTGGTCAACTGCGGTCAGTGCAGGCTGGGTGAAACGCACAATCGGGGTATTGTCAAAGCTGATGATCGACAGGCCGACTGGCACGTTCAGACCAAGCTCGCGCGCGACTTCCAGCGTCGCAAGCGCCATCTGGTCATTGCTGGCAATGATCGCGCTGGGGCGTTCGGGCGCCATCAGCAAACGCCGCGCCGCCGCTTCGCCCGATGCGTAACTGAAGTTGCCGTATTCCAGCAGGCCGTCACAGACAGCCCCTGCCGCGTCCATCGCCTGCCTCCAGCCATCGACGCGCCAGCCACTCAGTTCATATTCCGATGCACCAGCGATGAATCCGATCCGCCGATGGCCTAGCTCAAGCAAATGCCGGGTTGCAGTGCGCGCCGATCCTTCATCATCCATGGAAATAGAAATGCCGGCACCGTTCTGGATCGAGCCAATCCGCACGAAGGGGATGTTCTGGCCTGACAGAAACTGGACAATCTGCGGGTTGTCGGAATGTGGCGGGGTGAGGATGATCCCGTCTGGTTGCAGCGCCGCGATTGCGGCGGAAAGTTCACGCTCAACATGGTCGGAATGGGTATCGACCAGTTCGAAGATCATGCGATAGCCATGTTCGGCACATTTGAGCATGCCGCCCAGCAACATCTGGTCAACCCAGTCGGTACCCAGCCGCGCGCGCCAATCAGCGATCGTGCGGTCCCGGTCGTTGATCGCCAGAATCAGGTAGGAGCGCGATCCGCTCATCCGCTGGGCTGCGATCGAAGGGACGTAGCCCAACTTGTCGATCGAGGCCTGGACCCGCCGCTGCATATCCGAACTGACACTGGGTTCGTTGTTGATCACCCGGCTGACCGTCTGCAACGAGACGCCGGCATCGGCAGCGACATGCTTGATCGTAACGGCCTGGCGGCGTCTCGCCATGGATCAGTTTCCCCCTTTGCGCCGTGGCGTAACGCCGTGCGCGGGTTTTTGCCAGACCCGAACCCAGTCGATCTCGAAGCGCTTTGGATAGCCATCTGCGTGCACGCCGCCCAGCCCGCGCCCTTCGGCCAGCTTGCCGCCGATTGCCAGATTGAGGATCAGATAGAATTCACGGTCAAATGGTGCCCCAGGCTTCTTCGTGCCCGCTGACCACCACTCACTTGCCACGCGCCTCGCATAGGTCTGGCCGTCCAGTTGCCAGGTGATCTGGCCAGGCTCCCACTCAACCGCAAAGGTATGAAAACCTTCAAGCACCGCGGCAGCGTGAAATTCTTCACTCCTAAGAGTATTCCTGGGCCAGCGATCCCCGAAATGAAGAGTGCCCAGGATGGTGTCTTCGCGGCCGGTTGAGCAGGATTGGCACGCCACCCCAAGGTTCACGGTCTCAAGCACATCGATTTCGCCGGATGCCGCCCAGGCGCCATAGGTATCGGCGCGTGGCAGCATCCAGATCGCTGGCCAGGTGCCCTGTCCTTGCGGCAATCTGGCCCGGACTTCGATCTTGCCATAGCGCCAGGCAGCCTTGCCCCTGGTGCTCAACCGTGCCGAGGAGAATTGCCGGGTTGCCTGTGCGCCGGATGCCGCGGAGGCTGCGCGCAAATGCTTGGGCAGGGCATGGCCAGACGATCGTTCATGCCGCGCCGTGATCACCAGCTTGCCGTTTTCGATCCCGGCATTGCGCGCACTCTTGGTATAACACTGGCGCTCGTCATTGCCCCCGCCCCAGCAATCCACGTCGAACCGCCACTTGCGCCGGTCGATTCGCGCAGCATTAAACTCATCCGACCAAACCAGCTTCCAGTCATCTTGCGGTGCGGCTGCAATCGGCACTGCCGCCTGTAATAGCCCGACCAAAAGTCCGAACCGGATCAAGGGCAGCACCGGCCTCACCTGCGAACGGCTCCGCAATAGCGGGCAACATAATCGTGATGCGCCGGCAAAGAGGCCACAGTATCGGCAATGCCGTGGCGCAAGGATGAGAGAAATTTGTCGAGTTCTCCGGCACGCAGCTTGGCCGCAACCGGGTGATAACTTTGCGGGATGATGCCCTGCCCCATCATCACCTGAGCCCAGCTGTTTTCCGAAAACAGTTCTTCGTTCTTGCGAAACACTCGCCCGGTTTCGCGGAACAGTTCGATCTTCTGCTCAAGACTTGGCGGGATTTCCCGATCGGCGCATTCACGCCAGAACGGGCTGTCACGGCGATTGGTTACCTTATAGTGGAGGATCAGGAAGTCCCGGATCTGCTCCATGTCCGTCAGTTGCTGATCGTTGAATTCAGCAATGTCACGTTCGCTGATCGCGCCCGCTGGAAGCATCCGGATGATCCTGAGGACCGCGCGCTGGATCAGATGTATCGCGGTTGACTCAAGCGGCTCAAGGAACCCACCAGAAAGCCCTACTGCAATGCAATTGCGATGCCACTGCTTGCGCCGCACGCCGGTGACATAACTGATGAAATTGGGCACCACCAGGCGCTCACCCTCGATCGAGTCGAACAGGCGCTGCAGCGCGGCATCGCGGTCCAGGAAGCGACTGCAATAGACGATTCCGTTGCCCTGACGGTGTTGCAACGGGATGCGCCACTGCCACCCGGCATCGTGTGCAATGGCGCGCGTATAGGGCACAGGCGGGCGAACGCTGGACGTCTGGATCGCAATCGCACTGTCACAGGCAAGGAATGATCGCCAGTCGTCGAACCCTGCCTTGAGCGCGCCTTCAATCATTAGTGCCCGAAACCCGGTGCAATCAATGAACAGGTCACCTTCGATCCGCCGCCCGTCTTCAAGGCGCAACGCTGCGATGTTGCCACTTTCGCCGTCAAGTTCGACTTCGCCAATCTTGCCTTCGATCCGCGTCGCCCCATCGCCTTCAGCCATGCGGCGCAGGAATGCGGCATAGAGCCCGGCATCAAGCTGATAGGCATAGTTCATCCGCTCTTCGGGAAGGTGCGCAAACTTGCTCTCCAGTGCCGCCTTCAGTTCAAGGCAATAGTCATCGTAGCTGTGACTATGCCCCTGGGCCAGTCCATGGAGCCAGAAGTGCTGAAATCCCGCCGACCAATGGTCCTTGCCCGCAGCGCCGAATGAATGAAAATAGGTCTCGCCCAGATCCTTCCAGTTTTCGAACTTGATGCCGAGCTTGAAGGTGGCCTGAGTGGCCCGCATGAAATCAGCCTCGGCGATTCCAAGCAGGCGGTTGTAGAGCACCAGCGGCGGGATCGTGCTTTCTCCCACTCCGATCGTGCCGATCGCGTCAGATTCGATCAGTGTCAGTTGGATAACTTCACCAAGCGTGCGCGCCAGCGCCGCTGCAGTCATCCAACCAGCGGTGCCGCCGCCCGCGATCACTATCCGGCGCGGTGTTGCAGGTGGCATGGGGACATTCATCGCGAGAGACTCCGCAAAAGGAACGAGCGCAAGCGGCCCGCGGTTTCGGTCCGCAATCGGGCCAGCACGCCGCGGGCCGGTTCGGGCAGATGTTCAGCAGCCTTGGCGCCGCCCGAAAAAACGTAATGCTCGAACATCTTGCGCCAAACGTCGCGCTGATGTTCAGGCAGGTCACGGATCGAGAGCAGCGCGTGGAGCATGGCTTCCTGCGGTTCACCCATCCAGCGCGGGCTGGTACGCCACCAGTAATTGACCAACACATTGAGCGGCGCCTGCGCTTCAACCCGGTGATACCAGCCCGATGGCACAAACAGAGCATCGCCAGGTTCAAGATCGGCAATCTGGGCCGCTGCCAGAGCTTCCCGATAGCCGGGGTGCCGTACAAAGTCCGGATTCTGGTGATCGACCATGCTGACCGCGCGTCCAGCTGGCGTGTTGTCAAGCGGCCCAAGATAGAGGTTGGCGAACTGATCGGGTGGAAACAGGGTAAACCGCCGTCGGCCAACCGCGCAGATCGCAAGGTTGTCCGGAAAATCACTGTGCGCGGCAACCGTGGTAGCAGTACCGATCCAGATGCTGGCCAGGGGCTCCCGCAGGCCAAGATCGATTGCATTGGTCTGGCCTAGTGTCGGGAAATAGTCCGGAATGTCGATCGATCCGGCATAGACCACCTGTCCATCGCCCGCTTGCGCGGCTGCCGCGATCTCATCCAGCATCGCTCCCGCGCGGGCTCTTTCCGTACGAAAATTAACCACCATCGCTTCGTCGTAGAACAATGAAGCACCGCTGCCCGCGGCCCCGACTGAATAGATAAATTCGCGGTCCCGGGCATGCCCGCGCAGATAGGCAAAGGCTTCCTCCCGGCCCGCAAGCCCGGCATTGACCAGCGGCCAGTGCGCAGCCAGCCTGCGTATCACGAAAGGCGTGACGGCGCCCTGCAGCCGTGCGTCGAGCCCGGCCAGATCGGCCGGCGTGGCTTCAGCCACGAGAGAAGGGCTGGGCCGTTCAGCCATGCCCGGTCTTGCGGTTGCGGCGCGCCACCAGTTCGCTGAAGTTCGAAAGTGAAGCCAGCGCCATGAACAATGGCATCAGGTGTCCAGCACGGTGCAATTCATCCAGCGCCTCCCCCCCGAGCGACTGCAACCGTGCCTCATCGATCGTATGGAACCCCACCAGCGAATGCCGCGAACCGTCGGCCAGCGGCACTTCGAGCGCAAAGGGCTCAAGCAGGGCATGGCTTTCCAGCGTGGCAAAAAAGGCCCCGGCGGCGCGGTAGCCTTGATCGAGATCACCGAGCTGTTCAGCCACGGCTTCGACATAGGGGCTGGGCTGACCATCAGCGCCGAACAACAGAATGCCGTCGTTGCCCGCGCGGGTTACGCGGGGGTGGTCCAAATCAACATGAACCTGCGCACCGGGCCCGGGACCATGGCCGACCAGGAAAGGCTGGATACTGAGCGCCAGCGGCTTGTAGGTGGCGTCCCAGTGATCCCCTTCAAGGAAGAGGTTTTCGCCTTCTTCAAAGCCGAACAGGGCCAAGGCGGAAAAAGTCCCGCTTTCCAGATCGCGCCGGAACACGATCGGGAATTCCGCCTGAACTCTGCGAAATTCATAAGGCACGGTCAGACAGGCCATTACCCCATCCCCCAGCTCCACGCCGTGATCGGCGCGGACCCGCAGGTCACGGTGCTGGGTATTGTTGACGATCTGGTGATTGCTCATGTCAGGCCTGTCCTTGGCAAGGGGTGACGGCGCGCAGGCGGTCCGCATAGGCGCGATTGGTGGGTAAAGACGTGGTCAGCGCACGCCCGCGCCGCGCTATCTCTGCCAGCTGGTGTTGCGTATCCGGCCTTGGTTGCAGGCCGGGTGGAACGGCAAAACCCATGCCGTAAAGCACAAATTGCTGGCTGGCTGCGGGAAACACTTCGTCAATCTGCATGAAATCCCAGATCGAGGGCGGCTGATCGCGCCACAGGCCCAGCTGCGCTGCCAGACGTGCCGGGACGGTCGCCGGATCGCGGTGCGCTTGCCAGTATGGTTCGGACCGTTGGCTCAACACATAGTGCAACTTGAGAAATTCGATGACACGTTCCCAGCGATAATGGAACAGCGTGTTGAACCGTTCTGCCAGAAACGGCACGGTCGAACGTCTCCGCGGGAAATTCTCGGCAAGAGCACGCAGCGACAGTTCGATCATCACGATTGCCGAAGCTTCAAGTGGCTCGATAAACCCCGCAGCCTGCCCGATCGCCAGGCAATTGCGGTGCCACAATTCACCGCGGTAGCCGGTCGGGAACAACAGACGGCGCGGCTCAAGCAATGCCGGATCGACGCCGGGAACTGCCTTGGCGATATGATCGATCAGGATCGCCCGGGCGGCATCGTCATCCAGAAACCGCGAGGAATAGACACAACCGATTCCCCGCCGTTCAGGCAGGGCAATGTCCCAGATCCAGCCCGCGCGGTGAGCAGTGCCGACCGTCTGGGATGCGATCTCGCAACCCGGCAGGGTTCGAACCTGCAGCGCCAAGGCTCGATCATTGAACAACACATCCGACCGATCAACCCATTGGACCCCATAGTGCTGACCGATCAGCAGCGCCGATTGGCCAGAGCAATCGATGAACATATCCCCGGTAATCTCGCCATGCTCTGCGGTGACTAGTGCTGCAATATCCCCGCATTCTGCCGGGATCACGGCCGTTACCCGGTCAGCAATATGGCGAACGCCAAGGCAATCGGACGCATGACTCGCGAGCAAGACAGCGAACTTCGTGGCATCGAAATGGTAGGCATAGTTCAAGGCCCCGGCATAGTCAGGCATGCCAGGCTGGCGCGGTGCCAAACCGGCGGCGCAGACCGCATGCTGCGGGGTCATGGCTGCGCCGAACGACAGGTCGCCAGACCGCCAGGCGGCCAGCAAACCGGAAGCATCACCCTGCGGCGGCGGAGAAAACGGATGGAGGTAGCTATCCCCCACTGTGCCATCGACCCAGCCGTCGAACCGCGACCCCTGCTTGAACGTGGCATCGCAGGCGCGAATGAAATCGGCCTCAGCGATGCCAATCGCCTGCAGCGTGGCGCGCAGCGTCGGCCAGGTCCCTTCACCCACACCGACGGTGGGAATATCAGGTGCCTCGATTACAGTGATGGTAATTTCGGACCCGGACGCACGCGCGCTTGCCGCCAGATAGGCTGCCGCAAGCCAGCCGGCCGTCCCGCCGCCCAGCACCACGACCGACCTGATCTGCCCGTCATGCATCCCGCGCATCCATCATTGTCCTAAAGCGGAAAAAGCCGCCCCTTGCGGAGCGACCTTTCCACCCGACGCTGCGACGATCAAGCCGTTCGTCAGAAGTTCCAGCGCAAACCTGCCGAATAGCGGGCATAGCCAGGAGCCGCAAAGAAGACGGTCTGTTCATTGCGCATATGACCCTTGCGGTCCGCCTTGGTCACGTTGATGCCTTCGACAAACAGGGTCATTCCCTTGCGGAACTCATAGCTCGCGCTCAGATCCCACTGGCCATAAGGCTTGATGTAGAACGGGTCGAAGCCATAGCCCGAAAGGAAACCGTCACGCCAGTTATAGGCCACGCGCGCCTGCACACCGTTCTTGTCATAGAACAGCACCGCATTGGCGCTGTCGCTGATCCCGGTAACCGCGAACTGCGTTGCGGTATAGCGCAGTGTGTTGTCGTAATCCGTATTGCTACGCACAACCGTATAGTTCAGTTGGGCGCCGAAACCAGTATCCCAGAAGCTGTGCTGCAAGGCGAATTCCCAGCCATGCAGGTTGGCAACCTGATTGCTGTTGCTTGGCGCGGTGATGGTGAAGACCATGGCCGGGTCACTTGCTGCACCGGATATGCCAGCCGGAGAACCCGGAACATACAACGCGGGGCGATTGACCATGACCCAATCGCGGATTTGCGCGAAGGACGGATTGCCCCCCAAAGCCGCACGAGCCGCTTGCACGGCCGCGCCTTGCGCCGGATTGGTCAGGTTGAACAAGGGGCCCTGCGTGGTGGCATCAGCAATGTAGTTGCTGACCCGCTTGTGGAAGAAGCCCACCGAAATGTAGCTTTCCCTGCCATAGTACCACTCAGCCGAGACATCGATGTTCTTCGACAGGTAAGGAAGCAACCCTGGGTTACCGCTGCTAGCAGTGCTGCCGCCATTGGGACGCAGCGGCTGACCAATGGTGATACCGCCTTGCATCCGGCCATAGTCGGGCCGGGTGATCGTGTGGCTGTAGGATGCGCGCAGCTTCACGTCCGCCATCGGCGTGATGTCAAGATCGAAGGCCGGCAGCCAGTTTTCGTATTCACCTTTGAGCGTGGTAAAGTCCTGAGCGGTACCGAACACCGCCGTGACCTCGTTGTCCGCCACCCACTTTGTGCCGGTCGGGATCGGCACCAGCGCCGATGAATCGATCTTGGTCTTCTCATAGCGCAGACCCAGCCGCAGCTTGGCGCTGACATCGCCGAGATCAAAGGCATGGGTGGACTGGAGATACGGTGACAAGGTCTTTTCGCTGATCCGACGATCGGTCGTGAAACTGGCGAGGCAGGTGCCCGAAACAGCCGCACCGTTGCAGATGCCAAGCTGCGACTGCAGCAGATTGATCAATCCGTTGGTGTTGATCCGGAAGTAGTTCGGGATGATCGCAGCATCCGCTGCCCCGTTCATGCCTGCCAGATCAGCCGAGAGCGGAGTGATCGCGTAAAGATCATCCGGGGTCTGCGCCGCGGTCAGCGTACCACCCCAGCTGTCATTCTGGATCACACCAAAGGCCGAACGAACCTTGTTTTCGGTGTAGGTCACCCCGAAGTCGAGACTTTCGATAAGCGAGGTGTCGAAATCCCAACCGCCGCGCAGCGCGTACTGGTTGATTTCATCCTTCATATAGCCGTTGCGGAAAGCGTTGCCGGCCGGGCGAATGTTCGACGCAGCAATCCCGGCACCGGGATGCATCGCAACCGAGATTACCGGCATTTCGGTGGTAAAATCAGTGCGCTGGCTGGCTACGCCAAAGATCGCGTTGCCAACGGCGATGTTGCTGCCATAGGGCGAAGTCGGCTTGCTTTCAGCGGTGGAGTGATGGGCATCCAGTTCAAGCCGCAGTCCGCCCGGCCCATCCCAGCGAATGTTGCCGCCAATCGACTGGTTGATGTTGCGATTCTTCGCCAGGGCCCCGGTGATTGCCAGATCCTTGCCTTCACCGGCACCGAATGCTTCAGCATAGAAGTTCGGGCCCGCCGCCGGACCATCGGTCCAGCTGCTTGAGGTGTTGGTGTGGTTGAACCACACACCGATGCTGTTCGTGCGCGCATCGATGGTGTTCTGCGAATAGGTGTAATCGACCACCGCAGAAAGCGAGTCGCTCGGCTTGAACTGAAGCACCAGTTGGCCGTTGATGCGCTCACGTTCCATGTCGGTGAAATCGTAACCGGCGTTCTGCGTCACTTGATACACATCGGTCGCATCAGGCTTGTTCTGGATCTGGTTGAGCAGGTTCGGATTGACGAACTGGACGCGCCAGTCATTGGCATCGACCGGGAGCGAGCCCCAGTTGTTTTCGTTCCCCAGATAACCTTCGCGCCAACCAGCGCTGAACTGCGCCATGCTGGCCCGGCGCTTCTGGTAAGAACCGCTGACCAGGATCCCGATCGTGTCATCAGCAAAGGTCTGACTGACAATGCCAGACACCTCGGGGGTCACTTCGGTACCTTCAAAGGTGTGATCGATCACGCCCTTTACACCGATGCTGGCCTTGAAGCCGGGCCGATCGAGCGGACGCGGGGTCTTGATGTTGATAACCGAACCGATCCCGCCGGTCGGCAGGGTGGCACGGCCTGACTTGTAAACTTCGACCCCGGCGATCCCTTCGGCCGCAAGGTTTGCGAAGTCAAAGCTGCGCGAAGCAGGGGCCGAACAGCAATCACCCACGCCCGACGCGGGCATCTGCCGTCCGTTGAGCAAGACCAGGTTGTAGTCGGGCCCAAAGCCGCGAACCGTAACCTTCGAACCTTCGCCACTTTGCCGGTCGATTGATACGCCCGTGATGCGCTGCAGCGATTCGGCCAGATTGGTGTCAGGGAATTTCCCGATGTCTTCCGCGGTGATTGCGTCCACGACACCCAGGGCATCACGCTTGATGTCCATCGAAGCACGCAGACTGGCTCGGATGCCGGAGACCACGATTTCCTGGCTGTCGACGCTCTCCGGAGCCGCATTCTGCGCCAGGGCGGGTTGCGCCCCGCAGCCGATGGCAATTGCCGATGCCCCAAGCATGAAACGGCCAAACGCAGGCCCGCGCAATCCCTTCATCCCAAAACTCCTCCCGTTTTACCTATACGATTCGCGCCGTGATCAGGCCGATGTGAACGTTCACCTAAATGATAACGTTCACTTGGTCAAGGGAGCGCGATTCACCCCGCCAAGTGTTGCTGGTGCGTGCCAATGGTTCCGGGCCGAGCATCGCGGATTCTGGGGTTGCTGACATTGTGCCCGGCAACGATGCCCGTGAAGCGCGCCGCACTGTGACCGGCAGGCGCCCAGTGGTTCGGGGTTGCTTATGACAGCGGGCATTTGCCGCGCAGAGTAGCTTCGCTCGTTATGGCGCCACGGCCAAAGCGCCGGGCCGTCGCGGGTCCGCTGCGCCCAGAAAATGCCCGCCATCGATCATGATCGACTGAGCACTGCCCATGGTCTCGTCCGATGTAATCGGGTGACCCATAGTGCCAAGCAATCGCACCGTATCGGGGTTGAAATTGGGCTCGACCCGCAACTTGTCGCCAGCATCCTGGAAAATCCGCGGTTGGTGGGTTGCTTCCTCGACATTGAGTTTGAAGTCCACCACGTTGACTACGACCTGCAAGACCGTGTCGATAATCGTGCTGCCGCCCGGTGATCCGGTGATCAGCCACGGCTTGCCCTGTTTCATCACGATCGTCGGCATCATGGTAGACAGCATTCGCTTGCCAGGAGCCATGGCATTGGGCGGCGGGGCAAGCCCGTCCCGCAGCGCGCGGGCCGCGCCGCCATGATCGAAATTGTTCATCTGGTTGTTGAGCAGTATCCCGGTGCCCTTGATCATCACCCCCGACCCGAAGTCCGCCCCCAGGGTATAGGTGGTGGACACAACATTGCCCTGCGCATCGGCGACCGAAAAATGGGTGGTGGAAGGACTTTCGAACCGCCACGGATCGCCCGTGCCCAGAGCTTCCGCCGGCTTGGCCTTGTCCGGATCGATCAGCCGCGCACGCTCTGCGGCATAGGGTTTGGCGATGAAACCGTTGAGCGGGACTTTCGCAAAATCGGTATCGCCCAGCACCTTGTAGCGATCAGCATAGCCCAGTTTCATCGTCTCGGCCATCAGATGCAGACTCTTGGCCGAGCCCAAGCCGCTGGCCTTGAGGTCAAAATTCTCAAGGATGTTGAGCATGTTGAGCAAGGTTGCGCCGCCCGCGCTGGCCGGGGGTGCAGTCACCACTTCCAGCCCGCGATAGCTGCCCTTCAGCGGCTGGCGTTCAACCGCGCGGTAGGCGGCCAGATCCTCAAGCGTGATCAGCCCGCCGTTAGCTTTCATGTCTGCGGCAAAGCGCTGCGCCACCGGCCCTTTGTAGAACCCGTCAGCGCCGCGCTGCGCGATCTGGGTCAGAGTCCAGGCCAGATCGGGCAGTTTCATCACTTCGCCCGCGCGGTAGAGTGATCCGTCAGCCTTGTAGTAGGTTGCCCGCGCCGAGACATTGCTCGACAGGCGTTCCTGGCCCCAGCTGAACACAAAGGCTTCGTCCGGGGACAACGCCACACCGCTGCGGGCAAGCGCAATTGCGGGGGTGACAACTTTGGCCCAGGGCAGCTTGCCGAAGCGCTGATGGGCCTTGAACAGCCCCGCAACCGTGCCCGGCACCGAGGGGGCAAGATAGCCCTTGCTGGCCTGCGCGCTTTCCTTGCCATGATTGTCCAGAAACATCGCCAGTGTGGCCGCCTTGGGCGCGACTGAGCGGAAATCGAAGAACACGTCCGCCCCGCTTGCCCCGTCGTGGACCAGCATGAAGCCGTCACCGCCGATGTTGCCCGCACGCGGCAACGTGACCGCCAGGGCGAACCCCATTGCCACCGCCGCATCGACCGCATTGCCGCCGCGGCGGATGATGTCCGCGCCGACCTTGCTGGCAATAGCGTTCTGCGAAACCACCATGCCGCGTTCGCCCACCACCGGGGAATGGATGCTGGGGTATTCAAGCAGCTGCTTCTTCTGCGCGGCGAGCGGAGCGGCCAGCATTGCTGCCAGCCCGAACACCAGGGCAGCCGAGCGCAGCCTCTTCCACAAACTGTGCATCATGCCACTTTCTCCAGCAGTATCGCGGCGAGCCGCTCGCCCGCGCCCATCGAATATGTCCAGCCCAGCATGCCATGTCCGATGTTTACTGCAATGCGTGGTTTGATCCGGCGGATCTGCGGCAGCGAACTGGCAGTCATTGGACGAATTCCGGCCCAGCCGTGACCGGCCCGGTCAAAATCGGCAGCGCCGGGCAGAGCAGCCATCGCCGCAGCTTTGAGGCTGTCCAACCGACGCGGATCTACCCGCGTATTGCTGACTCCCAATTCAGCCAGGCCGGCAATCCGAACCGCGCCGTCCAGCGGACAGAATACCACCTTGCGTGCGACATCGGTAATGCTCACCCGCAAGGGGCCTGGCCCCGCAGGCGCAGTCAGGGAGTATCCCTTCATCGGCATCAGGACCGTGCTCAGCCCCAGCTCGCGGGCAAAGCTGCGGGTTCCAATCCCGCTGCAAAGCACCAGCTCGTCGGCGCCGATGCGCTCGCCCGCATCCGTCATGATCCATGCCGCAGCGCCATCCGACCCAATCCCTGCGGCCCTAACACCGAGCCGCATGGTTACCCCGTATTCGCGTTGCAACAGGTCCATCATCGCCAGGCAGAACCGGTGCGGATCGCCCACCTCTTCCTGCGGGGAGTAGACCGCGCCAACGAAGCGATCGCGCCGCTGTTCCAGCACGCGTTCGATCCGGCGGGCTTCGGCGGGGCTCAGTACCTCTTGCTCTGCGCCCAGTGCGCGCTTTCGCGCCACCATGTTCTGCGCTGCTGCAAAGGCGGCGGCGTTATCGTAGATATGCAACTTGCCGGTCACCTGATGGCCGAATTCAAGCGCGTGGCGCTGTTGCAGCTGGTGCATCGCCAGACGGGATTCCAGACCCAGCTGCAAACCAGCCAGCGTATTGGCGGTAAAGCGCGAGCCTGCGGCATTGCGCAGGAATTGCCACAGCCAGCCGACATAACCGGGATCAATCGCCCTGGCCATGCGGATCGCAGGATCCATGCCCAGCAGTACCGCCGGGGCATGTTTCAGCAAGGCCGGGCTGGCAAGTGCCTCAGTATAGGCATAGCTGAGCTGTGCGCCGTTGCAGAACGACGCCTCACACCCCGGCTGATCGCGGCTTTCAACAACCGTCACTGCCACGCCCCGGCGGGCCAGGGCATAGGCTGTCGCCATGCCAACCACACCTGCGCCAAGCACCAGGGCCGAGCGAAGCTGGCCCTGGCAGCGGGTTTCTGCGCCCTGGATCATGTCTGCGTCGATGTCTTTGAACCTGTACACTGCTTTATGCTAAATCCGGCAAGGAACAAGGCAAGCATAGCTGCCAATCAAAGTTGGGGCTTGGGCATAGGGTCAGGTTATGGCTTGGGCGGCAGATCGGCACCCTTGCGGAGCGCTGCCTTCATCATGTCGACGAACCGCTCGGCCAGTTTCGACAACGGCCGGTCTTCCAGCCAGGCAGCGTGGACATCAAAGGTCAGTTCGGGCGTCAGGGGATAGAGTTCTACCCCCGGCGACGCCGTGGCGCGAGCAGTGAATTCATCGACAATCGCCACGCCAGAACCGTGCCTGACCAGGGCCGCTGCAATGTAATAGGTGTCGACCGAGGCCACTTCGCGGAAATCGATCTGGGCCAGGGCATGGGCGGCAGCAACGATATCGCCGATCGGGCCGCTGCTGGACACGCCGATCAGGTCCATTTCGCGAATATCGGCTACCGACAGCTGGCGGCGGCTGTGCGCAAATTTGCCTTGTGGCGCGATCACCACCAGCTGTGCTGACGCCAGTTTTTTGCGCGCAAGGCGCGGATGGACCGGTGGATCATAGCCAAAAGCAATGTCGCATTCGCGTTCATACAGCGAACGCAAGATATCGCTGTGGTGGATGGTCTTGATGTCGAACGTGACTTCAGGGCTTTTGGTGCGGAACGCCGCGACGACTTGCGGCAACACTTCCAGCCCCAATGAGGGTACAATCCCGACCCGCAAGTGCCCAGCGCCCGAATTGCGCAGGTTGCGTGCGGTCAACTGCAGCGAAGATACGCGGTGGAACACCTCATCCACTTCGCGGAACAGGGCATGGGCTTCATCAGTTGGTACCAGCCGACCGCGAACCAGATCGAACAGCTTGATCCCCAGCTGGCCCTCGGTATGGCGCAGCACCTTGCTTACCGCAGGCTGCGATACGTTAAGCGCCCGCGCGGCCGAGCTGATCGAACCGTTGGCGTAAACCGCGTGGAATATTTCTATCTGCCTCAGCCGCATGGCGGAACACCCGCCATGCGGCCAGCAACAGAGGCGTGGACGCCGATCAGAAGTCCTTCGACAGTTCGAAGTAAACGAACCGCCCGGTGGGATCCGCCAGCGCGCCGTTGAAGCCATAGTTGGACGAGGTCAGCGGCGGCGCCTTGTCAAACAGGTTGCGCGCGCCAACCTTTAGCCGGGTGCCCGCCAGCGGCCCCGAACCCTTGGGTGCGCGGAACTGGAGGTAGGCATTGACCGTGGTGAAATTGGGCACTTCATAGAACTGACCGTTGATCACCGCCGTGCCGGTATCGAACACCGAACCGACGTAGTTGACCTGCACGTTTGCGGTGACCGGGCCGGACTTCCAGGTCACGTTCCCGTTAAGCCGCCACTGCGGGTTCCCGTTCTGGCGCACTTGGTCTCCGGCCTGGGTGATCGCAATCCCGGTACCCAACTGGCCTGCTGCATTTGCCGCGATCAGCAGGGCCTGCAGATCGGACGCGGTCTGTTCCCACTTGATCAGCTTCGATGCGGCCAGATCGAAGTTGAAATCACCCAGCGGCGTGCGCTGCAGATTGACATTAACCGCGAAATCCAGCCCGCGCAGCTTGCGCGGCCCCAGGTTAAAGTAATCATCCTTGACGAACGAGATGTCCCCCACCCGCTGCGTGCCGACCGGTGCCAGACGAACCACATTGGGATTGGTCCGGCCGTTCTGGCGTTCCAGGTAGTCGAACAGAATCTGGTTCTGTGCGCCCTGCAGCCCGATCACGCCGATTTCATTGAGCGCCCAATAGTCGATCGTCATGGTCAGCCAGCGGCGCGGCTGGAGCACGACCCCGGCTGAGATCGTTTCGGCGTCTTCGGGGGTGAGCGACTGGTTGCCCGAACGCACTTCCAATGTGCTGACCCCGGTACAGGTGGTCACATTGAGCCGGCACGCTGCCCAGTCGGTCCGCGTGTTGGCCACTTGTGTTCCCGCGCTGTAGAACTGCGCCAGGTTCGGTGCGCGGTAGCTTTGCGACCAGGAGGAGCGGAATTTCATCCCGTCCAGCACGGACCACACGCCCGCCACCTTGGGCTTCAGCACATTGCCAAAGTCCGAATAGTGTTCATCGCGTGCAGCAAGCTGCAGGTCGAGCGACTGCACCAGCGGAACATTCATCTCTTCCGAAATCACTGGCACCGCCAGTTCAAGATAAGCCGCAGCGATGGTGCGATGAGCCTTCACATCCGGTGCGGGGCTGGCCCCCATGATGTCGGTGCCATAGGTGATGCCGCTGACCACGTCCTTATAGGTGATCGTTCCGTCCAGCCGGTCGTCGCGATCATCCTGATAGGTTTCGCGGCGCACTTCGACCCCGCTGGCAAAACCGACTGCGCCGCCCGGCAGATTGAACAGATCGGAATTCGACAGCTTGAAATCCCAGGTCGCCAACGAAGTCTTGCCGATGCGGTGGACCCCGACCAGGAACGAATTGATCGTCGCTGCGCTGTTGGGCGTGCCGTCGCCCAGCGAATTGTTGGTCTGGCTGCCGCCGTTGAACGGGTTGTAGGCATCGGGAGTGGAAAGGGCGATCGCCTGCTGGAACTTGGTGTTGCTGATGGCGTTCTTGGTGAAATCGTCGGTCTTGGCCCAGGAATAGGTTGCGGCCGATTCCCACTTGAACTTGCCGAACTCACCGCGCAGCCCCAGCAGGCCCCGGGCCATATTGTCGGTCACTTCGAAGATGCGCGGACCAGTATCGACCGGACGATAAGTGGTCATGCGCAGCGCAAGGCCGCTGGTCGGAACGCCGGTCAGATTCGCCAGCCGGTTGGGATTGGCGACCCCGCCAATGGTGGTCGGGCCGAACGGGTTGTAATAGGCCGTGGTCGGAATCGAGATCACTGCGCTGGAAATCGGCGCAGACTGTTCGCGCTGCCCTTCCAGCTTGGCGTGATAGTATCCGGCCTCGCCGAACAGTTCGACCCCGCCCAGATCCTGTTTGAAGGTGCTGAACAGATTGATCCGATCCAGTCCGCCACGGATCGTTCGGTCCGGGTTCTCATCATAACGCAGCACGCGGTCGGTCGCGCCGGTGATCGTGCCCGACTTGAGGCACAGGTTGCCGGCAATCACTGTGCTGGAACAGCCCGCCGCCGTGTTCGAAGTCGGTTCGATATGGAACACGCCTGATGTGGTCAGCGTAGCCGTGCCCTGCCGGACCGTGGTGACGGGGACGGTGGTGAAGCTGCCCCACGGTGAGGAAGTGGAGCGGTTGTCGAACGATGCATCCCCTTCCCAAGGAGTGCCGACCAGCGCGGGCATGTGGTTTTCACTCGCCGAAAAATCGCGCTCGCTGGCGAACAGGGGGGTGCGGTGGGTATAGCTGCCGAACAGCAGGAAGTGGCCGCCCGACTTGGTTTCGATCCCCGCCTTGCCCGCGATTGTGGCTTCACTGGTGCCATCGGCAAAGCCATAGCGGCCATCGACGCGCACGCCTGTGTAGCGATCATCGAGCACCACGTTGACCACCCCGGCCACGGCATCCGCGCCATAGATCGCCGCAGCGCCATCGCGCAGCACTTCCAGCCGGCGGACCGCGCCGACCGGGATCGAATTGGTATTGGCGGTTTGCACCGGCACGAAATTCTCGGTCTGGGTGCCCGGGGTCAGGATCATCCGGCGGCCATTTACCAGCACCAGCGTGTTGCCCGTGCCGACGCTGCGCAAGTTGATCGAGGCGTTGTCCCCGCGCGCATCGTTGAGGTTGCCGGTGGTCCGCGATTCCTGGAACTGGACGTCGCCCGCCTGCGGGATCGATCGGAACAGGTCATCGCCCGAAACGCTGCCAGTTGCCGCGATCTGTTCGGCATTGAGCACGGTAACCGGCAGTGCGCCTGCGATCTTCACATTTTCAATCCGGCTGCCGACGACCGTGATCTCGCTATCACCGGCTGCATCCGCCGCCGGGGCTGCAGCAGCCTGTTGCGCCAGAACTGTCTGCGGAACCGCCACCAATGTCGCGGCATTGACAAGTAATGCCACTCGCATGAGCTTCGCTGACTTCTTCATGCTGTTACCCCCCTGATTAAGCGCGTCATCTTTCGCACTTCTGCTTACATTGCATCAATCCCGGAGGCTGGAAAGGCAGGTTCATTACAAATTTATGGCAAGTGCATAACGTTTAGTTATGTGCGACAGGCAGCGCGCGCCGCTGTTTGGACGCGAAGCAGGATCACCGGCCTGCCTGCGGGCAAAGCGGGTGGATGAGCGGGAGCACGCTAGGGCAACTGCCCAACACGCGGACAGAAATGGAATCTCGGAACTCTGGGCGAGGTGCCCCCACATTTGCCCAATTTTGTGCAGGCAAACGTAATGTCCGCCTAATCAGCGCGAGTTTCGGAATCGTGGCTTTATTCCCGACCTGACTTTCGCGTCTTGCCGGTGAACAAATCTGACTGCGTCCATGCCTGCGGCAATTATGGCACCTTACCAGTCATTTGCCTGATCAACGAAGCGACGGCCACAACACACCATGTTGCCTCAAGGACAACAAACGGCATGAAGCCGATACCCCATGATGCATAGGCAGCGATGGCAGCACCCAAGGCATTGAGGATCAGATAGAGCTTTTGGTCTGCTGCCAGCCAGCCCACCAGATTGGCGAAAAACGCGCCCAAAAGGATCGCGACGCCGACAGAGCCGACAATCTCCATCATGTCAGTTGCTTCCAACCCTTGATCTGGCCGGACAAGCACCTGCCCGTCCGGGCATCGAAGCGGTAACCGTGCCAGGGGCAGATCATCACACCATCACTGTCCGGTTCGCAATCGAGCGGCAGCCCTTGATGCGGACAAACCAACGGCACATCGCGGACCGTGCCATCCGCCAAGGTTACCTGCCGTCGCTCCTTATGAAGCCTGGCCCCTTCCTTCAACGCGCGGGTGCGGTGGATCATCTTGGGCTCATCCTCATCAATCAGACGGCCCCACATGTCGGAATAGAATTTGCCGACAGCAGCATTGTCGAGATTCGGCCGGTCCGGCACGAAAAAGCGCAGGCGCATTGTGCAGTGATCGCCTTGACCAGCCGTTATCCGGCAAACGGTGCGGCCATTTTCAGTGCCGTCCGCATCAAACGTGGCGTTGATATATCCCATGCGGTCTGGATCAATCACGACAGTCATGCGCATTGCCTGCCCATCGCGGAGTAGGACATTGGCATCCCAGCCATTGCGATCAGCGCGATTGAGTGTGACACTAGCAAAAGCAAAGGCGTGGACATGGGGAAGATGCTCCCAATCCAGTTCGTCCTCGATGGCACGTGCAGCAGTCGCGCCCACTTCGCGGGTCAGTTCGCCAACTTCAATCATCATGGCCTGACTCTCGCTGTCACCTTGATTTCCGCACGCGCGTCGGGGCGAATTAAACCTGAAACGCCAATCCAGGTTGATGCCGGATAAGGGGCGTGGACGAACTCATCTTTGACCCTGGCCATCACTTGGGCATTAGCTGCGAGATCGACCAGGTAGATGGTTGTGTCGACAATATCGGCAAAGTCGGCCCCGGCTTCGGTCAGCACAGCACCGATCTTTTCCCAGGCGTTGCGGAACTCATCCTCTGCGCTCTCGCCCTGGCCGATCACGCCCGAACAGAAAATCAATCCAGCTTCGCGCACTGCTGGCGCATAATGGAACGCATCATAGGCTTTGCGCATAGCCTCGGGCACAATGACATCGATTGTCATGAAACGCTCCTGCTGTTGAGATAGGCATCGGCCAGTTCGACCAGTCGGCCCCCACCAAAGCTGGGATCATGCCCGGCATGAACAACACGCGCCGGCAGAGCGCGCAGCCGTTCCATCGAGCGGATATAGGCCGGAATGTCAGAGCCCGGTATCTGGTCGAGCAGCGCACCGTCATAGACCGCATCGCCCGAAAACAGTGTACCACTGGCAACCTCCCAAAGTGCGATACTGCCGGGAGAGTGGCCGGGCAGATGCAGCACCTCGAACTTGCGGTCACCCAGATCGACGATATCGCCTTCGCCAATCAGACGCGAGGCTTCGGCGGCTTGCATGACATGCGTGCCAGGATCGAACCCGGCATGCGGGATCGCGGTCAACAGGCCGCCTGATATGTCGTAGCCAATGCCCGAAAACCACGCGAGGTCATCGGCCGAATAAGCCGCCAGATCGAGCGGCAAATGATTGCTCGCGCCGACGAGCGACTGCGCCTCTGCGGCATGGACACAGCACGCGCCGAACTCATGCGCGCCGCCCGCATGGTCCATATGACAATGGGTGAGTACTACAGTCAGCGGCTTGTCGAACAGATCAGCAGCAGCTTCTGCAAGGCTCGCCACGCCCAACCCGGTATCGACCAGCAGGTCGCTGTCCCGCCCCGCGACATGCCAGATGTTGCAGCGCAGGAGCGGGTGGACATGCGGCTCCCACAAGAGGGTGATGCCATCGCCCAGCGCCTTGCGCGCGAACCAGTGATCCGCGATTCTCAGCGCGGTCATGGTTCGCCCGCGCTGGCAAAGTCAAACCGCCTGAGCACACGCGCGGCGGCGGCGATGATCGCGTCGATATCCGCTTCGCTATGCACGAATGAGAGGAAGAAATCGTTCGAGCCGGGGATTGTCAGCACGCCTTCCGTCAACAACGCGAGGTGGAAGAGATTGAGCTGCTTGCGGTTGGTGATGCTCGCCCGATCATAGTCGGCCGCGCCATCGATCATGAAAATTCGGACGATCGGCCCCAGCGTGTTGGCGTGGAGCGCCAACCCGTGCGCGGCAAAGGTCGCCACCAACCCATCACCCAGCCGCCGGGCAAGCGCTGCAATCTTGTCATAGCCGCCATCGGCCTGACGCTGGGCATAGTCGCGCATCGCCGCCTGCGCGCAGAGCTGGGCCACAGTCGTGTCATTGCCTGTACCGCTCTGGAAGGCGAAAGGCCCCTTGGAGCGCCCCGAGGGATCGGCCACGCCCATCACATCTGCCCGGCCTGTCACTGCGCCCAGCTTTTCGCCCGCGGAGAAAGCCTTGCCGAAGATGGCAAGGTCCGCAGTCACCCCGAAATGGTGTTGCCCACCGCCTGCTGCAAGCCGGAAGCCTGCGATGACCTCATCAAAGATCAGCAACGTTCCCGCCTTGCGCGTCATCTCGCGTACGGAGTGGTGAAAGCTCCCATCGCCTACCCACAATCCGCCATGGTGCATCGAAGGGTCCATCAGCACCGCTGCGACGTCTCCGGCCGCCAGTGCAACGCGCAGTGCTTCCTCATCGCCAAAGCGCAGCATGATGATGTCTTCGACCGCGCCGGGCGGAATGCCGGCCCCCAGCACATTGGCCCGCCCGTCAAGCCCGACCAGCATCTGGTCTTCCATGCCGTGGTAGGTACCCAGGAACTTGATGATCTTGGCCCGCCCCGTGAAGGCGCGAGCGAAACGCAGCGCCGACATGACAGCCTCGGTGCCGCTGTTGAGAAAGCGTACCCGTTCGGCACCCGGTACGATGCCCTGAAGCATCTCGGCGGTTTCTGTGCTGTGCCGGGGATTGAGGATCAGCGATCCCCTTTCCGCTCCTTCGGCGATGGCATCCATCAGAGCGGGGGCACGATGGCCCAGCAGCAGGCAGGCCCCGCACAGGAAGCAGTCGATGTAGTCATGCCCGTCGATGTCAGTGACATGCGCGCCCTGGCCACCTTCGAAATAGGCAGGATATGGCTGAAAGAAGCGGACCGTGCCTGAGACACCGCCCACCAGTGCGGCTTGCGCCCGTTCGTGCCAGGCGGCTGACTGCGGGGTGCGCTCTCGCCAGGCAGCATGAATTGCGGCTTCAAGCAATTGCAGCGCGCTCATGCCATCTGCTCCCGGCGGAATAGCGGAGCATCAAAGCGGGCAACTGCATCCGCCAGCCTCCCGCTCAGCCGCTCGGTTTGCGTTTGGTCAGCCGCGAAGACGCCTTGAATTGCAAGCCCTTCGGCCAGTCCGACCATAGTCTCTGCAAGTGCTGAGGGATTCTGCAATGCAAAATGTCCCTCAACTTGGAGCTCCTCAATCACATCGCCGACTTCACGCCGCCACCAATCATAATAGCTGGCGAGCTCGCCTGCGAGCTTGGGATCGTTCATCCCTTCGGCGGCGAAGTGATAGAAGATGCGGCATGAAGCGGCACGCTCCGGGTCAAGCGGCATCCCTGCTTCTAACATCGCGATCAGCCGTGCCATCCCGCTCTGCCGAGCGGCGACATCGGCCATGCCGCGCGCGACATGGCTCATCGCCTCTCGCAATGCGCCGAGCAGCAGTGCTTGCTTGTCACCAACATAATGCGCGATCACACCGGTCGAGCAGCCAGCCTCATTGGCCACCGAGCGCAGATCCGCGCCTTTTACGCCGTCGCGCGCGATGACACGCAGCACGGCGGATGCGATATGCGCGCGGCGTTCGTCATGATCGACAATCTTTGGCATGATCAGGCCTCTCCATATTGGCCATTCGCGGCCATGCCGGTCAGCTCGGACAGCGGCGGCGCCAACACTTTGTGGACGATATTGTCCCCCGATCCCCAGAAGACCGATTTGGCGTGGCTGTAGTTGAGGAAGCCCTGCTTGGCCGAATGGCAGCCTTGGCCGGAGTTCCCCAACCCACCGAACGGCAGGGCCACATGCCCGCCCTGGAGCCCGAAATTGTTCACAGCCGCACCGCCGCTGCGGACCTCGCGGACAAACCGGGCGGCGCGCGCCGTGTCATGCGTGGCGATATAGGCCCCGAGCGGCGTTTCCCCGGCATTGATCCGGCTGATCGCTTCGTCAACAGTGTCATAAGGCACAACCGGGATGATCGGACCAAACACTTCGTCGATCATGCAGCTTAGATCGGCTGGCGGGTCGATCACCAGCCGCAGAGGCAATTGCCACCGGGCTGGGTCGGGGACATCGTCATTCAGGCCTTCGCATCTAACACCCTTTTCAGCCGCTTCCGCCACATAGCCGACTAGGCGCTCATAGTGCGCAGAATTGATGATCCCCACACACTGGTCGGTGCCGACATAGGCGGGATAGGCCGAACGCCAGACTTGCTTGGCCAATGACACCCACTCTTCCAGTTGGGCCCGCGGTACAAGGACATAGTCGGGTGCCGTGCAAACCTGCCCCGACTTGAGTGTTTTGAATGAGAGGAACAGCTGCACCAGTTCTTCCGTCACGCCATCAGGCGCGAACAATGCCGGGTTCTTGCCGCCCAGTTCCAGCGTGACCGGCACCAAGTTGCGCGCTGCCGCCTGCGCCACCAGCCGGCCGATGCGCGGACTGCCGGTAAAGGTCAGATGGTGCCATGGCATAGCCGCGAACTCCTGTGCCAGTTCTGGCCCGCCTTGAACGACGGTAAGCAGATCAGGCTCGAAGTGCGCCGCTACGGCATCAGCCACAGCCTGCGCGGTGGCCGGGGCGAGTTCGGATGGCTTGATAATCACACGGTTGCCCGCCGCCAGCATATCGACGCACATCACTAGTGCGGATTCGATGGCAAAGTTCCAAGGCGCGATATTGCCCATCACGCCTTTTGGAAGCAGCACAATTTCACCGTGTGATGATCCATGCTCCGGCCCGAGATCAATCCGCTCCTCGCGCAGCCAGCCGGGAAGGTGAGCCAGAAAATAGTTGCATCGCCCCAGCACCGGGCCGGTTTCCATCAGATCGGTGAGCCAAGGGTGGTGCGAGCCGAAGTCTTCGATCAGCGCCGCACGGAATGCGTCGCGGTTGTCGATCACCATTCGGCGCAAGCGCTCGACACGCTCCAGCCTGACGGCGAGATCGGGGCATGGATCACCCCTGAATCCGGTCAACTGTCGGCTGAACGCCAAGCCTAACTGTTCGCTTACCATTGTCACAGACCTTTTTTATATATCGTTTGTATGATATAAAAAAGATCTGTGTCAAATCCGCCTTGGTGATGCCAGCGCACCTCACTGGACCCGTCTGAAGGCTTGGCATCATTAGTCTGGACGAATGGGACGGCTGATTTCGACGCGCTCGCTCAGCCCGTTCCGGATAAGCGGTCCCTCAATGTCGTTGACCAGGCGCTTTCCTGATAGCGGGAAGACATATTGCTCCAGCGTCATGATCCGCTGGTGCTGGTGCTTGCTGTTCATCCAGCTTGTCGCCTGCTCGCCATGGATGCGAAAGTCTGCAGGCTTGAATGTCACAATCTCAAACCTGCGCCACTTACGCTAGGCCAGCGGATCTAAACCTGCGAGCCATCCAGATATTGCTGGGCCATTCGAATATCGTGAATACCGTTCACTATCTGGGCGTCGATTTTGACGACGCTATTGCCCTTGCAGAACGCATGGAAATTTGAGCGGGACGGCTCCTCTCAGCAGCGGGGAGCCGCTCTCGGCCATGCTGAACATGAAGCGGCTTTTAACGACAGCAATCTCGTGATCGAACGGCGGAAAAGTTAGCGGTTGCTGCTACCTGGAAAGCACTGACACAACGCACACGGCTTCCTCGACGCCCCATAACCCGCCGCCGTTTTCGGCGACGGCCACCCTAGCATCCGCGACCTGCCGCAGCCCTGCCTCGCCGCGCAATTGCGTAACCAGTTCGAAAGTCTGAGCGAGCCCTGTAGCGCCAATCGGGTGGCCCTTGCTTTCAAGACCGCCTGAGGGGTTGACCGGGATGCGGCCGCCTAACGCTGTGTGTCCATGCAAGGCTGCCAGCCCGCCCTCTCCGCGCGGAGCAAGACCGAGGTTCTCGACCTGGATGACTTCGCCCACGGCGGTGGCATCGTGAACTTCGGCCAAACTGATGTCATCCGGGCCGAGCGAAGCAGCTTCGAATGCCTTGAGTGCGGTGACTCGGCCGATGTGCCGTTCGAGGTCGTCCGGGTCGCGGTCCACCGAGGTGCCAAGGATACAGGCGCGCAGTTCGACCGCGCGGGCCGTGGCGCCAAGCCGGCGCAGTCCGGCTTCGGTGCATAGCACGGCAGCAGCAGCTCCGTCGCTAACTGGGGCGCACATCGGCAAGGTCAGCGGCCAGACGATTGACCGATCTGCCATGATCTCCTCGACCGAATAGGCGCGGCGATACTGTGCGCGTTCGTTGTGGACCGAATGGGCATGGTTCTTGGCCGCGACGGCGGCGAATTGTTCCTGCGTTGAACCGTAGAGCCGCATGTGCTGGCGAGCGAAAGCGGCGTAGATGTCCATGAATACGCTGCGCCGCTCCGCTGGAAGAGGCAGCGCCGTGTCATCCATTCCGCCGAGGGCCAGCAGGACTTCGCGGCTTTGGTCGACCACGGACACGTCCCAGCCGGCATCGAAAATGCCAAGCGAATGGGAACGGTCGGGATGCGAGAGTTTTTCCGCACCAACCGCCAAAACGATGTCGGCAGCTCCTGCCTTCAGGTAGTTCGCGGCTTCGTAAAGCGCTGTCGATGCACTGGCGCAGGCGTTCTCGACATTGGCGATCGGGATGCCGGCGAATCCAAGCGGGCGGAGCGCCGCTTGCCCGCGGATCATGTGCTGACCTTCCAGCGCACCCTGGCTGGTATTGGCAAACCATGCGGCCTCAATCTGCGAGCCCGCGCAATTCGCATCCGCCAGCGCAGCGCCCACCGCCTGGCGCGTCAGGTCCTTGACCGAACGCGCCAAGTCGATCCCGAACGCCGTCATGCCAACGCCGGCGATATAGACCGCCTGGGCGGGCATGGCTTAGAGGATCTGATCGAGTGCGTAGAACGGCGACCAGAGGTCTTCGATCGGCTTACGGTCGTGCACCAGCTTCTGCAGGTCAAACCCTGAGAAGACGGGATCGTTCGGACTACGGCCACCGCGAAGCGCGATATTGTTGTCGCTGCCTGGCTGACCCTCACCAATAAAGGCACGCATGTCCTTGGTGCGCAGAAGCCGGTCCATGTCGCCCGTGATGGTCCGGCACAGGATCCGCCATTCGCCGCCACGCTTCTCGAAGATGTCGAGGTAGCGACCCTGATGCCAGTAATCGAGAAAGTCTCCGTCCGGCTTCTTAAGCCGGTGGACCACAGACCATTGGCTTTCGCAAAAGGCTCGGTCGCCCTTAAGGTCGATAATCGTGTTGGTGATCGCGTGGATGCTCGAATCGACCTGCTTGAGAATGGGGATTACGTAATCGGCAAAGCCCTGGCCATTCCCGCCGTAGAAGCCGTGATCGTCATAGCCGTCTTCCCAATAGCAGTCCTTGAAGGCCTGCTGATCGCAGCGGTCCGCGCCGCGGCAATAGCGGTGGATCACATCGCGGATCGCTTCCTTGTCGCGAAGCGTCGTGAGCTCGCTTTCCAGAGCGTCGAGTCGGGCCGTCAGACTGTCTGTCATACCTGATCCTCTTGCTTGGCTGCGAACACCCTGTTGCGCAGCACACCAATTCCTTCGATTTCGAGTTCGATCACATCGCCATCGACCAGCAGCTTGCCCGCCTCCAGCCCGCAGCCCCCGCCGACCGTGCCCGACCCCAGGACCTCTCCGGCGTGGAGGGTTTCGGAGGTGCTGATGAACGCGATCAAGTCCTCGAACTTGACCGTCATCGAATTGCTATTGCCAGCCGAGCGGACCTCGCCATTGACGCGTACGATCATGGCCGCGCTGTCGGGATAGAACTCGTCAATCGTCACGATCCACGGCCCCATTGCATTGGCGCCATCGAAGTCCTTGGACTTGGACGGACCAAGCCCGCTTTCCATTTCCATGCCTTGTGTGTCGCGGGCACTGAAATCGTTGAAGATCATGAAGCCAAAGATGTGCGCGCGGGCATTCTCGCGCGAAATGTCGCGCCCGGTCTTGCCGATCACGCAGCCCATTTCGAGCTCGTAATCCATCATCTTCGAATAGGCCGGCCAATGCACTTCGGTGTCGGGTCCGACCACGGCCATGCGGTTGGCCTTGTAGTAGATCGGCCGGACCTTGAAGATCTCGTGCATCTTGAGCGATCGTTCCGAGGGCTGGGTCTGGCCGGTCAGCCGCATCGCCGCCTTTGATGAGCCGACCAGATGCTCTTCAAAACACATGCAGTCCCGGATCTGGACTGGCCGAGGCAGCGGCGCGAGCATCTTTACTTCGGTGATCGGCAACAGTTCTCCAGCGAATTTGTCGATAGCGGTGCGGATCATCGCCAGACAATCCGCGCCGCCTTCGATCACGTCCTGCATCGATCCGGCCACACGCGGGTCGAAACCGGTCTGGGACAGCGCCGTTGCCAGATCGACAATGGCGCTGTCCTGGCCCGTCACCACGCCAACGCGGGGAGTGGGATCCTGCCGGGTGGTGAAGGTTGCCAGTTTCATCTGCAGTACCTCAGAAGTCGTAGGAAATACGGGCCCCGAAGGTACGCGGTTCAGCCCAGATGCCGCGCTGGGCGTTGCCGGTGCTGTTCAGGACCTGGCGGCGATAGCGTTGATCGCTCAGGTTGCGCCCCCAGATCCCGATCGTCCAGTTCCCGTTCTTGAGGTTGAGCGAGGCATCCCACAGCCCGAGCGCGCCCTCGCTCGACTGGGGATCGACCACATTGTTGTCGGCCTCGAAGAAGATGCCGCTGCGATAGGCATAACCGATCCGTGTGGTGAGATCGCCCAGGCCCGTCTTGGACTCGAAGTTTAGCCCCAGCGACAAGGTGCTTTTGGGAGCACGCTGCATGCGGTTGCCGCTGAAATCGAGCGTTGGGTTGAACACGTAATTTTGGAATTTGGCGTCAAGATAACCATAGCTGAAATCGAGCGACCAGTTGCTGTTGAAGACGGCCCGGCCCTCCATTTCGAAGCCTTTGATCCGGCTGTTCGCGGCATTCGCGGTCAGAATTGCGGTCACGCCGGGGGCAAACTGGATCACGCGCAACTGCTGGAGATCGCGATAGTTCATGCTGAAGGCGGCGGCATTCAGGCGCAGGTGCCGATCAAGCAGGGTCGTACGCAGGCCAGCTTCGTATGAATCGACCGATTCCGGATTGGCAACTTGCTGAGCAATGACAGGCGAAACAGCGATGAACTGGAATGCGCCCGATTTGAAGCCCGAGGTATAGGAGGCATAGCCCATCACATCGTCCGTGAATTTGTAGCTCAGCGACACGGATGGGTCGAAGGAATGCCACTTGCGCGCGATCGGCGTGGTGAAGTTCGAGATGATGAAACCCGGAACCGTCGACCGTGTGTCAAAAACAACGTTCTTTTCGTCCCAGCTGTAGCGTCCCCCTAAGGTGAGCGACAGCTTTTCAACCGGCTCCCACTGGATCTGACCAAACAGGGCGCTGGATTTCGACGCGAGATTCAGACCAAAATCCCACTTCAGCGGAGCTGGGTTGACCAAGGCCGAGAGGAGTGAGGCAGGGCCAAAATTGATGATCTCGGTCCGGGAGACATCTTCCTTGGAATAATAGGCGCCGAGCAGGACAGACAGCGTGTCGGACTTATAATTGAGCCGCATTTCCTGCGAGAACTGCTTGCCATCCTCGTCAGCCAGGTAGACCTGGAAGGGCAGCGTTGTTCCATCGAGATCGTCGAGTTCGTTGAGCTTGAGTTTGCGCAGCGCAGTGATCGACGTCAGTTCGAATGCGCCAAACGGGACGTTAAGTTGAGCCGACCACCCATAGGTTTCCTTGACGATGCCCTGACCCGGCGTGTCCATCGACAAATGGTAGGGGTCCGTAGGTTCGGCTGGGGTCACAAAGCCGGGAGTGACGGGGCCGGGATTGTTGGCTGCGCCGCCCAACTGGTTGGGAACCAGCACCAGCGGCGGCCCATCGAGGTGCGAATAATCGGCCGAGAGGCGCAGCGTAGCTTCGCCCAGGTTGAACATCAGTTTACCCCGGCCCGACCAGGCGTCTTCACTGCCGCCACGGATGTTGGCAATGCTGACCGGCTGGTATCCAGCGCGGTAGCGCCGCGTCACCGAGAGCGATCCACGGACATCGTCGCCAGCGATTGGGCCGCTGATTGCAGCGTTCAGCGAATAGAGCCAGTCACCGCCAATATCGCTGGCGCCCAGCTCTCCCGAAAGGCGGCCTTTGAACGTCGGGGAAGGATCGCGTGTCACGACCGAAATTGCCCCGCCGATGGTATTGCGGCCATAGAGTGAACCCTGTGGTCCGCGCAGCAGCTCGACCCGCTCAACGTCCATCAGATCCATGTCCATCGCGCCGAAACGGCCAAGGTACACGCCATCGATGAAGATGCCGACCGACGAGTCGCTGCCTGCGTCGTAAGAGCGCGTACCAACGCCGCGAATGTAAATCTGCGGTTTCGAGCGGTCCGCCGCTTCAAAGAACACGTTGCCGCTGAGCCGGGCCACGTCGTTGAGTTCGGTATAGCCGGCATTCTCCAGATCCTTGCCCGCAACGGCTGAGATCGACATCGGCACTTCCTGCAGCGATTCCGCCTGCTTGCGGGCCGTGACAACAATATCGGTGATGCCGGACCGATCAGCATCGGCGGCGGGTGCCTCGGCCGTTGTCTGCGCCCAGGCCGGCTGCGCAGCGAACAACGCCGCGACAGCGCAGGACGTCAGCCAAACCGTCGAACGGCACGAATTTGCGGTATCAGTCCCCGGCATCCTATCCTCCCTTTTATCCGCGCCTTGAACGACTCATTCCGATGCGGTACGATATTGGGTACATTAGTACCGTATGGAGGTCAAGCGATGCCGAGTGAAGCCCTGTCCGCCTTTAACGAGGAAGCCCGCCAGACCCGCCGCGCGCTGCTCAACAGCGACTTTGATCCCATCGCAATGCGTGGGATGCTGCCAACTCTCGATGCGGTGGGGCCTGGACCGAACAGCCGACAGCTGGGCCTCGCAACGCTCGAGCTGCGCCGCGAGGAAGGCGCTGCACTGCTGATCTATGTGCCTGGCGGCGGATTCTGCTTTCCCGGCGGTGATGCTCACCGCGCTTTGCTCGACCGAGTCTGCGAAACTGTCGATGCGCGCGGCGCAATGCTACAACACCGCCTTGCGCCAGAGCATCCCTATCCGGCCGCGCACGAAGATGTCGCCGAGGCACTTCGGCAGATCCTTGGTGAGGAGACCGGCCCGGTTTTTGTGCTGAGCGATTCATCGGCCGGTGCGCTGGTCTTGAGCGCCTGCGCCAAGTTGCAGCGTGAAGGGCATCGGTTGCCTGACAAGCTGGTCTGCCTGTCCGTCCTCACCGACCTGGCGATGACGGGGCATTCAAACATCAGCAACGCCGAGGCCGATCCGATGTTCGGGCCGCAGGCAGTGATGCACAAGGTCTTCCACTATCTGCAAGGGGCCAATCCGGCTCAGCCCGCCGCATCTCCGTTCTGGGACGAGCCTGTCTTGCTGCCAGACACCCTGTTCATCGTCGGCAGCAGCGAAGTCATGCGCGATGACACGCTACGCTATGCCGAGAAGGCCGAGCGGGCGGGGACAAAGACGAGGGTCTCTGTTTATGAGGACGCGCCGCACGTGTTTCCGCTGTTGGCTGGCATTCCCGAGGCCGACCAGGCGGTGAACGAGATCGCCGCGTTCTTGCAAGCCGATTGAGGCTGGCTATTCGCCCGCGTCGCGAAACAGGCCGGTGGCTAGAATGCGAAACAGTTCGTCAAAGGCCTGACTGAATTCGACCCCGGTCCGTTCCAACATCGCCGGTTCATTGATCCGGTTGACAGCAGCCAGAAAAATCTCCGCCACCAAAGCGGAATGGAACGGCTTGAAACGTCCGCGGCGGATGCCGTCCTCAACGATCTCCATCAGCACGTTGGTCCGCTGGGTCTGGTGCGCTTCAAGCAGTGCCAGCGCGGGGCGATAGCTTTGCAGATCGGCCAGAAACTGTCGGCTGGCCGGACGAGACTCGACCACGCCCGGCTCAAGATATGCCATCACGCGCTGTTCCGGATCGTCGTACTTGAGGGCACCCTGCCAGCCGAGATGGCGAATGCGATCGAGCCAGGATTCGATCACCAGGATGAACAGCTCCTGCTTGCTCGGCGCGATCTCATAGAGCGTTCGCTTCGAACACTTCAGCCGCGCGGCGATTTCATCGACGGTGATCGTCCGAAAGCCGCTGGCGAAGAATAGTGCCTCCAGCTCGGCAAGCAGTTCCTTCTGCCGGTCAGAGCCTGGAGTAAGATGCTGGGTGCGTCTTGGTGCCATCGAGGGTTTGCCGCCTGAGGATTGTCAGTGCCGCGATAACCACTCGCAGGTCCGATGCCAACCACCACCTTCAAACTTTACAGGTACTAAGGTACCGCGTATCGTACCGTCAATTGGAATCGGTGAGGGTATCGATGAGCGACGTCTTGAAGGCACCGACATCCGCGCAATTGTTGCTGGCATCGTTGCAGCGCCACACCAGCAGACCCGCGATCACGGTGGCTGGGCAAAGCTGGACCTATGCTCAGATCGACACCTTTTCCGATCGCCTTGCTGGCTATCTGGCTGGCCTCGGGGTCGGTCCAGGCGTGGCGGTTGCAGTGCATCTGCGCAATAGCTGCGAATATGTCGTCGCCGAATTCGCGATCCTCAAGCTTGCCGCAATCCGGGTGCCGCTCAATGAACTGATGGGCGTGCCCGAGCTCGGTTATTGTCTTGAACACAGCGGCGCCCAGATTCTAATCACCAATGCCGATCTGCCAAAGGCAACTGGACTTCAGAACGAGCCTTTCACGATTCTGGTCGACGCCGAACCGGGCAAGCCAATTGCGGCTAACCATGCACACTGGTCCGACGCAACGGCCGAGCAGATCGCCTTTGAGCCGCAAACCGCAGATGCCGACGACACTGCGATCATCGCCTATACCGGCGGCACCACCGGACGTCCCAAAGGTGTTCGCCACAGCTATGGGCGGATGGCGTGGAACCTGTTTTCACACATCAATTGCCTCGACATCCGTTCCGAAGAAGTGATGCTGCTCACCACCCCGCTGCCGCATTCTTCCGGCTATCACATGGTCGCCGCTTTTCTGCAGGGGGCCCATGTCGTCATCGAGGGTCGCTTCGATCCGGAACGCTTCTTCGAATTATGCCGCGACGTGGACGTCACCTGGACCATGATGGTTCCCACCATGCTCTACCGCCTGCTCGATCATCCGGCTGCGGGCAGCGCCGATCATCGCTCGCTCAGCACAATCGTCTATGGCGCAGCTCCGATCAATCGCGAGCGGCTTGAAGAGGGCTTACGCAAGTTCGGCAAGGTCTTCCTGCAGATCTACGGCCAGACCGAGTGTCCCAACCTTATCACCACGCTCAGCAAGGAGGGTCACACCAGCCCCGATCTGCTGGCATCGTGCGGGCGTGCGGTGCCGCTGGTCGAACTCCGTCTGCGACCGGACGAGTCCGGCGCCGGCGAAGTTGAAGTCCGCTCGCCTTACCTGCTCACCGAATACTTCCGCGATCCGGTCGCGACCCAGGAAGCACTGCGGGACGGTTGGCTGAGGACCGGCGATCTAGCACGGCTGGAAGACGGCTATCTGTTTCTGGTCGACCGAGCCAAGGACATGATCATCAGCGGGGGCATGAACGTCTATTCGACCGAGGTTGAGAGCGTGCTGCGCGAGCATCCAAGCGTTCGGGAAGCCGCCGTAGTCGGCATCCCTCACCCTGATTGGGGTGAAGCCGTCACTGCCGTGGTCATCGCTGCAGAGGGATCCAACCCCGAAGAAATCCGCCAGTTCGCCAAGGCCCGGCTATCTGCCTACAAGGCCCCCAAGAGCGTCCACTTCATCGCCGAGATGCCGCTCACCCAATACGGCAAGATCGACAAGCGGACCATCCGCGCGTTGATGGTTGAGGCGGCTGGAACCCTGCAGGGCTAGTCAGTCCAAATCTTCGCATTCCGCTCCACCTTCAAAGACCAACCAAGCTGGCCTCGAGACCTCTGTGCCCTTGAGGCTTCGAATTTGCAGTTGCTGTGCCGGCCCATGATCGATCATCCTGTTCCGCCCCCACAATCGCCCCCACACTCAAAATCGGATTTGGGAAGATTGTGGAGAACAATATAAGAANGCCGGCCCATGACCTTCCATCCTGTTCCGCCCCCACAATCTCCCCCACACTCCAAGCCGGATTTAGGGGGATCGTGGAGAACAATATAAGAACATAGAAAGCGCGATCAAGGCGGAAAACCGCAGAACTCTGCGGCTTTGCGGGATCAATCGGGCTTTCCTGGGATGATATAGCTGGCGGAGCGGGAGGGATTCGAACTCATGTATCAATTGATTATAAAATCAGAATATGAGTACGAGTGGTCTGGGTTCATGCCCCGCGAAATGCCCCCATATGTTGTGAGCAAAGACACGTCAGTTGAGTGGCAGGAATCCGCCGCATTTTTACGTCAGGCGACCCTGACCGGCTCCAGTCTTGGGCTGAGCAGGTGGATTGCAGCCACCGCCAGGAAGTAAACTGCCGTGCAGGCCATGAAGATCAAGGTGTAGTTGCCGTTTGTGGCTTCGAGCACCAATCCGGTCGATTTGGCCATGATCATTCCGCCGATCCCCCCGGCAAAACCGCCGAGACCGATGGCCGAACCGACGGCACGCTTCGGAAACATATCGGGCGGCAGTGACAGGAGGTTAGAGCTGAACGACTGGTGGCCAGCCAGAGCAATGCCGATCAAAAGGACTGCCAGCCACATGTTCGACAAGCCCGACACAAACAGCAGCGGCAGCACCGCGCAGCCCGAAAGCAGCAAGGTGACCTTGCGCGCGAAGTTGGGCGTATGCCCCCCCTGAATCAGCTTCGAGGAGACCCAGCCGCCCGCGATCGAGCCGAAATCCGACAGCAGGTACATGATGATCATGGGAAGCAACACGACCTTGAGGTCCACGCCATAGGTCGAATTGAAGTACTTCGGCAGCCAGAACAGCATCAGAAACCAGACCGGGTCGGTCAGGAATTTGGCCACGGCAAAGGCCCATGCTTCACGTTTGGTGATCAGCCGGCGCCAGGGAACCTGCTCAAGCTTCTCGGGCGGATCGTGTTCGATCCAAGCCAATTCAGCCTCACTGACCGTTCCGGATTCGCGTGGGTTGGAGTAGAATTTCCACCATAGCAGCAGCAGTGCAAGACCAAACAGGCCCGACCAAATGAAGGTCTCACGCCAGCCTAGCCCCAGGTAGGTCAGGAACAGGGCCAGCGTGGGCGCAGTCAGGATCACGCCAATGGTCGTGCCGGAATTGACCCAGCCGATCGCCAGTGCCCGCTCCTTTTGCGGAAACCATTCGCTGCTTGAGCGAACAACAGCTGGGAAATGTCCTGCCTCGCCCACGCCGAGGATGACCCGCGCAGCCATGAAGCCGGCCACAGTTGAGGCAAAACCGTGTGCGACATGACCGACTGTCCAAATCGTGATGGCTATCGCATAGCCGACCTTTGGGCCGAAACGGTCGATCAGCCAGCCCATCAGCAGAAAGCCGAGGGCATAAGCGGCCTGGAAAGCGGTTACGATCGTGCCGTAATCGTTCTCGCTCCAGTTCAGCTCCTTGCCGAGCGACGGTGCCAGCAGGCCCAGCATGGTCCGATCGATGTAGTTGACGGTGGTCGCCACGAAAAGCAGCGCAATGATCATCCAGCGGCGGCGGCCGTTAGGCATGACAGCCGTCCCGTCAGGAGCAGTGAAAGTCTGCGTCATTGGCCTCTTCCCTATTTTGCCGGGATTGCCCGGTCGTATTCGTAATGTCTGCCGAACCCCGGCTAGCGAGGCCGGGCGAGCGCAATCGTGCAGGTGAGCGCGCCATGCTCGCCGAACGTTGCGGTGACTCGCTGGCCAGGTTTGACCGAGTGAACTCCGGTTATCGCGCCAGTGGAGACCCACAACCCCTCCGACAGATCGAAGCCTCGCTCCGTAAGGTTAGCGAGCAGGAAGCGGACAGCGCCGTAGGGGCCATCCAGCATGGTTGCGGCAGTACTTTCGCCCACCACTTCTCCATCGATTTCTGTTCGCACCAGGATCGTGCAGAGATCAAGGTCCTGCCAACTGGCAAGCTGGGGCCCGATCACAAGTCCGGCGTTGTTGCCGAAATCCGAGGCAGTGACGGTTGGCCCGTCCGCATTGATGCCTGGATAAGGAGAGCTGGCGATTTCGATGCCGAGCCTGATATCGTCAAGCAGCGATCGCGTGGCACCATCGTCGTGCGGCAGTGCACCGTCCCAACCGGGGGCCAGGTGCAACAACAGTTCCGCCTCTGCCGCAGCAAAGCTTCCTGCGAAGATTGGCATCTCTGGGATCGCACCAGGCCCTGCTGGCATGACCGTATCGGCAAAGATCGGTCCGGCCAGCCGGTTGCAACCAAGCCGCATGTCGTCTGGCGGATTGATCTTGCCAACCTTCCACCCGACCACGCCGCGACCATCCAGCACAATGGCTCGATCCTGGATCCGATAGGCCAAAGATAGATCGCTCGGCCGCTCGCCCGGATAGCTTTCCAGCACCCGCGCATCGCGGCGTGCCTGAACAAAGGCCTGGGCCACAGCTAATGCCTGCTCGCTCAAACTCGCCCCCAAATTATCAGCAGATCCCATTTGCGCGTCCACTATAGGAAACCGGTGTCATTAGCAATCCTCCTTGGCCCTGGAGCACCTTCATTACAGCGTCACGCCGCGCTTCCAGATCGCGATCGCGCGCTGCCCGGCGCGCTCTGCCGCGCATTTCTCTCCGCTGGCGATGGCTGCAATGCGCTCAAGGAACGCCTTGTCAGCTTCCTCATTGCCTTCACGCAAAGCTTGCGACGCGTCGAAATCGATCCAATGCGGTTTGGCCTCTGCAAGCTCGCGATTCGAGGCCACCTTCATCGTTGGCACCGGAAACCCAAGCGGAGTCCCGCGTCCGGTAGTGAACAGCACCATGGTTGCCCCTGCCGCAGCCAGAGCGGACGAAGAGACAGCATCATTGCCTGGTGCTTCCAGCAGAGTGAGGCCTGCCTTGGTTGCCTGGCCGCCATAGTCGACTACATCAACCAGCGGGGCATTGCCGCCCTTCTGCACGGCGCCGAGTGACTTTTCCTCCAGCGTGGTGATCCCGCCGGCAAGATTTCCGGGCGAGGGGTTCTCGGAGACCGGAAGCCCCTGATCGAGGTAATAGCGCTTGAACCGGTTCACCAGCCCGGCAGCGCTGGCAAATACCGGCGCATCTACCGCACGATCGAGCAAGGCCTGTTCGGCCCCGAAGATTTCAGGAATTTCGGTCAGAATTGCCCGTCCGCCAGCAGCGGCAAGACTATCGGTGAAACGCCCCAACAGCGGATTGGCGGTCAGGCCGGAGAAGCCATCGGATCCGCCGCACTTCATCCCAACCGCGAGCTCGGCCAACGCGAGTGCTTCGCGCCGCGCCGGTGATGCTTGCTCGACCAGTTCGTCGATCAAGGCACCGGCCATCGCCAGTTCATCGCCCGCGCTTTGGCTTGAGAGTATGCGCAATTTGCTTCGCGCGGCTTCTGGGATGCATTCAACCAAAGCATCAAGCTGGTTCGATTCGCAGCCCAATCCCAGCAAAAGCACGCCCGCGGCGTTGGGGTTGGCGGCAAGGCCAGCCAGCAGCGCGCGCGTGCCGGAAAGGTCGTCGCCAAGCTGCGAACAGCCGTGGGGGTGGGTAAATCCGTAGATCCCGTCAATGGCCGGTCCGTGGCGGTCCCGCGCTGCGCTCGCCACCATTTCCGCGGTGAGGCCGACACAGCCTACGGTTGGGAGAATCCAGACTTCGTTGCGGGTGGCCGCGCGTCCGTCGGCGCGGCGATAGCCCTGCCAGGTGACCTGCGCAGGGCTGACCGATTCTGCTGTCGTGGCCCGCCCCGGCGCATAGCTGAGCTCGCCAACGAGAGCTGTGCCAAGGTTGTGGGAATGGACATGGTCGCCTGGCGCGATGGTGCTGGTGGCACGACCGATCGGTTGGCCGTACTTGGTAACACGGGCACCTTCGACATGCGCGACCAAAGCCACCTTGTGCCCCTGCGGAACTGCGTGAGCCAGTGTCACGCCCAGCGCGCTGGTTCCTGCGGCAAGCGGCGCAAGTGCCACCGCAACGGTATCGGCATCGTGTATGCGCAGCAGCGCGGGAAAGGTCGAGGTCATTGCAAGCCTGTGTAATGGTAACCGGTGTCAAGATTGCCTTGCCTCGCACAACAAGGCAAGGCACAAACCAGCATCGGATTGTCCGGCAGCGAAACGGGATTTGGCATGGCGACCAGGGGCAAGGGCGATGTGAAGCCGACGATCAACGATGTTGCACGCCTGTCCGGTGTATCGAAGAAGACGGTCAGCCGGGTGATCAACCGTTCGCCGTTGCTCAATCATGCCACCCGGGAAAAGGTTGAGGCGGTCATTGCCGAACTTGGCTATGTTCCCAACCCGCAGGCACGGGCCTTGGCGCTGCGGCACAACTTCGTGCTGGGGATGATCTACGACAACCCCAATGCGCAGATGGTGCTGAATTTCCAGGAAGGCGTACTGGACGCCATCCGCGAGACCGAATTCGCGCTGGTGATCCACCCGGTTGATCGCCACAAGACCGGTCTGTTTGACGACATCCGCAAGTTCATTGAGCAACAGCGGCTCTATGGCGTGATGATCCTGCCGCCGCTGTCAGAAGACGATGCCTTTGTTTCGCTGTTTGACGAACTGGGCTGCCGCTATGTTCGCATGGGCTCGGCCGAGCTCGACGATCCGGCCCATTTGGTGCAGTCGAACGATCGTCAGGCCGTTCGTGAAGCAATCGAGTTTTTGATTGAGCAGGGGCACCGCCGAATTGGATTGATCGAAGGACCAGAAGGGTTCCGCTCTGCGCTGGAACGCCGCGAAGGTTGGCGAGAGGCCCTGCAAGCGCATGGCTTGCCGCATGGTCCGGAACTGACCGCACGCGGCAACTACACCTTTGAGACCGGTCTGTCGGCGGGCGCGCAGCTGCTCGATCAGGCTGCGCCGCCCAGTGCCATATTCGCCAGCAACGACGTGATGGCGGCGGGCGTGGTGCACGCCGCGCGCGAGCGCGGGCTTGAAGTGCCGGGCGATGTCTCGATTGTCGGGTTTGACGATACGGCGATCGCCGCAACGATCTGGCCGCCGCTGACCACCGTGCGATGGCCAATTCGCAGCATGGGCCGCTCGGCAGCGCGCAAGCTGATCCATCCGGATCTGGCGGCAAAAGAGCAGTCACAGTTTCCGACCGAGTTCGTTCCGCGCGCATCGACCGCGGCGCCAAAAGCTTGATCTGATCGGATTGAACCGCTGGTGCCCACTTGCTCCCCCTTGATCAAAGCAATGACACCGGTTACCATTGGCCGGACATTTGCCGCTTCAGCATGAAAGACCAGCCATGAAAATCGCACTGATCATCGAAAACAGCCAGGCAGCCAAGAATGCCATCGTGCACGATGCGCTGACCGCCGTTGCTGAGCCGCTGGGCCATCAGGTTCACAACTATGGCATGTACACCCCTGAAGATTCGGCTTCGCTGACCTACGTGATGAACGGCCTGCTGGCCGGCATCCTGTTGAATTCGAAGGCTGCCGATTTCGTGGTGACTGGCTGCGGGACTGGCATGGGCTCGATGCTGGCCTGCAATTCGATGCCTGGCGTGTTCTGCGGACTGGTGATCGATCCGACCGACGCATTCCTGTTCAGCCAGATCAATGACGGCAATGCGATGTCGATGCCTTACGCCAAAGGCTTTGGCTGGGCGGCGGAGCTCAATCTGCAGGATTGCTACCGCAAGATCTTCGAGAATGAAGGCGGGGCGGGCTATCCCAAGGAACGCGCGCACTTCATGGCCGCGAACCGCTCGATCCTGAAGGACATGAAGGCGGCCTCGTGCAACGACATGCTGACCGTACTCAAGTCGGTCGATCAGGACTTGCTCAAGGCGGCCATCGCGGGTGAGAAGTTTGCCGAGCTGTTCTACCCGAATTGCCAGGACCAGGCGATCGCCGACTACTTGCGCGCGCTCTGAGGCAGGCCCGAAGTGACCATTTCCTTCTCTCTCGCCGGCAAGGCTGCACTGGTTACCGGGGCCAACACCGGGATCGGTCAGGCTATCGCGGTCGCTCTGGCCGAAGCTGGGGCCGACGTCGCCTTGGCTGGGCGCAGCGAGCCTGCTGAAACGTTGCGGATGATCGGTGCGACTGGCCGCAAGGCGGTGAGCATCGCCGCCGACCTGTCTACAATCGAACCAGTCGATCGGGTGATCGATGAAGCCGTCAACGCACTCGGCCGGATCGACATCCTGGTCAACAATGCCGGAATCATCCGCCGCAATGACCTGGCCGATTTTACCGAAGAGGATTGGGACGCAGTAGTCGATACCAATCTCAAGAGTCTCTTCTTCCTCAGCCAGGCGGCAGCGCGCCACATGGCTGCACAAGGCAGCGGCAAGATCATCAATATTGCCTCGCTACTCAGCTTTCAGGGCGGGGTCAGGGTGCCCAGCTATGCGGCGGCCAAGTCGGGCGTCGCCGGGGTAACCAAGGCCATGGCCAATGAGCTTGCTTCCAAGGGCGTGCAGGTCAATGCGATCGCGCCCGGTTACATCCAGACCAACAACACCGCCGCGCTGCAGGCTGACGAGACCCGCAACCGTCAGATCCTCGAGCGGATTCCGACAGGGCGTTGGGGCAGTCCGGAGGATATTGCCGGGGCAGCGGTGTTCCTCGCCTCGCCTGCGTCCGACTACGTCACTGGCCATATCCTGGCAGTCGACGGCGGCTGGCTGGCACGCTAGCATCTGATGATGGCCGCTCCCGTTGTCTGCTTTGGCGAATTGCTGTTTCGGCTCACTCCACCTGGGCACCAGCTGATGGTTCAGGCTGACAGCTTGGAGTTGGCGGTTGGCGGAGCTGAAGCGAATGTTGCGGCGGCGCTGGCCGCATTGGGCAATCCCGTGCGTTTTGCCGGACTGGTCAGCGACAATGCCCTTGGTGACCGCGCGATCGCTGCATTGCGAAGTGCCGGAGCCGATACCGGGTTTGTCGCTCGGGCACCGGGCCGGATGGGCCTCTACTTTATGGAAGATGGTGCGGGTACCCGGCCCTCGGCCATCACATATGATCGGGCCGGAAGTGCCTTTGCCGAGGCATGTCCCGAGGCGATCGACCTTGTCGGGGCGCTGACAGGGGCGCGGCTGTTGCATTGCGGCGGCATCACCCCGGCCCTCGGCCCCAAAGGCGTGGCGCTGGCCCGCGCCGCGCAAGATGCAGCAAAAGCCGCCGGCGTGCCGATCTGTTTTGATGGCAATTACCGCTCACAGTTGTGGGCTGCCTGGGACAGCAATCCAGGCATGGTGCTGCGCGATCTGGTCAAGGATGCGACTATCCTGATTGGCAACCACCGCGACATCTCGTTGCTGCTGGGGCGCGCGTTTTCGGGCGACGGATCAGACCGACGGCGCGAAGCGGCTGAGGCGGCATTTGCCGCGTTCCCGAAGTTGCAGCTGATCGCATCGACGGCGCGGCACCTGGTGACCAGCGATCACCACCGTATCACCGCCAGGGTCGATAGCCGCGACGCCGCGCACCAGACCGCCGAGATCGACGTGACCGGCATTGTCGAGCGAATTGGTACTGGTGACGCATTCGCCGCAGGCCTGCTCCACCGCTGGCTCGAAGGCGCTAGCGTCCAGACCATGGCCGAGGGCGGGCTTGCCCTAACCGCGCTCAAGCATTCATTGCCCGGAGACATGTGCCTGGCCAGCCGGGCCATGCTGGAGAGCTTTGACGCCGACGGGGGCGATGTCCGGCGCTGACGGCTGGAGCCGCCGTGCCGCGTTGGCAGGCGGCCTGGCTATGCCATTTGCCGCCAGAGCAAGCGCAATTGCGCCAGCGGAGCCCGATTTTGTTGCCTATCAAATGATCCGAGCGCCCGACGGGGAATATCGCAGCGTCGCTTGGAGCAGCCACACCAATCCCGATAGTCCACCGCGAGTACATTCCTACCCGGGAATCTGGTATGGCCATGCACCGCGCTTCCGACCGCCGATACCTGTTCTTTCTGCGCAACAGGCCGAAGGCCCGTCCTTTGGACCGGCATGCCCGCAGCAGAGCGATCGGTATCAGCCCCAAGCAGAGAACTGCTTGTTTCTCAATGTGTGGACGACCGGCGGGCCGAAGAGTCCGAAGCGCCCGGTCATGGTCTATTTCCACGGCGGGGCCTATTCGACCGGCTCGGTCACTGACCCACTCAATGATGGCGCAAAACTGGCCGAACGCGGCGAAGTCGTGGTTGTCACCGTCAACCACCGGCTCAACGCGCTGGGCTACCTTTACCTGCCCGATCGCTTTCCCGACAGTGGCAACAATGGCCAGTTGGACCTTATTGTCGCGCTGCAATGGATCCAGCGCAACATAGTCGCCTTCGGGGGCGATGCCGCGAACGTCACGGTCTTCGGCCAATCGGGCGGCGGGGCCAAGATTGCGACCCTGATGGCAATGCCGGCCGCCAAGGGACTGTTCCATAAGGCGATCACCATGTCGGGTCAGCAGGTCACCGCTCCTGGCCCGCTCAATGCCGCCAAACGGACGCAGGCGTTCCTCGACAAGCTGGGGCGCGGAGTCGATCCCGCAACCGCGCCAGTCGCGCAATTGGTCGGCGCGCTTGCTGCCACTGATCCGATCATGGGGGGCGGACTCTACATGGGGCCAGTGCTCGACATGAAGCACCTCACCCGCCACCCGTTCTGGCCCGACCCGGCGCCACAGGGCAATGCGATCCCGATGCTGCTGGGCAATTGCGTTGCCGAAACCCGGGCGTTCTTTGGTCCGGATAGTCGCCAGCTGAAAGGTCTCGACTGGTCGAATCTGGCCGCACGGGCGGGACCCGAACTGAGGGTCGATATAGATCCCGCCTGGGTCACCGCGCAGTTTCGCGCGCGCTATCCGGCGGACAATGCTGAGCAGATCTTCCACCGGATGGTCACCGCCGGAAGATCTTGGCGCGGACAAGTCGAGGAAGCTGATGCGCGCGCCAAGGCCGGACTGCGCACGACCTGGGTCTATCAACTCGATTTCGAGCAGGCCAAGCATACCGATGATATCGGCTTGGCTTTCGGCACCTTCGAAAGCCCTACCCCAGCAAGGCAGGCAATGAGCGATACGGTAATGGATGCTTTCGTGCGGTTTGCCCGTACCGGCAATCCGGGTTGGGCACCCTATAGCTTGGCACGGCGCGACACGATGGTGTTCGACAGTACCAGCCGCCTGGTGTCCGATCCGCGCAAATGGGAGCGCGAGCTGTTCGCCCGCGTACCCTACATCCAGCCAGGCAGCTGAAGCCGAGCGTTACGGGTTAGGGTAGGCAATGATCAGGGATAGCGGCTGTTTGCCAAGCTGCCGAATGCCGACCACCGCACCCTTGTAGAGGTAGGCGGTCATGCCCTTGGTCAGCACCGCGCGCTTGCCATCGGACACCACCTCGCCAGTCCCGCCGAGCACGTAGTAGACTTCGTCATGGTCAATCCGGTGTTCGCCGATTGCGGCGCCGCGATGCAGGATCCGGCGGCGGAATTCCATCGCCCGCGGTTGGGGCACGGCATCGCTGATCCGGAAAGCAGTCGACATGCCGATGGCCCCATGCGGGGGCGGTTCATCGCGCCTGGTTGCCGCCTCGTCGATCACCACCATCGCCGGTGCGGCAGATAGCAGCAGGACCGCCCAGCCGATCATTGTCCAGCTGTCCGCATCGCCTTGTCGCGGGGGCTGAGATTTTCCTGCACCGCGCCTTTTTGTCCTGGATAGCGGCCTGAGCGGGGCCGCAAGGTCTCAAGGTTCCAGTCCGCCGCAACGAACGGGGCGCGCGTCTCGGGCGGGCGAGGATAGCCGGTGCCGACTTCGCGTTCGTCGTCGATAATTTCACCGCGACCTTCGGCGATAAAAAAGATCACCCGAACATCGTCAGCAGCGCGGTCCCAGGGCCTGGCGCCGACGCTGGAAAGCAGGCTGGACTCAAGCTCGCCTGATGGCAGGATGGTCATGCCCGAAAGGTCAGCCAACGGCCTCTTCGCCCGAATCAGGCGCGCCTTGGTTTCACCGTACCGGCCAAATTCGGGCAGCGGCTGGCCATGGCGGTCAACCGCGCGGTTGTCGCGGCCATAGTATGCCAGGTCACCGTCTCCGCCCAGCATCAGGAACGGCAGGCGTTCAACGGTATCATCACCGCCGCGCATGACATTACCGACAGATGTGATCTCGCCGGTTTGGTAGGCATGATCGGCCCACTCCAGCGCCATCAGGTTGTAGTGCACTGCACGGCGGCCAGGATTGTAGATCATGTTGTTGACGAGCAGCACCCGCGCCCCGCCCTTGACCAGCGGCGATCGCTCAAGATTGTGCGCCCAGACATTGCGGTAGAACACAATTCCGGTGGCGTTGTCATGGACCAGCGACCCTTTGGAGTGTTCACCCTTGGGATGACTGGCATTGGCCAGACCTTCTGCTGCAAGGTTGTTGCGAAACACGATGTCATGGCTGGTGCCAGCGCGCCATTCGGCCGGAGTGGTTCCTGTAAAGCGCGGGCCCGAAGCGGACATGTTCTCGTCAATTCCCCACAGGAAACTGCAATTCTCAATGATCACATGGTGGGCGCCGACGGTCGACAGCGCGTCGGCTTCCCAGCCCGAATAATGGGGCTGCCCATCGGCTCCGGTCATCACCCGGATGTGACTGATGATCACATCATGACCTCTGAGGTCGATCCCGCCGCGAATGATGGTGATTCCGGGGGTCGGTGCAGTCTGACCGGCGATCGTGAGGTAGGGCTCCGAGATTGTCAGTGTCTCGCGGCCCAGATCGATCACACCGCCCACTTCGAACACAACAATCCGGGGGCCTTTTGCCTCCAGTGCGGCCTTGAGCGAGCCCGGGCCATCCTTGGCCAAAGTCGTCACTGCGATGATTCGCCCTCCGGCTCCCCCGCGAGTCGGCTCGAGAGACGGTGATGAAGCGCTTGCTGCCAGTCCGGACATCTGCAGGAAAGCCCAGAACAAGACTAGAAGGCGCAGTTTTCGAAACATCGCTCAACCTCCGGTTTCAGCCTTCTTGACAGAGCAAACAAGACAGGGCAATAAAAATGACACCGGTTACCAAATCGGATGGAGCGCTGCCGAGGGCCGCGCCCTCCGGGCTGGTGAGAATGGAAGGAGGGGTGCCGAAGGACAAAGAATGCGGGAACGCATTCTCCTTTGACACCGGTATCAATTGCCAATCGCCGTTAAGGCGCTGAGGGGAACGAGAATGCGCAACAACGTTTCAGGGATGTCGCTGCTCAAGATTGCACTTATCACCGGGAGCGCGTTTACCGTGCCCGCAGTGGCCCATGCTCAAGATGTTCCTGCGGCTGATGAGGCTCCGGTTGACGAGATCATCGTCACCGGCTTCCGCCAGTCGCTCGAAGCTGCGCTCAACGTCAAGAAGACCTCGGTCGGCGCGGTCGATGCGATTGTTGCCGAAGACATTGCCAAGTTCCCCGACCAGAACCTCGCCGAATCGCTGCAGCGCATCCCCGGCATCTCGATCTCGCGCGATGGCGGCGAAGGCCGCTCGATCACCGTGCGCGGCCTGTCGAGCCAGTTCACCCGCGTACGCGTCAACGGCATGGAAACGATCGCCACCTCGGTCGATGGCGCCAGCGCCAACCGCGACCGCGCGTTCGATTTCAACGTCTTCGCCTCGGAACTGTTCTCAAGCCTGGTCGTCCACAAGACCGCCGAAGCATCGCTCGATGAAGGCTCGCTCGGCGCCGTGGTCGATCTCAACACCGGCAATCCGCTCAAGGGCAAGGCTGGCCTCAGCGGCGCGCTTTCGCTGGTCGGTTCGTACAACGATCTGTCTGACACCATCGGCCCGCGCGCGGCCGGCATGGTCAGCTGGCGCAACGACGCCGGTACGCTGGGCGTAGCGATCTCGGCCGCCTATTCGAAGACCAAGACTCTGGAACTGGGCAACAACACCGTGCGCTGGGCGCAGGCGCGCTTCGACGGGGTCGACGGGACCAACTGCTTTACCACGGCGAATTCGGGCGGCAGCTATGTTGCCAGCGCCGCCTGCGACAAGGCCGCGCTGGCCTTTCACCCGCGCATCCCGCGCTACGGCGAAGTCGCGCATGACCGCGAGCGCCTCGGCCTCACCGGCTCGATCCAGTTTGCCCCGACCGAAGCGACCAAGTTCTCGATCGACGGGCTCTATTCGAAGTACGATGCGGTCCGTCAAGAATCGTGGGGCGAAGTCCTGCTTCGCTCGAACGAGCGCTCGATCAATGTTGTGAACCCGGTTTACGATGGCAACAACAACATGATCAAGGCGACGCTCAACGACGCATGGGTCCGCACCGAAGCCTATCGCCGCGAAAGCTCGACCGAATTTTATCAGGTCGGCGCGACCTGGGATCAGGAAATCGGTGATCGCTTCCGCTTCACCCTGCTCGGTGGTTTCTCGAAGTCGAGCGCCGACATCCCGGTCGAAACGACGATCATCTTCGATGACCGCGATGCCCAGGGCTATTCGTTCGACTATACCGATATGGCCCATCCGAAGCTGACTTTCGGCACCAGCGTTGCCGATCCGGCCAACTTCCAGCTCGCCGAAATCCGCGATCGTCCTTCGGGCGTCGACAACAAGTTCAAGACGATCCAGCTGCGCACCGAATTCGATGTCACCGAAGGCTTCAAGCTCAAGTTGGGCGCGGTGTGGCGGCGCTACAACTTCGACGTTGCCGCCTTCACGCGTGATACGGCCGTCTGCGGCAACGGCGGCACCAGCCTTGTCACCAGCGCGAATGGCACGATTGCCTGCTCGGCCTCCAGCCTGTTCGGCCCGACTGCGGTTTACGGCTTCCCCGTCACGCCTGCGCTGTCGCAGCTGTTCACCATGGGCGATGCCGGCCAGCCTGCGGGCAATACCAATTCCTGGCTGATCCCCAACCTGCCGGCGGCAACGGCCTTTACCGGGCTCTACAACCGCACGCCGGCGCTCGACGCGGGCAACAACCGCGGCGTTCAGGAAACCACCAAGGGTGCCTACTTCCAGGTTGACGCCAATGGCGAAATGCTGGGGCTCAAGTACGCGCTCAATGCCGGCGTCCGTTACGCCAAGACCGACCAGTCGTCCTATGGCCTCGTCAGCGGCGTCAACGCCACAGTAACCCGCAGCTATGACGACTGGCTTCCCTCGGCAAACCTCGCTGTTTTCCCGCACGACGACGTGATCTTCCGCGCGGCGATTGCCGACGTGATGACCCGTCCGACGCTCGGCTCGCTCACCCCTGGCGGTTCGGCTGACGGTTTCAACTACCGCGTGACCAGCGGCAACCCGTTCCTCGAACCCTACCGCGCCACCAACCTCGACCTGGCGCTGGAATGGTACTTCGCCCCCGGCGCAGTGCTCTCGGCTGCGTGGTTCCACAAGAAGGTCCACACCTTCACCCAGTCGGCTTCGGTGACCGGTGCCACATTTACCCAGACCGGCCTGCCGGTATCGGTGCTCAACCCGTCTTCGCCGGCAGCGTTGAACCCGGCACAGCTCAGCCAGCCGATCTGGACGCTGTCGACCACGGTCAACGGTTCGGGTGCAACGCTGAAGGGCTGGGAATTCGCCGCGCAGGTGCCATTCAAGGCCTTTGCCGACGGCATCCTCGGCAACTTCGGCGTGATCGCCAATGCCACCTTCATCCAGTCGGACGCCACCTTCAACCTGCAAGGACCGGCCATCGTGCCCAACGGCGCGCTGCAGAACACGACCGTGGTCAACACCCTGTCGAACGTCTCGAAGGAGGCCTACAACGGCACGCTTTACTATGACGACGGCAAGTTCAGCGCACGCATCATGGTCAGCTACCGCGGACGTTACCATGAAGGCTCGAGTGGCACCGGCAACCTGCTCGAGGGTTATGGCGCAACGACCAACCTCGACGCGTCAATCCGTTACAAGGTGACCGACTGGTTGGAGCTTTCGGTGGAAGGCAACAACCTGCTCGACACCTATCGCTATCGCTTCACCGATTTCGATGCCGACCGGAATTACGAAAACAACCACTTCGGCCGTACGATCCTTTTTGGTGCACGGCTCAAGATGTAACGCACCCAGGCAGGTTAACCGAGGGACTGGCTCAGGGCATGGATATTGATCGCAGATCGCTCCTTGCCGCCGGGCTGGTAGCCGGCCTGGCACAGCGGGCGGAGGGGCAAACCCCTCCGCCCGTTGCCGCTTCGGGACTTCCGCCTGGCCTGCCGCAACCGACTGAAACGATCGATCTGTGGCCGAAGGGCGCACCTGGAGCACCGCCGGTGCCCTTGATCGAGACTGTCAACGAACGTTCGGCCGATACCCTGGTCACCGACCGCGCAGTGTTCGGGATCAGCCGATCCCGCATGGCAGTGTTCCGGCCCGACCGGCCCAATGGCGCGGCTGTCCTGCTGACGCCCGGCGGCGGTTACAAATGGGTCGTGGTGGACAAGGAAGGTTATGAAATGGCGCGCTGGCTCTCCGCGCGCGGGTTCACAGCCTTTGTCCTGTTCTATCGTTTGCCTGGCGAAGGCTGGGCCAGCGGAGCCGATACCCCGCTTGCCGACGCGCAGCGTGCGATGCGCCTGATCCGTCATGGCGCACGCGATTTTGCCATCGATCCAGAGCGCGTTGCGGCGATGGGCTTTTCTGCAGGCGGGCATGTCTGCGCAGACCTGGCAGCGCGTTTTGCAGCGCCTGTCTATTCCCCGATCGATCCGGCGGACCGGCTTTCGGCCAAGCCGCATTGCGCGGCGCCAATCTATCCGGTGGTCAGCATGGACCCGGCAATTGCTCACCCCGGCTCGCGCCAATTGCTGCTGGGCAAGGCGCCCAGCGCTGCGGCAGAAGCAGCGCATTCTCCAGATCGCAACGTTCCTGCAGATGCACCGTCGCATTTCCTCCTTCACGCTGAAGATGATGACGTAGTGCCGGTGGACAACACCTTGCGCCTCCATGCCGCCTTGCGCGCGCGCAAGGTGCCAGCCGAATTGCACCTGTTTGCCAACGGCGGTCACGGCTTCGGGCTGCGCAAGGCCGTTGGCAAGCCGGTTGAAGCCTGGCCTGAGCTTTGGCGGGCCTGGGCCCGCACCGTCGGGTTGGGCTGATGGATATCGATCGCCGCGACGTGCTCAAGGCAGCCACCCTTGGGACCATGAGCATTGGCGCCGGGCCTGCCACTGCCGCTGCGCCTCGCGCTGGCCAGTTTCTCAACCCGGTCATCGCCGGGGACCGGCCCGATCCCGCAATCCTCAAGGATGGGCAGGACTACTACCTGACCTTTTCCAGTTTCGATGCTTATCCGGGTCTGACCATCTGGCATTCGCGCGATCTGGTCCATTGGCAACCGCGCCGACCGGCTTTGACCCGCAACATCGGATCGGTCTGGGCGGTCAGCCTGGAAAAGCATGAAGGGCGCTATTTTCTCTACATTCCGGTCAAGGCCCAGCCCAATGACATCTACGTCTGCTGGGCCGATCATATCGATGGACCATGGAGCGATCCCACACCCTTGGGCCTCCATCGGCACATCGATCCCTGCCACACCGTTGCCGAAGATGGCTCGCGCTGGCTGTTCCTCTCAGGTGGGGACCGGGTTCGGCTCTCTGATGACGGCCTAAGCGTCGTGGGGACGGTCGAGCATGTTTATGATCCTTGGCGCTATCCACCCGATTGGGATGTCGAAGGCTTTTCGCCCGAAGGCCCCAAGATCCTGCGGCGTGGAGACTGGTATTATATGATCACCGCGGTTGGCGGAACCGCGGGTCCGCCAACCGGGCACATGGTGATCGCCGCACGCTCACGCTCGTTGCATGGGCCATGGGAACAGCATCCCGGCAATCCTCTGGTCCGGACCCGCTCCGAACGCGAAGCATGGTGGTCGCGCGGCCATGCCTCGCTGGTCGAAGGCCCGGATGGATCATGGTGGGCGCTCTATCACGGTTACCGCGCGGGCTTCTGGACGCTGGGGCGGCAATGCCTGCTCGATCCGATCCGCTGGACTGCCGACGGCTGGTTCCGGATGACTGGCGGCGATCTCTCCCGGCCGCTTCCCTCCCCGCGTGGCGGTGAAGCTGTGCCGCACGGGCTGGCCCTGAGCGACGACTTTTCGGCGCCGCTAATGCTGGGCACCAAGTGGACCTTCTTTCGCCCGGCGCCGGACGAGGCCAGCCGCGTCAGCAGCCGGCAGGGCGTGCTACATTTCAAGGGCAGCGGAGCCGCACCTTCCAGCGGATCGCCTTTGCTGCTCAATACCGGCGACACTTCGTACAGCTTCGAATGCGATATCGAACTCGATCCCGGCGTCACCGCGGGACTGGTGCTGTTCTACGATGACAAGCTCTACTGCGGCCTCGGCTTCGACGCCGAGCGCTTTGTAACCCACCAATACGGCATCGAACGCGCGCGCCCGGCAAACCCGCACGGCGGGCAGATGCGCATGCGGATCACCAACCGGCGCCACATCATCTCGATCCATACCAGCGGCGATCATGGCAAAAGCTGGCAGCGTTTCGATCGCGGGATGGAAGTATCCGGCTATCACCACAACGTCCGAGGTGGTTTTCTTTCACTTCGGCCCGGACTTTACGCAGCCGGTACCGGCGAAGCCCGCTTTCGCAACTTTCAATACAAGGCATTAGAAAACTGACATGGCGCGCCCATTGAACCTGCACCCCGACCGCTTGTTTCCTGCTGACCACAAGGTTCGAAATATCGCACGCGAACTCTACGCAGCGGTGAAGGATCTGCCGATCGTCAGCCCGCATGGCCATACCGACCCGCGCTGGTTTGCAGCCAACGAGCCGTTCGGCAACGCCACGGAGTTGCTGCTGGTGCCCGATCATTACGTCTTCCGGATGCTCTATTCGCAAGGCGTGCCAATGGAGGCGCTGGGGGTTCGAAATCCCGATGTTGATCCGCGCGCGGCCTGGCACCTGTTCGCCGAACGCTATCACCTGTTCCGGGGCACCCCCTCGCGGATGTGGCTCGATTGGGTCTTTGCCGAGGCTTTCGGGATCGAAGTCCTGCTGGGTGCCGAAACCGCCGATCACTACTACGATACGATCACGCAGGCGTTGATGACCGATGCTTTTCGTCCGCGTGCGTTGTTCGAACGCTATAACATCGAAGTTATTGCCACCACCGAAAGCCCGATCGACAGCCTTGAGCATCACGCGACAATTCGCCAATCTGGCTGGCAGGGCAAAGTCATTACTGCCTATCGCCCCGATCCGTTGGTCGACCCAGAGTTCGAAGGGTTTCGCGACAACCTGCGGATCTTTTCGAACCTTACCGGTGAGGATTGCCTGAGCTGGCCGGGCTATCTCGCTGCGCATCGACAGCGGCGAGCCTTCTTTGCCGATATGGGCGCGACCAGTACCGATCATGGCCACCCCAGTGCCCAGACTGCCGATCTCTCCCAGACCGAAGCGGAGGCGCTGTTTGCCAAGGTCAGTGCCGGAACTTTCACCCCCGCTGAGGCCGAGCTGTTCCGCGCCCAGATGCTGACCGAGATGGCCGGGATGAGCCTGGAAGACGGGCTGGTCATGCAGATCCACCCCGGTGCCTTCCGCAACCACAACGCTGCCGTGTTCGCGCGGTTCGGTCGCGACAAGGGTGCCGATGTGCCCAGCCGCACCGAATATGTTCAAGCGCTCAAGCCGATGCTGGATCGTTATGGTAATGAGGCTGCTCTTTCGATCATCCTCTTCACGCTCGATGAAAGCACTTATGCGCGCGAACTGGCTCCACTCGCAGGGCACTATCCCTGCCTCAAGCTCGGCCCAGCATGGTGGTTCCACGACAGTCCCGAAGGCATGCGCCGTTTTCGCCGGGCGACGACCGAAACTGCGGGATTCTACAACACGGTCGGCTTCAATGACGACACCCGGGCCTTCCTTTCAATCCCGGCGCGTCACGATGTCGCGCGGCGGATCGATTGCGGGTTCCTGGCCGAACTGGTTGCAGAGCACCGGATCCAGGACTGGGAAGCCGCCGAGCTGGCGCAGGACCTTGCCTACAATCTGGTCAAGCAGGCTTACCGGCTGTGAGACTTGCGAAATCGACCCTATCCGGACTTGATCCATCGGTGGCATGCTTTGGCTATGATCGCAGTGCACAAGGCATCGGGATCGTGCATTTCGGGATCGGCGCATTCCACCGGGCGCACCAGGCCTGGTACACCGATGCGGCGATGAATGCAGGTGAGCGGAACTGGATGATCACCGGCGTCTCGCTGCGCTCGGGCGATGTCGCGGATCAGCTGAACCCACAGGACGGTCTCTATACCCTCAGCGAATGTTCTGCCGCAGGCTGCAAGTCCCGGGTGATCGGTTCGGTAGCCAATGTACTGGTAGCCAGCCGCGAGCCCGATGCGGTCGTCGCCGCACTGGCTGCGCCGGGTACTCATATCGCCAGTTTTACCATCACCGAGAAGGGTTATTGCCGCGCCGCCGATGGTTCGCTCGATATGGCGCAAGCAAGCGAAGGGAGCATCTACCGCTTGCTAGCGCAAGGGCTGCGCCAGCGCAGTGACGCTGGGTTGCCAGGTCTTACGCTGCTGTCTTGCGACAATCTGGCCGAGAACGGCCAGCAACTCGATCGGTTGATGCGCGAATATCTGGCGCAGCAGGATCCGGCGTTGCTCGATTGGTACGCCGAATATTGCGCGTGCCCGCAGACCATGATCGACCGGATCGTCCCGGCCACCACCGAGCAAGACAGGTCTGCGGTCGCTTCTGCAAATGGTTTGACCGATCTGGGCGCGGTGATGACTGAGCCATTCAGTCAATGGGTGATCGAAGACCGGTTTGCCGGACCTCGACCTCATTGGGAGATCTATGGCGCTAACCTGGTTTCCGATGTTGCCCCCTTTGAAACCGCTAAGCTCAGGATGCTCAACGGAGCGCATTCGCTGCTGGCCTATTGCGGGTTGCAGCACGGCTACACTTATGTTCACGAAGCGATTGCCGACCCTCACCTGAGGACCCTGGTCGACCAGCTGATGTTGCAGGAAGCAGCCCCCACAATCGCCGCCGCAGCCGAGCAAAATCTGGCCGCATATGCCGCATCGCTGATCAAACGTTTCGCCAACCCTGCCCTCAATCACCGGTTGATCCAGATCGCTATGGACGGCAGCCAGAAGATCCCGCAACGCTGGCTTGAAACACTCGCCGCCAACCGAGTTTTGGGCCGTGACTGCCCGGCCATTTTGTCCGGGCTATCGGCTTGGCTGACCCACATCAGCGGTGTAAATGGTCCAGTTGACGATCCGTTGGCCGACCACTTCGCCAAATTATGGGAGAAGGCAAGTCGTGCCGATTTTGCGGAAGCACTTTTTGGCAATCGAGGATTGCTCGGGGGCGATTGGAACCTCGATGAAGCCGAACGTGCATCGATTGCAGCTTGACCGCTTAGGCGATGCAATTCTGCCCAAAACGCTTCCTTCCTTCATGAGAGGTTTGCGCCCCTAACTAACATCGGCAATCCGTCCCACGCCCCAGACGGGCTTGGAATCCTTCGAGACAGATTTTCATTGTCCTTAGAAACATTGAGCCGCATTTCTTAGAACACGGCGCTTACTAATCAGAGACAAATTCTAGCACACCCTACGCCGCCACGCGGCAGAAATGGAATATAAACCATTGGTATAACCTGAATTTGTTCCTTCTATGAAGGAGCAAGATCGATGTCAACGAATGGCCATGTGGTAACGCCAAAAGCGGTCGAAATTGAAGGATCGAATCGGCGTCGTCAGAACGGAATTACGAGCGAGAAGGTCAGGCTCGACGGCAACATCGCCCGGCGCAAGGTCAAAGCCAAGGAGTTCTTCTGGTGGGATACCGAACTGCCCGGCTTTGGCCTCAGGGCCTTCGCTGCAGGTTCGAAGAGCTGGTTCGTTCAGTTCCGCCAGCGCGGCAAGCAGAAGCGGGTCACACTCGGCCGCCCACCTGAATTAGGCGCGGAGGAGGCGCGCGTCTTGGCGCGCGCGCAGTTGGCCAAGGCTGCGCTCGACGGGCTGCCAGCGGCCCCGAAGGCCAAGGGCAAGCGCGGCAATGCGACCTTGTTTCGCGACTATGCGCCGCGCTTCTGGGCCGACTATGCCCGGCACTGGAAGCCCTCGACTCGCAAAGGCAATCGCGCCCGCATCTTCAAGGATCTGACCGAGATATTCGGGCACCAGCGCGTCGATGCGATCCGCAAAGCCGACATTCTGCGTTGGCGCGATAGCTGGGCCAATCGAACGGGGGCATTCAACCGCACGATCCCGATCCTCTCGGTGATGATGGGCTACGCAGAACAGTTGGGCCTGCGCCCGCGTGGCTCGAACCCGTGCAAGGGAACCCCGCGCTTCAAGCGCAAGCTGGTCGACCGGTTCCTCAGCGCTCGCGAATTCAATCGCCTCGCGGCAAGTCTGCGTGCATTCGAGGAAAGCGACCCGATCGCGGTGCAGGCGATCCGGTTGCTGATCTACACTGGCGCTCGGCACGGCGAAGTGGTGGGGCTGCGCTGGGAATGGGTACAGCCGCCGCGCTTGATGCTGCCGGACAGCAAGACCGGAGCGAAAATCATCTACCTCAACCGGCAGGCACAGGCCGTCCTTGTTGCCATGCCGGCCAAGGCCGAGACCGGCCTCGTGTTCCCATCGGTGCGCGGTGACAAGCCAATCGCCCTCAGCATTCCCTGGCTTGCGATTAGGCAGCATGCTGCGTTGCCAGATGTCCGGCTGCACGACCTGCGGCACAGCTTCGCCTCGATCGCCATCGCTGATGGAATCTCTCTGGTCGTGATAGGCAAGCTGCTGGGCCACGCACTCGCCGAGACCACCGAGCGCTATGCGCACCTGGCCGACGAGGCGATTGCCGATGCCGCCAAGCGCGTTTCGGGTTCGCTCGCCAAGTGCCTGGGGCTCGCGGCATGACCCGCGTCAGCCTTGCTCGCATCATCGCGGATGAGCTCGCGACCCTGCGCCGCTTCGATCCGGGCGCGCGGCCCGGCGGAAGGCCGCGCCGGGTGGTCTGGTCAGAGAAGCAGCCCGGCTTTGGTGTTCGCTACTACGCGTCCGGACGCAGCACTTACGTCGTTCAGTCGCTGATGAACGGTGTCACCCGGACCATCACGCTCGGTAACGCCAACGTCCTGAGTAAAGCCCAAGCCTTGAGCGTTGCGCGGCGCATCTTGCTGCGCGCGCAGGTAGGCGAAGACCCGGCGACAAAACGCAAGGAGGTCCGCAAGGTCTCGACCTACGACGACTTCCTGACGCTGTACTGGAAGCAGGCCGCCGCGAAATGGAAGCCGAGCACACATAAGACCCATAACTACTATCGCCGCCGCCACCTCGACCACGCATTCTTCGGCATGTTCATCGACGAGATCGAGCAGTCGCACGTGCTGACCTGGTTCAACAAAGTCTCGGTCAACGCTGGCCCCGGCGCGGGCAATCGCTGCTTCGAGATCCTGCGCTCGATGTTCAACCATGCCGAGCGGTGGGGCCTACGTCCCGAAGGCAGCAACCCTTGCGCCTACATTCGGCCCAACAAGCGCCGGAAGTGCGAACGGTTTCTCTCCAATCAAGAGATTGCGCGACTGGGCGAGGTGCTCAACCGCAGAATCCATAGTCATCCGCTGCATGCGATGATCATCTATCTGCTCCTCCTTACTGGCTGTCGGAGTTCCGAAATTACGGACCTCACCTGGAGCGAAGTGAAGGGCGGGCGGTTGCTGTTGCACGACAGCAAGACCGGTCCTCGCACAGTCTGGCTCGGCGACGAGGCGCGGACGCTGCTTGCCTCGCTCGAACGACGCGGCGGATCCGATCCAGTGTTCTGGAACAAGCTGACCCGGCGTCCTGTCGGCAGCATCGACGTGTTCTGGAAAAGCGTGAAGGCCGAGGCCAATTTGCCCGGCGTTCGGATTCACGACCTCAGACACAGTTTTGCCAGCCACGCCGCTGCTCGCTCCGAGACACTGCCGATGATCGGCAAACTACTCGGCCACGCCCGGTTGCAGACCACCTCTCGCTATGCGCATCTTGATGACGGCCCTGTTCTCGACGCAGCGGAGCGGATCGGCGAACTCATAGCGGATGCTATGGGCGAGGATCATTCATTGAAATATAATACTAGGTGTGATATCGGGGCGCTGATCCATGACCGGTAAGCCGCGAATCCGCATCTACAAGAACCGCTGGTTCGCGAAGTTCGCAAGCCGGGAAGGGATCAGCGACGCGACGCTTGTCGCCGCCATCGATCACGCCAATCGCGGTTTGATCGACGCCGATCTCGGTGGTGGCCTGATCAAGCAGCGCGTCGCGCGTGAAGGCGGAGGCAAGTCAGGCGGTTATCGCACGCTGGTCTTCTTCCGCCATGAGGAACTGGCCATTTTCGCTTTTGGCTTTGCCAAGAGCGACAAGGCAAACCTCAGCGCGGCCGAGCTAAAGGTCTACAAGCAGGCCGCGAAGTTCGTGCTCGCGCTGACGCAGGCGCAAATCGATACCGAAGTGCGTGAAGAGAGAATGTTCGAGGTGAATGACGATGCCCAGGACCTATAAGAGCGAAGCGCTAGCTGCCGTTCATGAGATGATGGAGGGTCTCCACGAAGGCGGAGCCATTGATAAGCGCACGCTGCGCGAGTTCGATGACACGTGTCTTGTCCCGGCAATGCCGCTTCAGCCCGACGAGATCAAGGCGATCCGCGAGGCTGAGCATGTCTCGCAGCCAGTGTTCGCGCGCTATCTCAATGTGTCGAAGAACCTTGTCTCTGATTGGGAACGAGGCAAGAAGAGGCCCGGTGGGCCTGCACTGCGACTGCTTTCAATCATCCAACGCAAGGGGTTGGAGGCGGTCGCTTAGTCTGCTTTGTCGGACATTCCTGACAGTCCGGTTTCGGAGCACAGCTGGGACAAGCCGCAGTTCGTTCACGCCACCGGACCAAGTCCGCTTCGCGCCCAATACTGGTCATTGATGACCATTCTTCAACCACCCTAAAACGGACATTCTACGTTGAGATTTGGCCAAGGAGGCTGGACCTAACCGACAATGTGGGCAGCTTGATTCAGCGCAGGTGGACAATCGCCATTTCGTCGTTGTCACGCCGCCTCCTGGTAGCCGCACTTTGCTACAATTTGTGCCGCAAATGAAGAGGGAAATGATTGCAACACATTGATAATAATCAGTTCTTAAACCAACGCGGCATCCTTACCTCTCTGCCACTTTCTCCCATTAGTTTTCCTAAGCCGGCACACTGATTCGCGCACGAATTTCCTTGCGCAGCACTTTGCCGACCGGGCTGCGGGGCAGTTCGGGCCAGAAGGCAACATGCTTGGGTGTTTTCACGCCGCCCAGCCGGGGCCGGCAATAATCGAGTAGTTCCTGTTCCGAAACAGCGGCGCCGGGCTTGAGTTCGACCACCACCGTCACTGCTTCGCCCCAATCGGCATCGGGCAGGCCGATGACGCCGCAATCGGCCACTGCAGGATGGCCGTTGACGACCTGCTCGACTTCGGCCGGATAGACGTTGAAGCCGCCGGTGATGATCAGGTCCTTCTTGCGATCGACGATGTGCAGGAAGCCATCGCCATCGACAAAGCCGATATCGCCGGTGTGAATCAGGCCATCGCGCAGCACTTCGGTGGTGGCGCTGTCGTTGCGGTAATAGCCGGTCATGGCCAGATCGCTCTGCACGCAGATCTCGCCGGGGATGCCATCTGCCAGAATAGCGCCATCGTCGCCCTTGATCACCACCCGCGTGCCAATCGAGGGCCGGCCACAGGCCGACAGGCGGGCATCATCGGCGATGCGGCCATCGACGAAATGATCTTCGGGCCGCATAAATGTGACGAAGCTGTGGCACTCGGTCTGGCCATAGCATTGCGCCATCACCGGGCCGAACAGGGCGAGGGCCTGTTTCAACCGGCTGACCGACATCGGCGCGGCGCCATAGATGAAGTGGCGCAGGCTGGAGAAGTCGCGGGTCTCGGCACCTGGCAGATCGAGCAGGCGATAGATGACGGTGGGTGGCAGGAAGGTCGTCGTCACACGCTGCTCCGCGATCAGGTCGAGGAAGCGTGGCAGATCGGGGCGGGCCATCATCACGATGGTGCCGCCTTGCGCGACGATAGGCATGGCCAGCATGCCGGCGGCGTGAGTGAGGGGCGTGGCGGCCAGCAGCACCGGAGCCGGGTGGGGCATTTCGGCGAGATATTTCTCCACGAAGGCAAACACGGCGCGGTGGCTGAGCAGGACGCCCTTGGGCTCACCCGAGGTGCCGCCGGTCTGGCCGACGTAGGCGGCATCGGTGAGCGCGGCGAGGGAGCGTGGCGGCTGGGCTTCGTGCCCGGCGATGAACTGTTCCAGCGTGGGATCACCGCTGCACGGCGTGCCCAATGCAACGAACAACGTCACCTTGGGCAGCGAATCGCGGATTTCCCCCACCACGGCCGCCATCGCGCTGTGATAGAACAGCACGCGGACATCGACGAGGTTGAGCGCGCTGGCGATCGCCGGTGCCGGGTTGTGCGGATTGGCCGGCACATAGGCCATGCCGGCGCCGAAAATGCCGAAGGCAGCGGTAAAAGCGACCGGATCATTGGGGCTGAGCACGGCGGCATGGCTGCCCGGGCCGAAGCCAGCGGCGCCCAAGGCGGCAGCGACACGCTGCGCCAGGCCGAGCGCCTGCGGATAGCTGGTTTCAACACCGTCTAACACCGCAAACGGGCGACCATCGCAGCGCTTTGCGCCGCGTTCGAGCAGGGTGAAGATGGACATGGCTTCAGTTCCCGAGGTTGGCGAGGACGGCGCGCATCATGTCGGCCTGGCCCCGCCTGGCGGCGTTCGACAGCCCGGCGGTGAGGCCGCCATCGACGACCAGGTCCTGCCCGGTGACATAGGATGATTCATCGCTGGCGAAGAAAACGGCGGCGGCGGCGATATCCTCCCCGTTGCCGGCGCGGCCGATGGGCATGGCCTTCGCAAAAACGTCCTGCAACGCGGCCAGCGCGCGGTCTTGGTGGGCGGCCTGGATGCCCAGCGACTGCAGGAAGATCGGCGTGGGGATGGCGCCCGGCGACACCGTGTTCACACGGATGCCGTGATCGGCCAGTTCCAGCGCCATGCAACGAGTGAAGTGGCAGACCGCTGCCTTGAGCGCGCTGTAGAGCGAGGGCGATGAATTGGCCCGGTGCGCGGCGGTCGAGCCGTTGTTGAGGATCGAGCCGCCGCCCTGCGCCTGCATCACGGCGGCGACATGCTTGGTCATCAGCACGACGCTGCCAAAGATCGCCATGGAACTGCTGACAATCTCTTCGGCCGACAGCGCCGTGACCGGGGTGTCGCGCAAGGCCGGGGCGGCGTTGTTGAACAGGAAGTCGATACGCCCGCCGCCAAGATCCTGCGCGGCCTTGACCAGCGCGATGACGTCGGCCTCATCGGTCACGTCGGCGCGCAGGAAGCGGGCGCCCGGGCCGATCTCGGCGGCGATGGCTGCGCCAGCTTCGCTGGAGCGACCGCAGAACAGCACGTTCGCGCCTTCGGCGACGAAGCGCCGGACAACGTTGATGCCCATGCCCGATGTCGCCCCGGTGATGAGGGCCGTCTTGCCGGCCAGTCGCTGTGTCATAACACCAGTTCCCTTCAATAAACCGACGGAAGGCCGGCGCCCGGTACATCCACGTGCACCGTAAACAGTCGCCCGGTTGGATTGCCCGCCATCACCGAGCGGTCATAGCTGTCCGAGGCAGTGATCAGCAGCGTGCGGCCATCGGCGCCGCCCAGGGCGACGGCGGTGCCCAAGGTGCTGCCCATGTCGACCTCGTCCAGGACGGCGCCGCCTTCGGCGACCCGCAAGACGCGGCCATGCACGGCGACCCAGACGGCGCCGCTGGCATCCAGGCACATGCCGTCCGGCATCTCGCCGGGCAGCGCGGCAAAGCAGGTGCGTTCGCCGAGCGTGCCATCGGCGGAGAGCGCGAAGGCGTGGATGCACTGATCGAGCGAGTCCGCCACCAGCAAGCGCTTGCCGTCAGGCGTGATCACCATGCCGTTGGGGAAATTCAGGTCCTTTGTGGCCACGGAAACGCGGCCATCGGCATCGACGCGGGCCAGCACGCTTGGCTGGGCGGCGATCTCGCCGCGGGCATAGGCGACGAAATCGAAGCTCACCGTGTCGATGAAGCAGACCCCGGCGTCCGTCCGGATCATGTCGTTGATGCCAAAGGGCGCGATCTCGGCGAGCGAGGCGATCATTTCGGGCGCAGCATCGGGTTGGTCGAGATGAACCCGCACCAGGCTGCGGCTGCGCGCGTTGGTGACCAGCAGCGTGGTGTCGCTTTCAAAGGCGGTGCCCGACACCCAGTCCGGCCCCTGATAGACTTGGCGGCGCTGACCGTCAGTGGATACGGCGAACACCTGGCCGCGATCGATGTCGGTGACGATGAATTCTCCGCGGCCGGCGTGCCAGCGCGGCGTTTCGGGGAAAAGATAGCCTTCGGCGAACAGGGTGGGGGTGTGCTTCATGGTCTGTGTCCTCAATACTGGCTCTGGAGAATGGTGACGACGGCGGCGCCTTCTTCGATGCCGAGCAGGCCGCCGCTGTTTTCCTGCAGCGCGGTGCGCGCGCCACTGACCTGGCGGGCGCCGGCGGTGCCGCGCAGCTGCTGGGTCAATTCATAAATCTGGCCGAGGCCGGTGGCGCCGATGGGGTGGCCCTTGGATTCAAGTCCGCCCGACGGGTTGACCGGGATGCGCCCGCCGATCCGCGTCTCGCCGCGCTCGGCCAACGGGCCGCCGTCGCCCATGGCGCAGAAGCCCAGCAGCTCGGTCATGAAGATCTCGCCAAACGCGGCCGCATCATGCACTTCGGCGACATCGATATCGCCTGGGCCCAGCCCGGCACGTTCATAGGCGGTCAGCGCCGCGCGCCGGGCCACATGCGCTTCGAAATCGGCAAAGTCGCGCGTGGTGGCCGAGGTCAGCTCGCAGGCCTTGATCAGGATGGACGGCGCCTGTCCCTGCAACTTTTTCAGCCCGGCATCGGTGCACAGCAGCACCGCCGCCGCGCCGTCAGACAGCGGCGAGCACATCGCCACGGTGAGCGGATAGCCCAACGGCCGTGACGCCAGCACCTCATCAACCGTCATCGCCTTGCGGTAATGGCATTTTTCATTGTGGACCGAATGATCATGGTTCTTGGCCGCGACGATCGCCAGCTGGCGTTGCGTGGTGCCGAAGCGCGCCATGTGGGCGCGGCACAGCGCGGCATAGATATCCATGAAGCGGGTGCGGTGGCCGTCGCCGGAGGGGCCATCGACACCAGCGCCCAGCCGCAGCAGATCATCAAGCGCTTCATCTCCTGCGCTGACGTCCATGCCGCCTTCAAAGGCGCGCATGACGGTGGCGCGCTGCGCCTCGCCGTCGAAGACCATCTTTTCCACGCCCACGGCGAGCACGATATCGGCGGCACCGGAACGCAGATGCTGGCAGGCCAGCCACAGCGCGGTCGATCCGGACGCGCAGGCGTTTTCGACGTTGACGATCGGCACGCCTTCAACGCCTGCGTGGCGCAGCGCGATCTGGCCGGGGATCGACAACTGGCCTTCAAGCAGGCCCTGTATCGTGTTGGAGAAATAGGCGGCCTGCACGGCGCCAGGCGTGGCGCCGGCATCGACCAGGCAGGCCGCGACGGCCTCTGCGGTGAGCGATTTGACCGTGGTACCTGGGTTGGGGCCGAACTTCGTCATCGCGACGCCTGCGATATGAATGGTCGTCATCTTCCGCGGTTCCTCAAATGGGCCGTCGCGGCTGCGTGAGCAGCGACGGGCTGGTAACAGTTTGCGGCGACCTTGGTGCCTTTGGGCAGGCCCAGCGCCAGCAGGCCGCAAGCAATGCGGCCGGAAAGCATGCCGACCAGATCCAAGCTCCAGGTCTGACGGTTCTGCACATAGGCGTTGGCGGCGCCTTCCATGACCCACCTGCGGTCAGAGAAGTCGGTGATAGCCATCGCTCCGTCTCCCTCAATAGCGGCCAAGATCATACCGACTTGTCCAGCGGAGCAGCGTTGCCGGCTGACGGCGTGTCGGGTTCGCCATCGGTCTTGCCATCTAGCCTAGCGTAACAATTTCAGGCTGCGGTGACTTCGCCTGCGCTGTACTTAGCCCGGAAACGAGCGCCGCGGAGAGCAGAACGGCAGGTGCGGCACGAGCTGCGACACCGATAAATTCTCGCTCTCCACGGCGCATCGCTTAAAAGCTCATCCGGGCAGTCACACCAACCTGCCGCGGTGCACCAAGGTAGTTTTGAAAGCCTGAGGTTGTTCCAAAGAGGCTCAGCACACCCGATTGTTGCACAATGGTTTTGTTGAACAAGTTGCTGGTCCAGAATGATAAGTCCAGCCCATTATCGAAGCGCACCCCAAGCCGCGCGTTGACCAGCGCAAAGGCCGCCTGGACGTGGCGCGGATCAAGGCTGGCGCTGTTGACATTGGCCTTGCTCTGCCAGTTGAAGTCGGTCCGGGCATAGAGTTCGCCCAGCGGCACCGGGTGTTCGTATTGCAGCGCGCCGGTCACCCGCCACTTGGGGGCAAGCGGCAGCTGGTTGCCGGACAGGTCGCAGCTGGTGAAGGCTCCGGTGCCGGTCGGATTGGCATTCGGGGCACGCCCGAACCAGCAGGCACCGCCGGTGTACTTCTTGAATTCGGCGTCGATGTAAGCCCCACCGAGGTTCAGGGTCAGCCCCTTGGCCAGCCTGAAGGTGCCCTCGGCCTCAACGCCGGTCACCTGGACCTTTTCAGCATTGTTGACGAGGAATTGCAGGCCCACGAAGCCGGCATTCTGGTAGTTGGTATAGTCCGAGCGGAACAGGCTGACCGCCAGACGGGCCCGGCGATCGGCCAGGTCGAACTTGCCGCCCAGTTCCCAGTGATCGACGCTTTCCGCACCAAACCCGCGCAGGGCCGGAACAGCACTGCCGAAACCGATGTTGTGCCCGCCCGACTTCGATCCGCGGGCGAAGCTGACATAGACCAGCGTATCGTCGTTCGGCGTCACGTTGGCGGTAACGTTCCAGGTGACATTGTCATCCTTGATCGTCGGCAAGGGGCCGTTGATCGGCACGCCGGCAGGGAAGGTGACGCCGGGGACCAGGCTGGCGGTCAGGATGTTGATCCCGGCCAGCGGATGGCCGACCGGCAGGTTGGGATTGGGAGTGAAGGTCGCGCTGTTGGCGATCGAGGCCTTCTTGGTTTCGGTCTGCCAGCGCAGCCCGCCGGTCAGGGCGAGGAGATCGCTGAACCGGTAAGTGGCCTGGCCGAACACCGCGAAGTACTTCGAACTGGCGCGCGAATCCTGGAAGCCCTTGTCGCCGGGCTGGCCCTGCACAACCTGGGGCGGAAGCAAGGGTGAGAGTGCAAAGAGGGCGGCGGCGGGCTGGGCTTCGAACATCGCCGTGCGTCCGCGATTCCCGCGTTCGAACCTGGTATCCAGATAGTAGCCGCCGATCAGCCATTCGACCGTCCCGCCGGACGGGGAGATCAGCCGCAGTTCCTGCGAGAAGCTCTCGCCGGCCTGGGTGTCATGAAAGGTGAACAGCGGCAGCGAGACCTGATCAATGTCAGTTGCCAGCAGTTCGCTTTCATACTGCGACCAGGCGGTGATCGAAGTCAGCGTCGCGAGGCCGAGATCGGCGGTCAGCGTGCCCGAAACCATGTCCGAGCTGCTGTTGGAACGGTTGGGATCGGTGGTGCAAATGATCCGGTTGGTCGGGTTGTTGTCGGGACAGGCGGTCACACCGAACCGGGCATTGAGCACCGGATTGTTGTCCAGCACAAAGCTGGGCTCGGGCGCAACGCCGCGATAGAGGTCCGGATTGGTGCCGTTGCTGTCCAGCACCTCGCTGCGGGCACCGGTGATGTTGACGGTGATGGCGTCTGACAGGTCGAACTCGATCTGGCCGCGCAGGGCATAGCGCTTCATTTCGTTGGGCTGCTCCACGGCCGTCAGGTTGCGAAAGCTGGCTCCGGCTTCGTAGAAAACACCGGTCAGGCGCACCCGGACGCGGTCGGTGACCGGTCCGGACAGCGAGCCTGCCAGGCGGTAGGCCAGCGGCGTGCGGCCGCCGTCGATCCAGCCCAGCGTCGCTTCGACGCTGCCTTCGAACTGGTTCGACGGACGCTTGGAGACAACGCTGATCACGCCGGCGGTGGCATTTTTGCCATGCAGGGTCGATTGCGGGCCCTTGAGCACTTCGACCCGTTCGATATCGACCAGATCATCGACGCCAAGCCCGGTGCGCGGCATGTAGACCCCGTCGATAAACAGGGCGACGCTGGGTTCGAAGGTCGGGATATTGGGATCGGTTCCCAGCCCGCGAATACGATAGCTTTGCGCCAGCGGCTGGTTGTTGGCGACCAGCGAGAGCGAGGGGACAAGGGCCGCGACACCGGCAATTCCGGTCGCGCCGGAATCGCGCAGCGTGTCCGCCCCGATGGCAGAGATCGAAATCGGCACATCCTGCAGCGATTGCTCGCGCTTTTGCGCGGTGACGACGATTTCCTCGATGCCATCGTCTTCTGCTGGTGCATCCTGTGCCAGCACCGGACTTGCATGAAGCATCGCTGCGATCGTCATGCCACTCGCGCATGCGAGCCAGATCTTATCCTGGGTCATAGACAAAACCTCCCTGCCCCGCCGTTGCGGCGAGTTGTTGAAATCAGCAGTTACGTTGAAAAATCTTTAGTTTAGATCATGTCCCGTCCTCGACGGGATCGTTCAGGTTGCGCAGCATCAACCGCGTCACATCCAGCAGCATCTGGCGGTATTCGGCGCGGCTGAGCCGCTCGGCTTCAAGGCGCTGTTCAGCGTGGATACCCACCATCATCGACAGCAGCGCCGCCGCAGTCTGGTAGACGCGCCGCCCTTCCACACCGGTTTCCCGGCTGAGCTCTGCCGCGATCAGCTGGCGCAGATGTTCGTGGAACCCGGCATAGACCGGGCGGAAAACTGGATCGTCGCTGAACTCTACCAGCATGCGCGCAAAGAAATCGGCCGTCGCTGAATTGTCGAACGCGCGGTCCAGCCGCTGCATCAGATCGAGCGTGCCAGAGTCTTGGGCCGGCACCAGATTGGCCTTGGCCCGCTCGAGCGCTTCCTCAAAGCAAGCCTCCAGCAAGCCAGCCTTGGTCTTGAAATGGAAGAATACCGTGGCCTGGCTATAGCCGGCATGCTCGGCAATTTCGTCGGTCTTGGTGCGGGAAAAACCCTGCTTGCCAAAGATCAGTGTGGCCGACTCGAGAATCTTGCGCCGCGCTTCGGCGGAATTCTTCGAGACACCGCGCACCCGGCCTTTTGCGGGCGTCAGCGAAGCGGATTCGAGTTTGTCGGCCTTTCCCATGACGCCCATATGGCACAGTCGAAAAGTCTGAGCAAGAACTTATTTGAGCCATGACTCAATTAGGTTCATAGTCTAAGCATGCTAGTCGCGCGCGGCGGTGATCGAGATAAGGCAGGATGCGTCGATCCTTCCACCAATGGCTCTGAGTCTCACTGAGTCCAACAGGTTGTGGGCGGCATTGCTGAAACCTTCGACATGAATGAACGGCTGGTTCAAATCGGCTTGGCGCATAGCTCGAACGTCAGCAATGTCAGCGAGATAGGACAGTCTCAAACGCCGCTGGGCTGTGGCTCCACTACATCGAACTTTCATCCCTTCCACAAACTTAGTGACAATGCGCCGAGCCCAAATTCCGAGTTGGTTCACAAGCACACCGTACGCAGTGGCCTGCATAGAATAAGATATTGATAATGCTTGCAAAAATGCCGTTTTTCGGGAGAGTGCAGAGATGAATTGGCCATGATCCATGGATCATCTGGCAATATGGCGGGCAGGGTTCACAGGCCTATCACTCTGTAATGTCTTATTCCTTCCGGCATTGACCGAACCTTGCCGATGATCCATCCTGCTTGTTGCCTTCCGCAAGGTCGAACCATGTTTGCAAGGGACTCTTGGAGTCACGAACATGGCAGTTTCTGCAAAGGTCCAGGCCTATATTCCCTTCGCGGTTGCTGACTGGATCAAGTCGCGTGCCGAGGAGGCGGAGGTTTCCGTCAGCATCGTCGTCCGAGACCTGCTGGTCGAGGCGTGGAGCGATGAATATCAGTCCCGAAGAGGGCCTGCCGCGCTCGACCCGGTGCGGCAGAACCTGTTCATCACCGTCGCGCTTGATGCGATCCTCTCGAGCCTTGGCGATGGCACGCTGCGGCAGCGAACCCACGATGCTTACAAGCGCCGGTTGGAGCGACATGGCTTGTTAGATTGATCGCGTCAGGTCTGAACAGTGGCACAGAACCTCGCCCAATCGGCCATCATCTCGCGGCGCTTTTCGAGGTAGTTGGTGCGCCGGTAGGCGGCTTCGACCTTGTTCGCGACTGTGTGCGCCAGCGCCGCTTCGGCGACCTCGCCGGGGTAGCTGGTCTGCTCTGCTGCCCAGTCACGGAAGGCCGAACGGAAGCCGTGCACGGTGTAGGGCAGGTCGGCGTAGCGCAGGATCTTGAGCAGGGTCATGTCGGACAGTGGACGGCGCACGTCGCGTCCCGGGAAGAGCAGGTTGCTGCAAGGGGCATGGTACTGCCTGGCGCGCTCCAGCACGTCGATTGCAGCGTTGGAAAGGGGAACAACATGTTCCTTGCCGACCTTCATCCGGGAAGCAGGAATGGTCCAGAGCTTGGCCTCCAGATCGATCTCGTTCCACTTGGCTCCGCGCACTTCTCCCGACCTTGTTGCGGTCAGGATCAGGAACTCAAGGGCCAGCCTTGGCACGCTCAATCGGGCATGAAGATGGGCCATGAATGAGGGAACCGCACCATAAGGCATGGCGGCGAAATGGCCGTCCTTCTTGGGCTGCCTTGGCAGTACTCGATTGACCGAACGCATCGGCGCTTCGGTGGGGCGCATGCCGCTGGCATAGGCCCAGTCGAGAATCACGCTGATCCGCTGCTTGACCCGCCGGGCGGTCTCCGGCTTGGTCAGCCAGATCGGCAGCAGTACTTCGCGGATCAACGGACCTTCGATGTCGTTGACCAAGCGATTGCCCAACAAAGGGAAGGCATAGTTCTCCAGCGTGGTGATCCACTGGTCCTGGTGCTTGCCGTTCTTCCAGCTTGCCTTCTGTTCGGCATGGACCCGCAGGGCTGCTGCCTTGAAGGTCAGGATCTCCAACCTTCTCCGCTTGCGCTCTGCGACCGGATCGATCCCGCGCTGGATATCACGGCGCAGTTCGAAGGCCGCATCGCGGGCTTCCTTCAGAGACACCAGCGCCAGAGAACCCAGGCCGATATCGCGCCGCCGACCGTTCACAGTAGCGCGGAGTTGCCAGTTGCCCTTGTTCGGTCCCGTCAGTTCCAGGTACAGGCCGTCGCCATCGCTATAACGCCCAGGTTCCTTGAGGTTTCGAATCTGAAGTGGCGTGAGCCGGCCCATGATCGATCATCCTGTTCCGCCCCCACAATCACCCCCACACTCTAACGTGGATTTGGGGAGATCGCGAAGAACAATATAAGANATCTGAGCCTTTGCGGGATCAATCGGGCTTTCCTGGGATGATATAGATGGCGGAGCGGGAGGGATTCGATTACTAGGTCTAATCGATTGTTCCAGAAATCTTCTTGGCAACATTGGCGCACTAAGTGCCCCCTTGCGCGCCCCCGGATCCATCTGATGTAACGAGGCAGCCCGGCAGAAAATCAACTGTCTCTGCAAAGGTCGTGGGCTGCGCCTTCCTGATCATGCAGCACTAGTCCAATTTCACCAAATCAATGCCGAAATTACCGCATGAAGAGACCGCCATTCACATCGTAGGTCGAGCCTGTTGCAGACACAGCCGCTGGATCGGCGAGCAAGGCTACCAGCTTCGCAATGTAGTCGGGGTCACCCAAAGTACCGACTGGCACTGTCTTGACCACCGCCGCAAGTTTATCAGCCGGAAGCAGCTGGCGCACTGAATCAAGATCGAGCGGCCCGGGCGATATCGCGTTTACGGTGACCCCGTGTGCCGCAAGATCGCGCGCGAAAACTTTGGTCAGGGTGATGATCCCGCCCTTTGCCGCGGCATAGTGCGCGCCGGTAGCGGCCCCACCGTTTTGCCCGGCAAGCGAGGCCATGTTGATGATACGGCCAAAGCGGGCATCGCGCATCCGCTTGCCTGCTGCCTGACAGCCGATGAAGGTACCCTTCAGCGCAACGGCGGTAACAGCGTCGAATTCCTCGGGGGAGATCTCGAAGAGCGGCGTGGTGCGCGTGAGAGCAGCGTTGTTGACCAGCACGCCGATCCCGCCCCATCGCTCGTCGATCTGGTCAAGCGCACGCTCAAAGTCCGCTGGCCGGGTGACATCGAGCTGGCAGGTGATCATGTCGGGGTGCGGCAACTCTTGCGCAGCCGCGGCCAATGCGGCCGCATCGACATCGCTCATCGCGACACGGAAGCCTTCGGCCAGTAGCCGGCGACAGATCACTTTGCCGAGCCCGCCGGTCCCTCCGGTGACCAGGGCGACATTATGATGCGTCGGTAGAGTCATGGCAGGAACGTGATTCCGGCGAGTGCGTCACCGCCGTTGAGCAACCGCACCACCTTCCGCACAATCCGAAAGCTTTCGCCCTCGCGTCGCAACACCCATTCGACATTGGCGACATAAGTCCGGTGGCGATCGAACTTGTACTCGATCAGCTGTTGGGCGCTCCGCACCTGCAATTCGCCCTGCTCGGTATGCCCGAGCAGGCGGAAGCGCGAGACAGAGCGCAGAGTTCGAGCGGCATGCGCGGCCGACATCGATTCCCCACTTGTCAGGCGGCGCACGCGCATGCTGCGCATCGCGGCATCGTCATAGGCGTAGTTGAGCGTGTCCTCAAAATTGGTCTCGTCGGGGTTGACCGGAACGACATACTTGCCCACGGGCACCCATAGCGCCAGCCAAGCAGCATAGTCGCGGTTGTCGAGCAGGTCGGCTTCGAGCGCAATGAACTCGGCGGCGAGCGCCAGATCGCGAGTGGCAACAAGCGTGCTCATGCGGTCATCATCCTCTTCCACATCTGATAGGCCGCGCGCATCCCGGTTTCGGCGGTAACGTCGCCCGCGTTGCTCTCCGTCTTGTCCTCGCCGCGATTGAGCATGATCCAGACCGAATCCTCGCCCGCTTGCGAACCGCGTTGAACCCGTTCCCAGGCCTCGGCATCGTCGGGCGTGCCAAAGCCCATCGGCCCCTGAAAATGCTCATGCAGGCGCAGCCGCGCGCGGTTGGCGGCAGCTGGTCCGCCGTCCATCCCGATCGCGATGTGCCGGACCTCCGTCTCTTCGACCGAGAGTGGCCGCAGCACGCGGAAGAAGGCCATCGAACAGGCCAGATTCGGGAACAGGTTGACGTTGAAACCCGATCCCGTGACCGCGCGCACAATTCGCCGGACTTCGTCCTCGCTGTGCTCGGCGCGAAGTTCATCGGCCAGTTCGGCAAAGCGTTCGGGGATCGGCTCGTCCAGGTTTTCCTCAAGATCGACCAGTTCGGGGATCATCACCATGACCGAGTGGCCATTACCCAGATCTTCGACATAGCCGCCCGCGTCCATGAACGAGAACAACTCGCCAGTGTCGCCATCGAGGCTGGAGAGGAAGCTCTTGTGCACGATCGGGAAGTGGTAGGCATCAGTGGTGTTTTCGAGCTGGATCTTCCAGTTTCCAGGGAAGGTGAACTTGTGCTCGCCCAGCACCTTCACTGGATAGCCGCCGCCCTGCTTGAGGAACAGGTCGATCCACGGACGAGCCCGACCGAGGAATTCTTCAAGCGGGGGGGCATCCTGATTGAAAGTCGCGAAGATCAAGCCGCGATAGCTCTCGACCCGCAGGTTGACCAAGGTGTAATCGCCTTTGTCGAAGTCCTTGTAGCCCTTGGGCATGGGTAGCCCTTTGAGGGTGCCATCGGTGCCATAGGTCCAGGCGTGATAAGGACAGACAAAACCCGGAGCATTACCCTTCTTGGCCTCGCAGATCGTCGCCCCGCGGTGGCGGCAGCGATTGAGCATGACGCGGACCGTGCCGGCCTTGTCGCGATTGACGATAACTGGCTGACGCCCGACATGGGTCGTGATCCAGTCGTTCTTGTTCGGCAGTTCGCTGTCGTGCGCCACCCACACCCAGGTGGTGTTGAATATCCGGTCGATCTCGTCCTCGAAGATCGCGGGATCAGTGTAAAGCGCGGTGTGAACACGGTCGTCCTGGACCAGTGCCGAATAGTCGCGGGTCATGCTGGGGGTTCCGTCTGACAGGGTTGGGGTACGGGTATCTCGGCCACGTCGCTCCATCGCTCGACACGGCGTGAAAACAGGTTGAGCGTGCGGAAATGGCTTATCCGCCAGGTTCCGCCGTCATTCTGGCATTGGATTGTCAGGTGCGCGCTGCGCAGATCCGCGCGGCCATCGGCATAGTCGCTGGTCTGCAGCATCATCCATTCGCCCGTGCCTTCGGCTCCGTGAAGGCTGATGTTCTCGGCGGTCAGGAAGTGCGCAGTCATCGCGAAGTGCGGTGCCGGCAGGCAGTAGGATCGGATCATCGCCACGATCGCCTCGCGCCCATCGTAATGCCCGAAGGCCTTGGCGTAGCGCCCTTTGCCTTCCCAAATCGCATCAGGGGTGAACAGTTCACCCAGCTCGGTAAATGGCGTGTCTGGTCCCAGGTCATCGCAGATCCGGAAATAGCGCGCGACCAGCTGGCGGATTGCACGCTCGCCTTCCAGCGCCTCGACGCGCGCAAGCAGCGCAGCATCGCTCATTCGGGCATGACCAGTTCGCGGCCCAGCCGCGCCTCGACCCGCATGTACTTCCACAGTCGGTATTCGCCGACCGTGGTCGTGCGAAACAGGTTGCAGACCTCAACCGCCTTGTCGCGACTATCGACATCAGCAAGGATGTAGAAGGTCCAGGGCCAGCCATTGGGCGAGGTGCCGACCATGGTCTCGTCATCGTCCATCGTGCCGATGACTTCGACCCCGTCCATCTCGCGGATGGTGCGGATCATCCCGCCGGTGGCCTTGAGCACACCCATGATCTCGCTGCTCGGCAGGTCGAAAAAGCCCTGCAGCACAGCACCGCAAAACAGCGCCTTGATTTTCTTGGTCTCGGTCATGATCTCATTCCTCTCATGGGTAGCCCGGCGGCGTGTTCAGCCCGAGCAGTGCCGCGCCGCCCGATTGCCAGGTCCCGTCATTCATGAAGGCATGCTGCGCCACAACCAGCGCGTCCATCAGCAGACGCGAGAGTGGGTGCGCATTGAAAATACCAGTCGTGCCCGACATCTCGAACGCCCGGCGGGTGACATCGGCGCCGGTCTTGGCGATATGCGTGGACACAAGCCGTAGCCGCGCAGCATCAAGCTTGGTGATCTCGCCGCCGCTTGCGGCCAGGCTCCAGACCCGATCGGTCTCTTCATAAAACCAGGCCCGCGCTGAACAGAGCTGGGCTTCCATCTGGGCCAGCGCGATCTGCACGCTCGGCCGCTCTGCCATCAGCGGCGCGCCGGTGATCGATTGCTTGGTCCCCATCCGGATCAATTCGTCGATTGCCTCGCGCGCAACGCCAGCGCCGACAATGGCCAGAACCTGCGCGGCCATGGCCATGGTCGGGTAACGATAGGCGGGTGTATCAATCGACGGCGGGGCCCCACGGATCAGGGTGTAATGTTCGGGAACCAGCACATCATCGACAACCAGATCGTGGCTACCGGTGGCAAACATGCCCATGACGTCCCAGTTTTCTTCAATCGTCACCCGGTCGCGCGGCATCACCGCCATGCGGGGCAGGCCGCCGCCTTCTCCTTCGGTCTTGATGCCGACCCCGATCAGCGAGGCCCCCATCGAACCTGAGCCGAAACCCCAGCGACCCTTGACCCGATATCCACCGCTTTCGGCGATGGCAGTCTGCGGCGGGAACACTGCACCGGCAAATACCACGTCGGGACTCTCGCCGTAGATCTCTGCCAAAGTGTTCGCCGGCAATGACGAGAGGTACTTGGTGGCAAAGCCAAAGCTTGCCACCCAGCCGGCCGATCCGTCTGCGGCCGAGATCGTCTCGATCAGCCGAAGAAAGGTCGCGGCATCCATTCCGCCGCCGCCGAACTGCTCGGGAACGAATGCGCGATAGATCCCCAGCGCCTGAAACTGTGCGACCAGGTCCTGCGGGATATGCCCTAGCTTGTGGAGTTCACGGCGGCGCTGGCGGATCTCGGCCAGCATCGGCGCGATCGCGAAGGGCTCGGCCGATCTCGATTGAGCAACGTCCATCACGCTTCTCCTTTGCTGAAAATCGGCACTTGCCGCGCAAGCGCGCAGAGCTTCTCATCCTCTCCGCGCCGCCCGACCAGCTGCAGGGAAACGGGTCGGCCATCGACCTCGCCCACCGGCAGGACAATGGCGGGATGGCCCGAGAGGTTGAACGGGCGGCAGGCCAGCGTGATCGGCTTGGGCGCAGCAGTGCTGGCGATTTCCAGCAGGCTGGGTACGGAATGGGTCATGGCCGGCAGCGCAATCGCGACGAAAGTTTCAAGCAGAGTGTCGACCGCAGCAGCGAATGACTGGCGCACCGCTTCGGCGTCGGCGAGCTGCGCGTCAGTGATCTGGGCTGACATCAGCAGGCGGTCATGGACATCGCGGCCGACCAGCCCGGTTTCGGTCAGATGACCGCAGGCATTCCAGGTTTCGCGGCCAATGACGGTCAGCCCGGCGTCCGAAGCCTGCGTGAAAAGGGGAAGATCGGCATCGACCAGCGCGAAGCAGGCAGCGGCCTGAGCGCGAACATGGGCCTGAATTGCGGCTTCTCCATCCGGCGAATACCATGCCACGCGGGGGTTTGCCGCACTGGCCGCGACCGGGCTCCAATCGGGGGCAATGATCGCCATCGCGCGCTCGATCGTCGCGACATCGCGCGCAAAGGGTCCGACACAATCAAGGCTGCTCACCGCCGGATGAGCACCCTTGCGGCTAACCCGGCCAAAGCTGGGCTTGAGGCCGACGACTGCGCAGCACGTAGCCGGGACACGGATCGAACCACCGGTATCGGTGCCGATCGCGAATTCGACCAAACCCGCCGCCACTGCCACAGCCGAGCCGCTGGACGAGCCGCCAGGCATGAGCTGGGGATAGCGGGGGTTGATGGGCGTTCCAGTCCAGCTGTTGAGCCCGGTTACGCCATAGGCCAGCTCGTGCATGTTGGCGCGCCCGGCGATGGCGCAGCCCGCCGCAGTCAGGCGTCTGACAACTTCGGCGTCCTCAATGGCGGGCTCTGCCCCGGCGAGCGCCCGCGATCCGCTGGTGGTCACCTCGCCCGCGATATCTAGGCAATCCTTGATCGCGACCGGCTCTTTTCCCGGGCTAGGCGGAAAGGTGCGCACAAAAATCGCGGTGTGGGACATGGCGGTCATGGCACTTTCATAGAACCGAAGCGCAGAATGCGATTGTTCGATCTTGGCTAGAGCCTATGCGCCGCCAACTTTCGTCTCATGCTAGTGCCGCATCCAACGCCGAAGCCCCAGCATCAGCATTGCGGCCACGACATAGGGCAGGGCCATGACAGTAAATAGGGCTTCAACAGACCAGCCGGCTGCCAGCAGCCCACCCGCCAGCCATGGACCCAGAACCGAACCCAGCCGGCCCACACCAATCGCGATCCCGGTTGCGCTGGCCCTGATCGCGGCCGGGAATAAGCCGGGGATCATGGCGTAGATCCCAATCTGGGTGGCATTGATCGCCAGTCCGAGCAGGAAAGCCATCGGCAGCAAGATCGCACCGTCGGGCGGAAGGCGTCCGAAGACCAGTGTCAAGGCAGCGGAGGCTACAGTCACCACAGCCACAATCGGAATCAACGAGCGCCGGTAGGACAGCCAGCCCAGCGCCAGTGCCGCGATGATCCCGCCCGAAGTCAGCAAAGCGCCCGCTGAAACCGCTGTCCCTTCGCCTGTCCCGGCATCGGTCAGGATCTTGGGAATCCAGCTGGTCAAGAAATAGAACGTCATGACGCAGGCAAAGAAGATCGACCCAACCAAGGCCAGAGGTGTCCTGACTTCAATCAGAGCAGCGCGGCCTGCAGACCGGTCCGGACGCGCCAAAGCCGGGCGCCTTGCTTCATCGGCAATCTCGCCCAACCGCGCCAGCAGCGCAATATGCTCAGCCTCTCGCTCCGGTTGGCTGGCCAGAAACGCCAGCGATTCGGGCATGCCGAGAAAGACCGCGGGAAACAGCGCCAGCGTCAACAGGGCCCCGGCCAGAAACACCGCCGGCCAGCCAAACTGGGCCAACAGCCAAACCGCCAGAAACCCGCCGGCCGAAGCGCCAATCGCAAAGCCCGCCTGCATCAGAGCGACCGCCATGGCCCGTGAGCGCGGCGCTGCATATTCGGCGACCATGGTGTTGATGCAAGGCAGGATTGCTCCGATGGCCAGGCCGGTCACCACCCGCGCAGCACCAAGCGCTACCAGCCCGGACGACAAAGCCGCCGCGCACATCGACAGGGTGGCAATTGCCAGGCAAGCCAGAATGACCGGGCGTCGGCCATAGCGATCGGCCAGCGGTGCGATCAGAAGTGATCCGGCCATCATGCCGCCCAGCCCCAGGCTGAACAGCAGGCCCAATCGCTCGGGCGACAGCTCCCAGGCTTTCCCGACAGCCGGCGCGGTATAGGCCATGGCGAGAATGTCGAAGCCATCGAGCATGTTGATGCTGATACACAGCCCAATCACCCGCAATTGCAGCGCCGACATGCCCGTGCGCTGAAACATTCTCAGCATGCTTGCAGTGCACCGAAATAAGCGCTGCAGGCGGCGATGAAGGCCGCTGCCTCTTGCGTTAACGGGCTATCCTTGGGGCGGGCCAAGGCGATCGAAATGGGCGCATGATTGCCGGACAAGGGCCGTACTACCAGCTGCTTGCCATCATAGCTCAGGTCGCCCGCAGGCCGGGTTACCAGCACGGAATAGCCCAGGCCGTTGGCCACCAGACTGCGCACCAGTTCGATGGAAGAGGGGCGCATCACCACATTGGGTTCTAGCCCGCAGTCGCCGAACAGACCGGTCACATAGTCACGGCTGAGTGGTTGATCGAGCAGGATGAGCGGACCGGCGGCAAGCTGGTTCAGGCTCAGCGTTTCTGACTGTGTCCGCGGGTCATCGGCCGCGAACAGGGCATAGGGCTGCTGGGGCGTGAGGAGCTCGGCTTCCAGCGTTGGGGGTACGGCACGATCATAGAGTAAGCCCAGCGCCGCGGTTCCTGTTTCGACGAAATGGGCGACCTGCGCCTGGTCGCCTTCGATCACCTCGATCTGCAGTTCGGGATGGGCCTCGCGCAGACGGACCAGCAGACCCGGCAGATGCACGGCAGCAAAACTGGAAAGGCAGGCGACGCACAGGCTTTGCCCCGCCGCCTCGCCGCGCTGGTTCGGGGCAGGTGGCAAGCGGAATGCCGCCGAATAGGACCGGTTGGCATAGACCAGCGCCCGGCCCTGTTCAGCCAAATGAACCTGCTGCACTTCACCGAACAACACATGATGCTGCCCGACGACGCGGTCTTCCACAAGCCGACAGTCGAAGCTGGCCAGCGCGCCGCGTAAAACCGGAGCTCCAGTCGCGCCGCGCTCCCATCTGGCACAGAGGAATTTGTCCTCCCCCTTGTCGCCATAGCGTCCGGCGAATGTGTCCGAGACGAAGGCCTGATCGTCCCGCAGGATGTTCACTGTGAAAACCCCATTGGAGATGATGGGCGCGGCACCGGAGCTGTTGTCGTTGACGCAGACCAGCAGGACCGGCTTGTCGGTATCCGCCGACACCGACGACATTGCCGAAACTGTAACCCCGGCGCGTCCGGCTGGACCATCGGTGGCAACGACGTTCACTGTCGCGGCAACGAAGCTCATCCCATCGAGAAAGTCCTGCCGCAGTTGGGTCATCGCCGCTCCAGAAAATCAGCCAGCGCGCAGTTGAAAAGCGCGGCCTGTTCGACATTGCTGAGGTGCGCGGCCTCAAGCGAGACCAGCCTGGCGTCAGGTATCGCCGAGACCAGAAATTCGGCGTGTTCGGGCGGTGTTGCGGGATCCTGGCTTCCAGCAATAACCAGGCTTGGCACAGCGATCAGCGGCGCGGTGGGGCGCAAGTCCATGTCGCGAATGGCAGCGCTGCAACCGGCATAGCCCTGCGGCGCAGTTGAAAGCAGCATGGCCGCAACCCTGCTAACATCGGTGGGGCATGCCGCGCGGAACCCCGCCGTGAACCAGCGTTCGAGCACCGGGGCGACCATTGCCTCCATGCCCTTGTCCAGCACTGCAGCAATCCGATCTGCCCAGCCCGACGGCGGGCCCATATAGGCTGAGGTGTTGGCCAGGGTCAGGCTAAGCAGGCGTTCAGGCGCGCGGTATCCCAGCCACTGCCCGGTCATGCCGCCCAGCGACACCCCGGCAAAATGCGCCCGGTCGATCGAGAGGGCATCCATCAGGCCGATAACGTCACGTCCCAGCCGGTCGAGCGAATAGCCGCCGACCGGTACGTCCGAACCGCCATGCCCGCGCGGGTCATAGCGCAGGATCGAATAGCGATCAGACAGCGCCGCGACCTGGGCATCGAACAAGGCCATCGCAGTGCCAAGTGAGGGCGAGAGCACCAGCACTGGTGCGCCAGCGCGCGGCTGATAATCGCAGGCGATGCGGCAGCCGTCATCCATTGCGATGTGGTGCGGATTGCTCATTCGCGCGGCCTCGTGGTCAGCTTCTCGATGCGTTTCTCATTGATCGTACTTTTGACGATCCGGTCAACATAAATGCCAGGAATGTGGATCGCGTCGGGATCGAGCGTGCCCGGCTCGACGATCTCCTCGGCCTCGACCACGGTGATCTTGCCGGCGGTCGCCATCGGCGCGTTGAAATTGCGCGCGGTCTTGCGGAACAACAGGTTGCCCGCAGTATCCGCCCGCCAGGCTTTGACCAGCGACAGGTCCGCGCGCAGCCAGGTTTCGCGAACATAGTCCTCACCCTCGAATGCTTCGACAGGCTTGCCTTCGGCTACGACGGTGCCGACGCCGGTCTTGGTGTAGAACGCCGGAATTCCAGCCCCTCCGGCGCGGATTCGTTCAGCCAGCGTGCCCTGGGGATTGAGCTCAAGCTCGAGCTCGCCCGAAAGGTATTGCTGCTCGAACAGCTTGTTATCGCCGACGTAAGAGCTGATCATCTTGGCGATCTGCCGGGTCTGGAGCAGCATCCACAAGCCGAACCCATCCGCCCCGGCATTGTTCGAGATGACGGTCAGGCCCTTTACCCCGGCCGCCTTGATTTCGGGGATCAGGCTCTCCGGATTGCCCGAAAGCCCGAAGCCGCCCGACATGATGGTCATGCCGTCGAACAGGATGCCGTCAAGCGCCGCGGCCGGAGAGGGATAGACCTTTTGCACGCGCCGGCCTCAGGCTTCGGTGCGCGGGCGCGCCGAGAGCGCCTGATCGGCATCGGATCGCGCCTGCTGAAGCTCGAAATCGAACACGATTGCGGGATTGCCGCCGCTTCGGTCCGGAACCGGCAAAAGCCCCTCGCGCGTGCCGAACGCGAAGTCATCGTGCGCGTGGGGGTCATCGCCGAAGTTGATCTGGGTGGTCAGCGTCCGATAACCGGGCGCTTCGATAAAGAAGTGGACGTGGGCAGGGCGATCACCATGCCGGCCGAGTGCCTTCATCAGCCGGTCTGTGGCGCCACCCGGAGGACAGCTGTAGCCGCGCGGCATTTTCGAGCTGAAGGCATAGCGGCCGTCCGCGCCGAGCTTGATCCGCCGCCGGTTGTTGAACGCACTCTGCTCTCCGGTCGGATCGAAGTGCGAGTAGAACCCTTTCGAGTTGGCGTGCCAGACGTGCAGCACCGCATCCTTGACCGCTTCGCCACCGGGGCCGGTGATCCGGCCCGACATGGTCAGCGTTTCGGTGTCATCGGGGTCATTGGTCAGGTTGACGTCGTTGGTCTTCGTCAGGTCGCCATCGACCAGCGGAGCGCCTGCCACGTAGAGCGGACCTTCAATGGTGCGCGGCGTACCGCCGCTGATCCCGGCTTCGGCATCCTTGGCGTCCATATGCAGATCGATGAAGTGTTCGATCCCTACGCCCGGCGCGATCAAGCCGAATTCGCTGGCGCCTTCCTGCAGGAACATCAGCGCCTGCCAGAATTCGCCCTCGCTGATGTCGTACTTTTCGACCGCCATCATGATCGCTTCGAGCAGATCGCGGGTAATCGCTTTCAGACGCGGATCACCGCCCGCTTCGGTTAGGCCGCTGGCGCGATCGAGCAGGGATTGGACGGTTGCTGATTTGACAATATCGGTCATCGTGACGCTCCTGGGTCAATCGTCTTGGTTGATGTCGGATGGATGGCGGCAAAGCGCCGTTACCTTCACGGTCATGAAAGGATAGAGCGGCAGGCTCATCATGATGTCGTGAAGCTCGCCCGCGCTCTCGACATCGAAAATGCTGACATTGGCGTAGCGCCCGGCAACCCGCCAGATATGCGGCCACTTGCCGGCGCGCTGAAGCTCGTGCGAGCGCGCCTTTTCGCGCGCCTTCATGTCCTCGAACACCGTCTTGTCGATGTCCCAGGGAACATCGAGGTCCATTTCCACCATGAACAACATCGCAAATTCTCCTTAGTGACGCCGAAAACGATCAAGCTTGGAACGATCGACGCTGACTCCCAAGCCCGGGCCCTGGGGAACGATCAGACCAAAGTCCTGGTAGATCAGTGGTTCGGTCAGGAATTCCTCGACCATCAGCAGCGGGCCGAACAATTCAGTGTACCAGACTAAATCGGGCAGGCAGGCAAAAACATGAGCCGATGCCGCAGTCCCGATCCCGCCTTCGAGCATGGTGCCGCCATAGAGCGCAATCTTTGCTGCTTCGGCGATGGCGGCGACTTCAAGGGTCGGAACAAGGCCTCCCGACTGGGTGATCTTCAGCGAAAAGGCGTCGCCGGCCCGCGCCTTGGCCAGCTGGCGCGCGCTGTCCGGCCCGGTCAGGGCTTCATCGGCCATGATCGCGATTTCGTGTCTGTCGGCAAGCTCTGCCATGCCTTCGAAGTCCGCTTTGGCCAGGGGCTGTTCGATCAGCACGACACCTGAATCCTGCAGCAATGCGGCACCTTGCTCCGCCTGATGACGTGTCCAGGCCTGATTGACATCGACCCGAACCGAGGCCCGCCCTTCAAAGGCCCGCGCGATCGCGCCGACATGCGCGCAGTCAGCTGCAACATCGCGCTTGCCGATCTTAAGCTTGAAATGGCGGTGACGACGCGCTTCCAGCACACGCTCACCTTCCTCAATGTCGGTCGCTGTATCACCGCTGGCCAGCGTCCAGGCCACTTCCAGCCGATCGACCCGGCGCCCGCCCAGCAGCTCGGAAACCGGCAGTCCGCGTGCCTGACCCAATCCATCGAGCAGCGCGGTCTCGACCGCGCACTTGGCAAAGCGGTTGCCGACGATGTGGCGCGAGAGCAGTGCCATGCTGGATGCCGCATCATCAGCATCGCAGCTCTTCAGGATCGGCGCGAAGTAAGTTTCGATGTTGATCTTGATGCTTTCGGGGCTTTCGTCGCCATAGGCGAGCCCGCCAATGGTGGTTGCCTCGCCCACACCCACGATGCCGTCGCTACGCCGCAAGAAGACAAGCACTACTGCCTGGCTGTGCATGGTCGCCATTGCCAGGACGTGCGGACGGATCGTCGGAATGTCCGCGATCACCACCTCGACTTGTTCAATCCTGACCATCGCTGCCGCCAATCTCCCGGGCATGGGTCTGCCAGAAAGCCACGGCCAAGAATTATTGCATGTGCGCGATTAGCTATGCCGGATTGATCACCTGGCCGTGGACGTCATACGCTTGCAAGTGTTCCAAGATCGGCGTCGCGCGCCAGTTCGAAAATGCGCCGCGCGGTCACGATATCTTGGGCGGCCACGCCGAGTGACTTGTAGACCGTGATCTCGTGATCGGATTGGCGTCCGGCAATCTCCCCGGTGGCCACAGCCCCGATCTCGCCCTGAATATGGTCATCGCCAACCAAGCCGGCTTCGCGGGCATGAAGAAATTCGCCCGCCTGATCCATGGTTGAAGGCAGATAGTCGATGAAAAAGCGGCTTCTGGTGACGACCTCGTCGTCGGCCTCGCGCTTGTCGGGAAAGCTTGATCCCACCAGATTGACGTGCATGCCCGGGGCGAGTTGCCGGCCGAACAGGATCGGCTCACTCGCTGCCGTTACCGTGCAGACAATATCGGCGCCATCCAGCGCTTCGTCGACAGAGGAGCAGGCGCGTCCACCTTTCTCACGGGCGAGTCGCTCAGCATTGTCCTGATCGATCCCCCAAATGCGCACCTCATCGATGGAACGCACCTGACGCAAAGCATCGATATGCGCCGCTGCCTGCTCGCCCGAACCCAGAATGGCCAGCTTGCTGGCATCTTTGCGGGCCAGCAGATCCGTGGCATTGGCGGTTGCCGCCGATGTCCGCACGGCGGTGACGGTGCCGCCGCAAAGGATCGCTTCGGGCACCAGTCCATCGGCATCGTAAAGCACCATCAGGCCAAGATGGCTGGATCCCTTGCGCCGGGCCGGCGGGACCAGGCTGACCAGCTTGACCCCGGCCGAATTGACCTCTGCGCCGACATAACCGGGCATCATCCCGACCGCGCCCATATCGCCGGGCAAGACCAGAGCGCGACGCAGCGGCAGTTCAACTTCGCGGCGGCTGACGGCGATCATCGCCTCGCGCATCCAGCCGATCAGTTTTTCGGGCGGCGCCAGTCGGCGGATGGTTGCGCCATCGATGATCCGCAGTTGTGAGGACATCAGGAATCCTTTTCGCGCAGCAGGTCGGCGTGGGTCTTGGGATCGATATTGGTCCCGCAGACAATGATCCCGATCCGCTTGCCGGCCAGTTCATCGCGCAAGGGCCCGACCAGTGCAGCTGTCCCGGCCGCAGCCGCCGGTTCGACCGCCAGCTTCATCTCGTCGAACAACAGCCGCATCGCAGACCGGATCGCATCGTCGCTGACGGTCAGCAGGTGGTCGATATTGGCGCGGCAAATGCCAAAGCTGTAGGGCAGCGCCATCGGCGGCCCCAGACTGTCGGCGATGGTCTGTACCTTGTCCAGCCGCTGGGGTTCGCCTGCGGCAAAGCTGCGGCTCATGCTGTCGGCACCTTCGGGCTCTACCCCATAGACCTTGCAGTCCGGCATCAGTTGTTTGGCCACCAGCGCGACCCCGCTGGCCAGCCCGCCGCCGCCAACCGGGATGATCAGCGCGTCGAGCGGTCCGGCTTGCTCGCAGATCTCAAGGCCCAATGTGGCGGTTCCCAGTGTGACGTTATGACCGTCAAATGGATGGATGAAGGTGCGCCCTTCCAGGGCAACGATCGATTCCGCCAGGGCGAAACAGGCCGGCCCATCCCCGCCGATGATCACTTCGGCACCATAGGCCCGGGCTGCCGCGACTCTGGCCGGATTGGCGGACGACTGCATTACGACCTTGGCATCGACGCCCAGCGCCTGCGCCGCATAAGAGACGGCGATGGCATGGTTTCCGGCGCTGACCGCGGTCACCCCGCGTCCGCGCTCAGCGTCATCAAGCGCCAGAATCCCAAGCAATGCGCCGCGCGCCTTGAAGCTTCCGGCACGCTGGAACAGCTCAAGCTTGAGCATAACCTGGGTATCAGGTCCCAGACGTTCTGCCAGCATTCGGCCTTGCCAGCGATGCACCGGCGTCTGGTTGATGAAACCGGCAATCGCGGCGACCGCCCCGCGCGCATCATCGATCGAGGGAATCTGGTCTAGTTGCATTGGCTAAGCCCTCTGATCGCAGCATCGATGATTTGCGCGCCGCGCAGCAGCACCAGTTCCTGCCAGTCGCTGTCCTGCGGGCAATGCATCTCAAGGTTGGCCAGGGCGACTGCCCGGCCAGCTTCGGTCTGCGCCAGGCCATTGGCGTGAACGCGGTGGTCTTCGAGCAGGACGGGCAAGGATGTTGCGGCAGGATAGGTCCCGAATTCAACCACGATCGAGGTCAGGGTGCGTCCATCCAGTATCTGGGCATAGCCATCGGTGGTGTGTCCCGAAGCGCTGTGCGTTCCCTTTTCAGCGCGCGGCGCGATGATATTTTCGCCAAAAAAGCGTTTTACCCGCTCGAGGTCTATGCCTTGCTGCATCGAGACCGGGAACACTTCACCCCAAGGGCCAAGGCCCGAGTGAAATTCAACGATGCAAACCTGGCTGGCCGTGCGACATTGTGCCTGCAAAATGGCCTTGACCGTCCGATGCGCCCAGGTTGGCTGATGACCGCCAAACGAAAATCCCTCAGGATGACGGTACTGGCCGCTCATCAGACTCTCGATCGCGTCGCGCTCACCCAATTGCTCATAGAGGCGGTTCACGATCTGGGCTGCCTCTCCTTCTGCCAACTGCATCAAGCCCGGATGCACGCCCTCATAGGCCGGATTCTCTGGCAAAGGCGCTGAGAAATCGAGAAAGTTACGGGCCAGATCGACATTATCCTCGGTATAGCGCCGGCAATGGGAAGCACCCCAGGGATTGATCGCATGGATGATCACCACGGCCATTCCATCCGGTAGAGACGCTGCGCCGCCCCGCTCCAGCCAGTCGCACACGCTGGCCGAACCGGCATAGTGTTCGACACCGTGCACCCCGGTTATCAGCACGACCAGCCGCTCGGCATCGTCCGGCCCGATCCGCGCCACATCGGTCACCAAACTTTCGCCTGTGCTTCCCCTCAATGGGTGCACGATACTCGTGATTCTCGCGCCAGCGCGGGTCGCCGCAAGGAAGCGGTCACGGCTCTGCGAAAACTCGCGTGCAAAAGGCCGCGTGGTGACCGTCATCCAATCATGTCCACCGGCGGCTTGGGCCGTCGATCCCAACGCAACTGGAAGATATCCGGACGGGAATAATGGCCGGTTCCGTCAAACCAGGCCTTGGTCCGGACTATCCGCTCCAGATCAATCTCAGCGGTCACGATCGTTTCCTCGCCGAAAACAGGCTCGGCTAGATACTGCCCGTCCGGGCCGATGATCGCGCTGCCGCCGTTCATCGCATATTGCATCGGATCGCAATTGCTTTCGGGCATGCCCGGCATGATCCGGTCCTGCGCCATCACCTCGCGCGCAGAAATCACGAAGCAGCCGTTCTCGAACGCGATCTGCCGGTTTGCCGCGTCGATGATGTCGGTGATGAAGGGAAAGCCGGGCCATTGCGCGGCATGAACCTGGATACCCAGCCCGTTCAGGGCGTAGCGTGCCGGGGCCATATGATGTTCGAAGCAGAGCAGTCCGCCAATCTTGCCGAGCGGCGTATCGTAAACCGTCAGATCCGAGCCATCGCCCTGGCCCCAGACCAGGCGCTCCTGCAGGGTCGGCATCATCTTGCGGTGGCTGCCCAGCAGACTGCCGTCAGGACCGATGTCGAACTGGGTATTGTAGATTGTGCCGCCGGCCTTTTCGTTGGCGCTGATCACCACATGCGCGCCGTGTTTGGCGGCTGCATCCATGACCGGTTGCAAGGCATCGCTGTTCCGGTCGATTGCGCCCGCGTGCAGCGCGTGCAACCAGGCCTGGAATTCCGGCGAGGCGCCGGGCAGGCCGGAGAAATAGGGATAGCCTTGCAGGAACGTCTCGGGAAAGACGACTAACCTGGCGCCCTGGCGCGCAGCCTCGGCAATTGCCTGCGCGGCCTTTTGCGCGCCGGCCTTGGGATCATGGACGCAGGGGGTCCATTGGACTGCGGCGGCGATATATGGAGCGATCTTGCTCATTATTGATGTCCTCCAGCCCGGCGGGCCAACCATTTGCGAATAATCGCGTGACGCTTTTGGGTGATGGGATAGTTCCAGATCAGCAGGCATCCTGCCAAGGCAATGATTCCGGGCAGGATCAAGGTGACCAGCCTGAGCGCCTCAACTCCTTGCGGGGTCACCGGCGCCTGCGGGTCGAAGCCAAGATTTCCGGCCAGCGTCAGTGCCAGACCGACCCCGATTGCCAGCGCCATCTTTTGTACGAAAGCATAGAGCGCGAGGTACAGCGCGGAATCGTCGCTGCCGCCTTTGAGCATCCCGTAGTCGACCGTGTCGGCAATGATCGCGGGCGGCATCACCCAGATCACCGGGGTCATGAAGCCAGCCATAATGTAAACTGCAATGGCCCCGGCGAACCCGCCCTGGGGCACGAAGTGAAAGCCCTGATGCGCCAGAAAATAGCCCATTGCGCCCAACACCAGAACCCGGTGCCGTCCAAGCCGGTTGGCCAGCTTGTTCCACGCCGGCAGCGAGATCAGCGCCATCAGATATTGCGCAAGGATCAGCCAGAGGAAATCGGCCCGGCCCAACCCCAGCCCTTCTGTGACATAGAACAGGATGGTCGAATTATGGAAGGCGCCGCCTAGCCAGACCACGAAGATCGCGACCAGCATGCGCAGGAGAGGCTTGTTCTTGCGCAGCAGCCCAAGCGCCGCGAACAGCCCCAGCGGAGGGTGCGGTTCGAATTCGCCTTGCGGCGCAGAGCGCAGTGCGATCGGCACGGTGATCGCCAGGACAACAATGATCGTCAGCGCCAGCAGCGCCAAAATCTGGCGTAATGTGGGATCGCCTTCGACAAATAGCGGCAGGACCAGCACCGGCAAGAGCGTCGCCAGGATGGTGCCGAGAATGCCGCCAGCTTCCCTGAGCGAATTGATCTGTGTGCGCCCCTCATAGTCGCGCCGGATTTCCGCTCCCCACGACATGTAGGGAATGATCACGATCGCATAGGTCACATAGAAGAGCAGCGCCGCGACCAACAGATAGGTCATGCCAACGTCTGCCGGTGGCTGAAAAAATGCCCAGGTCATGACCATGAAAGCCGGAACGCCAAAAGCGATCCAGGGCTTGCGCCGACCCCATTTCCCGCGCGTGCGGTCAGACCAGTTGCCGATAATCGGATCGATCACCGCATCGAAGGCCCGCGCCGCCATGAAGATCGCACCCACAGTGGCAATGCTGATGCCGATCTCGGCGGCATAGAAGTTGGGGACGTAAGCGATCAGCAGCAAGTTGACGATCGACATGGCGATCATCGGTCCGGAATAGGCCAGCAAAGGCCACAGACGTGCTTGTTCTTGCTTGGTCATGCGGTGGCCCTTTGCTGCGAGGAATAAGGAATGACGCCTTCACCCTTGACGGCGACCCGGTGCATCACGCGGGTCTCTGGCCAATAGTCGGCCACGGCATAGTGCTGGGTCGAGCGATTGTCCCAGATCACAGTATCGCCAGCATTCCAGCTCAAGCGAACTTGGCGGTCGGGGCTTTCAGCAACGGCGAACAGGCCCTGCAGCACCGCCTCGCTTTCAGCGGCTGTGAGACCCTCAATCCGCTGGGTGTAGATCCGATTGACGAACAACGAGGGTTTTTCGATCTCTGGTATCCAGCGGATGACCGGGTGAATTGCCGCGATTTCCTTGCCCATTACCGTGGCAATCAGTTCGGGCGGGCGGCCATCGAGTGGAAGCTGGTGGTAGGCGGTAAGTGGCTCGAGAAAACGCTTCATCGGCTCGCTTAGCGCCTCATAGGCGGCCGTCATGCTCGCCCAGATAGTATTGCCGCCGCCGCCCGGTGGGGTCTCGACACAGTGCAGGATGCAGACGCCTGCCGGTGGATCCTTGAAGGTGGTGTCGGTGTGCCAGACGTTGATGTCAGGCGGGTTGTCGTGGTCGTTGATCACCAGCGCCACCACGCGGTTGCCATCCACGCAGCCGAACTTAGGGTGTGAATCGGGCATCGGCTCACCGAAGGCCTGGGCAAGTTTGACCTGCTGATCGGCGCTCAGTGGCTGGCTGCGAATTACCAGCACCTGATACTCACAAAGTGCCTGCCGAAGTTCCCTCGCTGTTTCGCCTTCAAAGTCGGCGCAAAAGTCGATCCCGGAGATCTCTGCGCCAATATGCGGGGAGAGGCAGCTCAGCTTCATGGCGTGTCGCCGTAGTGAAATTCGACAGCCTGGAGCCGTGAATAACTGTCCAGCGCTCCAAAACCGCCCTCGATCCCGAACCCCGACTGCTTGGCAGCCTCGGCGCTGTGCGAGAAGCCAGCGCCTATACGCTGCACCGGTGCGGTCATGATTTTGGTCATACCGGCATCAATCCGATCCGCCATGCGGTGCGCCCGGCCAAGATCGCGGGTCCAGACCGTCGCAGCCAACCCATAGGGGGTTGCATTGGCCAATCGAACCGCCTCGTTCTCGCCTTCAAAGCGCGACACGGCCAAGACCGGACCAAAGATCTCTTGTTGGACAATCCGGGCCGAGCTGTCGGATTGCCCGATAATGGTCGGCTCGACATAGAAACCGCCGCTCTCCGCAAGCGCGCCACGGCCATCGCACAAGATCTCACCGCCCTGGGATTCGGCTTCGGCGATGAAGCCTTCGACAATCTGCTTTTGCCGCGCGCTGGCCAGCGGCCCGAAGCGCGTTTCGGGATTGGACGGATCGCCCGCCTTGGTCGCCTTGGCCATGGTCACGATGCGGCTCACAAGCTCGTCATAGATCGGTGCCTCTATATACAAACGCGAACGCGCGACACAGATCTGCCCCTGGTTCTGCATCGCACCACCCAGGATTGCCGCGGCAATCGCATCCAGATCCTGCCCGGCCATGTCGGCAAAGACCACTTCCGGGGATTTGCCACCGCATTCCAGCAGCACCGGCTTGAGCGTGCTTTCGCCCACTGCCCGCATGATCGCCTTGCCGGTTGCGGTCGAACCGGTGAAGGCTACCATGTCGATGCCGCCATGGCGGACAAGAGCATCGCCGGTAGCACCATCGCCCTGCACCAGATTGAGCACGCCGGGCGGCAGCCCCGCTTCCATGGCCAACTCGGCAATGATCGAAGCTGAGCCGGGCGACAACTCCGACGGTTTGACCACCACGGTATTGCCCGCCGCCAGCATCGGCGCGATCTTCATCATCAGATTGATCGCCGGGAAGTTCCACGGGATGATCGCGCCGATAACGCCGCGCGGCCGGCGTACTTGCATCTCGAAGGCACCAGCATCGGTCGCGGGAACCGCCCCGCGCGGCCATTTGTCAACCGCTTCGCCGTAATAGCGGGTGAACCCGGCGGCGACCATGCCTGCCTCAAACATCCCGGCACCGATCGGCTTGCCCATGTCGCGGCAATCGGCCGCCGCAATCCGTGGCGCATTGGCTTCGATCAGACCAGCCAAGGATTTGAGCATCCCGGCCCGGGCTACCGGCGGCAGCGCGCTCCATACCCCGTCAAACGCCCTGCGCGAGGACAGGACCGCCCGATCAATCGCTTCAGCCCCGGCCGCAGCAAACTCGCCCGACTTCAGCCCGTTAGCAGGATCAATCTGGGTGATGATCCGGTGCGAGGCCGGGTCTGCGCGTTGCCCGTCAATCATGGGAGTGAGGTCGATCGTATCGCTCATGCAGCTTCACTCCTTGATTGCGAATCCTGGCGGATCATGTCCGCCGCCTTTTCACCGATCATGATGCAGGTGGCATTGATGTTGCCGGCCGGGATGGCCGGGATGATCGAGGCATCCGCAACCCAAAGTCCGTCGAGACCTTTAACCCGCAAACGGGAGTCGACGACGCCGTCGGCCCCCGGGGCCATCTTGCAGGTGCCGCTGGGGTGGTACATCAAGATCCCGGCTTCACGAATATATTGGGCAAGCCCGGCATCGCTCGTGTCCGCAGGTGAGACGATGCGCGAAACAAACGGTGCCAGGGACGGGGCCTTGAGCACGTCTAAGGCGATCCTGAGGCCAGCACTCAAACGCGCAACATCGGCGTCCTCCGCAAACAACTGATGATCAATGACCGGCGGATCAGCTGGGTTGGCGGAATTGATCGTGATCGATCCGCGCGACAAAGGCCGACACAGACCCACTGCCAGTGCCATTTGCGGCCGTGAAATGCGTTTCGCCTTGCCATCGACAATTTCATGGGCAGACGGCGAAAGGATGATCTGAATGTCGGGAGCTGCAAGCCCGTCTTCGGTGCGGACAAAGGCCTGGGCATGCCCGATTGGTGTGCTGAGCGGTCCGTTCCGGTTCAGAACATAGTTGAGTGCGTGGATCGGTGAGCGGATGGGGCCCTGATCACTGGTCAGCGTCGGGATCGTAACTTCGAACTCGACCGTTGCGCCCGAATGCTCCATCAAGTCGGCACCCACGGCTGGGTTGTCGACAATTGTGGTAATGCCATGCTGGCTGAGCGTCTTGGTGGGCCCGATCCCCGACAACATCAGAAGCTTGGGCGATGCGATAGCGCCGGCACTCAGGATCACCCCGCGTGCAGCCTTTGCCGTATGGCTCGCCCCCCCAGTGTTGTAGCGAACACCGCTGGCCCGGCCGTTCTCGATTTCGATTCGTTCAACCAGGGCGCCGGTTCGAATCGACAGATTGGCCCGGCCGCGGGCAGGGTCAAGATAGGCCGCCGCCGTACTGTGACGCGCGCCGCGTCGCTGCGATGCCTGGCATATTCCCGCGCCTTCACGTTTTGCGCCATTGAGATCATCCGATCGGCCATGGCCGAGCTCGTCGAAAGCGGCAATGAGCGGACCAACCAGCGGGTGGGGTGAGCGGGGCTGTGCGACCGACAGCGGGCCGTTTCCGCCGCGTTGTTCATTCGCCCCGGTATCACTGGACTCGAGGCGCCGGAAATAGGGCAACACATCGTCATGACTCCAGCCGCGGTTGCCTAGTTGCGCCCAAAGATCATAGTCATAGGCGTGGCCGCGCACGAACATCATTCCGTTAAGCGAACTGCCGCCGCCCAGCATCTTGCCGGCGGGCCACATGTCGATACGCCCACCTCGCGACGCATCAGGCTTGGCAAAATAGTGCCAGTTCATGTCAGGCCGCGGGAACGAGAACATCATGAAAGCCGGAACGCTGACGAACGGGTGTCGGTGATCGCGCCCTGCTTCAAGCAGCAGCACGCGGCATTTGGGATCTTCGGACAGGCGCGCGGCGATCACCGCGCCGGACGAACCCGCGCCGACGACGATGAAATCCCACTCTTCGCTGCTTGCCCGCGTCATATCCGTCCCGTCTTGCATCGCTTTATGCGCACATATGCTTCTCAGGCTCCTGCTTAGGCGCATTGCGTGCAAGCCGATTATTCGAAAACACCAAAAACGCTTTGCATTTGCCTTGATTGCGGCTGGACCTGACGAGCAATGCTGGCGCCCATCGCAAGAAAGGGATAGCCTTAGCGGCACAGTCAGCTCCGGGGAGGTCAAGGCAGCTTGGGAAATCCCTACACGATTGAACCAAAATTGAGACTCTGGTCGGGCCGCCCGGATGCCCTTTCGCGCGACTATGATCCTGATCTGGTGCAGCCTTGGCGCCCCGAATACGGCTTGCGGCTGAAACCGGCCGCATGGGCAGCTGAGGGCTTTCGCGAGATTACCGATATTGAAGACGGTTTCACGGTGGTGATCGGCGATATCACTCACCTTGAAGACGCATTGCAGCGCCGCACTAGCCAAAATGCCCTGAATTTCCACTTTCGCCTGTTGGGAAGCAGCAGCATCGAAGTTGAAGGCGAAGAGCCGATGACCGTGCACCAGCAAACCCTAATCCTGCTGCTTAGCCCGGATGGGATCGCCAAGACCGAACGGTTCTTCTCGGGCGAGCACGAACAATCGGTGACGATTTGCTGCCAGCCTGAATTCATTCTGAAACGCTTTCACGATTCGGGCGACAAGATGCCCAAGATTCTGAAGACTTGCCTTGAAGGCGAAACCGGACAGCCGATCTTCGCCAGCACCGCGCTCAGCGTGCAAATGGCATCCGCGGTCAAGGCTTTGGTTGAAAACGAGTTCGAGCACGATTTTCGCCGGGTTTTTGTTGAGGCCAAGGCGCTCGAATTGCTGCTGTTGTCGCTCGTGGCCCTAAGCGAATGCGAGGATCGGCTTGAGCGCGGGTTCGTGCAGCTGGGTCAACGTGATACGGAGCGCGTTGCTATTGTCCGCAAATCGCTCGACGAGCACTTTCTTGATCCCCCATCGATTACCCAACTGGCCCGCGAAGTGGGCGTGAACGAAGCCAAACTGATGCACCTGTTCAAGCAGCAGGTAGGTGAAACGATCTTCAACTATTCGCAGCGCCTCAAGATGGAACATGCCAAGACCTTGCTTGAAACGACCGAGGAATCGATCACCGAAATCGCTTTCGAGGTCGGGTATGAATACTCCAGCAACTTCACGACTGCTTTCCGCCGCCATTTCGGCGTAACCCCCAAAACCGCAAGGCAGGCAGCAGCACGGTAGTGCGCGCAAATTGCAAAGCACTTCGCCGCAACACCATAAGCGGGACCGCTGAGGTGGGCCTATGCAACAGACTGGACACGATTATGAAGAGGGCTCGCCAGTGGCGGAAAAATTCAACGCAATCCTGATCGAAGATGTCGACGGCAAGCCGCGGGCTGGCTTGACCCAGCTTTCAACCGAGCAGTTGCCGGATGAAGCGGTTCTGGTTCGCGTTTCGCATTCAACTCTGAACTACAAGGATGGCCTTGCCGTTTCGGGAAAGGGCCGGATCGCGCGCAGCCTGCCGATGGTTGCGGGCATCGATCTGGCGGGCACGGTTGAGGAATCGTCGGATCCGGCCTGGCAGAAGGGCGACCGGGTGCTGGTCAACGGCTTCGGGCTGTCAGAGAAGTACTGGGGCGGCTATAGCCAGTTTGCGCGCATGAAGCCCGAGTGGCTGGTTCGGATTCCCGACGGCTTGTCGGCCGAGGAGGCCATGGCCATCGGCACTGCCGGCTACACATCGATGCTCTGCGTATTGGCGATCGAGGACCATGGGACCAAACCGGGCGACGGCCCGGTTCTGGTCACGGGTGCCTCTGGCGGGGTCGGCTCGGTTGCGGTCATGCTGCTGGCGGCCTTGGGCTATGATGTCGTCGCCGCAAGCGGCCGGACGCAAGAGAACGAGAGCTTCCTGCTGGATCTCGGCGCTTCAAGGCTGATCGGCCGCGAAGAACTGGCGCGCGCAGCCAAGCCGCTTGAAGCCGAAACCTGGGCGGCAGTGGTTGACAGCGTCGGAGCCGAGGTGCTGGCAACCGCGCTGGCGCAAACGCGCTATGAAGGCATCGTTGCGGCATGCGGGCTAGCCGGGGGGACTGGCCTGCCAACCACGGTCATGCCCTTCATCTTGCGCGGCGTGACCTTGCGCGGGATTGACTCGGTGATGGCATCCCAAGCGCGGCGGCAGCGTGCCTGGAACCGCTTAGCGCAGTTGGTCGACAAGGCCCGCCTGGCCAGCATCTATTCGGTCGAGCCGATGAGCGAGGTTCCGCGCCTGGCCAGCGACATCATCGATGGCAAGATTCGCGGCCGGGTCGTGGTTGACGTGAACGCCTGATCGGTACCGAATTCGGAGTAACAAGCATGGCACACAAGGCACTTGACGGGATTATCAGCGGTGATCGCCATGCATCACTCGATGAACTACGTCGACGCACCGCAAAGGCTGCATCGGCGCTGCACGAGGCCGGCATCTGGCAGGGCGATCGGGTCGCCCTGCTTTTGCGCAATGACATCGCCTTCTTTGAAGCAACGATGGCAGCCTCGGTGCTTGGAGCAGTCACGGTGCCGCTCAACTGGCACATGACGGCCGATGAAATCGACTACATCCTGAACGACTGCGAGGCCAAACTCGTGATCGCCCATGCCGATCTAGTCGATGAGGCGCTGATCTCGGTCTGCGCCGGACGCGAACTGGTCGTGGTCGAAACTCCGCCTGAAGTGTCCGGCCAATACGATGCTTCGCGCCCGACCCGCCTATCAAATGCCCTCCCGATCTGGGGCGACTGGATTGAGGGGCATGAGGCCTGGGACCGGCCAAGCATGCAGGTGACTGGGCCGATGTTCTACACCTCGGGCACGACCGGGCAGCCCAAAGGGGTCAAGCGTTTGCCGATTTCGCCCGATGCGGTGAAAGCGGTAATGCACCGCGCGGCGGTTTCGTTTGGCATTGGCAGCGGTGAAGTTCGCTCGGTGATGACCGGACCACTTTATCACAGTGCACCAAATGCTTACGCCATGCAGATCCTCGGTGAAGGTGGGTTGCTGGTGCTGCAATCGAAATTCAACCCGCTTGAATTGCTCGAGCTGATTGAAAAGTACCAAATTACCAACCTGCACATGGTGCCAACGATGTTCGTCCGCCTGCTGGCACTCGGCGATGACGACAAGCGCCGTTTCGACTTCTCCAGCCTGCGCCATGTTGTTCACGGCGCGGCACCGTGCCCACCCGATGTGAAGCGCGCAATGATCGAATGGTGGGGTCCGGTAATCCACGAATACTACGCAATGACCGAGACTGGCTTCATTGCGATCTCGAACAGCGAAGACTGGCTGCGCTACCCTGGCAGTGTTGGCCATCCGGCTCCGGGGGTCACGATCCAGACCCGCCGCGATGACGGCAGCCAATGTGATCCTGGCGAGCCCGGTGAGATTTTCGTTCATTCCGAAACAACCGGCCATGTGGCCTACCACCGTGCCGAGCAGAAGACGGCCGAACTGCGCCATGGCGATTTCGTAGCGACCGGGGATATTGGCTATCTCAACGAGGACGGCTTCCTGTTCATTTCCGATCGCAAGACCGACATGGTCATTTCCGGAGGAGTGAACATTTACCCGGCTGAGGTCGAGCAAGCGCTGATCGGCATGCCTGGGGTGAGCGATTGCGCGGTGTTTGGTGTGCCGCACCCCGAATTCGGCGAGCAGCTCGTGGCTGCGGTCCAGCCAAGCGAAGGCGCAGAGATTGGCGAGGGTGCGGTGCAGGCTTTCCTCAAGGAACGGATCTCGTCGTACAAGGTGCCGCGCATCATCCGGATCTGCGATCAGTTCCCGCGCGAGGATTCGGGCAAGGTCAAGAAGCACAAGCTGCGCCAGACCCTGTTTGGCGAAATCGCTGCCTGAATGAACGCGCCGCGAAAAGTTGCGATTGTCGGCGCCGCGGCCAGCCCGGTGGGCAGGTGGGCGCCCAGCGACCAAGACGATGACGCCCTGTTCGAGCTCGATGTGCTTGGGCCGCTGGTGATCGCAGCGCTGGCCGAAGCGGGGCTGGATCGCATCGCCGTCGATACAGCGGCCTTCGTCACGCCCAGCCCTTCAACCCGCCAGCTTGGGTTTTCGACCTATATGGCCGCGCGGCTTGGGCTGCGTTGCAATGGCTCGGTGTCTGAGGTCAGCGCGCTGGGGGTTTCGGGCGGACTTACCTTCGATCAGGCGCTGGCCGACGTCGCACTGGGCCGCGCTGAAACGGCTCTGGCCCTGGGCATCTCGTACCAGACCAATGCCCCCTTGTCGGTGGTCATGGAGCACAGCCTGCGCGCGGTGGGCGATGTCGATTTCCAATCACCGTTCGGTCTTACCCCGATCAGCTGGTATGCCTTCGATGCCGCGCGCTACATGCACGAAACCGGAATAACGCGAGAGCAGATCGCCCAGATCGCGGTCAAAAGCCGCAGGCATGCGATGGCCAACGAGCTGGCCCAGTTTCGCAAGGAATTGACGCTGGAAGAGGTTCTGGCCCAGCGGATGATCGTTTCCCCGCTTGGCCTGTTCGAAGTGCCATCGGTAGCCGACGGAGCAATCTGCCTGGTGCTGGCCAGCGAAGAGGCGGCCCGCGCCAGTGGCAAGCCCTATGTGACCGTGGAAGGCCGCGGCTATCATCACGAGGGCTATCACCAAATCGGCGGAAAACCCCACGATATGACCGCCTTTCCGGCCGCCCGGCAGGCCGCCCACGCGGCGCTGGATACCGCGGGAGTGAGCCTGGGCGATATCGACCTTGCCGAACTTTATGCGCCTTGCACAATAACCGAAGTCCTGGTCAGCGAAGCGATCGGGTTCTGTGCAAAAGGCCAGGGCGCGCTCGATGCCGCTGCGGGCGTAACCTCACTTGGCGGACGGATCCCGATCAACACTTCGGGTGGCTGCCTGTCTCGCGGTCATCCTCCGGCACTAACGGGGCTTTACGGCTTGCTTGAGCTGCGCGAACAATTGCTTGGCCGTTGTGGCGCGCGGCAGGTCGAAGGTGCCCGGTTGGCCATGCACTGTTGCGAATCCGGAAACTACAATGCTGCCCTGATCCATGTGCTTGAGGGCCCGAAATGACACTTCCGATCATCAACATTAACGCTGACTTGCCGTCGGTACCGCGCAGTGGCCACTTCACCCGCCAATTCTGGCAGGCACTTGGTGAAGGCCGGTTCCTGCTTCAGCAGTGCACCGCTTGCACCGCTCTGCGTTTCCCCCCCGGCAGCATTTGTACCGAATGTCCGGGATCTGAAACGCTTTGGACAGAGGCCAACGGCAGGGGCACGCTTTATGCACTCACCACCGTCCATGCCGGCCCGCCAGCACTGATGCGCGATGGCCCCTATACCCGGGCGATAGTCGATCTGGATGAAGGTGTTCGGCTGATTGCGGAATGGCTCGGCGATCCCCAGGCCCGCTTCGACACACCTATTGAACTTGTCGTCACGCGGTATACCAACGGCTGCCTGTTCGGCGCCCGGTCACTTGCTGCCTAGTGCGCTAGCATAGGCCGAAACCGGCGCCAGATCTTCGTCTGCCAGAGCTGTTGCGGCCTGCTTCATTTGCTGCCCGGCCATGTCCGCCGGGTCATAGCCGCGCCCGCCAGCCCGGTAAGCCTTGAGGCTGGCCAGGATATACCAGTCGGCCTGGCCCGCCAGCCGCGGCGCACCGATGTCAGCATTGCCCATGCCGTCCGCGCCGTGACACGCAGCGCAGCCGTCATAGGCCTGGACTCCGCGCGCTTGGGCAGCGCTTTTGGCGATTGTCGCATGGGGTGCCGATGCCGATCGCTTGCTGTAAAAGGCCGCTGCGCGCTTGCGTTCTTCCGGACCAAGTGATTGGGCAATCACGTGCATCTGCGGGCCGAAAGGGTCACCCGGCTGCGTCCCGCGCGCGCCCGCCGCAAAATGGTTGAGCTGCGATCCCAGGTAGGCGGCATCGAGCCCGGCAAGCCGCGGTGCGGATCTGGCCTCAATGCCTTCGCCCTTGCTGCCATGGCAGACGGCGCAGCTTGCGACCATCTTCTGGACCTCATGCTCCTGCATGCCGGTCGACGCCGCGAACGCGATTCCCGAGGCGGCTGCCAGCAATCCGATTGGAGCAATCCAGTGTGATGTGCGAATCATGGGTATCTCCAAGCCAGCTGGCGAACCACGATAAAGCCCGCAAATCGGCCAATCTCAACGATGGATGCATTTTGCATAACAGATGCCGGGTATCCCATAAGCAGGTAGCAATGTCCCGGGTTAGGGCGTGAACTCAGAAATTCAGGCAACAACATTGCGGGAGGTCATCATGTCGAGAACTTGGAAGAGCTTGCTTCTGGCGAGTGGTACGTGGGCGGCACTGGCCGCAGCTCCCGCCCTGGCACAGAACGCAGATGCCGACGAAGCCGGCAGCGGTGAGATTGTCGTTACGGCGCAGAAGCGCGCTCAGAGCGTTCAAGACATTCCGTTTACGGTCAACGCAGTCGCCGGTGAATCGCTCCAGAACGCTGGCGTCACCGATGTCTTTTCGCTGCAGACGCAGGTGCCCGGCCTTGACATCCGCACCACCAACCCGCCTTCGGCAGGCGGCGCTTTCTCGATCCGCGGGCTGGGCACCGGCGTGTTCAACCTGGGCTTCGAGCCTTCGGTCGGAACTGTGATCGATAACGTTTACCGCTCGCGCTCGGGCCTGGTTGCTGGCAGCGACTTCCTCGATCTCGAGCGCGTCGAAGTGCTCAAGGGCCCGCAGGGCACGCTGTTCGGCAAGAACACCTCGGCCGGCCTGATTCACTTCATCACCGCCAAGCCGGATGTGGGAAAAACCGCTTTCACCTTGCGCGGCGAATATGGCAATCACAAGCGCGTCAACCTGCAGGGCATGGTCAATGTACCGCTGGGCGATACGGCAGCGTTTCGCGTCGCGGCCGGCTTCGTCGATGACGATGGCTATATTCGCGATGCAGTGACCGGTGCCGGATACGGCGAAAAGCACCGCTTCAACATTCGTGGACAGCTGTTGTTTGAACCGAGCGACAGTTTCAACGTGCGGCTGATTGCCGATTATGCCAAGGCTGACGAGCTTTCGATAACCGCGGTCCCCTATAAGGTTGATGCGGCGGACACGGCTGCCAATCAGCTGCTTGCGACAGCCGCCGGCTCTGCGTTCTTTGCCGATCGCTCGGATACCAGGCGCCGTGCTGCGGTGAACACCGCGCCATTGCTCAATGCCGAAGACTGGGGCCTGTCAGCTGAAGTGAATTTCGATCTTGGCGGCGTAACGCTTAGCTCGATCACTTCATATCGCTCGTTCGAAGACACTTTCCAGGGCGATAACGACTTTGTCGGCACCGACATCCTCAACACCAACCAGGGCGAATCGATCGAGACCTTCACCCAGGAGCTGCGCCTGTCGACCAAGGTAGGTGAGAACCTGGACCTGATCGTCGGCGGCTTCTTCAGCGACGAAAAGATCCGCCGCCTCAACCAGTTCGTCTGGGGCAGCCAGATCGCTGGCAATGGCCCAGGTTTCTTCTTCCCCTGGGTGCCGGGCGTGGCCTTCACCGACAACATGGGTCAGGACGGCAAAAGCTACGGTTTGTTTGCCCACGGCATTGCCAAGCTCGATCGCCTGACGATCACTGCGGGCCTGCGATATTCGTCCGATAAGAAGGATGGCTTCGGTACCTTCACCTATCCCCAGCCGTTCCCGTTACCGATGGTTTACGACTATGGCGCCGGCACTCTGGTTCCGGCCAAGGTCAGCGACAACGGGATCAGCGGCACCGTCAGTCTGGCCTATGAAGTCAGCGATGCGGCCAATCTCTATGGCACTTACAGCCGTGGGTACAAGGGCGGCGGGATCAGCCTGATCCGCGATGCGGGCGGGATTCTGGTGGGCCCGCAGTTTGGCCCTACTCCTCCTCCCGGTTGTGGCCCCGGTCCGTTTCCGGGAACGTTCAGCTGCGCGCCGTCCGACCCGACCTTTGACAAGGAAACGGTCAATCACTTCGAAGCCGGGCTCAAGACCACCTTCATGGGATCGCAGGGCCGCTTCAACCTGGCGCTCTTCCATACCAAGGCCAAGAACCTGCAAACCCAGGCGCTGCTGCCGTCAGGCTCGTTCAGCGTGATCAACATCGGTTCGGCCACCACCAAGGGTGTCGATATCGATGCGGGTGTCTCGCCAGTTGATGGACTCGATCTGACCGCTGGTGTTGTTTACGCCGAAACCAAGGACAACAACGGCTTTGACCTTGACCATGCTCCGCGCTGGAGTGGAGGGTTTGGAGCAACCTACGAGTTCCCGATCAGCTCGAGCGGGGTCAAGGGCTTCGTGCACGGCGATCTGGCATTCAAGAGCAGCTACTTCACCACCAATGATCGCAGTGAATCGCAGGATGGCTATTCGCTGGCCAATGCCCGGATCGGCATCCGCGGCGAAGATGATCGTTGGGAAGCGTCGCTGTGGTGCCGCAACTGCTTTGACACGAAGTATCGCACGATCGATTTCCGCATCCCGCTCGACGGCGCGCGGTTCAACTTCGACGGTGCCTCGGTGCTCAGCTACATCGGCGAATCGCGTTTCTATGGGGTAACACTGCAGTACAAGTACTGAGACTTCCTCTGCCGACGACAGCAACGAGCCCCGGATTTCCAGCGAAGTCCGGGGCTTTTGCTTAAATGGAGCGCGCGATCATGCGGGTCTGCAAACTGATGGCCGGATTGGCAATCGCACTTGCGGCTTCGGGAACCGCCGCTGCCGGGCCGTGCAAGCTCGATCAGCGCGCCGCCGCCCGCACGACTGCGGGCATGGATGCCGAATTGGCAACAGCCAATAGCGCGGACCGCCGCTCGGCCTATGATCGCTACATCGCGCTATTCGATCCAGGCGCCAGGGTATTCGGACTGGTTCCCGATCGGATCGGAACGATCGAGGATGTCCGAAAGCACTACCGGGCAGTGTTCTTCGAACTGCAGAACGGCACGCTGGTCGAGGATGATCGAATTGTCGCGGGCGAGATGGGGGCGCATCGCTATCACTCAATGCTGACGCTCAACGGCACTTTTGACGGGGTTGTAGCCAAGGACAAGCCGGTCACCCTGCGCGGCCAGACCTTCTTCCGCTATGGTAGCGACGGACGGATCGTCGAGCGCTGGTCGAATCACGACCACGCCTACCGCATGGGCCAGTTGCTGGGCGACAAGGGGCGTGATGAAGGTGCCCGGATCGCTGCCCAGCTCAACGGGCCAGGGCTGAGCGAGGAGCAGGGCTATACCTTCGTCACGCGCTTCACCAATTCGTTCAGCCGGGTTGAGGCACCGGCACAGCGCAGAACCGAAGTGGCCGGCATGCTCGCTGACGGGCTGATCGTCCACGGCCTGAACTGCGGCAATGCGATCAAATCCGATCTGCTCGCGCACTACGACAGCCTTTGGATGGCCTTTCCTGATCTGCACATGCAACTTGTGGGCGAACCTATGTCTGGTTGGTCGATGGTCGCTTTTCGCTGGCAGGCCCGCAGCTCGCAACGTGCGCCTTGGCGGGGCCAGAGCCCCGGCTACCGCACGGTCGCAACCTGGAGAGGACAGGCGATCGCGCGGCTCAACGGCGACAGCAAGATCACAGAGCTTTGGCTGAACGAAGAACCGGTCAGCTTTGATCGATAATTTGCAAGTGCTTCAAAGGATCCGATCTAGTTCGGTGACTATGTCCTCCGGATCCTCAAGGCCGATGGACAGTCGGACGAAACCCGCCGACTGGTCGTAATATCGTTCGCTTGCCGTGCCGCCATTGCAACTGGTCATCGCCATTCCGAAGCTCGGGCCAAAACGGATGAAGCTGCTGTGGTTCGCCATGCGTGCGACGGCTTCGGCTCCGCCCTTGTGGAAAAACGTGATCACACTGCCCCCGAGATGACCGCAATCAGCAGCAAACGGATCGCGCCAATGGTAGCTCGCTAACCCTGGATAGATCAGTTCAGCAATGCGGGCATCGGTCGCCAGCTTCGTCGCGACTTGAAGCGCCGAAGAACTGGTCTTCATGACACGAAGATCTAAAGAGCGAACGCCGTCGTGGATCTTGCCTGCCACCTGCGGTGCCAGCACGCCACCCAGGGTCCAGCGCATCCTTGCAACCGGATTGATCAGTTCGGATCGTCCGATCACCACCCCGCCCATTGCTTCGCCAAAGCCACCGATGATCTTGGTCAGGCTGTGAATGACAATATCGACATCATGCTCGAGCGGGCGAAGGATAGCTGGTGACAACAGCGAGTTATCGGCGATGGAAATCACCCCAAAAGCCTTGCACAACGCTGCGATTTCTCTTGCGGGGCAATAGGCTAGTGCAGGATTGCTGAGTGGTTCGAAGAACAGAGCCTTGGGCCTGTGCTGCGAAAGGTCTGCTTCAAGTGCCGCCAGGTCGTTGGTGTCGGATGCGATCGCCTGTATGCCCAATCTACCCAAATGATTGGCCAGGAAATCGACAGTATTGGGATAGGCCCACTTCGAATAGATAAGCCTGTCGCCAGCAGAAAGATGCGCCAGCAGACATTGCGAAATGGCGGACATACCCGAGGCAGCACATACCGCGAGCTCGCCCCCCTCAAGCGTTGCCAGAACTTCTTCTAATGCCCATACCGTGGGGCTACCGGCGCGGGCATACTCGACCCGCTGCGTCGGATCGGTCGGATCGCGTGGAGGAAGATAGCCTGGTGCCGGATCATCCTGGCCAACAGGAAAGAAGTTTGCGGTAATTATCGGGATTCCGCTGCCGAAGCCACGGTTACCAAGCTGGTTTGCCTGGGTGGGTGGTTTGCCGACCATCGTACACTAATCCTTGCTGAATAGGCGCCTGCGCCAACGGCTTTCCAGCCACTTGCGCCCCAGCAGCCTCGGCCCCAGCCAATTGCTTACATAGCCCGGTGTCACAACATAGCGGGCGCGCGGTTCATGGGCGGTGCAGGCTAGTTCTACTGCTTGGGCCACACGCAAGGGGTCGAGGGCGGTTTGGGCTTCTTTGCCCATGTGCTCTGCCATGCGCCCAAAAGCAGGACCGAATTCACTGTCCGCACCTTCGATCGGTGTGTCTGGCCCAATCTTCGATCCAATCGCTGTTCGCACCGATCCCGGCGCGATCACCACCGTGCGGATGCCGTGCTGGCTGAGCTCGACCCTAAGGCTCCCTGCCAGGCCTTCGATGCCGTGCTTGGCGGCGGAATAGGCGCCGCAAAAGGGCAAGGGATCGACCCCGGCGAGCGAGCCGATGAATACGATCCGTCCGCCCGGGCGGCGCAGCAAGGGAAATAGCGCGCGGGTGATCGCAAAAGGCGCGATCAGGTTAAGCTCGATCGCAGACCTAAACCCGGCAACCGATTGATAGACCGTGGCGGCCGGCATGCTGGTTCCGGCGTTATTGCACAGCACGTCGAGCGGGGTGCCTTCGAGCAGCGCCTCGACCTCGGCAGGCAACTGCGTAATACGGTCCTCATCGGTCACATCGAGCAAGATCTGGCTGAACTGCTTGCCCCCGCGCTCACTCAGGTGGGCGGCGTCCTCAAAGCGGCGCACCGTTCCCAGCACGCGCCAGCCGCGCAACAGAAAATGCTCTGCCGTCGCCGCGCCGATACCGCTGGATACGCCGGTAATCAGGATCGAACGTGCAGTCATGCTCCGCCAGGTGCCGGCAAATCATTGCCCATATCAACCGCGATCTTCCACGTGTCGTCCGGTTGCCGCTTCCACACGAACAGCACCTTGCCTTCGCCGCGATGCCCCGGCAGCGACTCGCCGCTCGCGCGCATCAGCAGGCGGCTGCGATAGGTGCCCCAGGTATAGGCCAGATCGCCTTCCTGGCGGATCCCCGTCAGGTTTACCGACATTTCCGGAACCGTAAGGTTTTGGGCAACAAAACTGCCAAAACCGCGCAGCCCTTCCTTGCCTTCCATCGCTGGCATGCGGTTGTGCAGGCCGACTACATCATCGGTGAAGACCATCAGCCAACGCTCGACATCTCCGGCCTTAAACGGCGCGATATAGTCCGCATCGATCCGGGCCTGCGCCGCTGGAAGCGAAAACGACGCTGCCGCGGCGACTGCGCCCGCGGGTTGCGGACCGCCGCTTTGCGAAGCCGGAGTGCAGCCGGCCAGTGCCCCTGCCATCAAAGTCAGCCAAATTCTCATAGGTCACCTCTCAACCGCATCCTATCAAGCGCGGGCCGGTTGTCGCTATGCTGCCTCGCTTGTTCATTATTCGGATGCGCATAAGATCGACGGACTTGCGCAAAGGACGGGCATCGGCATTGCGACTTATACCGCAATCTCGAAAACTGCGGCTGGAGGGTTGGCGATGACGGATGGGGGCTTCGTGCTGAACAGGCGGACGTGGCTAGCTGGCGCTTCCTCGCTCGGAGCCGTCGGCTTGCTCCCACTCGGCGGCTGCAGCTTCGGGTCGCTGCCCCCGCTGTCGCTCGATGGCCGCGTCATCACGCCCTCTGCAGCCGACTATGAGGCCTGGCGCACCGGCGTGGTCTGGCAGTCGCGCAAACCGGTTCGCAAGCCCGCAATGATCGTGCGGCCAAATACTGTCGAAGCTGTGCAACAGGCGGTGGCCTATGCCCGCGCGAACAAACTGAAAGTCTCGACCAAATCCTCGGGCCACAACTTGTGGGGCAATTACCTGCGCGACGAGGGCATGCTCATCGACATGTGGAATTTCCGCAAGGTCGAGATTGAACCCGGTGGTGAGAGCGCCTGGATCGAGCCGAGCGTGTGGAGCCGAGACATCATGGTTGCGCTGGGCAAGCAAGGCCGGGCCTTTCCAGCTGCCCATTGTGCTTCTGTGGGCATGGGTGGTTATCTCCTGGGCGGCGGCGTTGGTCTCAACTGGGAGAACTGGGGCGGGCTTTCGGCGCACAGCATAATTGGCGCGGAAGTCGTCACCGCTGACGGCAAGCTGCGCATGATTGACGATGCCAATGATTCCGATCTGGCCTGGGCGCTGCGCGGCGCCGGAAACGGGTTCCCGGGGATCGTTACGCGTTTTCACGTCAAAACCTATGCCGCACCAAAGATCGTCACTTCGGCGACCTACATCTTCCCCGCCTTGCGTACCGGTGAAGCCATCGCCTGGTTGGAAGACATGAAAGCGCGCGGCATGCTTGCTGGCTGCGAACCGCTGATTATTCTGGCCCACAGCCCGATGGCCGCGCCCGATGCCACCGGCCCAGAAGCCAAGGCCTGCGTTGCCCGGATCAATCTGTTTGGCGCCTCGGAAGCCGCAGCCGCAAAGCAGTTGGCCGCGATCGCAGCCGAACCAATTGCCGCGACTGCGCTGATGAAGGTTCCGCGCGAGGACTGGAGCTTTGAGAAGAGCTATTTCGAGACGCTCAATTACAAGGGCGCGTTCAACTACGGCTTCTTTGGCGTCGATAGCATCTGGACCAACCGAAGCGCAGAAGCATTGCCGGTGTTGGCCCAGCAGTTTCTCGATTCCCCTGGCCCCGGATCGCATGTCGTCATGTCACTGATCGATCCCGCACCGCACCCCGCAAATGCCGCTGCGCGCATTCACGGCAAGCTTTACATCGGGGTCTATTCGATCGGCGATACCCCCGAAAAAGGCGAGGCCGCGATCGGCTGGCTGCGCAAGACTTCGGGTGCGCTCGCACCCTATGCCTCGGGTCGGTACATCAACGAGATCGATGTCGAACGCGATGCGGCCCAAATCGCCAGCTGCTTTGCGCCCGATGACTGGAAGCGCCTGCAGGCCGTCCGCAGCAAGTACGACCCTGACGGCATCTTCCAGTCCTATCTGGGCACTTGATCGGCGTGCCCTTCGCAAAGCAATTCGTGGCCCTTCCATAATCGCCCGCCGTCAGCCTGCGCTATGGCCGCCTGACACGGTTACGGGAGATCGAGCATGGAAGTTGCAGTTCTTGGCGGGGGTCACGGTTGCTATGCAGCGGCGGCAGAGCTGTCAGAAAATGGGCACACCGTGCGCTTATGGCGGCGTGGCGCAGAGGAATTCCAGGCGGTTCTGGAAGGTCGGAAAATCCGGGTCAAGGACTTCAAGGGCGAACGCGACATCGCAATTGCCCGTCCCACGACTGATCTTGGTGAAGCCATCAAAGGCGCCGAGGTGGTGGTCATCCCGCTTCCGGCAACCACCCAGGAATCGCTGGCGGCGGCTTGCGCCCCCTATTGGGAGGACGGCCAAGTTGTGTTCCTGCCGCCGGGCACATTCGGCAGCTACATCTATCTGAAAGCTGCACGCGATGCCGGCAACCAGGCCGATGTGACCTTCTGCGAAACCGGCACTCTGCCTTACCTCGCGCGCAAACACGGTCCAGCCTATGTCATAACCTCGGGCTATGGCAAGCATCTGCCGACCGGCTGCATTCCGGCCCGCAACAGCGCTGCGGCGCTGGCAAAGCTGGCGCAGGTCTATCCCGCGATCCATCCGATCGAGGATGCGCTTTCGGGTGCACTGATGAACGCGGGCGGCATCATCCACCCGCCGCTGATCATGATGAACGCAGGCCCGCTTGAGCATTTCGAGCGCTGGGACATCCACAATGAGGGGACCCAGCCTGCGATCCGCCGGACGACCGATGCGCTCGATGCCGAACGGATCAGGATCCGCGAAACGCTTGGCTATGCCGCACCGCATTACCCACTGGCCGATCACTATGCGAAAGAGGGTGATGAATGGATGTATGGTCGCGGCGCACATGACTCGCTGACTGACAGTGGCGACTGGCGCGAGCATATCGTGCTGACCGAGCATCGCTACATGCTTGAGGATACCCGCCTGGGGCTCTCCATGCTGAGTTCGGTCGGAAAATGGGCCGGGGTCGAGACTCCGCTCGTCAACGGGTTCCTTGCGATCGCCTCGGCCATCACGGGCCGCGACCTGTTTGCAGAGGGACGCACGCTGGAGAACCTCGGCTTGGCAGGGCTTAGCAGGGACCAGATGAGCACTCTTATGCGCGACGGCATCTGACTATGGCCGATGTAGCCATTCTTGGGCTCGGCCGGATGGGCCGTGGAATTGCCGAGGCCTACGCCTTTGCGGGCAAGAGCGTGCTGATGGTCGACGTCAAACCTCGCGATGAGGCTGGCCGGCTGAAACTGGTTGCCGAGGCCCACAAGGAAATCGCCGACGATCTGGCGTTTCTGGCTGGACTTGGAATTGGCTCGGCAGCAGCGCTGGAACCGGCCATGGCGCGGATATCGATGTGCGGCCGCGAGGAAGCTGAGGCAAAGCTTGGCAGCATCCCGCTGTTCTATGAAGGCGTGCCCGAAACAACCGAAGCCAAGCAGGAACTGTTCGCCTGGGCCTGCCAGCACGCGGCGAGCGATGCGGTGATGGCCTCAACGAGTTCGACCATGGCGGTCGACGATCTGGCCGCGATGGGGACCCAGCCCGAACGCTTCGTCAACGCCCACTGGCTCAATCCTGCCATGCTGATGCCCTTGGTCGAGGTCGCGCGCGGCACGCTCAGCAGCGACGCTGCGGTCAAAAGGCTGGTGGATAGTCTCGAGGATATCGGCAAATCCCCGGTCGTGATGAAAAACTCGCCCGGCTACATCATCCCCCGTATTCAGGCGCTGGCCATGAATGAAGCCGCCCGACTAGCCGAGGAAGGCGTGGCATCGGTCGAGGACATCGACAAGGCCATCCGTCTGGGCTTTGGCATTCGTTATGCCGTTCTTGGGATGATCGAATTCATCGACTTTGGCGGCAACGACATCCTCTATTATGCATCTGATTACTTGGCGAAAAATGTCGATGCCAACCGCTACAAAGCGCCCCAGTCGGTGGTCGAGAATATGAAGTCCGGCCGCAACGGTATGCGCGATGGTGCCGGCTTCTATGATTGGAACGGCGTCGATGTTGCCGATTACCGTGCCAAGCGGCTGGGCGCCTTTGTCTCGCTGCTCAAGGCGCTCGATCTCACCCCCGGACGGAAGGCCTGACGATGCCCTGGACCCGCGATGAAATGGCCGCACGCGCCGCTCAGGAGCTGAAGGATGGCTTTTACGTCAACCTGGGCATCGGCATTCCCACCCTGGTCGCCAATCACGTGCCTCCGGGCGTTGAGGTGACCTTGCAATCGGAAAACGGGATGTTGGGGATCGGCCCGTTCCCTTATGAGGGCGAAGCCGATCCAGACCTGATCAATGCTGGCAAGCAGACTGTCAGCGAACTGCCAGATTCCTCATTCTTCGACAGCGCCGCCAGCTTCGCCATGATCCGCGGTGGGCACATCGACCTTGCTGTTCTCGGCGCAATGGAAGTCGCCGAGAACGGCGACATCGCCAACTGGATGGTGCCGGGCAAGATGATCAAGGGCATGGGCGGGGCGATGGATCTGGTCGCCGGGGTCAAGAAGATCATTGTGGTGATGGAACACTGCGCCAGGGATGGCAGCCCCAAGTTTATCCCTGAGTGCACCTTGCCACTGACGGGGCGCAATGTGGTCGACATGGTGATCACCGAGCTTGCCGTGTTCCAGCGTCCCGATCACGCCAGTCCGTTCGCATTGATCGAGCTGGCTCCGGGCGTGAACCTGGATGATATCGCGGCGCTGACGACAGCGGAATACGAGGTCGCAGTCCAGGATTGATCCAGCAGTAGGATTGCTCGCTTTTGCATAAGTCCGGGCTCTTGCATCGAGACCTCATCCGGATATAGTTTCGCTTGTAACTATATCCGGAGGTTGAACCGCATGTCCGATCTGTTCGAAAATCCGCTTGGCCTCGACGGCTTCGAATTCATTGAATTCTGCGCGCCAGAAAAGGGCGTTTTGGAGCCGGTGTTTTTGGCGATGGGGTTTACGCTTGTGGCCCGGCATCGCTCGAAAGATGTCGATCTGTGGCGCCAGGGCGGGATCAACCTGATCGCCAATTACGAACCGCGCAGCCCGGCAGCCTATTTCGCGGCCGAACACGGCGCTTCGTGCTGCGGTATGGGTTGGCGGGTGCGCGACGCGAAGAAGGCCTATGAACTGGCGCTCGAACGCGGGGCCGAACCGGTTGAAGGGGCGACCGGGGTGATGGAACTGCGGTTGCCTGCAATCCGCGGGATCGGCGGTTCAATCATCTATCTGGTCGATCGTTATGCCGGGCAGGAAGCGGGCGACCTTTCGATCTACGACATCGATTTCGTCTACCTGCCAGGGGTCGATCGCCATCCGGTCGGCGCTGGCTTCCACACCATCGATCACCTGACCCATAACGTCTATGGCGGCCGCATGGTTCACTGGGGCGGCTTTTACGAGCGCGTCTTTGGTTTTCGCGAGATCCGCTTCTTCGACATCAAGGGCGAATATACCGGGCTGACCAGCCGGGCGATGACTGCACCGGATGGCAAGATCCGCATCCCGCTTAACGAGGAAGGCAAGGCCGGCGGCGGGCAGATCGAGGAATTTCTGCGCCAGTACAACGGCGAGGGGATCCAGCATATCGCCTTTGCCTGTGATGATCTTCCGCTCTGCTGGGACAAGCTGAAAGCGCTGGGAACCCCGTTCATGTCCGCGCCGCCCGCAACCTATTACGAGATGCTGGGCGAGCGCCTGCCCGGCCACGGCGAGCCGGTCGAGGAATTGCAGAAGCGCGGGATTTTGCTTGATGGTTCGACCGAAAAGGGCGACCCGCGGCTGCTGCTGCAGATCTTTTCGGAAACGGTGGTCGGCCCGGTGTTCTTTGAATTCATCCAGCGCAAAAAGGATGAAGGCTTCGGCGAAGGCAACTTCAAGGCGCTGTTTGAAAGCATCGAGCGCGACCAGATCGCCCGCGGTGCCTTGCAAGTGGTAGGAGCCGCGCAGTGACCGCCCCCAGCCTCAAGCGCATCCACCACGTCGCCTATCGCTGCCGCGACGCGAAAGAGACGGTCGACTGGTACGCCCGCGTGTTGGGCATGACCTACACCACCGCCTTTTCCGAGGACAAGGTCCCCTCGACCGGCGAAGACGACCCTTACATGCACGTCTTTCTCGATTGCGGCGGCGGTAACGTGCTGGCCTTTTTCGAACTGCCGCAGCAGCCCGAGATGGGCCGCGATACGAATACCCCGGCCTGGGTCCAGCACCTGGCCTTCGAAGTGGAAGATCTGGACGCGCTGCTCGCCGCAAAGGGGCATATCGAAGCCCAGGGAATCGAAGTGCTGGGGCCGACCTATCACGGTATCTTCCGCTCGATTTATTTCTTCGATCCTAATGGCCACCGGCTGGAACTGGCCTGCAATATCGGCACCAGCGAACAATATGCCGAACTGCGCGCGGTGGCCCCGGCTATGCTGAACGAGTGGGCCGCGACCAAGCGCGCCCCGCGCCACGCCGCCTGGCTGCACGAGGATCCCGGAGCAGATCGGTGATCGATCATACCCATGATATCGCCGCATCAAGCTGGGTACCGGGTGCAGATAGCCATGCCGATTTCCCGATACAAAACTTGCCGCTTGGCGTGTTCGACCCTGGCTCTGACGAAGCGCGGATCGGTGCGGCGATCGGTGATTGGATAGTCGATCTGGGTGCGCTTGCCGCCGAGTTTTCGCAGCACATCCGCCCGCCCCTCGGCACTGACACTCTCAATGCCTTGTTCAGCCAGCCAGCTGAAATGCGCCGCGCGCTGCGGCACCGCTTGTTCGCCCTGCTGAGCGACGAAGCTCACCGCAACCTGGTCGAACCGCACTTGCATCGGCAAGTCGACGTGCGCATGCGCCTGCCATTCCAGATCGGCGACTACACCGATTTCTACGTCGGCATTCATCATGCGACGAATATCGGCAAACTGTTCCGCCCAGACAATCCATTGCTGCCCAACTACAAATATGTCCCCATTGGCTATCACGGGCGTGCGTCAAGCGTTCGCGTATCGGGCGAGCCGGTTGTAAGGCCGTGGGGGCAATGCAAGCCAATTGATGCCGCCGAACCTGCTTATGGTCCAAGCCAAAGGCTCGACTATGAGCTGGAGATGGGTGTCTGGATCGCAGGTGAAAACCAGTTGGGCGCTCCGGTTCCGATCGCTGCCGCCGCAGACCGCATTGGCGGGCTGTGTCTGCTCAATGACTGGTCCGCGCGAGACCTGCAGGCTTGGGAATACCAGCCGCTCGGCCCCTTCCTGTCGAAGAGTTTTCTAACCACGGTATCCTCGTGGGTTGTAACCGCTGAGGCGCTCGAACCGTTCCGGATCGCACAACCCGCACGTCTCGAAGGCGATCCCAAGCCGCTTCCCTATCTTTGGGACGAATCCGACCAGCAAGCGGGTGCCTTTGCAATCACCTTGGCGGTCGAAATCAGGACTGCCCGTATGCGCGAAGCAGGCTTGAACGCACATCGGCTGTCCTCCGGCCCGCTCAGCAACATGTACTGGACCGCAGCCCAGATGATTGCGCATCACACCGCCAACGGCTGTAACCTCAAGCCTGGCGATCTGCTCGGCACCGGCACGATTTCGGGGCCAAACCGCGGTGCCTATGGCAGCCTGATGGAAATTGCTGCTGGCGGTACGCAGCCCCTGGCCCTGCCGGGAGGCGAAGAGCGCTGCTTTCTAGAGGATGGCGACGAACTTTCCTTGCGAGCGTTTGCCGATCGGGAAGGCTATCGCTCGATCGGTTTTGGGCCCTGTTCGGGCAGGGTGCAGGGGTGATGGGTTGCTATGAGACTCTCGACAGTCCCGCGCATTGCCTATTCCCATAATCTTAGGCCATAACGAGACGTTCAGGATTGTTGCCATTGAGAAGAGAGATTCCATGCACGCTCCGAAATGGACATTCCATTCGTTCCTTCTTCTCTTGCTGGTTAGCATCCCGCCCATGACTATCGCGCAATCTACGAATCCGGCTGCCGAGCCCGTGCGGGCAAGAGATCTGGGTGTCCCTTTCGACGGCAATCCGGGACCGCTCAATGCCATCACCGATGTGCCGGGGGTAGAGGTCGGCCACACCACACTGATATCGGGTAATGGCAAACTGGTGACCGGCAAGGGTCCGGTGAGAACGGGCGTTACCGCTATCCTGCCCCGCGGCAAGACCTATGATCCTGTCTACGCAGGCTGGTTTTCGCTCAATGGCAACGGCGAGATGACGGGCACGACCTGGATTGAGGAATCCGGCTGGCTGGAAGGTCCGGTGATGATCACCAACACCCACAGCGTCGGCACGGTTCGCGACGCAACCATCGAATGGGCCCAAAAGAAGAAGTTTTTCCAGCCGCTCGCCAACGAGCCCAATACCTTCTGGATGCTGCCAGTCGTCGCCGAGACCTACGATGGTGATCTGAACGACATCAACGGCTTTCACGTCACCAAAGTGCATACCTTCGCCGCGCTCGACAATGCGAAACCGGGCCTGGTTGCCGAAGGCAATGTGGGCGGCGGCACCGGCATGATGACCCACGGATTCAAGGGCGGCATCGGAACTTCGTCACGCGTGGTCACGCTTGATGGCAAGACCTACACCGTGGGAATTCTGGTCCAATCCAACTATGGCATCCGGGATACATTCACCGTTGCCGGAGTTCCGGTTGGCCGTGAGATTACCGATCTGACAACCACTTATGGTGATCACAACCAGGAGAATGGATCGATTATCATCGTGGTCGCAACCGATGCTCCGCTGTTGCCGCACCAACTCAAGCGCCTGGCGCAGCGGGCGGCGATGGGGATTGCCCGCAACGGTTCCTATGCTTCAAACGGATCGGGTGACATCTTCATTGCCTTCTCTACCGCGAACCCAGGCGCCTGGAGTCGGGAAAAATCTGCAGAGGTAACCAGCCTCGCCAATGATTCGATGAGCTTGCTGTTTCGGGCTACCGTGGAAGCCACTGAAGAAGCCGTGATCAATGCCATGGTCGCAGCACGGACGATGACAGGCATCAACGGCAACACGGCTCATGCCCTTCCGCACGACAGGCTGCGGGGCGCTCTTCGCAAGTATGGCCGCCTCAACGAACCGAAAAATCCAGCGAAACGATAGGGCTTTAGCCTTGCGCAAATGATCGTCGGGCAACGCTGTCCACAGACCAAAATCGGCCCAGTCTCGGTGGGTCAATCTAGGTCGGAAAGACTCTAAGACCCGCCCCCACGGAAGTGATGCCAATCGTCCTGTCGTTACAGGTTGCTCCGAACCGCGAAACGCCTTCAAGCTCTGGTTCCGTTTGCAGCAAATTTCGCAACCTTCGCATTGCTCGAAGCGTCTGGAATCAAGGGCTCGCGTAAGGATTGCGTCACTTGAGGAGTGCTTTGGAGGCGAGGGTAGGCGCAGGTGCAATTTTTCAACCAATTGAACAGTCGACTGATTTCTTCGGGGCTTGGGCTGTGCGCTCCACAGTGGCTGCAAGCCTCTCCGGTCTCTCCAGGAAAGTATTGCAGGATCACGAAATCAAGCGAATTGCAGCAGTAGCAGCCAAAGATAGGCGACGGTCAAAGACGTGAATGAGAGCAAGGTAATCATCCGAAACCAGGATCGGCTCGCACAGCCATCATTGGACAGCGCCAGAAAAAGGAAGATCTGCGCGTTCATCCAGCTGCCGAAGATGAACAGGCCAACCAATATGGGTCCGCCCTTGGCCACATAGCCAGCGAGGACGATGTGCAATATCCCCATAAAGATATCGTCGATATGCGATTGCAGCAGGCGCGCACGACCGGGGATCACCCGCTGCAGAAATGCCGATTGGCGGTGGAGGTAGATCGGCCAGCCCAGCAACACCGCAATGGTCAGCTGGATTAGGCCAGAGGTTTCGACAATCCACTCAAGCATTTCCGGTCACCTCTGGTCGAGCTCCAAACACCGTCCCGTTCGCATAGCGCAGCGCCACCAGTTCCAATCGGCTGTCGAGCGGCGCGGTCTGTGCGCCTTCCACCAACCAGCACAGGAACCGTAGCCCTGCATCATGATCAATGATGCCGACATCAAGCGGGGCAGCGTCGATAAAGGCCTCGGGAACCACATGAATGCGCGTGCGGGAATAAAGCGTTCCACTCGGCGGCAGGATTTGCCATTCCGTGCGTTCGCCCAAACAGTCGGGGCAATCGGGACGGGGGGGGAAGGACAGCCTGCCGCAATCAGCGCAGCGCGTTGTTTGCAGTACGCCCTGATCCAGCCCTTCCCAGAACCAGCGGGTCAGCTGGCTGTGACGCGGGAGGCGCGGCAGCTTTCCCGTACATTTTATCACCGCGATCATGGCCCAATACCTTCAAGCATGTGGGCCAGAGCGAGATTGTAATTGCCGCCTTCGCAAGTGTGCAGCGCGCGGCGCGCGCCCGTGACCTGCCGCGCCCCTGCCCTGCCCGTCACCTGCTCAGCGCATTCAAGCAAGCCGTAAAGACCGGTTAGAGAGGGAGGATGGCCGCGCGCGAGGCAACCGCCCGATGTATTGACTGGACGCGCGCCGCCGGGCCCACTGATGCCGTCGCGCGCGGCCCTGCAGCCTTCACCCTTGGCAAACAGGCCTATGGCTTCGGTGACCAGCGCCTCGGTGATCGAACAGGGTGCGTACAGCTCAAACAGGTCCACTGCCTCCAGCGCGCAGTCCGCATCGGCCAGGCAGTCACCCACCGCCTGCCGCGCTGCTGGAAAAGCCGTGATGTCATGGGCGCGGTCCCCGATTTGGAAATGCCCGTCATGGGCATAGCCGCGTCCCGACAATCTGGCATAGCGCGCGCCTTTATGCGCCACCATATCCTCGCGTGCCAGCACGAGGCAGATGGCGCCGTCGGCCTGGGCCGGAACATCATGCCGCCCCAAGGGGTCGACAATGCGATCCGCTGACAGAATTTCGTCCAACGTGAGGGGTGTGCGGAACTGCGCCAACGGATTGTCTGCGGCAAAGGCGCGCGACTTGAGGACGATCGCAGCAAGATCGGCTGGTGTCTGTCCGGTTTCGTGCAGATAGCGCGCGGCATCAAGGCCGTACCAGCTGATTGGCGTCAGGCCATAGATTGACTGGAAATCGACATCGCCAACAACACGGTTGCCCCGTTCCATCGCCACCGGCACCCGCTCGTTCGCCTGATAGCAAAGGCCCAACGCCAGCGCATAGTCGCTGCGACCCAGCCGGATCGTGTCGGCAGCCATGTCAAAGGCTAGCCCGCCGGTCAGACCCATGATGCCAACCTCGGCCAGCATCGCCCGGCATTTGAGGCCAAGCCGCGAGGCCATCTGCACGGCAAAGCCCAATTGTTCGGTTGAAGGCGGGTTGCTGGCAAACAAAGCGGCACCCACCTGATCGGGGCCAATGCCTGCCATGGCCAGCGCATCGCGCACGACCGGAAACAGCCGGTCGGCTTCGGGAACTATGCCCCGCGCACCCGGCCCAGGCATGTATTTGCCAACGCGCAGCGCCGACCATCCGGCGATGGCAACGCCGTGCGTCATCCTGCCCTTTCCAGTTCCGCCAGCCATTCATCGCGCAGCAGACGTTTGCGCACCTTGCCAGAATCTTCGCGCGGCAGGGCGTCAATCGCGCGGATCAGCTTGGGCAATTTGAAGTCGGCCAATCGCTCTTTGAGGAAGGCGCGCAGTTCCGTCTCCGCCACGGGCGCGCGATATTGCAGCACGGCAGCTACCTGTTCGCCAAACTCGGCATGGGGCAGACCGAACACGGCAGCATCGGCGACAGCGGGATGGCCAAGCAATGCTGCCTCGATTTCCGCCGGATAGATATTGACCCCGCCTGACAGGATCATGTCGGTCCGCCGATCGCTGATCGTCAGAAAGCCGTCGGCATCGAGCGCCCCAATGTCGCCCGTCACAACAAAGCCGTTACGGCGCAGCGATGCAGTCTTCTCCGGCGCATTGTGGTAATAGACAGCGTCCGTTCCCGCATGGCGCACGCAAATGTCTCCGGCCATGCCTGTCGGCAGATCAGCACCACCTTCATCCATGATGCGGATATCGACGCCCGGGGCAGCGCGACCGACCGAGCCGGGATGGGCGAGCCATTCGGCAGAGGTGCTGCAGGCGACGATGCCCAATTCGGTCATCGCGTAATATTCACGCACTGCTGGCCCCAACCAGTCAATCATCGCGCGCTTCACGTCGCTCGGACAAGGTGCGGCGCCATGGGTGATGGCAACCAGACTCGACAGGTCATGGCGGCGGCGCACCTGATCGGGCAAGGCCAGCAGCCGGTTGAACATGGTTGGCACCATGTGCAGATGCGAGACGCGGTGCTGCTCTATCAGCGCAAGCAGTTCGGCAGCATCAAAGCGCGGTTGCAGGATCACCATGCCGCCCAGCCGCAGCGCATTGGTCGCATAGGCAAAAGGCGCGCTGTGGTAGAGCGGGCCGGTCATCACCGTGGCCGTCACTTTGCCGTCGGCAAGCCCGAACGCTGTCACGGTGCGCTCAGTCACCGCGGCCTGAACGTCGGGCGGAAGGGTTTCGCGCTTGACTGCCTTGGGGTGGCCAGTCGTTCCTGACGTGTAGAAGAGCGCTGACGGCGGCGCAGGATGGGCGTCTTCCCATGGCTCCGCAACTTGTGCGGCCTCACTGAGCGCCACGTCGCCAGCGCGCAGCGAGCATTGCGCCTCGCTCAAGCCGTAGGCGGCGGCGATCTCCGGCGCGACGGCTTCGATGAAGACTGGTCTATCGCCAAAGGCGGCGCGCATCGCGTCTGTTGCCAGATCGGCATGGGCGATCACGACCTTGGGCGCGCAATCGGCTATGATATAAGCGACTTCTGCAGGTTTCAGATGCCAGTTGACCGGCGTGATGCAGGCCCCAAGCCGCCGCGCTGCTTCGTTAAAGACGAAATAGCCAAAGCCATTGCGCGCGAGCAGAGCAACCACATCGCCCGCGCCCACGCCATGTTCGGCGAGTACGCGCGCCGCGCCCTTGGCTGCCGCAGTCAGCGCGCTTCGGCTGAGGCTGCGCTCTCCCGACAGGATGGCGATCGTGTCTGTCACATCCCTTCCTTAGCGGTTCACATCGATGACGATACGGCCACGCAGCTGCCCGTCGAGCAACTGGGTGGCAAGCTTGGGAAGATCAGACATCGGCCGGATGTCGAACACGGCCGCCAGTTCGGCAGGGGCAACCAGCCGGGCCAGGTCGTCCCATGCCCGTTGCCGCCGGGGTTGGGCAGCCATCACCGAATCCACCCCGCGCAGCGTCACCCCGCGCAAGATGAAGGGCATTACGGTGGTGGGTAGATCGGCGCCCCCAGCAAGCCCGCAGGCCGCGACAATGCCTTCATAGCGGGTTTGTGCCAGCATGGTCGCCAATGTCTTGCTGCCAACGCAGTCGATCCCAGCGGTCCAAACTTCCTTTTCCAGCGGGCGCGGATCGCGGTCCAGCTCGGCCCGGTCGATCACATCGACCGCGCCCAGTTCGCGCAGATAGGGTTCGGTTTCGGGTCGTCCGCTCACCGCGACAGCCTGATAGCCCAGCTTGGCGAGCAGCAGCAGAGCGACCGAGCCAACGCCGCCCGAGGCGCCCGAAACGCAAATCCGTCCGTCATCCGGTGTTACGCCGTGATCCTGCAAAGCGTGCACGCATAGCATCGCGGTATAGCCCGCTGTGCCGATCGCCATGGCCTGCTCCGGTGCAAAGGTCTCGGGCAAGCGCACCAGCCAGTCCGATGAAACGCGCTGATACTGGCTATAGCCGCCCCAGACAGTCTCTGACATGCCAAAGCCATTGATCACCACACGGTCGCCCGCCTTCCAGTCCTGATGCGCCGATTCCGCGATCGTGCCCGCAAGATCGATTCCGCACACCATCGGCATGGACCGGCAAATCTTGCCGCGTCCCGACACCGCCAGCGCATCCTTATAGTTGAGCGAGGAATATTCGATCTTTACCAGCACATCGCGGTCCGGGAGAACATCGAGCGTGAGCGTTTCCAGCGTCCCTTGTGAGCGGCGGTCCACTTCGCGGGCAACGATGGCATTGAATTCAGTCATCGGTATTTCTCTTCTTTAGTCTTCAACAAGGCCAGCAATCGCCTGCCGGATCGCGTGTCTCGATTTGTCCCACACAGTGGCCCGCCACGCGGCATCATCGGGGTTGAAATGCCTGGCAAGCGCCGCTTTGATCGCCCGCGCTTCAGCGGGGTCGCAGTCCCCATTGTTGCTGTTGAGCCAATGTTCCTGGCCCAGCGCCTCGGACCCCCGGTCGAGTGGATAGGTTCCAAATTCGAGCACTACAGCGGTAACCTCAACACCCGGCAATGCGGCCTCATATCCGTCGCTGCTATGGCCGGTGACGGGATAGTACCCGGGATCATCCTGATCGGGATCGTTGGGTGCCAGAACGGCATCGCCGTACCAGCGCCGTGCACGCGCCAGCCCTTCGCTGGTATGAACCACGACACCAAGCATTTCGCCCCAAGGTCCGATGCCGCTGTGATAGTCCAGCGTCGCGACGCGCCGCGCATGGCCGCCATGCTCGCGCAACAAGCCGCTGATCGTGCGGTTGGTCCATTCCGCAGATTGGCCACCATAGAATACGCCGTCGGGATTGGCGTATTGCCCCCCAAATTGCGCCGCGTTGAACCGCGCATCGCCCCATTCAGCACGTAAGGCGGACAATGCGGCACGAGCATTGTCACCGGCTTCGCCGGGTCGATCGGCGTCGGCCAAATGCGGATGGAGCCGAGGATAGTCGGCATTGTTCGGTAGAGGCCGTGCAAAGTCCAAAAAGTTGCGGCAGGGATCGACATTATTCTCGTTGACCCGGCGTCCATGCGCCGATCCCCATGGGTTGATCGCATGCACCAGCAACACGGCCATCCCGTCCGGCAAGCTGGAGAAATACCCGCTCGCGATCAGCGCCGCCTGACACATGGAACCGCAATAAAGTTCCACCCCATGCATGCCTGATGTGAGCACAAGCAGCTTGTCGGCGTCGTGCGGGCCAATCCGAACGGCATCGGTCGCTAACTCATCGCCTTCGGGGCCGCGCAGGGGATGGACGATGCTTTGGACAGAAAGCCCGTTCTGCTCAGCGGCTTTCAGGAAGAGCCCGCGCGCGGTGCGATAGTCATGCGCGAACCAGGGCTCGATCTCTGCTAACATTAGTCGCCAAACACATATTGGATGGACTTGAGGCGCGTGTAGGCGTCAAACCCGACCATGCCGCCTTCGGCGCCAAAGCCTGATTGCTTCCACGGTTCGGATGCATGAGCTTGCCAGCAGCCCGGCTTATTGCTGATCGCCGAATTGATCGCGACCCTGCCTGCCTCCAGGGCATCGCCCAGCCGGTGCGCGCGTGCAAAATCGGTGGTCCAGGCGGTGGCGGCCAGTCCATAGTCGCTGTCGTTGGCAAGCCGCAGTGCCTCGTCTTCGCTGTCGAAGCGGGCAAGAGCAATGACGGGACCGAAGATTTCCTCGCGCATCAACGCATTGTCGGCAGGCACATCGACGAACAAAGTCGGGCCGACATAGTAACCGTCTTCAGGCGCGGCGGTCTTGCGCCCATCGATCAGCAATTTCGCGCCCGACGCTTCCCCCGCAGCGATCGCCGCACAGACCTTGTCATACTGTGCCTTGCTGGCAAGTGGTCCGAAGGCGCACCCGACTTGCTGAGGATGCGAAGGCTGGATCGATTTCAGATGACCGAGCAAAGCCTCGATCAGCTCGTCTGCCGCGCTGCGCTCGACATAGAGGCGCGAGCGTGAGACGCAGACCTGCCCCTGGTTCCAAAGGGCAGCGCCGCTGCAGGCCTGGGCAAGCGCAGTCGCGCCCAGGCTGGCAATGGCATCTGCAAAGACGATTTGTGGCGATTTTCCGCCGCACTCAAGCAAAACCGGTTTGAGTGATTGCGCTGCTGCGGCCGCCATCACCATGCGGCCGGTCGCGGTGGAACCGGTGAAGGTCACCATGTCCACGCCCGGATGGCTGACCAGCCAATTGCCCACCTCGGGACCGCCAGTGACGACATTAACGACGCCGTCTGCAATCCCCGCCTGCTGCGCGAGCTCGGCCAGCAGCAGGGTCGAACCGGAAGCGATCTCAGACGGTTTGAGGACGATGCAATTACCGGTCGCTAAGGCCGGGCCGGTCTTTAGCGCGGCATTGATGATGGGGAAATTCCACGGCACAATTGCACCGACAACGCCGCGCGGCAGACGCTGCTGCACCTCCAGCCTGCCGACCTCATGCGGTGCGGTCGCGCCCAGCCTTTTGTCGATCGCTTGCGCCGCATAAGCGATGAAGCCCGCCGCGACATGCGCATCGAAAACCGCATCGCCCATCGGCTTGCCCATTTCGATGCTGTCGAGTCGGCCTAATTCCTCAGCATGGGCCGACACCAGCCGCGCCAATTCGAGCAATTGCGCCTGGCGCTCGCCGCTGCTCAGATTGCGCCAGCCCGCGTCCCACGCGGCGCGCGCCGCTTGAACGGCGGCATCTACGTCACTTTGTGAACAAAGCGGCAGCGATTGGCCGGTCTTGCCATCGGCCGGATTAAGCCGATCCATTTCGCCAGCACCTCCTGCCTGCCGAGCTCCGCCAAAGAAGGGGCGCAAGTCAGTGGCAGTTCCAGTCAGCTTGATTTCGGCGTTCATTGCACGGTCTCCGGCGTCTTGGCCTGTTGCTTGATCAAGTCAGCGCCCCTTTCGCCGATCATGATCGCGCTAGCGTTGATGTTGCCCGCTGGCAGCGTCGGCATCACTGATGCGTCCACCACCCAAAGCCCGGAAACGCCGCGCACCCGCAACTCCGGATCAACCACCGACGCAGGATCGCTTCCCATCCGGCAGCTGCAGGAAACATGGTACATCGGGAAAGCGAATTGCCGGATATAGCGTTCCAGCTCAGCATCGCTTTCAACTTCTGCGCCCGGCAGCCGCTCATCGACCAACACATCACGGAACGGTTCGGCATGGGCAATCTTGCGCAAAATGCGGCAACCCGCCACCATCTGATCGACTTCGCTCTGCTCGCCGAGCAAAGGGTAGTTGATCAGCGGCTTGTCCTTGGGGTCGGCCGATTTGAGTCTCACGGTACCGCGCGATTCCGGGCGAGCGAGCCCCACCGCAAGGCCAACGCTGGGCTTGTTGTAGAGTTTTGGTCCGCGCTCGTCGAAATCGTAGGAAAAAGGCGAAATGATGAGCTGCACATTGGGTGCAGCATAACGATCATCGGTCTTCACCAGCGCCTGGGCATGGCCGATCCCGGTGGTCAGCGGCCCGCGCCCGCGAAAGATGAAATTCATCCCGTGAAGCAGGTCGGAAACGGGGTTGCGGTTCGCTCCCAGCGACGGCTTGTTGACGTGAAAACTCATGATGACCGCAGGATGCTCCTGCAGATTTGCACCGACGTCGGGGCTGTCCACCACCATTGGGATCTCGTGTTGCGCCAGTTCCTCGGCAGGCCCAATGCCCGATAACAGCAGCAATTTGGGCGAAGCGATCGCTCCCGCTGACAGCACCACGCCCTTGCGTGCGCGTACTTCCATCCCACGGCCATTTTTCGAATAGCGCACGCCGACCGCGCGACCACCCTCGATGATTATCCGTTCGACGAAGGCTTTCAATTCCAAAGTGAAATTGGCCCGCTTGCCCTTGATACCGCGGATATAGGCCTGCGCCGTTGAATGCCGCCAGCCGTCCTTTTGCGATGCATCGCAATAGCCCACGCCTTCCTGGCTCGCGCCGTTCAGATCATCATTGCGCCGGATGCCAATTTTCTCCGCCGATTTGACCCAGAGGTCGGTCAACTCATTGGGTACGCGCGTGCGATCGACATGCTGCGGGCCCTGGCCACCACGCCAATCGTCACTGCCCAGCGCATAGCTTTCCATCTTGCGGAAATAGGGCAGGACGCCGGCATAGTCCCAGCCTGTGGCCCCCTTCTGTGCCCACAGGTCATAGTCCCAGGCATTCCCCCGCACGAACATCATGCCGTTGATCGAACTGCCGCCGCCCAGCACTTTGCCGGCCGGCCAGATGTCCACACGGCCATCGCGTGACGGATCGGGCTCGACATCATACATCCAGTTGAACTTGGGGCTGGCGATGGCAAGTGCGCTGCCCGCCGGGATGCGCGTAAAGGGGTGCATGTCGCTGCCCCCCGCCTCAAGGAGGAGCACCGATGTGCCCGAATCTTCGCTCAGCCGGTTGGCGACGACAGCCCCCGCTGAGCCGCCACCGATGATGATATAGTCAAATTGCTTGGACATGTTTCACGCTCTGATTTCTGAACGCCGGGCCGAACGGGCGAGCCAACGCTGCACAACGCCAAGCCGACGCTGATCGAGAGGATAGGTGAAGAGCAGCCATGCGGCTGGAACCAGCGCCGCCGCTGGGAGCAGCAGTGTCACCGCCACCAGAGCCTCGCTGCCCGCACCCGTATTCGGGTCAAACCCGAACAACTGCATCAGGGGAAGGGCAACACCGACGCTCAGCGCCAGCGCGAACTTCACCATCAGGTTATAGATTGCCATATACATGCCCGATTGGTCGCCGCCGCCTTTGAAACGGCCAAGGTCCACCGCATCGGCGACCAGCGCGGTTGGCAGCACCCAGATCGGCGAAATGGTGATGCCGAGCAGGCCAAACATCAACATGACCGCAGTCTTGTCTCCGGTCGGCATCAGCGCGAGCAATGGCAAGGACAGACTGACCAGCAGAGCAGCCAAACCCAGCGTCTTGTGCTTGCCCCAGCGGTTCGCGAGGCGGATCAACAGCGGGTTGAAGACCAGGCCAACCGCAAATTGGACCAGCACCAACTGCAGAAAGATCGAAGTCGGCAGTTTCAACTGGTGCTGGATCACCAGCAGCACGCCTGCGTTATAGATGTGCAGTCCAAGCCACAGCAGGAATGCCGCGACGTTAAGGCGCAGAAAGGCGCGATTGCGCTGCAACGCAGCCAACGTTTCCTTTAACGTTGGCACATGGCTTTCGGCTGGTTTTGGTTCGGGCACTTTCCAAAGCAACAGCAGGGCCGTTATCGGCAGGATGATCAGCGACATCTGGAAAAACAATTCCAGAATCTGCCCAATGCTCGGATTACCCGATGTGAAAACCAGCACAGGTATTGCCGTAGCCAATATGGTGCCGACGAACATCGCGCTTTCGCGATAGCCAACGATGCGGCTGCGCTCGGCATAGTCCGAGGACAATTCCGCGCCAAGCGAAAGGTAAGGGATCTGCACACCGGTCCACAGCACGTAAAAGAGAAAGATCGACACCAGCAAATAGCCGATGCTCTTGCCGCCTTCGCTCCCGGGTACGAACAACCACCACGCGGTAAGCAGCAGAAACGGCACCCCCATTGCAATCCAGGGCTTGCGGCGCCCCCAGCGGGTGTTGGTCTTGTCACAAAAATAGCCGATCAAGGGATCGATAAAGGCATCCCAAAGGCGCGCCGCAAAGAAGGCCGCGCCAACCGCTGCCAGCGACAGTCCCGTCTCAGTTGCGTAAAAGGCCGGGATATAGACGATGAGCGCAAAGGTCATCATCGACAGAACGATGGCGGGACCTGCGTAGATCAGACTTCGAGCGGTACTGCTTTCCATCATGCGACAGCGTCCTTCAAACCGGTTGCGGCAAGAATGTTACCAGGCACATTGCGCACCTGGTAACATGATCTTGAATTCAGCCCACGAGCTTAGAATTTGATGTTTGCCTGCAGCCCGATTTCGCGCGGACGGTTGATGAATTGATAGTCACCGAACAGGTTGCTTTGGGTACCGACCACCGCACGCGTGTCGAACAGGTTGTTGGCATAAAGCGCCAAGGTCCAGCTCTGGTCGCCTTCGCCAGCCAGGCCCAGCCGGACATTGGTGATCAAATAGTCGCCGCCATCGCGCCGCGACGGGTCCGTCGGGCTGATGGATGAACGGAACTTGGAGACATAGCTCATGTCGACGCGGCCAAACCAGTCAAGCCGCTCGCTGATCGGACGCTCATAATCGACCGCAAATCCAATGGTCCAATTAGGCACGCCCGGCAGACTGTCACCCTTTGCGCCGATTTGCGGAAGAGTCTCTTGCAATTGGGCATCGACATAGCTGACCGACAGATCGGTACTGAGGCCGTCGGCAGGCTTGGCCGAGATCGAGCCTTCAAAACCGATGCTGCGCGCACTGGCTGCGTTGCTGAAGAAAGTGAAACCGCAGCCCAGCTGACGCCGGACCTGCACGTCGCTCCAGTTCAGATAATAAGCCGAGCCGGCAACATAGACTTTGCCGTCAGCAATCTTGGCCTTACCGCCCACTTCATAGTTCCACAGACTGTCCGAGTCGAAAGAAACAGCACTGTTGGTGATGCCCAGACTGTTCAGCTCGGCAATGCATTGGGGTGTGCTGGGGATCGGCTGATTAAAGCCACCGGCACGGAAGCCCTTGGAGGCCGTAGCGTAGAGCGTCGTATCGTCATTGGGCTTGTACGAAATCGTGCCCTTCGGATTGAACCCATCTTCCTGGTAGGATCCCGAACGCGCATCAGCGCCAGGCGAAGAGAAGGTACCGCGCGAGCGGTAGTCGAAATTGCCCTTCAGATCAAAGTAGCGGCCACCAACGATCACGTCCAACTGCTCAGTGAGGCTGAAGGTCAATTCCCCGAATACGGCGAACTGCTTGAGGTCCTGGGGTACCACGCTCTGGAACACGTTGGGGAAGCTGCCGACCACATAACGATTGACCGTTGGAAAGACGGGATTGAGGTCTGCAATGGGCACCGGGCTACCAAAGCAGCCGGCATTGGCAGCGCAAAAATCATTGAGGCCCGGGCTAGGAGCATCCTGAGTGAAGTCCTTGGTCTGCTTCTGGTAGTAGAGACCAACCACCCCCTTGATCATGCTGCCAGTATCGAACGACACACGCAGCTCTTCGGTGAAATCCTTCTGCCGGTTGGAATTGATCAGGGTTGAGGACGGTGAATTGGCAGTGAACAGCAACTGCGAGAAACGGTTTGTGTCCTGCAGGTCGAGGGTGTCGCGATCGAAATAGGATGTGGATGAGCTGATCACTACCGAGCCTGCATCATATTCCAGGTACAGGTCGTAGAGGTCGATATTGTCCTTGTTAAACGGCTCGATTTTCCAGGGCTGGGTGTAGTCGCCGCGTGCTGTATCGACGCTGCTTTCACCCTTCACGTCAAACTGGCGATGCATGTAACGTGCGCGCATCGTCAGCTCTTCAACTGGACGGATCTCCAGAGTTGCACGAACCATCCAGTTGTCGTCGCTATTGGCATCTTTACGGCCCGTACCGGTCGGCGTCAGGCCAAGCCCAACCACCGGAGCCGTATTGTCGATCCATCCGCCGTTGTGGGCAAAGGAACCCGCGAGGCGCAGCGCCATTTTGTCCTGGACGATAGGAATATTCAAAACTGCATCGAGGCCATAGGATTCAGAACCCCGTTTGGTAGTTGAAACGCGAGCCTGAGCCCTCCCTTCAAAATCATTGAGATCGGGCGTATTGAGAATGTAGCGCACTGTGCCGCCCAGCGATCCACTGCCGTAAAGCGTGCCTTGCGGCCCTTTCAGGACTTCGATCCGGTTGAGATCAAACAGCCCCAGGTCTGGCGAGGCCCCGTTTTCGTTGTTGGTGCCGCCTGAGCCGGTGATCGGAACGTCATCCAGATAGATGGCGACTGTTTCCTGCGGTTCGGATTCGCTTGCGCTCGATACGCCACGCAGCTTGATCTTGGTCTGATTGGAACCGGCACCAAACGCACTCAAACCCGGAACCTTGGCGGCAATATCGCCGATCCCCTGTGCACCGGCCCGTTGAAGGTCTTCCCCACCAACTGCACTAATCGATTGCGGCACATCGATCAGCGACTGCGCGCCTTGCTTGGTCGCGGTTACGACAATTTCGCCGGCGTCACCGGGATTATCTTCTTCTGCCGCATCCTGCGCACTTGCAGGTGCTGCGATGAGGCAGGCGGCAGAAACCGAAGCGATGAGCGTGGTTTTGAAACTGGCAGTTGCGATCTTGCGCATTGAGATCCTCCCTTAGAACCGAACTGGTATGACCATGGCGCTGGCCCTCCACCATTTGGTCCAGCCACAATGGATAGACTGCACCGGGCAAGAAACTTATGCGGCCAGCAGCGATTCTAATGCGAGTTGCTTCACGGCCCGGTCGAAAGGCCCCAAAGCATCGACTCAAGGATTCAAGACTGCCATAAAACGATTGAGCGAGGCCAGGAACTCACATGGGCGCGATATCGGAACTTTATGCAAGTGGGCATGACCCTAAGCAGATCGCCCACAATCTGAGGCGCGAGCATGAAAAAGTCGCCCCAAGTCAAATGCGCCTGCACGACTCCTTCAAGAACGGAAATGGCGCCTATAGTTTCATCAAGACTGGCCTTGGGTTTGAAGTCCTGACCGCAGCCGGAGTGCTGCAGCGCCAGTTGGACACATGCTTCACCAGCGAAGACGTGATGAAGCTGCACTTTCGCCTGAAGGGCGAAGGTTGCTATGCGCTAGGCAATGAAGATGCCGTGCCGATGGCCGGGCAGTTCGCCGGCATCCTGCTTCAGCCCGAAGGCCAGCCCAAATTCGAATCCCGATTTGAAGGGCATGAGGAATGCTGGATCACAGTGTTCTGTTCGCGCGACAGCCTGGGCACGGTTTTTGGCAATGAACTCGGCAGCCTTCCGGTTCCGGTCCGCGAATTTGTCGAGGGGCGGCTGCAATCGACATTTGGCGCGCAATTGGCCCTCAACACCGCAATGGCGCGCAGCGCGATGGACATCATTAGCGCTGATGAAGCCAATATTCTCGCCAAGGCGCAAACCGAGGCACGCGTCGTCGATCTTCTGTGTGAAACGCTGCTTAACTTGAATCAGCTTTCCGATTCTGACTGGAACCGGCCATTTGCCTTCTCGCCGCGCGACCGGCACTGTCTGGAGGAAGCCTATCACATCTTGCATGCCGAGCTGGCCGATCCGCCCAACCTCAAGGAGCTGGCACGGCGGGTCGGCGTCAACCCCAACAAGCTGAATTTCGGTTTGAAGATGCTCTACGGTGGTACTGGCGGCGAGTTGCTCAACCGGTTTCGCATGGAAGAGGCGCGCCGCCTGCTTGAGGAAGAAGGCGAAAATGTCACCCAGGTTGCCTATGCCTGCGGTTTCAATTTTCCGGGCAATTTCACAGCCGCGTTTCGCCGCCATTTTGGCGTCCTGCCCAAGGATGTCCGCAAGCGCGGTCGCTGACGCTGCGATCAGGCGCGCGGCGTCTTGGGCGACTCATCCCAACGCAACTGAAAAACATCGGGGCGCGCGTAATGCCCCACGCCGTCGAACAGCCAATTGGCATCATCGATGCGGGCAAAATCGAGCTCATGGTAAAGGATCGTCTCTTCATCAAAAACGGGTTCGACCAGATAGGATCCGTTCGGCGCGATGATCGCGCTGCCGCCGTTGCCGTACCAGCGTTCCGGTTCGTCGCTGAAATCAGGAAGATGTTTGCCCAGCCGATCAATTGACATTACTTCGCGTGCGGCAACCACAAAACACCCATTTTCGTGAGCGATATGCCGGGTCGATGCGTCGATGACGCCGTTGATGAAAGCATGGCCGGGCCAAAGCGCAGCATGAACTTGCACGCCCTTGATCGCCAGCGCGTGTCGCGCCAGCGTCATTTGGTGCTCAAAGCAAATCAGCCCATTCACTTTTGCGCCCGACATTTCGACTGACTGCATGTCGGAGCCATCCCCCTGTCCCCAAACCAGGCGCTCCGTATTGGTCGGCATCAACTTGCGATGCAGGTTGAGTAGCTGTCCGTCTGCGGAGATATAGGCGGCGACATTGTAAATTGAGCCGCCGGCGCGCTCATGTAGTCCCATGACAACCGCAATTCCCGTGTCGGCGGCGGCCTTTTGTAACGCGCGCATGGCTTCCCCATCGCGGGTCAGCGCCTGTTGCTGCAACAAACGTCGCGCCTCAGCAAAGCGGGCATCGCGCACAGAAATGCTCGCCCAATAGGGATAGCCGAGCAGCCATGTTTCGGGAAAGACGGCGATCTGGGCACCGTTGCGCGCAGCTTCCGCCATCGCATCACGCGCACGCAGAAGTCCGCGCTCCAAATCGAGCACTTCGGGCGCCCATTGCACGGCGGCCGCGATCAGTTTCTTCGTCATAGGTTTCGGAGATCATCTACTGTCATGTGAATTGCAATCCTCTCTACAGCATCCGTGATCATCGCAGTAGAAATCGGTTTGCCGGGATCAAAAGGCATTCCACAATTTGGCAACGGCCCATGGAGAGTTGGGAGAGGGTCGCAAGCAGCTGACTGTCATCGGTCTATGCAAGCCATAGGTAGTCCGAACTAGAGATGGCAACTCAGCCGCTGCCTGAAAAGTCGCGACTACGCATGGTGGTGCGATCGGCCTAAGTGCACTGGTCTCTGGTCGGTGCCACTCTACGTTACCGGCCATCAGATTGCGCCATGAACTTCTACCACTGAGCTAGGGTAGCTGAATGAATGAAGGGAATCGGAGCTACCCATTATTTGGACGAATGCCTGCCATGCCAACGAAGCCAGGCAGGCTCAAACCTCGCCAGGCTGCACCCCCATGCGGGACATTCTTCATTCCTTCGACTAGAGAAACAATTGATTTTCCGGGACCCTATGAGCAGCTGGCTTACAAGCACACCGTACCCGGGAGCCCGGTGTTGGGGGTTGGCGCAATTCCGCCATTCGTTTGAGGTTTGCCGCGAAGTCCCCGCCTGATGTCATCTAATGTCAGGCCAGATTGCCCAACTCAGATCAAAGTAGAATACGTCTAACGCATTGATCCGGCTTTGATAAAAACAACTTTCCTACAGGTCAGCAGAGACAGTAGCGTGATGTCTCGTGGCTGAGGGGTTTCCGGCCGAGGTGGGCGGCCTATGTGAGAACGCCCCATGCGCTTTGCGCTGCAATGCTATGTCGATCAGGAGCTTTACGAGGCAGTGAAAATGGCTGCCGAGGCGGCGCACATGAGCGTCAGCCAGTGGCTCAAGCTTGCGGTGATCGGAACCATCGAAGGGCAAGATGAGGCAGCGTTCCGGGATCGGCTGATGTCCCATGTGCTGTTCACTTCGGCCGCGGCCGATGGGCTACTGATGGCCCAAGCCGACAAGGAAATCAGGGCGCGGGTCCAGGCTGCGCACGGCAAGCGGCTGCGCGAGTATCGCGAGCGCTTTGGTGCATCGAGAGGAGGCGATTGAGCCATGCTGTCGATGGCCAATGTCCGCTCCGCAGGAGGTGCTGCAGGGTACTTCGCCAAGGACAACTATTATGCTCAGACCGATGCCGATCGATCGGGCGTGTGGGTTGGCAAAGGTGCCGAACGACTGGGTCTGTCGGGGACGGTGGAGCCCCGCCTGTTCGAGGCGATCCTGCGCGGCGAACTGCCCCAAGGCGGGCGCATCGGGCGCGAAGGGGCGCAACACCGCGCGGGGACCGATCTGACGTTCTCGCTGCCCAAGTCATGGTCGCTCTTGGCGCTGGTCGGCAAGGACGAACGGATCGTCGCTGCCTACCGTTCGGCGGTGATCGAGACCCTGCAATGGGCCGAGGCCAACGCGGCGTTCATGCGGGTGGAACGCGGCGGCAAGGAGCGACTGGTCCAGACCGACAACCTGACCGTTGCCCTGTTCCAGCACGATACCAACCGCAACCAGGAACCCAAC
>NZ_MWLM01000036.1 GCF_002198665.1 Novosphingobium sp. B 225 | reverse complement strand
GGGGGCGGCGGAGGTGGAGGCGCGGCCATCGCCATCATTGGTATCGGCATGGCCTCACGCCGCAGCTTGCGAACCGCGTTGCTGTCCATTTCAGCATCGAACTGGTCATAGGCGATGCCGAGGAACGGCTGCACCAGTTCATAGGGCCGGTCGGGCCGCAGCGGCACGTCGCTGGTCTTCTGCATCGGCCAACAGCTGGCCAGCGCGCGCGGCATGGCATTGAGGAACTGCCGGACGTAGGCCCGGTTGAGCCCGCCCGCGACGATCTGCGTCCGGGCATTGTTCAGGCTGACCGAATTGCCGTTGGCGAGCGTGATCCACCCGCCGAGGTCCAGCGTCTTGCCGTCCGGACTGACATGCGCGGTGTAATTGGCCGACCAGTCAAACCCTTGCGCCAGATAGGTCAGCGTGACCGTGGCACTCATCGCCCGCGTGCTGCGGGTCTGGACCGAAAGAGTGGGCCGGGCGGACAGGCCGCTGGCACCGGGCTCATAGCGAAACTGTTCGGGCAAGCCTGAGCATCGCAGCGCCTCGATCCCGTCCTTTGTTTTCAACGTAACACCGGTTTCATTCGCAGCGGTAATCTCGGCCGGCACGAACACGATCTTGCCGGTTGCCGGATTGGTCCGCTTCAGCAGCAATTGCTTGCCCAGCGAGGCGCGCAACAGGGTGCCGGGGGAAAGCAGCGCGGCATCGCGGTTCTTTTCGATCACGCCGCCGGGAAGCCCGGTCACGATCGCGCTTTCAGGTACGATCCCATCGGCCACGCCTTCAAACCGGATCCGGCTGCGCCCGGCCGGGATCGTCACCCGCCGCGTCTCGGTGATCACCGCGAACCCGCCCAATGAATTCAGGCTGATCGACCCGCCATTGCGATGCGGCGCACGGTAGATCGTGACCGACGTATCGACCGGATCGGAAGCGGCGGCGTCCTGGGCATGGGCGATCGCCCCACCACACAGAACGAGCGCGGTGCCAAGAGCAAGGCGAAGCGGGCGCATGGCCGCTATGTCCTTAGTACTTCGAATCGAAAGTGGCGGTCAGGTCCACCTTGCCGTTGGCCGGGACCGGGACGTTCCAGGCGACCGAATCCGCGTCCATCCGCTCGCTCTTGCGGCTTTCCGTGGCAACCTTGGTATCGCCCCACAGGCCGCGTTGCAGCACCCGCACGGTCACCCCTTTAGGCAAGGCATTGGTCAGGGTATAACGCATCGTGGTACGCCAGCGGGTGCTCGACAAACGTTCGCGCTTTTCGACCACGGGCTGCACTTTCACGTCAAAGGCATCGCCGGTGCTGACCGACAGCTTCGATCCCATCGGCGTGTGGCCAATCGCATGTTCGCCAATGAACTGCGCCTGTCCCCGCGAATCCTTGATATAGAACCGCACGATCCCGGCAGGGAGCTGATCGCCCAGACCGCCATTGGCCGAATTGCTGAACTGATAGACCGTTGCCGCGCTGATCGGGTTATCGGCGGTCTGCAGCCACCCGAACGCGGCTTCATAACCGTGCGTCGCGGGCGCGCCGTGGACGTCAAGGAAACTGACCTGCTTGGTTTGCAGATTCGCAATCGTGGTCCGTTCGGCCAACGGGTAGAGGTAATAATCCCCCAGCCGTTCGCGCGTGCCGCTTTCGGTTCCGGCTTCGACCATGGTGTCATCGCCCATCCGCCCGCGATAGCTCCCGCGTTGCCCGATAAGCCGCGGATTGCCGGCCACCAGCACGGTCTGGGCATTGTCATAGGTAGTGCCCGAATTGTTGGTCAGCGTGACCCAGCCCTGGACGTCAATCTGGCCCTTGGCCTCATCGAACAAGGCCACATAGTCCGCCCGCCAGCCAAGTCCCGGCGTCAGATAGCGCAGCGATGCTTCGCGCGTGCCGGCATTGCCCTGGACCAGCATCGACAGCGTCGGATCAGCGCGCATGTTTGGCGGGACCTTGTCGAAAATCACCCGCACCGGCAGCCCATCGTCGCGCAGCACTTCGATCCGGTTGCCGATCTGCAAGACCACGCCGCCGTTCGCCGCCAGCACCACCGCCTGCTCGCGCGTCTCCGCGCCGGTCGCGGGATTGGTGCGGACCAGCGTGATCGTCTGCCCAACCGCGTTTTCCATGATTTTGGCCGGGCTGAGCAGATCATAGTCAAAGTTCTGCTCGATTATCGCCACGTCGCTGGCGTTGAGCGAGGCGGTTTCGGGGCGAATCTGCGCGGAGACGTTCTTGAACTCCACGCGTTGCCGCTGACCGGTAAAGGTGATTTGCCGGGTATCCTGCACCAGCGCCTGGTTGTCGGCATAGATCGTGATCGTCACGCCCGGTTCGGCAAGAGCCGGGACGCTGAGCGCCATGACGGCAGCGGTTGCGGCAAGTGTCCGGCGAAGCAAGGCGGTGGGCATGGGCAGGTTCCCTCTCCTGTTACGTGTTACACTGTAACATCGGATTCTGTCGCGGCAATGAACGATTGCGCAAGGTCAAAGTCACCACCGCACCTTCCAGCTATCAGACAAATGCAGGCGCGCAAAACTCGAAACGGAGAACAAAATGCGGAACAAGGTCATGACGTTGCTTGCCGCACTCGCATTGACACCTGCAGGTCTGGCTCAGGCTGCGCCAGTCGCGCCAGTCGCGCCAGTTGCGCCGCAGCAGGTCGATTGGGGTACGCTTCCGGACATCCTCGAATCGATCCCCCAGCCCCCAAACCGGGTCCACGATGCCATCGGATATGAACGCGGGCTTGGCCCCCGGATTGAGCAGCTTGAACAACGGATTGACGCGTTCGAGGCGCGGCTCGACTATCTGACCGACGAGGCCGACAGCCCCACTGTGCAGCGCGAATTGCAACTGGCCTCAGAACAACTGGAAGCGGCGCGGCGGCGTTATATGGCTACGCTGGGTACCGCCGGGGATGATCGCGAAACAGCCCGCGCCCGCCGCACCCCGCGCGGCACCGCGCCGCCAGTCAACGTAGCCGCAGCCAACAGCGCGGTGGGACGTTTTGCCTTTCAGGTCTCCGGCCGGGCGCTCGCCGAAGAGCGCGCGGTTGAGGGATTCTCGGATGACTGGAAGAAAAAGGACGACCTTTGCGGAGATGATGAAGACTGCGTCCGCAGCGAGGAAACCAAGTATTGGGGCAACGTTGCGCGGTACAAGGAAGGGCAATATCCGGGCATCAAGGCCGAGTGGCTGGCATTGGCCGATCAGGCTTATCGCTTGAGCGACGGGATCGGTCGATACACGGCGCAGGCCCACACTCCGGCGCGGGCGCAGTTGCAGATTGAGCGCCTCGCCACACTGCAACCGCTGCGCGTACTGCTGCTCGCAACCGGCACCCTGTTCAGCGAAACCCGTAAGCGCTGGGAAGAGGCCGACAACATCGAGCGATTGCTGACCCAGTACATACCCGGTCACTGACCTTGCCGCTGCCAGAGGATCGTGCGATCCCTGCGGGCATGATCCTGATCACCGGCAGCGCCCAGATCCGCCCAGAACACCGCGATGAAGCCTTGCAGCTCGGCATCGAACATTCCGCCCGGTCACGCGGTGAGCCCGGTTGTCTGGCGCACAATTGCCATATCGACGCCGAAGACCCGTTGCGGATCGTGTTTGTCGAGGAATGGGCCGATATGGCCGCTGTGAAAGCGCACTTCGCTGTGCCGGAATCGGGTGAATTCGTGCAGGTGATCGGCGCGATGGCTGAAGGGGCGCCGGTGATGCGGATTTTTGGGGCGGAGGAATTTAGCCTCTAAGCATCAATCATATCCGGATCCAGCTCTCCGGCGCGGTTCTGGATGAACATGAAGCGTTGGGCCGGGTCTTTGCCCATCAGGCGGTCGACCAGATCCTTCACTGCCGCGCGGCCTTCGTATTCGGGGGGCAGGGTGACGCGCAGCAGGCCGCGGCTTTTGGGATCCATGGTGGTTTCGCGCAGCTGGCCGGGGTTCATTTCGCCGAGCCCCTTGAACCGGCCAACTTCGACCTTCTTGCCCTTGAACCGCCCTTCCTCAAGCTCTGCACGGTGGGCGTCGTCGCGGGCATAGGCGCTCTCCTTGCCGGCCGTCAGCCGGTAGAGTGGCGGCTGGGCCAGATAGAGGTGGCCGCGGCGGACCACGTCGGGCATTTCCTGGAAGAAGAAGGTCATCAACAAGGTCGCGATATGCGCGCCGTCGACATCCGCGTCGGTCATGATGATGATCCGGTCGTACCGCAGATTGTCCGGGTTGCAATCCTTGCGGAACCCGCAGCCAAGCGCAAGGCCGAGATCGGCGATTTCGGTGTTGGCGCGGATCTTGTCCGCCGTAGCGCTGGCGACGTTGAGGATCTTGCCCCGGATCGGCAGGATCGCCTGGGTCTTGCGGTCACGCGCCTGCTTGGCGCTGCCGCCGGCGCTGTCACCTTCGACGATGAACAGTTCGGTTTCGCCGTCACCTTCGCCGGTGCAGTCAGTCAGCTTGCCGGGCAGGCGGACCTTCTTGGCATTGGTCGCGGTCTTACGCTTGACTTCGCGCTCGGCCTTGCGGCGCAGGCGTTCGTCCATCCGCTCCATCACGTGGCCGAGCAGTGCCTTGCCGCGTTCCAGATTGTCGGACAGAAAATGGTCGAAGTGATCGCGCACCGCGTTTTCGACCATGCGTGCGGCTTCGGGGCTGGTCAGGCGGTCCTTGGTCTGGCTCTGGAACTGGGGATCGCGGATGAAAACCGACAGCATGATTTCGCTGCCGGTGATCACGTCCTCAGGCGCGATGTCCTTGGCCTTTTTCTGGCCGACGAGATCGGCGAAAGCGCGGATCCCCTTGGTCAGCGCAGCGCGCAGTCCTGCTTCGTGGGTCCCGCCATCGGGAGTGGGGATGGTGTTGCAATAATAGGAATAGGCCCCGTCCGACCACAGCGGCCAGGCCACTGCCCATTCGACCCGGCCCTGTTCCTCACCCGCGTCATTGGCGGGAAAATCCTGCGATCCTGAAAAGAACTGCGTGGTGACGCATTCGCGCGTGCCGATCTGGTCGCGCAAGTGATCGGCCAGCCCGCCGGGGAACTGGAACACCGCCTCCGCCGGGACTTCCTCGCTGGCGAGCGTAGCCGCGCATTTCCAGCGGATTTCGACGCCAGCGAACAGGTAGGCTTTGGAGCGCACCAGCTTGAACAGCCGCAGCGGCTTGAACTTCGCGTCCTCGCCAAAGATTTCGGGATCGGGCACGAAGGTTACCGAAGTACCGCGCCGGTTAGGCGTTCCGCCCAGCCGCTGCAACGGCCCGAGCGGGGCCCCGCGCGAGAATTCCTGTGCGAACAGTTCCTTGTTCCGCGCCACTTCGATCCGGGTCAGAGTCGACAGCGCATTGACCACGCTGACGCCAACCCCGTGCAGCCCGCCGCTGGTGGCATAGGCCTTACCCGAAAACTTGCCGCCCGAATGGAGCGTGGTCAGGATCACTTCCAGCGCCGATTTGCCAGGATACTTGGGATGCTCGTCCACCGGGATGCCGCGCCCGTTGTCGGTGATCGTCAGGCGGTTGCCTTCTTCCAGCAGCACTTCGATCCGGTTGGCATGGCCGGCCACCGCTTCGTCCATCGCATTGTCGAGCACTTCGGCGGCGAGGTGGTGGAACGCGCGTTCATCGGTCCCGCCGATATACATGCCGGGGCGGCGCCGGACAGGCTCAAGCCCCTCAAGCACTTCGATCGCGCTGCCATCATAGCTTTCGCCGCCGGCAGAAGGCAGCTTGTCAAACAGGTCATCGGCCATAGGGAACGTCTATAGAACGCGAGGAATCCGGCAGGCAAGCGCGGGCGTGCGGTTATCGTCAGTCCGTGAACCGGTCCGGCGCGGCGCTGACAATGCCAACCCCCTTTGCCTGAACCTGCCGCACTTCCAGCGCACGATCGATCACTCCGCCTGCGCCAAACCGGAACGGCCCGTCGATCCCCAGGAAGCCGCCAGTGTCAGTCACCCGGGCGAGCGGGAACGGCGTGCCCGGCTGCCAATCGCGCGCGATCCGGATCGAAAGCAGGACGCTGTCATAGCCCATCGTCGCAAGCCGATAGGGCGCGACGCCGAAACGGCTCTTGTAGCTATCGGCAAAGGTTCGGAACCGTGTGTCGGAAATCGCGGAGAACAGCGCGCCGCGCAGTGCCGGGCTGCTATAGACCGAGGCTTCCCCGTTCCACAGCTCCGGGCCCAGAATACGCGGAGCGACCGCCCCGGGGGCTTTGAGCTGAGCGGCAGCCTGTACGGCAAACCTTGCACTATCTGCGATCAGCACCGCGTCAAACCCGCCCTTGGTTTTCATCCGCTGTGCCGCGCTGATCACAGAGGTGTTCGAGCGGTCATAGGTCTGGGTCTGGACCAAAGTTCCGCCCGCTGCCTTGACCGCTTCGGCATAGGCCGCCGCCGCGCGCTGGCCGTATTCGCCTTTGGGTGCGAGCAGGGCAAAGCGTTTCGATCCGGTCTTCACGGCATAGACCACAGTGCGCGCCAGTGAAGCCTCGGGCACGGTCGACATCACGAACACGTCACGCGCGGCAACCCCGGTGCTGCCGGTATAGGTCACCAGCGGCACTCGCGCGGCGCGAGCAATGGTGGCGATCGGGGGAACGTCTTCGGCCTGGATCGGGCCCAGGATCAGCCGGTTACCGTCGGAAATCGCCTTACTCGCCGCCGCGGCCGGGCCGCTGGCGATGTCATAGGTGGTGATCCGCAAGTTCTTGGCATTGGTATCGAGCAAGGCCATCGTAGTGGCATTGGCGATCGATTGGCCCACGGCGGCGTTCGGGCCGGTCAATGGCACCAACAGCGCAACGCGATGGCGCGCCTGATCGGCGGGCAGGCCGTCGGTTGGCGCAGGCGTGGGCGGGGGAGTGGGCTCAGGCACTCCTTTGGGAATGACCTTACACCCGGCTAGCAAAACGACAGCGCCCAGCGCCACCAGCTTGCGCCTGTTCATGCGACCTTCGAACATGGCTTGCTGCTCCCTCTCCGGCGGTCCAAAGGGTGATCCCATGGAAACGCCGCTTGCTCCGGGCCTGTATATTGTCGCCACCCCGATTGGCAATCTTGGTGATATTTCAACACGTGCCGCTTCGGTACTCGGTGGCGTGGCTGCGGTGGCCTGTGAGGATACGCGGGTCGCGGGCAAACTATTGTCGCATCTGGGGCTCAAGCGCCGCCTGATCCGCTATGACGATCATGCCAGCGATGAAACCCGCGCCCATGTGCTGAACCTGGCCGCGCAAGAGCCTGTGGCGCTGGTCAGCGATGCCGGAACACCGCTGATTTCCGATCCGGGTTACCGGCTGGTGCGCGATGCGAAAGCGGCGGGAATCATGGTCACCTCGATCCCCGGACCAAGCGCGGCAGTGGTTGCACTCACGCTTGCTGGACTGCCAAGCGACCGTTTCCTGTTTGCCGGGTTCCTGCCGGGCAAGGCCAAGGCGCGCGCCGAAGTGCTGGCCGAACTGGGCGCAGTGCGGGCGACGCTGGTGTTCTATGAAACTTCGCCTCGTCTGGCAGATGCACTTGCAGCGATCGCGGAGGTGCTGCCGGGCCGCGAAGTGGCAGTGGCGCGCGAGCTGACCAAACGGTTCGAGGAATGCCGCAACGGCGCTCCCGCTGATCTGATCGCCCATTATACCGCGCATCCGCCCAAGGGCGAGATCGTGCTGCTGGTCGGCCCGCCGGGAGTGACGGCTGCGCAGGAACACGATGTCGATGCGTTGTTGCTGGCGGCGCTTGCCATGTCCAAACCCTCACAAGCGGCGGCGGAAGTGGCGCGGGTGACGGGGCTCGACCGCAAGACGCTCTACGCGCGGGCAATGGAATTGAAATGACCACCCGCGCCGAACGCGAAGCCAAAGGGCGGCGCGGCGAAGCGTTGGCCGCGTGGTATCTGCGACTCAAAGGTTGGCGCATTCTGGCCCAGCGGGTGAAGACCCCGCGCGGCGAGGTCGATCTGATCGCGCGGCGCGGGCGCACAGTCGCGTTCGTTGAAGTGAAATGGCGCTCCAGCGCGGCCGAGCTCGATACGGCGATTGATACGTACCGCTTGCGGCGGGTCGGGGCCGCGGCGGAAGCGCTGGAGCACAGGTTTGCCAAACCAGGAGACACGGTGCAGGTAGATGTCCTGCTGGTCACCCCCTGGCAATGGCCACGCCGGATCGCCAATGCCTGGCAACCCGGCGCGTAATTGCATCAGCCCTTGGGCTTGTCGCCATGATCCTTGTCATCATGGTGATCGCCGCCCTTGTCGTCGTGGTGATCGCCCTTGTCTTCGTGATGCTCATCCTTGCCGTCATGATGCTCGTCGCCATGCTCGGTCGGATGGGCGGGTGGATTGGCGATGGCGCTTGCGTTCCAGCCTAGCAGGGCAGCGGCGGCAGTGGCGGTAAGCAGAATCTTGCGCATATGGGTCCTCTCGAATGGCAACAGCAGCGGCTGTCGCAGCACCTATGCGTGATCGCTTGCCAAATCGGCGCTAAGTGGCCACCTGCGGCAAACGCCTAGGAGACGGTTAGATGACATTGCGCGTTGCAGTCCAGATGGACCCGCTGGAAACCATTAACATCAACGGCGATTCCAGCTTTGCATTGATGGAAAAGGCCCAGCAACGCGGCTATTCTGTTTTGCATTACGATGTGAAATCGCTCGCGCTTGACGAAGGACGGTTGACCGCCTGGGCCGCGCCGGTTGAAGTGCGGCGCGAAGCCGGCAATCACTATACCGCACAGGATCGCCGCAAGATCGATCTGGTCAAGGACGTCGACGTGGTCTTGATGCGCCAGGATCCGCCGTTTGACCTCAGCTATATCACTGCCACTTTCCTGCTCGAACGACTGCAAGGCCAAACCCTGGTGGTCAACGATCCCGCCAGCGTACGCAACGCGCCGGAAAAAGTGTTCGTGCTCGATTTCGCGCACTTCATGCCGCCAACGCTGATCGCGCGGCGGATTGAGGATGTGCGCGAATTTCACGCCAAACATCCCGGCGATCTGGTGATGAAGCCGCTCCACGGCAACGGTGGCAAGGCCGTGGTGCGGATCCCGGCGGACGGCAGCAATCTGGGCGCGCTGTGCGAACTGTTCGACAATGCCTGGGTCGAACCGCACATGTTCCAGCCGTTTTTGCCCGACATTTCGCTGGGCGACAAACGGATCGTGCTGGTCGATGGCGAGATTGCCGGCGCTATCAATCGCCGCCCCGGCGCAGGCGAATTCCGCAGCAATCTGGCTGCCGGCGGCTCCGCAGAAGCGACCACACTGACCGCGCGCGAGGAAGAAATCTGCGTCGCCATGGGCCCGGAACTGAAACGGCGCGGACTGGTGTTTGTCGGGATCGACGTGATTGGCGGCAAATGGCTGACTGAAATCAACGTCACCAGTCCAACTGGTATTCTGGCAATCGACCGCTTCAACGGCACTGATACGCCGGGGCTGATCTGGGACGCGATCGAGCGGCGACTGGCCGGTATGCGGCGATGAATTGGTTTGGCGGATCCAGCTTCGGCAAGCTCAGCCTGAGCAGGGTTTGCGGTTCAAAGACTCGCCTATCCCCGTACAGGCCGAGCTTCTCTAAGCCCACTCGTGCAAGGCGAAACCATGGATGATCTTATCATCCGCCTGATCGAACAAGGCGGATACCTCGGCATTTTCATGCTGATGGTGATCGAGAACGTGTTCCCGCCGATCCCCAGCGAAGTGATCATGGGCGTGGGCGGGATTGCTGTGGCACGCGGATCGATGCAGTTCTGGCCGCTGTTGCTGGTCGGCACGCTGGGCTCGACCTTGGGCAATTATTGCTGGTTCGTACTGGGCGACCGACTAGGTTACCGGCGGTTGGAGCCGCTGTTCCACCGCTGGGGCCGCCGGATCACGCTGTCCTGGCGCGATGTCGAGCGTTCCGCTGCGTTCTTTTTGCGGCACGGGCATTGGGTGGTGTTCGTCCTGCGCTTTTCGCCGTTCCTGCGCACCATGATCTCGCTTCCCGCCGGGCTGATGCACATGCCGCGCTGGAAGTTCCTGAGCTTCACTTTCGCTGGCGCACTGGTGTGGAACGCGCTGCTGATCGTCGGCGGGCACTGGCTTGCGGATTACCTGACGGCGATGGACGGTGTGATCGGACCGATCCTGATCGGCACCGTGGGCCTGGCCGTGCTGGCGTGGCTGTGGCGCGTGGTGCGCTGGCAGGATGAGGGGTGAACCACACAGCCTGCCTTCGCTCGACCCGAACGGTAAGTCTTTGAAGTGTTAGTATCTACGAACGCGGATGCGCGCTGCGGTACACATCCAGCAGGACCGCCGCATCGACTTTGGTGTAGATCTGGGTCGAGCCCAGGCTGGCGTGGCCGAGCAGTTCCTGCAGACTGCGCAAGTCCGCCCCCGCGCCCAGCAGGTGCGTGGCGAATGAGTGACGCAAGGCATGCGGGGTGGCGCTGGGCGGCAGGCCCAATGCGATCCGCGCCCGAGTCATCGCTTTTTGCACCATGCCTTGCGATAGCGGCCCGCCTTTGGCCCCGCGAAACAGCGGCCCCGCTTTGTCGAGCGGCCATGGGCATTTGCCGACATAGTCGGCCACCGCATCGCGCACGATCGGCAGCAAGGGGACCATGCGTTGCTTGGCGCCCTTGCCGGTAACAACCAGCGTTTCGTCCAGCGGCAGCGCGGCCCCGGTTAGCGACAGCGCTTCGGCAATCCGCAGCCCTGCGCCATAGAGCAGCAGCAGCACCGCCCGATCGCGCGCGCCGATCCATGGTTCGGTGGCGTCTTCTTCGATCGTGGCGGCAAGGTTCACGGCCTCGTCCGGAGTGACCGGGCGGGGCAGGCCTTTCTTGATCCGGGGGCCGCGCATCCGGGGCGGGGCAGGGTCACTCGCGCCGGTCTGTTCCCGGGCAAAGCGGATGAACGCCTTGAGCGCCGACAATTCACGAGCCGCGCTGGCATTGCTGATCCCGTCCGCCCGCCGCCGCGCCAGCTGCGCACGCAAAGCCGGGGCGGCGATTCGCGACAGGCTGTCCCAGTCGCTGTCACCCAACTCATCGAGCAACCGCGCCGCCGTGGCGACATAGGCACGCACCGTATGCGGCGAGCGCCGCCGCCCTTGCGCGAGGTGGCTGTGCCAGGCCTCGAGCAAGTCAGCGCGCTTCATGCCGCGACCAGATCCGCCGGGACCAGTTCGCTCAGCAAGGCATCGAGCAGCGGCATGCCTGCAGGCGTAACGCCCACCCGGTCCCACGTTGTCCAGCACAGCCCTTGCCGCGTGTAAAAGGCCAGCTTGGCAGGATCACACAGGTCGTCGCGCTGTGTGCCGAAGCGCTGCGCCAGCGCCGACAAGTCCACGCCTTCGGCCAGCCGCAGCCCCATCAGCATGGCTTCACTCGCCTGTTCTGACTGCCCCAGCGCGCGTTCCTCGGCAATGCCGTGGCCTTGGCCGTCGAGTGCCGCCAGCCAGTTCTCGGGCTTGCGGTGCCGCACCGTCGCCTTGCCGTGGCGACGGCCATGCGCGCCGGGGCCGATCCCGGCGTAATCGTGATAGCGCCAATAGGTAAGGTTGTGGCGGCTTTCCTCACCAGCCAACGCGTGGTTGCTGACCTCATAGGCAGGCAGGCCAAGCTGGGCGGTGATCTCGCCGGTCAGGGCGTAAAGGTCCCCAGCTGCGTCGTCGTCCAGCGGGGTGAAATGCCCACGCCGGACCATGGTTTCAAACCGCGTCCCCGGCTCGATCGTCAGCTGGTAGAGCGACAGGTGCGTAGTCCCCAGGCCGATCGCGCGCAGCAAATCGCTGCGCCATTGTTCCTGCGTCTGGCCGGGCAGGGCATAGATCAGATCAAAGCTGACCCGCGCGAAGTGCCGTTGCGCCACGTCCAGCGCGGCCAGGCCTTCCTCTGCATCATGGATCCGCCCGAGGAAATCGAGCGTCTTGTCATCCATCGCTTGCAGGCCCAGCGAAACCCGGTTGACCCCCGCACTGGCAAGCGCGGCATAGTTGGCGCTTTCGACTGAGCTGGGGTTGCCCTCCAGCGTGATTTCAACTCCGTCCGCAAAGGTCCAATGCCGCTCCGCTTCCTCCAGCAACCGCGCCACGGTGGCGGGCGGCATCAAGCTGGGGGTGCCGCCGCCGAAGAACACGCTGTCGAGTGGCTCGCCGCCGGCAAGTTCAGCTTCATGGCGCAAATCGGCCAACAGGCCGTTCAGCCACAGGTCTTGATCCACAGAATCACGGACATGGCTGTTGAAGTCACAGTACGGACATTTGGCGAGGCAAAACGGCCAATGGATGTAGAGCGCGCGGGCCATGGCCTTGGCTTAGCTGCCAAATTGCTCCGCGACCAGCTTGGCAAAGGCATCGGCGCGGTGGCTGATCGCGTGCTTTTCGTCCGGATCGTGCTCGGCAAAGGTGCGCGTTTCGCCCATAGGCACGAACACCGGGTCATAGCCGAAGCCCATGGTCCCGCGCGGCGGCCAGGTTAGCGTGCCCTCGGCACGGCCTTCATAAACAGTGCTATCGCCATCTGGCCAGGCAATCGCCAGCACACACGCGAAGTGGCAACTGCGATCGGCGTCTGGGCCAAGTTCGCACAGCATCCCTTCAACCTTGCCCATTGCCATGCACCAGTCCCGCCCGGCTGGTCCTTCAAACCATTGCCTTTCGGCCCAGTCGGCCGTGTACACGCCGGGGCGGCCCTGCAAGGCATCGACGCACAGGCCCGAATCGTCGGCCAGCGCCGGCAGCCCCGAAGCCTCCGCCGCCGCCCGCGCCTTGATCAGCGCGTTCGCGATAAAGGTCTTGCCGGTCTCCGCAGGCTCCGGCAGCCCAAGCGACCCGGCACTGATGCACTGGAGCCCGTAAGGCGCCAGCAGCGCGCCGATTTCCTTGAGCTTGCCCGCATTGTGCGTGGCGATCACCAGTGTTTCAGCGCCGAGTTTGCGGATCACTTTCCGGCTGCCTCACCCTGCGCCGCAAAGATCCGGTCGCAGCCGATGCGGGCGAGGCGGAGGAGGCGCAGGAGGCCCTCTTCGTCATAGGTCGCGCCTTCGGCGGTGGCCTGGACTTCGGCGATCTGGCCGCCTTCGATCAGAACGAAATTGGCATCGGCATCAGCGCTCGAATCCTCATCATAGTCGAGGTCGAGCACCGGATTGCCCTTGAAAATCCCGCAGCTCACCGCCGCAACCTTGCGGGTCAGCGGGTCTTCGGTGATCGCGCCTGCGGCCATCAGCTTGTCCACCGCGATCCGCAGCGCCACCCAGGCGCCGCTGATTGCAGCAGTGCGGGTGCCGCCATCGGCCTGAATCACGTCGCAATCGAGCGTGATCTGGCGTTCACCCAGCTTCTTGAGATCGACCACGGCGCGCAAAGACCGGCCGATCAGCCGCTGGATTTCCTGCGTCCGCCCGCTCTGCTTGCCCTTCGCCGCTTCGCGGCTGCCGCGCGTGTGGGTGGCGCGGGGCAGCATCGAATATTCCGCCGTGACCCAGCCTTCACCCTTGCCGCGCAGCCATGGCGGCAGGCGTTCCTCGACAGAAGCGGTGCAGATCACCTTGGTGTGGCCAAAACTGACCAGCACCGACCCTTCGGCGTGCTTGGTATAGTGGGGCTCAAAGCCAATCGTGCGCATCTCGTCGGGCGCGCGGCCGGAAGGTCGCATGGGGGAGGTCCTCTGTTGTTTCCTGGCCGCGTTAGGCGCATTGGGCTTGAGCCTGCAAGACCGAGGATTAAATTAGACCCCACAATGCCCAGCCCGCCGATCACCGAATTGACCACCCGCGCCCGCGACATCTTTCGCCTGGTGGTTGACGGCTATCTTGCGTCCGGTCAGCCGGTCGGATCGAAAACACTGGCCGGGCCGGGGGGCGTCAACCTGTCGCCGGCCTCGATCCGGTCGGTACTGCACGAACTGGAAATGCTGGGGCTTCTCGCCGCGCCGCATACTTCTGCCGGGCGACTGCCAACCGAACAGGGGCTGCGACTGTTCGTCGACGGGATGATGCAGGTGGCCGAGCCTACTGCCGAGGAACGCGCGGCAATCGAGCGGCAGGTGGCGCAGCCGGGGCCAATCGAGGCCGCACTTGCGGCGACCAGTGCAGTCTTGTCAGACCTGTCGGCCTGCGCAGGCGTAGTCATGGTGCCCCGGCTTGAACCGCGTCTGGCGCAGTTGCAACTGGTGCCGCTGTCGCCGGACCGGGCGCTGGCCGTGCTGGTCGGTGCGGACGGAGCTGTGGAAAATCGCGTGGTCAGCGTGCCGCTTGGCCTACCCGCCAGCGCGCTGGAGCAGGCCAGCAACTACATCACTGCGCGGCTGGCCGGCCGTACGCTGAGCGAGGCAGTGGCGCTGATCCGCACCGAGGTCGCCTCAGGCCGCTCGGCACTTGATGCCGCGAGCCGCGATCTGGTCGAACGCGGGCTGGCGGTGTGGAGCGAGGATGCGACGCGGCGCCCCGTGCTGATCGTACGCGGCGCAGCGCACTTGCTCGACGAATCCACCCTGACCGATCTGGAGCGGGTTCGGCTGCTGCTTGATGACCTCGAAAACAAGCAGTCGGTCGCCGATTTGCTCGATGCTGCACGCGAAGCCGAAGCAACCCGGATCTTCATCGGGTCCGAGAATCGCCTGTTCGCACTGTCCGGCTCGTCGGTGATCGCTTCGCCCTATCGCGACCGTGAAGGGCGAGTGGTCGGTGTGGTGGGGGTTATCGGGCCGACGCGGTTGAATTATGCGCGCGTCGTCCCCATGGTGGATTTCACTGCCCAATCGCTGGGTAAATTGATCGGTTGAATGGAATTTTTGAGACAATGAGCGACGAAAACAAGCCGCAGGGCGACCCGGCGGTCGAAGCCGAACTGGCGGGTGTTCCCGACGAGTTGCTGGAACAGGAAGCGGACAAGCTGGGCGACGCACTGAACCGGCTGCGCGAGGATCTGGACGCGGCCAAGCAGGAAGTGCTTTACGCCAAGGCCGAAACGCAGAACGTGCGCCGCCGTCTGGAAAAGGACATCGCCGATACGCGCGCCTATGCCGCAACCGGCTTTGCCCGCGATATTCTGCCGGTGTCGGACAACCTCGCCCGCGCGCTCGATGCGCTCTCGACCGAACTGCGCGAGGACGAGCGTCTGAAAAGCTTCATCGCCGGGATCGAAGCCACCGCGCGTGAAATTGACAAGGTGTTCGGGCTCCACGGGATCAGCCGCATCGCGGCGAAAGGCCTGCCGCTCGATCCCAACCAACATCAGGCCATGCTCGAAGTGCCCAGCGCCGACGCTGAGCCGGGCACCGTGCTGCAGGAATTGCAGGCGGGCTACATGATCAAGGACCGCCTGCTGCGGCCCGCGATGGTGGCTGTCGCGAAGAAGCCGGACTGACCCGGCACAGGGGGCAAGAATGAGGATCGCACGTGACGGGCTGGCGATCCTCGCCATGCTGCTATCTGTTGACATGGCGCAGGCCCGCGAGAGCGGCGACCAGCGGCTTGCTGCGATCGGCGAGGCCTTTTACCAGGCCTCGCTCGCGCGGTACGGCGAGATCGAACAGAGCGACGGCACGACCAAGGCCGGAAGCCGCCTGCCTTCGGTCACTCCTGACAGCAATCTAGCGGAAGCGGCAAGGCAACAGGCCTGGCTGACGCAGCTCGATGCGATCAAACCAGCGGACCTCAGCACAGCCGGAAAGGTCAATGCCAGCGTACTGCGCACCCTGCTGCGCGAAGGAACCGACAGCGCACGCTTTCGCCGCTGGGAAATGCCGTTTGACAGCGACAGCAACTTTTGGAGCTACTTGCCCCAACGGGAACCGTTCGCAACGGCCGAGGACTATCGCCGTTACATCGGGCGATTGAACGACATTCCGCGCTATTTCACGGAGCAGACCGTCAATGCGCGTGCTGGTCTGGCGCGCGGCTATTCGGTTCCGCGCGCCAGTCTGGAGGGGCGCGATGTTTCGATCGCTTCTTCCGTGGTCGATGACCCCGAAAAGAGCCCGTTCTGGGGCGCATTCACGCGCATGCCCGCGCGTATTCCGGTGGCCGAGCAAGAGGCACTGAAAGCACAGGCCCGCGCCGCGATCACGCAGTCCGTTACGCCCGCTTTCACCCAGTTTCTGAAGTTTTTCCGCGAGGAATACCTGCCGCAAACCCGCACCACGTTGGCGGCGAACAGGCTGCCCGATGGTGATGCCTATTATGCCCAGCAGATCCGCGAATATACCACCACCGAACTGAGCGCCGAGCAGATCCACCAGATCGGGCTGGATGAAGTGGCACGGATCACCGCCGAGATGGAACAGGTGAAGGGTGAGGCCGGGTTCAAAGGCAGTCTGGCCGAATTCATCCAGTTCCTGCGGACCGACCCGCAATTCGTGGCGCGCACCCCGGACGAGCTGCTGGGCGTTTCGGCCTATGTCGCCAAGCGGGTTGATGGCAAACTGAAGGACTATTTCGGACTGCTGCCGCGCTATCGCTATACGATCCGTCCGGTCGATCCCGCAATTGCGCCGTTCTACACCTCAGGCCGGGGCGGGCTCGAAGCATGTCAGATGAACACCTATGATCTGCCGTCACGCCCGCTCTACAACATCCCTGCGCTGACCTTGCACGAATGCGCGCCAGGCCACAGCTTTCAGGGTGCGCTGGCGCTGGAACAACAGAGCCTGCCAAAGTTCCGCCGCCAGACCTATTTCTCCGGCTTTGGCGAGGGCTGGGGGCTCTATACCGAGTATCTCGGCGAAGAGATGGGGATCTATCGCACCCCCTATGAGCGCTTCGGCAAGCTGAGCTACGAGATGTGGCGCGCGGTGCGGCTGGTGGTCGATACCGGCATACACCACTATGGCTGGACCCGGCAGCAAGCGGTCGATTATCTCGCCAGCCGCACCGCGCTGTCGACGCGAGAGGTCAATACCGAGGTTGACCGCTATATCAGCTGGCCGGGGCAAGCCTTGGCCTACAAGCTGGGCGAACTGACCATCCGCCGCGTCCGCGCCAAGGCGGAAAAAGCGCTGGGACCCAGGTTCGATATCCGCAAGTTTCACGATGTCGTACTGTCGCTCGGCTCGGTCCCGTTACCGACGCTGGAAGAGCGGATCGATGCGTTTATCGCCGATGGCGGGCAGGGGTTGGCGGGTGTGGCTTATCCGTGACCACAAACAACAAACATATGCCGTTCGTCCTGAGGAGCGACTGAACACAGTGAAGGCGCGTTTCGAAGGACTTCAGCGCTTCGGTGGTTCGAGACGGGCCTTCGTAAACGCTCAGTCCCTCCTCACCACGAACGGGAGTTAGGGGGTCGAGTTCGTAAATTGCACGATCCGGTCTAACTCCGCCGCACTTGCAGCCGGACGCGGGCGGACTCCACGGCGCAGCAGAAACGCATGCGCCACAATCTCCGCCTGCTGCTCCAGCCCGTACCGTTCCAGCGGCCAGCCCTCGCGTAGCCGATAGCTGTACTTGCGGTCCCAGATCCCGCGCAGCACCACCCACCAGCGGCCTCGCGTCTGCGCTTGCCAGACGTGGGTCATCTCGTGGATGAAATGCCCCTGCAGCTCGATCCGCGCGGTCGAAAAATCGTCGCAGTAGCTGCCGGATTCGGGGTGGAAGTGGATATGCCCCCATGGCGCCATGGTGACGTGGCGCGGGTGGAACCACCACCATTTGCGGCGGCGGATGCGGACTTGTTCGCAATCGATCGCGCTACCAAAAACTGATTGAGCTAGCGCGACCTCACCTCTGGTGAGGGCGCGTTCGCCGCCGGTGGGGCAAGTCTCGCTCAGTGTTCCATCCCGCCCATTGCGGCCTCACCGGCAGACTTGATGCTGAGCGGCGCGCTGATCTTGTCCCCATCGGCAAAAGTCAGCGTCATTTCCGCGCTGCCGCCTGTGGCCAACTTGGGATCAAGATCGAACAGCATCACATGCAATGCGCCTGGAGCGAATTTGACGCTGGTGTTGGGATCGATCTCCACCCGGTCAACCGGGGCCATCGATCCGCCGCTGGTCTGATGCATTTCCGCCTTGGCCGCGCCATCGACCGCAACGGCGGCCAGCGCCACCGCCTTGGCATCGGAATTGGCGACATCGAAATAGGCGACCCCCGGATTGCCCTTTACCGCAGGAAGCACCAGCGTGCCGCCCGATACTGCAACCCCCGGCTTTGCCTCGGGACCCGTGCTGGCAGCAGCTTCGGGTGCATTGGCTTGCTGCTGGCAAGCGGAAAGCCCCAGGCCAAGGGTGAGCGGGGCGAGGATCAGCAGGCTACGGCGCATGAAAATCAGTCCTTTGCGGCAGGGCAAACATTGCCGCCACGCCTAATCCCGCGCAGCCCTTGTGCCAAGCAAAACCGCACCTATATCGCCCCTGTTCAAGAGCCGCCGAACAGCCTTGCCGGGATCCCGGGGGGCAGCCGAAGCGGCGTCAACATAACGACCAAGGATGGGCATTTATGGCTAAAGTTATCGGTATCGACCTCGGCACGACCAACAGCTGCGTTGCCGTGATGGACGGCGGCAAGCCGAAGGTCATTGAAAATTCGGAAGGGGCGCGCACCACGCCTTCGATCGTCGCTTTCACCAAGGATGGTGAGCGGCTGATCGGCCAGCCGGCCAAGCGCCAGGCGGTGACCAATGGTGACAACACGATTTTCGCGGTGAAGCGCCTGATCGGCCGCCGCTTTGACGATCCGGTGACCAAGAAGGACACCGAGCTGGTCCCGTACCACATCGTCAAGGGCAAGAACGGCGACGCATGGGTCCAAGCCGGCGGCGAAGACTATTCGCCCAGCCAGATTTCCGCCTTCACGCTCCAGAAGATGAAGGAAACGGCTGAAGCCTATCTGGGCGAAACCGTCACCCAGGCAGTGATCACCGTTCCCGCCTACTTCAACGATGCGCAGCGCCAGGCGACCAAGGACGCCGGACAGATCGCGGGTCTGGAAGTGCTGCGGATCATCAACGAGCCGACCGCCGCGGCGCTGGCCTATGGGCTTGAAAAGAACGACGGCAAAACCATCGCGGTCTATGACCTTGGCGGCGGGACCTTCGACGTGTCGATCCTCGAAATCGGGGACGGCGTGTTCGAAGTGAAGAGCACCAACGGCGATACCTTCCTGGGCGGCGAAGACTTTGACACCCAGGTGGTCGAATGGCTGGCTGAACAGTTCAAGAAGAAGGAGGGCATGGACCTCCGCACCGACAAGCTTGCGCTGCAGCGGCTCAAGGAAGCTGCGGAAAAGGCCAAGATCGAGCTGTCGAGCGCGCAGACCACCGAAATCAACCTGCCGTTCATCACCGCCCGTATGGAAGGCGGGGCAACTACCCCGCTGCACCTGGTCGAAACGATCACCCGCGCCGATCTGGAAAAGATGGTCGCGAACCTGATCGAACGTACCAAGGAGCCGATGAAGAAGGCCTTGGCCGATGCCGGTCTGAAGGCTGCTGACATCGACGACGTCGTGCTGGTCGGCGGGATGACCCGCATGCCGCGCGTGCGCGAAGTGGTGAAGGAATTCTTCGGCAAGGAACCGCACACCGGCGTCAATCCGGACGAAGTCGTCGCCATGGGCGCGGCGATCCAGGCGGGCGTGCTGCAGGGCGACGTCAAGGATGTGCTGCTGCTCGACGTGACCCCGCTGTCGCTGGGCATCGAGACGCTGGGCGGGGTGTTCACCCGCATGATCGATCGTAACACCACAATCCCGACCAAGAAGAGCCAGGTGTTCTCGACCGCCGAAGACAACCAGCAGGCGGTGACGATCCGCGTGTTCCAGGGCGAACGCGAAATGGCGAGCGACAACAAGATGCTCGGCCAGTTCGACCTCGTCGGCATTCCGGCTGCGCGCCGGGGTGTGCCGCAGATCGAAGTGACGTTCGATATCGACGCCAATGGCATCGTCAACGTCAGCGCCAAGGACAAGGGCACCGGCAAGGAACAGCAGATCAAGATCCAGGCCTCGGGCGGGCTCTCGGATGCGGACATTGACCAGATGGTCAAGGATGCAGAGAAGTTCGCTGAAGAGGACAAGAAGCGGCGTGAAGCGGCGGAAGCCAAGAACAACGCTGACAGTCTGGTCCATGCCACCGAACAGCAGCTGGCCGAACACGGCGACAAGATCGATGCGGAGCTCAAGTCCGAAATCGAAGCCGCGCTGGCCGAGGCCAAGACCGCTATCGAAGGCGGCGATTCCGACGAAATGACCGCCAAAACCCAGGCCCTGACTGAAAAGGCCATGAAGATGGGTCAGGCGATCTACGAGAAGGAACAGGCCGCCGCTGCCTCGCCCGATGCCGCTCCGGCCGAAGGCGCTGAGGACGTGGTCGACGCCGAGTTCTCGGAAGTCGACGAGAACAAGGGCTGAGCAGGCAAATGAAACGGGCCCGTCGCCGCGCAGTTGTCGCGGTGGCGGGCCCGGTTTTTTGAGGGGGCCCCATGTCCGCCGAACTCGACTATTACGAACTGCTCGAAGTCACCCGTGATGCGGACGATGGCGTGCTCAAATCCAGCTATCGCAAGCTGGCGATGAAGTGGCACCCGGATCGCAATCCTGGCGATGCCGAGGCCGAAGGCCGGTTCAAATCGATCAGCGAGGCGTACGAATGCCTCAAGGATCCGCAAAAGCGCGCGGCCTATGACCGGTTCGGGCACGAAGCATACAAGAACGGGATGAGCG
>NZ_MWLM01000035.1 GCF_002198665.1 Novosphingobium sp. B 225 | reverse complement strand
CCCCCCTCCGACCCGCCTGCGGCGGCTCACCTCCCCCAGAGGGGGAGGATTTCGAGGTCAGACCCTGCGTCGGTCAACCGCCGTGGTCACCGCCACGTCCATTGTCACATTACCCAGCGTGCGCATTACATCCGGCAGCATTTCGACCGCGACCAGCAGGGCGAGCGGGCCGATCGGCACGCCCATCGCATTGGCAATCGGGCCAACCGAAACCACAAAGCTGAGCGTGCCGGGCAACGAAACAGAGCTGAGCGACACCAGAAATGCCACCACGGCACCCGCCAGCAAGGCCCAGACTGACAGCGGGGTGCCGGTCAGGTAAGCGGCATAGATCGCCACCCCCATATTCATCGCCGGGCTGGTGGCCCGAAAAATCGCCACGGCCAGCGGCAGGACGAAATCGGCAGTCGCTTCGCGCACACCCATTTGCCGGGTCGCGCCCAGCATCGCGGGCAGGCTGGCCAGCGAACTTTGCGTGGAAAATGCCACGGCAAAAACCGGCAGCATCGCTTTGAGGAACGTGCCAGGCCGCTGCCCGCCCAGCGTGATCGCCAGCAAGAACCCGGCAAGCAGGATAACCGCCCCGGCGCAGCTGACCACCACGATGTAATGCGCAAGGGCCCCGATCGCATCGGATCCGCTGTCTGCCGCCAGACCGATGGCAAGGCCGAACACGCCCAACGGGGCAAGCATCAAGACCCAGCCGACCATCACCATCATCGCGCCTGCCAGTCCTTCAAACACTTGCGCCAGCGCCCGCCGCGGGGCCGGGCCGATCCGCGCGGCAGCGACGGCAAGTGCGGATACGAACAGCACGATCGGCAGCATCGCCCCGGCATTGGCAGCGGCAAAGATGTTCTGCGGCAGCATTGCATCGACCACTTCGGCAAAGCCCGGCACCGTTCCGGTTGCGGCCACGCCGCCGCTCAGCGCGGCAGCCGCCTTTTCAGGGATGGGAGCCAGGCCAAGCAAGCCCGGCACCAACAGGGCCGACATCAGCCCACTGAAGATCAGCACCGCAAAGAACAGCCCGACCGCCCGCCGCGCCAGCGCGCCGCCGCCGGCCGCCGCCAGGGTCTGCGAAATGCCGGTATAGACCAGGCCAACCACCAAGGGCAGGATCGTGATCTGCAACAGTTTCAGCCACCACGCCCCGAGCGGCTTGGCCACGGCCAGCACATCGGCCAGCAGCGGGCTGCCGCGCAGCATAATCCCCACCGCAAAGCCCGCCACCAGTCCGGCAAAGGTCAGCGCGGCAGGCACCTTGATCTCGGGAAAGGTCGCGCTTTCCGCTGCTTCGTTCATGGCTTGCTCCCCGATATCGCCCATTACCCGCGTGACTTTAGCGCAGCGGCGCGACATAGCAATTTCTGAACACTTTGCGGGTTACAGGCGGGATATGGGACGCAAGTATTTCGGCACGGACGGGATCCGGGGCAAGACCAACGCCGGGGCGATGACCGCCGCCATGGCGATGAAAGTGGGCCAGGCGGCCGGCACGCATTTCCTGCGCGGCAGCCACAAGCACCGGGTGGTGATCGGCAAGGACACGCGACTTTCGGGCTATATGCTGGAAAACGCGCTGGTCGCGGGCTTTACCAGCGTCGGCATGGACGTGGTGCTGACCGGCCCGCTGCCCACCCCGGCGATCGCCATGCTGACGCGGGAACTGCGCGCCGATGTTGGCGTGATGATTTCGGCCAGCCACAACCCTTACGAGGATAACGGCATCAAGCTGTTCGGCCCCGATGGCTTCAAACTGTCGGACGAAGCCGAAGAAGCGATCGAAGCGATGCTGGACGCCGACCTGCCATTGGCCCCCAGCCCGCAGATCGGCCGCGCACGCCGGATCGACGACGTGCGCGGGCGTTATATCCATGCGGTCAAAAGCTCGTTGCCCGACGATGTCCGGCTCGACGGGCTGAAGATCGTGGTCGATTGCGCGAACGGTGCAGCCTATCAGGTTGCCCCCAGCGCGATTTGGGAACTCGGCGCGGAAGTGGTTGCGGTGGGGGTTCAGCCCAACGGCACCAATATCAACGACCGCTGCGGATCGACTCATCTGGAACTGGTCAAGGAAACGGTCGTCGCCAGCGGCGCGCAGATCGGGATCGCGCTGGATGGCGATGCCGACCGGCTGATCGTGGTCGATGAGCGCGGGCAGACCGTGGACGGCGATCAGATCATGGCCCTGATCGGCAGCCAGTGGGCCCAGCAAGGGCGCCTGCGCGGGGGCGGCGTGGTCGCCACGGTCATGTCCAACCTTGGCCTTGAACGCTTTCTGCAAGGCCAGGGGCTGGACCTCGTCCGCACCAAGGTGGGGGACCGCCACGTGCTCGAAGCGATGAAGGCGCAGGGTTACAACGTTGGTGGGGAGCAGAGCGGGCACATGATCCTGCTCGATCACGCCACCACCGGCGATGGCACCGTTGCCGCGCTGCAAGTGCTGGCGGCGCTGGTCCGTTCGGGCAAGCAGGCGAGCGAGCTGCTGCATCTGTTCGATCCGGTGCCGCAATTGCTCAAGAACGTGCGCTTTGCCGGGGGCAAGCCTTTGGATGACGCGCGGGTACAGGCGGTGATCGCTGGCGCCGAAGCGCAACTGGCGGGCAAGGGCCGGCTGGTGATCCGCCCCTCCGGCACCGAACCGGTGATCCGCGTCATGGCCGAAGGCGACGACGCGGGCGAGGTGGAACAAGTGGTCGATGCGATCTGCGATGCGGTGAAGGAAGCAGCGGCATGAGCCTGGAAATGCGCCCCGATTGCGAAAAGTGCGGCACCGAACTTCCAGCGGAATTGCCTGGCGCGTTCATCTGTAGCTTTGAGTGCACGTTCTGCACCGATTGTGCGGATGCGATGGACGAGCGCTGCCCCAATTGCGGCGGCGAACTGCTTGACCGGCCGACGCGGGCGACGCAGCACCACGCCAAGAGCCCGCCCAGCACGGTGCGCAAGTTCAAGGGCTGATGCCTCCCCCCCGCATCCTCTCCATCGCCGGATCCGATTCATCGGGCGGGGCGGGCATTCAGGCTGATATCAAGACCATCACCATGCTCGGCGGCTATGCCATGACCGCGATCACCGCGGTGACGGCGCAGAACACGTGTGGCGTGACCATGGTTGATGCGCTCGGCCCGGCGATGGTCGGGGCGCAGATCGATGCCTGTATCAGCGATATCGGCGTGGACGCGGTCAAGATCGGGATGCTGGGTTCGCCTGAGGTGGCGCATCTGGTTGCCGACCGGCTGGAGGCGCTGGCGGTGCCGGTGGTGTTCGATCCGGTAATGATCGCCACCAGCGGCGCGGCGCTGGCCGATGCGGCCACCATCGCGGCGTTTGAACGGCTGATGCGGCTCGCCACGCTGACCACGCCGAATGTGTCCGAACTCGAAGCACTCGGCGGGCATGAGGGGATGGCAGCGCGCGGGATCACGTATCTCGCCAAAGGCGGCGATGCCGAAGGGGAGCGGGTGGACGACGTGCTGATGGTGCCGGGCGAGGCGCCGCATGTCATGTCGGGCAGCCGGATCCACACCCGCCACACCCACGGCACCGGCTGCACCCTGTCGAGCGCCATCGCGACCGGTCTGGGCAAGGGCCTGCCCCTGCCCGAAGCCATCGACCGCGCCCGCCTGTTCGTCCGCAGCGCCCTGCGCGCCGCGCCGGGGTTTGGCGCCGGGCATGGCCCGCTGGGGCATGGCGAAGCGCGGGGGTAGTCAAAGGTCCTCCCCATTTTCACGAAGTGCAAATGGGGAGGGGGACCGCCCGCGTAGCGGGTGGTAGAGGGGTTTTGGCCTCGCCGCGTTACCCCTCCGTCAGCCGCCTTCGGCGTCTGCCACCTCCCCATTTGTGGCATTCGCCAAAAATGGAGAGGATCTGATGGGCTGCACTATGCGCTTTCACCCCAGCTCGTAAAACTCCACCACTTTGGCCCAAGCCTCTTCCGCGGTTTCGACCCAGTGGAACAGCTTGAGGTCGTCGTGGTTGACCACGCCTTCGTCCGCCAGCGCTTCAAAATTCAGCACCTTGTTCCAGAAATCCTTGCCGAACAGCAGGATCGGGATCGGGCGCATCTTGCCGGTCTGGATCAGGGTCAACAGCTCCATGAACTCATCCAGCGTGCCGAACCCGCCTGGGAACACTGCCACGGCCTTGGCGCGCAGCAGAAAGTGCATCTTGCGCAGCGCGAAATAGTGGAACTGGAATGCCAGCCGCGGGGTGACGTAGGGGTTGGGGGCCTGCTCGTGCGGCAGGACGATGTTGAGCCCGATCGTTTCCGCCCCGGCCTCCACCGCGCCGCGATTGGCCGCCTCCATGATCGAAGGCCCGCCGCCCGAGCAGACCACGAACTGGCGCATGCCCTGTTCGACGATGTTGCAGCTCGACGCGATATGCGCGAGCTGGCGCGCTTCCTCGTAATACTGCGCCTTCGCCGCAAGCCGCTCGGCCACGGCCTTGCGCTCGGGCGGGGCATTGGCGACCAGCTCAGCCGCAGCTTCGGGCGACGGGATCCGGGCCGAGCCATAGCAGACCAGGGTCGACCCGATCTTCGCCTCGTCCAGCAGCATTTCGCACTTCAGCAGCTCCAACTGAAACCGCACCGGGCGCAATTCGTCACGCAGCAGGAAATCGGTGTCGCGAAAGGCCAGCTTGTAGGCCGGACTGCGGGTCTGGGGAGTGGAATGGTCCTGAGCCTCGACAAAGCCCGCTTCCTGTTCCGCCTTGTAGAAACGCCGCCGATGCAGGCGTTTTTCCTGTTCTTCTTCTGTCATTAGCCCCTTTTCGGCCAATGCCTGTCCGCTGTCAAAGGGGGATGGGTTACAACAGCGAAAGCTGCGCATCCCCGCCGACCGGAGCGGGCGCATCATCCTCACCATCCAGCTGCGACAGAGTCAGGCCGAGCAGCCGCACCGGCTGGGCGAGCGGCAGGACTTCATCCAGCAAGGCGTGGGCAATCGCCGCAAATTCTGACCGGCTCGCCACTGGCTGCGCGGTCGAGCGGGCGCGGGTCAGGCCGGAAAAGTCCGCGTGCTTCAGCTTCAGTGTCACAGTGCGGCCATGGGTATCGCTCTTTTCGATCCGGTCCCAGGTAATCGCGATGATCCTTTCCAGCACATCGCGCAGGGCCGAGCCGCTGGAGATGTCCTTGTCAAAAGTCCGCTCTGCCCCCAGCGATTTGCGCGCTCGGTTGGCTTTGACCCGGCGCAGGTCGATGCCCCGCGCCGCGCGGTAAAGGTAATCGGCCTGGCTGCCGAAATGCTGGCGCAGGTACTGCACGTCCTTCGCCGCCAGATCAGCCCCGGTCTCGATCCCCAGCGCGGTCATTTTCTCTGCGCCTTTGGGCCCGATCCCGAAAAACCGCCGCACCGGCAGCCCGGCAACGAACTCAGCCCCCTCGCCCGGGCGGATGACGCAAAGGCCATCGGGCTTGTTCTGGTCGCTCGCCAGCTTGGCGAGGAACTTGTTGTAACTGACCCCGGCGCTGGCGGTCAGTCCCGTTTCGGCTTTGATCCGCGCCCGGATCAGCTGCGCGATGCGGGTGGCGCTGCCGATCCCTTTGCTGTCCTCGGTCACATCAAGGAATGCTTCATCCAGGCTGAGCGGTTCGACGTGCGGGGTGTAATCGAAGAATATCTCGCGGATCTGACGCGAGATCGCGGTATAGACCGCAAAGCGCGGGCGACGGAAAATCAGGCCCGGACACAACCGTTTGGCAGTGACCGATGGCATGGCCGAACGGCAGCCGAACTTGCGCGCCTCATAGGAACAGGTGCTCAGCACTCCGCGCGGACCATCGCCGCCCACCGCCACCGGTTTGCCCCGCAGCTCCGGTTCGTCGCGCTGTTCGACGCTGGCATAGAAGGCATCCATATCAACGTGGATCACCTTGCGCAGGCCCTGCACCGGTTCGTCGAAGTCATCGGTTTCTGTGGACGGCTCGGCCATGCGCTGCAGTCTACGCCGCGCCGCTGCATACGAAAAGGGACTCGCCAATTCCGGCGAGGACCGGCATGGAAGAAGGCATGCCCACCGCAGCGGTATCTTCCGCGCCGACCCGAATCGGCGAGCGCGAATTCATTGCCTTGATGGCGATGATGATGGCGCTGCAGGCGCTGTGCATCGATGCGATGCTGCCTGCGCTGGGCGTGATCGCCCAGGACCTGAGCGTATCCGATCCCAACAGCCGCCAGCTGGTGGTGGGCGTTTTCCTGTTCGCTGCCGGGTTTGGCTCGCTGCTGCCGGGATTTCTGGCTGATCGATACGGCCGCCGCCCGGTACTGTTTGTCAGCTTTGCCGCTTATGTGCTGTTCGCACTGGCCTGCGCATTGGTGCAGGATTTCAATACCCTGCTGGTGCTGCGCGCGCTCCACGCCGTATCCAGTGCCGGACTGTCGGTGTTGCCCGGCGCGATAATCCGTGATCGCCTGTCGGGAGACCGCATGGCGCGGATGATGTCGATAATCTCGGTGGTGTTCATGGTCGTGCCGATGATCGCGCCGTCCTATGGCCAGGCAGTGCTGGTCGTAGCAGGCTGGCGCTGGATTTTTGGCGGCATGGCGGTGATGGGGCTGCTGGTTGGGCTGTGGGCCTGGTTGCGCCTGCCCGAAACCCTGAACCCCGAATATCGCCAGGCGATCGCCATTGGCACGATTGCGCGCAACATGGCTCACGCTGCCACTGATCGCAGCGCCATGGGCTATGTCGTTGGCGGTGCGCTGCTGACTGGCGCACTGTTTGGCTATATCAATTCCTCGCAGCAGCTGATTGGCGAGCATTTCGGCGCAGGGCCAAACTTTCCCTTGCTGTTTGCGCTTCTGGCAGGCGGCATGGCATTTGCCAATTTCTTCAATTCGCGAATTGTCGAACGTTTCGGCGCCAGGCGGGTCAGCCATGCGGCGCTGCTCAGCTTTATCGTGATCAGTGCGTTACAGGTCGTGCAGGCCCATTCCGGGCAAGAAGGCCTGTGGCAATTCATACCCCTGATGGCTGCAAACATCTGCTTGATGGGCTTTATCGGCGCGAATTTCGGCTCGATCGCCTTGCAACCTTTTGCGCGGATCGCCGGGGTGGCAAGTTCGTTCCAGGCCTTCTTGCGAATGGCGACCGGCGCTTTGCTGGGCAGCCTGATCGGGCTGGCTTATGACAATTCGGCACGGCCGCTGGCCGCCGCTTTGCTGGCTTGCGGTGTCGTGACCCTGGCGCTGGTACTGTTCAGCGAACGCGGCGTACTGTTCCGCCGTCTTACTCCGCCCGGAGCGCCGCGTCCGGTGCATGACCCTGATCTGATCTGATGGAGGACGAAGTGTTTGATCTGGCCGTTATTGGCGGCGGCATAAACGGCGCAGGCATCGCGCGCGATGCCGCCGGGCGCGGCGCGAAAGTCCTGCTGCTGGAGGCGGGTGACCTGGCGCAGGGCACCAGCTCGGCTTCGACCAAGCTGATCCACGGCGGGCTGCGCTATCTGGAGCATTACGAATTCGCGCTGGTGCGCGAAAGCCTGAGCGAGCGCGAGGCGTTGTGGGCGATTGCCCCGCACATCATTCATCCGCTGCGGTTCGTCTTGCCACACGTAAAGGGCCTGCGCCCGCGCTGGTTGCTGCGGTTGGGACTGTTCCTTTATGACCATATTGGCGGCAGAAAGCACTTGCCCGCAACGCGCAGCATTGACCTGCATCGCCATCCGGCCGGTGCGCCGCTGAAGGGAGAGTTTGGCCCGGCGTTTGAGTACTCGGATGGCTGGGTGGATGATGCTCGGCTGGTGGTGCTGAATGCGATGGACGCCGCCGAGCAAGGCGCAGAGGTGCGCACGCGCACCCCGGTTACCGCCGCACGGCGCGAAGGCGACTTTTGGGCAATCGAAACCCCGGCCGGACAGTTCCGGTCGCGTGCATTGGTCAATGCAGGCGGGCCCAAGGTACTGGAGGTTGAAGGCCTGATCGGCGAGAAGCCCGATTTTGCCATGCGGCTGGTTCGCGGTTCGCATATCGTGGTGCGCAAGCAGTTCGACCATCCCTATGCCTATTTCTTCCAGCTACCCGATGGACGGATCTTTTTCGCGATTCCCTATGAACGGGATTTCACTCTGATCGGCACGACTGATGCCGATCAGCAAGCAGGCGAACCGATTGCCGCAAGTGAAGCCGAAATCGCCTATCTGTGCGAGGGAGCCAGCACCTATTTCCAAACGCCGGTTACCCCGGCGGATGTGGTCTGGACCTATTCCGGGGTGCGGCCGCTGGTCGATGACGGATCGGGCCGGCCAGAAGCAGCGACGCGGGGCTACCGGCTGGATCTGTCAGCGGCGGAACGCGGTGCGCCCTTGCTCAGCGTTTACGGCGGCAAGATCACCACTTATCGCCATCTGGCCGAAGAGGCGGTTAACCTGCTCGCACCGAACCTTTCCGCGCTGCAAGGCAAGCCATGGACCACTGCCAAACCGCTGCCCGGCGGCGATTTTGCGATCGACGGGCTGGACGCACTGAAGGGCGATCTGGCCGCGCGCTACCCGTTCCTCGACGCAGGCAGTGTTGACCGGATCGCCCGCGCCTATGGCACCCGTGCCGATCGCTGGCTGGCCGGGGCCGAGGGCTGGCAGGCGCTGGGCCGCAGCTTTGGGGCCGGGCTGACCCAGGCTGAGCTCGATTACTTGCGTCAAGCCGAATGGGCGGTCAGCGCTGAGGATGTGCTGTGGAGGCGGACCAAGCTGGGCCTGCGGCTGAGCGCAGAGGAACGCGCGGCGGTGGAAGCGTACCTCGCCTCCTAATCCCTCTCCATTTTCACGTAGTGCAAATGGGGAAGTGGCAGACGCCGAAGGCGGCTGACGGAGGGGTAATGCGGAGAGGCCCTTGCCCCTCCGTCATTCGCTGCGCGAATGCCACCTCCCCATTTATGCTTCGCAAAAATGGAGAGGGTCTTTGCTAACCTCGCCCCCTACCCTGCCCCCAAAGCCCGCCATGCCAGATCGGCAAATTCGCACAGCAAGGGCCGCGTTTCGCGCGGGTCGATGATGTCTTCGATCCCGAACTTCTCTGCCGTGCGGAACGGGCTGCGGACCAGGTTGAGCCGAGCGCGGATCGCTTCCAGATGGGCTTGCGGATCTTCCGCCGCTTCGATCTCGCTTTTGTAAGCAACCTCGATCCCGCCTTCGATCGGCAGGCTGCCCCAATCGCCGCTGGGCCAGGCAAAGCGGTACTGGAACGCTTCGGCGTTGCTCATCGCGCTGCCGGCGATGCCATAGGCGCGGCGGATCACCACGCAGCATAGCGGCACCGTAGCCTTGTAGATCGCGTTCATCGCCTGCACGCCGTAACGGATCGTCCCGGCCGTTTCCGCCGCCAGCCCGATCATGAAACCGGGGTTATCGACCAGATGAACCACCGGCAGGCGGAACTGATCGGCCAATTTGATGAACCGCTCCACTTTCTCGCTGGTGCGGGCTTCCCATGAACCGCCAAGGAAACTGGGATCGCTTGCCACCACCGCCACGGGCCAGCCATCAAGCCGGGCAAAGGCAGTGATCGCGGCGCGGCCCCACATCCGGCCCATTTCGAACACCGAGCCCGCATCGAACACGGCGCTCAGCAGCTTGCGCATCGAATAGACCTGCTTGGGATCGCGCGGGACCAGATCGATCAGAGCTTGTTCGCGCCGATCTGCCGGATCGGTATTGGCAGTGCGCGGGGCGTGCTGGCCGACGTGGCTGGGCAGGTAGGACAGGAACCGCCGCGCCGTGGCAAAGGCTTCGGCCTCGCTGGCGACTTCTTCATCAACCACGCCGTTGCGGGTATGGATCACGCTGCCGCCAAGCGATTCCTTGTCGCTCGCTTCACCAATTGCCTCGACCACGGCGGGCCCGGCGGCGAACAGCTGCGACAGGCCCTTGACCATGATCGAGTAGTGGCTCGCCACCACCCGCGCCGCGCCCAGCCCCGCCGTGGGGCCAAGCGCCAGTGCAACCACCGGCACCGTCTCAAGATTCTTGACGATTTCGCCCCAGCCGGGGGTCGCGGGAACATAGGTCGCGCCGATTTCCTCCAGCGTCTTGACCGATCCGCCCCCGCCGGTGCCGTCGATCATCCGGATCAACGGAATCTTCAGCGTGTGGGCCATCTGTTCGCATGCCACGAATTTGCGGTGAATCGCCGCGTCCGCCGCGCCGCCACGCACGGTGAAATCATCCGCGCTCGCCACCACCGGGCGATTTTCGATATTGGCGCGGCCAAACACCAGATTGCTGGGCGACAAGTCCAGCAGTTCACCGTCCGGGCCATAGCGACCCTTGCCGGCAATCTTGCCGATTTCGCGGAATGAACCGGGATCGACCAGCCCCTTGATCCGCGCCCGCGCGTCAAGCTTGCCTCGTCCATGCTGGCGCGCGACCTTTTCGGCCCCGCCCATCTGTTCGGCCAGCTTGCGGCGTTGGCGCAGCTCCTCGATTTCAGGTTTCCAGCTCATGCCGGGTCGGCCTCGACCACCGCCAGCAACATTTCGACCTGAACCTGCGCTCCGACCACGGCGGCCAATTCGCCGATCGTGCCATCGAATGGCGCGGTCAGCGCATGTTCCATCTTCATTGCTTCCAATACCAGCAGGCGTTGGCCCTTTGCCACCCGATCACCCGCAGCGACATCGACGGCGATTACCTTGCCCGGCATCGGCGCCAGGATTGCCCCATCGCCCGCATGAGCCCCCGGGCGCGGGCGCGGGGCGTGGAAAGTGAAGACCCGGCCTTGTCCGCGTTCCGTCACCGCCACGCTGTCCGCCCCGATCATGTCTGCGCGCAGAGTGCCTGCCGCCAGCGAATTTCCGATCACCCGGTGCTCACCAGACCACAGCGCGATACCGTCTTCCGCCTGGCGGTTGAGCCGGAAGCCGAACAATCCCTGCCGGAACGCGCGCACCTGGCCGCTGGCGTGCCAGCCCAGCCAATCACGCCGCAACCGGGCCGCGGCGGCATCGGCTGCCTGCTGACTTGGCACCTCAAGCGGGATCAGCGCCTGATCCTTGCGTGCGATCAGCCCGGTATCGACCGTGCCCACAGCAAAATCAGGATCTGCCAGGCATTCATAGAGGAAGCCCTTGTTGGTAGTCAGCGGGGCGACGAAACTGTCGTCCAGCGCCTCCATCAATTGCACCCGCGCCTCGTCCCGGGTGGGGGCATGGGCAATCAGTTTGGCGATCATCGGATCATAGAACGGGCTGATCACATCGCCTTGCTCCACCCCGCTGTCCGCCCGGACCGATGGCGAAAGCCACAACTGATCGAGCGGTCCGGTGGCGGGGAGAAAGCCCTTGGCCGGATCCTCGGCATAGAGCCGCGCCTCGATCGCATGGCCGGTCAGCGTGATCTGGTCCTGGGTGAGCGGCAGTGGTTCTCCGGCAGCAACGCGCAATTGCCATTCGACCAGATCGAGCCCTGTTACCGCTTCGGTTACCGGGTGCTCCACTTGCAACCGGGTGTTCATTTCCATGAACCACACCCGGTCAGCGCGCAGCCCCTCACTGGCATCGGCAATGAATTCGATCGTGCCCGCGCCCTGGTAATTTACTGCCCGAGCGGCCTGCACCGCCGCCGCGCAGACTGCGGCACGAGTCGCCGGGTCCATGCCGGGAGCGGGTGCTTCCTCAATCACTTTCTGATGGCGCCGCTGGAGTGAGCAATCGCGTTCAAACAAATGAACCGCATGGCCGTGCGAATCGCCAAACACCTGCACTTCGATATGGCGGGGCGAGAGAATATATTTTTCGATCAGCACTACGTCGTTGCCGAAACTCGCCGCAGCCTCGCGCTGACATGATTCGAGTGCATCGGCAAAGTCCTTTGCCGTATCCACCCGGCGCATGCCCTTGCCGCCGCCGCCCGCGACTGCCTTGATCAGCACCGGATAGCCAATCGAATCGGCCTCGGCCTGCAGCCGCGCGGGTGACTGGTCTGCGCCAAGATAGCCCGGTGTGACCGGCACACCGGCGGCCTGCATCAGCGCCTTGGCCGCATCTTTCAGCCCCATAGCTTCAATGCTTTCCGGATCCGGACCGACCCAGATCAGCCCTGCAGCCCGCACTGCCCGCGCAAATGCGGCGTTTTCGGACAGGAAACCATAGCCGGGGTGAATCGCTTCTGCCCCGCTGTCCAGCGCGGCCTGGATGATCCGATCCCCCACCAGGTAGCTTTCGCGCGCCGCCGCCGGGCCGATCCGCACTGCCATATCCGCCGCGCGGACGTGGGCGGCGCGGGCATCGGCATCGGAATGGACCGCGACAGTGCGGATCCCCATGGCGCGGGCGGTTCGGATGATCCGGCAGGCAATTTCGCCGCGATTGGCGATCAAAAGTGATGAAAACATGGGGACACTGGCTAAGCGTGAATGGCCAGCCCCGCAATGCCCCTTGCGCAAGGGCTAAGCCGACACTAGAGCGACCCGCAAATTAAGCGTGATCTACCCAACGGGGCACCATCCATGTCTGATCGCTTCAATACCATCGCCGGCTGGACGCTGTTTTCGGGCGTCGTCGCCCTTGGCCTTTCCAGCCTGAGCGGCCACTACTTCCGGGCCGACAAGCACAACCGTCCTGAAAAGATGGGCTTTGCCATCGAAGGCGTGGCTGAAGAGGGTGAAGGCGGCGCAGCTGCCACCCCGATCGAAGCGCTGCTGGCCAGCGCCGATCTGGCCAAGGGCGAGGCTTCTTTCAAGAAGTGCATGGCTTGCCACACGGCAAACCAGGGCGGTGCGAATGGCATCGGTCCGAACCTTTATGGCGTGATGGGTGAAGCGGCGGCTGCTGGCCGCGGCGGCTTTGCTTTTTCAGATGCACTCAAGGCCAAGGGTGGCAAGTGGGACTGGACCAGCATGAACGCCTGGCTGACCAGCCCCAAGGGCTTCGCCAATGGCACCAAGATGAGCTTTGCGGGCCTGTCTGACCCGGCTGAGCGCGCCAATGTGATGGCCTACCTCAACTCGCTCGGTTCGAACCTGCCGCTGCCCGCCGTTCCGGCCGCCGCCGCAGCGCCAGCCGCTGGCGGGGAAGCTGCTGCTGTGGTTGGCGATGCCGCCAAGGGCGAACAGAGCGCCAAGAAGTGCGCCGCCTGTCACACCTTCAACGCGGGCGGTGCTGCGGGTATCGGCCCCAACCTTGCGGGCATGGTCGGCAAAGGCGTAGCTGCCGGCAGCTTTGCCTACTCCGACGCGCTCAAGGGCAAGGGCGGAACCTGGGACGATGCCACGCTTGACGCCTGGCTGAAGAACCCCAAAGCATTCGCTGCTGGCACCAAGATGACCTTCGCGGGCATCAGCGATGCCCAGGAACGCGCCAACGTGATCGCCTACCTCAAGACCGCCAAGTAAGGCCGGATTTCAGGTTGAAGAACAAGGGGCGGGGCCGCGAGGCTCCGCCCTTTTGGTTGTCGCCCTGCTAAGACCATAGTTTGCCTGAACATAGGCCCCCTAAGGGAGATGACTATGCGCGAAGGCGGATGCAGATGTGGCGCAGTGCGCTTTTCCCTATCGGGACAGCCGCTTGGTGGCATCGCCTGTCATTGCAGGGATTGCCAGTATGTTGCCGGAGGCTCGGCCAATCTTAGTTGGATCTTCGCTTATGAGAACCTCTCGCTGACGAAAGGGCAGCCCAGATCGTTCCGGGCCAAGAAAACAAGCGGAGGAACACTGTTCTGCGGTCACTGCGGCGTTCAGCTTTTCTCGCGGCCTGATAGCAACCAAAGCCTGGTAGCCGTCAAGATTGGCGCACTGGACGATGCTTCCGGTTTCAAAGTCGATGCCGACCTGTGGATGTCTTCGGCAACGGACTGGCATCAGGCTCATCAGGGTGCCGTCCAGTATGCTGGAAACATGATTGATCCGCCCCACAGCCCTGGGGCGCCAACCTAGCCTTTAAACCCCTGCGCGATCACGTACCATTCGGACGAATCCTTGCGGCTGGCAGGCGGTTTGGCGTGCTTCACGCTGGTGAAATGCTTCTTGAGCAGCGCGAGCAGATCAGCGTCGGTTCCACCCGCCAGCACTTTGGCGACAAAGGCTCCGCCCGGTGCCAGATGCTCGATCGCGAAGTCGGCGGCCGTTTCAACCAGGCCCATGGTGCGCAAATGATCGGTCTGCTTGTGGCCTACGGTATTGGCGGCCATATCCGAAATAACCAGATCCGGCGCACCATCGAGCGCACCCGCGAGTGCCGCCGGTGCCTCGTCCGCCATGAAATCCATCTGGAAAATCGTCACCCCTTCAAGCGGTTCGGTTGGTAACAGGTCGATCCCGACCACCGCCGCCTTGGGGTTCTGTTTGCGCACCACCTGGCTCCACCCGCCCGGCGCGATCCCCAGATCGACCACCCGGGTAGCGCGTTTGATCAAGCCAAACTTCTCGTCGAGTTCGATCAGTTTGAACGCCGCACGGCTGCGCCAGCCTGCAGCCTTGGCCGCCTTGACATAGGGATCGTTCAGCTGCCGCTGCAACCAGCGGGTCGAGCTTTGCGTCCGGCCCTTGCTTTTCTTCAGCCTGGTGCTGGCTGGCGGATCACCCCGGCTCATGCCGATACCTCGCGCTTCATTCGGCGCAAAGCGGCGCGGGTACGCTCACCTGCCCCTTCGGCGCTCATCAACCCGCGCAAGATGCCTTCGCGGATCCCCCGATCCGCCACGCCCAACCGGTCAGCCGGCCACAGATCAAGAATCGTTTCCAGGATCGCACAGCCGGCCACCACCAGATCGCTGCGTTCGCGCCCGATACACGGCTGGGCCCGGCGCTGGGCCGGGGTCATCGCGGCCAACCCGCCGCTGATCGCACGCATGGCCTGGGTCGAGACGATCAGCCCGTCCACCGCGCGGCGATCATACTGCGGCAGTTCCAGATGGACGCTGGCCAGCGTTGTAACCGTACCGCTGGTCCCCAACAGCCGCAGGCTGGGGCCTTCGGCCTGCTCCAGCGTTTCGGCGATCCGATCGGCAAAACCGGCCAGGCTATCACGCACCAGCTGGCGCATATGCGCATAGCGCGCATTGCGACCAGCATCGTCCTCTGGCTCGGCCTGACAGCTTTCAGTGAGCGAAACGACCCCCCAGGGCACCGATTGCCAATCGCGGATCCTTGGCACCTGGCCCTTTTCCGCATCGACGAGCACCAGTTCCGTCGATCCCCCGCCAATGTCAAAGATCATCGCCGGACCATCGCCCGCTTCCAGCAGCAGATGGCAGCCCAGTACCGCCAGTCGCGCTTCTTCCTTGGCAGAGATGATATCAAGCCGGATCCCGGTTTCGGCGTGGACCCGATCGATGAATTGTGGCCCGTTTTCGGCCCGACGGCAAGCTTCGGTCGCGACGGATCGGGCGAGGTGGACATTGCGTCGGCGCAATTTGTCGGCGCAGATTTGCAAGGCTCCCAGCGCCCGGTCCATCGCCTCCTGGCTGAGCCGTCCGGTTTGCGCCAAACCTTCACCCAGCCGCACGACACGGCTGAAAGCATCGATCACGACAAAATGTTCGCCGGATGGGCGCGCGATCAGCAAGCGGCAGTTGTTGGTGCCAAGATCAATCGCGGCAAAGGCGGGTTTGTGCTGGAACGGACGCGGATTGCCGCCGCCCGCGCTGCGAGCCACTTCACCGGGTCGGCCAGCCGGCCGGCGCGAGACAGAATTCGGGGAAGATCGGCGGGGCGGCGCTGAATCGTGCTGCTCCTGCGTTACGTCCTGCCCGTCTGCCGCCTCCTCGCGCATTGCCGGCGGAAGGTCTTCCGCCATGTCACTCATACTCTTTATGTTTTCCCGCCAAGCGTGGCGAGTACCTGAGACGAGACTAGGCGCGATTGGCCGCTGCGGCAAGTGGCGGAAAAATCAGGCCTCGACAGCAGCGCTGGTCAGGCCAAGGTGCGGCAGGGTTACGGTGCGCCGCCCGCCGAAGTCCGTGCGCATCACGATCAGGCCTTGGCGTTCGAAATTGTCGAGCAAGCGGCGGATCCGGCCTTCGGAATGGGTGCCATAGACCGTGGCCAGCGCTTCATCTTCCGGACAGGCTTCACCATCCTGCGCGGCGCGGGCCAGCAACAGAAACGGCGCCAGCAAGTCTTCAGGGACCGAGCGCGCCAGTCCCAGCAGATCTGCCCAGCGCGGCTCGACCGGATCGGCAATTCCGGCCAGCGCCATGGCAAAGCGGCGGCGAAATGCCGTCAAATCCAGTCCGCTCGCCCGCACCCGATGGATCCGGCAGCGCACGGTAAAGTCCTGGAACAGCTCCGCCGGCGGCACAAATGTGCAACCGGGTTCCTGCGCCATGTCACACAGAATTCGTGCGATGACCGCTTCGCCATCGGGTTCACTGTCAACCTCGCCCGGCAGCGCCAGCGGCTCCGCAATTTCGGCGATCCGCTCGATCAGCAGGTCCGCGCTGGGTACCGGTGGCGGTGCAAGCGGCAATTCGCGCGGGGCGATCTCCTCCATCGGCTGGTGCAACAGCGCATGAAGGTCAGCCCGCTCCATTTCGGGCAGAGGGGCCAGAGCATGTGACACCGCGTTGCTGCCGGTTTGAACGGTCCCGATCCGCACTGCCACCGGACGGCGGCTGATTGCCGGCCCCAGCCCCAGAAAGTGCCCACGCTCCAGATCGCGGATCTGTTCGGCCTGGCGGCGTTCCATGCCGAGCAGGTCGGCCGCGCGCTGCATGTCGATATCGAGAAAGGTCCGCCCCATCAGAAAGTTCGAGGCTTCAGCCGCAACGTTCTTGGCCAATTTGGCCAGCCGCTGCGTGGCGATTACCCCCGCCAGACCGCGCTTGCGCCCGCGGCACATCAGGTTGGTCATCGCCCCCAATGACAGCCGCCGCACTTCATCGGTTACGTCCCCGGCCGCAGCGGGGGCAAACAGCTGCGCCTCGTCCACTACCACCAGCGCAGGGTACCATTGTTCTCGTGGGGCATCGAACAAGGCGTTCAGGAACTGCGCCGCGCAGCGCATCTGCGCCTCGATCTCCAAACCGTCGAGCGCCAGCACCACCGAGGCGCGGTGCTGGCGGATCCGGGCGGCCAGCTGGGCGATCTCTCCGGCAGCATAGGCAGCTGCATCGATCACCACGTGCCCGAACGGTTCGGCCAGGGTCACGAAATCGCCTTCGGGATCGATCACGACTTGCTGGACGATCCCTGCGCTTTCCTCAAGCAGGCGGCGCAAGAGGTGCGATTTGCCCGAGCCGCTGTTACCCTGCACCAGCAGGCGGGTGGCCAGCAGTTCCTCGATATCGATGCTGATCGGGGCTCCGGCAGGGCCGGTGCCGATGACAATCGGAGCGCTCACCCGGTGCTCTTAGGTAGCACCGTGCCCATGACCAAGGGAGCGCCGCACTTTATCCAGAGCTTGCGCATCGGGCAGGTGCAGCACCACGAATCCCCTTGACCCTGGCCGTGCCGCTGGCTAGAGGCGCCCCCCTGATTGCCCGATCCTCTAACGGTAAGAGAGCGGACTCTGACTCCGTCAATCAAGGTTCGAATCCTTGTCGGGCATCCACCTCCCCATCTTTCTATCCGATCTGGCTTCGCCGCCACCGTAGTTGCGGGTTTTGCAACGCGGAGTTAGAGCGACCTCTCGCCGGGCCAAAAGCGGCCCGCCCACCGTGATTGCCCGCGGGTCGCTTTAACCTGCGTGCCTTGGCAAGGAAGGGGGCCGGATGACCATGATTGATCGCCGCAAGGTTCTGGTCGGCGGGGCCACTCTGATAGCCTCTGCTCCCGCCCTGGCACGCAGCGCGGCGCGTGATCCGTTGGCAGGGCGAATCGTGATCAATGCGCTGGGCGGGCTTGGTGATCCCAACCACCCGCAAGACGGACTGCGGCCGGATCTGAGCCAGCGGGTATTGGCAGATGCGCGCCGTTCGGGGCTGAGCGCGGTCAATATCACGCTGGGCCATGTCGCCGGGCCGGGCGATCCGTTTGAATTGAGCGTGGCCGATATTGCCGCAACCGACGCCATGCTGCGGCGGTTTCCGCGCCAACTGGTCAAAGTGCTGACCGCCGCCGATATCCGGCGCGCGGCGCAATCCGGACGGATCGGGGTGATCTATGGCTTTCAGAACGCCGCCATGCTGGGCAGCGATCCGGCGCGGGTCGATCTGTTCGCGGATCTTGGCGTGCGGGTATTCCAGCTGACCTACAATCCGGCCAATGCGCTGGGCGATGGTTCGATGGCCCCGAGCAATCGCGGGCTGAGCGCGCTGGGCCATGATATGATCGCCAGGCTGAACAAGGCCCGGGTGATGATCGACCTGTCACACAGCGGCGAGCGCACCTGCCTTGAAGCGGCGCGCCTTTCGGCCCAGCCGATCTCGATCAATCACACCGGATGCCGTGCCTTAACCGACCTGCCGCGCAACAAGACCGACGCCGAACTGCGACTGGTAGCCGAGCGCGGCGGATTCGTGGGGATCTATTTCATGCCGTTCCTGAGCCCGAGCGGACATGCCCGGGCCGAAGATGTCGTGGCTCACATCCTGCATGCGCTGAAGGTTTGCGGGGAAGATCACGTTGGGATCGGAACCGACGGCGGGACCACCCCGATCGCCGATCTGCAGGCTTACCAGGCCGTATTGGCGCGTGAAATCGCCGCCCGCCGCGCCGCAGGGATGAGCGCGACCGGTGAGCGGCCCGATACCTATCCCTTTGTCGTCGATCTGCGCGGCCCGGATCAGTTCCGGCAGCTGGCGCATCTGCTCAAGGCCAAAGGGCTGCCGCCGCGCGTGGTCGACAAGGTGCTGGGGCTGAACTTTCTGGCTCATGCCAAACAGGTCTGGGGCAGTTAGAGCCTGGCTAGACGCGCTCATCCCCCTTACCAGGGAGAAAAGCGGCGATCCAATCAACGAGGTGCCGTTGCAGCACTGAGGGCAGATCATCCGGCAGACTGGCCGGATCAAACAGGCCCAGCTCGATCACTTCGCGGCCATCGCAGCGCGGCTTGTCAGCGATCCATCCGCCGATCACATGGACGCGGTTGATGGTGCCATAAAGAGGTTCGTCGACCATGGCGATCGAGCGCGGATCACGCAGTTCGCAGGCGGTTTCCTCGGCTAGTTCGCGGATCGCGGCGTTGATGGGACTTTCCTTGGCACCCACACCGCCGCCGGGCAGCATCCAGCGCCGGCTGCCATAGGAATGACGCACCAGCAGCAACCGGCCCTGATCATCAAACGCTAGCACCCGCGTGCCCACGAGCCGTGCACCACTGATCCGCCACCAGCGGCGACGCAATTCATGCGCGATCATGTAACCAGCGCGGTGCAACGGGGCGGGGATCAGGCGAAGCATGTGACGGGGCAATCGGCGAGCTGGCCGGCGGCGGCGAGCAGGCGGGCGACGGGCAGGTCATGTTCCCGGCGCATCGCCGCTTCGAACAGTTCACGCTTGTCCGCGCCGCGGATAACGAACAGCACCTGATCGGCATCAAGCAGCGCCGGGATGGTTAGTGTCAATCGGGGATACGGCGCTTCTGGCGGAAGCGGATCGGGTAACAGGCGGCGGACTGGCTGGCCATCATGCACCTGGGGATCGGTGTTTGGAAACAGCGACGCAATGTGCCCATCTGCACCCATGCCAAGCCAGGTCAGCACGAAATGCGGCGGAATGATTTCCTGCGTCAGCGGCACAATCCGCGCGCCGAGTGGTTCTAGTTGCGCGCGGATCCGCCCGACATTGCTGGCCTGGCTCGCCTCTTCAACGATCCGGTCATCACCGGGCCAGACATCGATCCGAGTCCAGTCCAGCGGACGCAGCGCCAGCTCTGCCAGAATCGGGAAAGGCGTTGATCCGCCGGGCAGGTTGATCGCGATTCGCCCGGTCTGCTTCGCCAATGCCAAAGTCAAATGGCGATGAAGCCAATCAGCAATTGCAAAATCACTTGCCTGCTCGATCAATTTAACTTGCGACATGCGCCGCCGCTAGCAGGTTGTTTTGCCTAAGTGAACCACCTTACAAACCTATGCATCCGAAATAGTTCATTTTCTTTGGATGATTTTAACCAAGGGTCGCGAAATTCAAGCTGGAATTAACCGAACCGCGCATTGACCCCGATCCAGACGGCGACCATCAGCAACACCAGCCCGACCGTCCGGCGCAAGGGCGCAAGGTTGCGCTGCAAC
>NZ_MWLM01000034.1:79467-152372 GCF_002198665.1 Novosphingobium sp. B 225 | reverse complement strand
GCCGCCGCCACCCCGGCGGCCGCCGCGCCCGCACCGGGCACGCCCGCGCCTGCTGCTGCTCCGGCTGAAAAGTCCGTCGCCGCCGCCGCGCCGGGTCCCTCGATCCGGATCGACCTCGCCAAACTGGACCGGCTGATTGATACGGTGGGCGAAGTGGTGATTGCCCAGGCGATGCTGGCCCAGCGCCTGACCAGCGAGGGTCTGTCCGGGATCGAGGAGCTGGCATTGCTCGAATCGCTCACCCGCGACATCCAGGAAAGCGCCATGGCGATCCGCGCCCAGCCGATCGGTTCGGTGTTCAGCCGGGTCCCCCGGATCCTGCGCGAACTGGCCAGTTCAACCGGCAAGCATGTCAAGCTTGACCTGGTCGGTGAAGGCACCGAACTCGACAAGACCGTGATCGAACGGCTGGGTGAACCGCTTACCCACCTGATTCGCAACGCGGTCGATCACGGGATCGAACCGGCCGAGGAACGGCTGGCCAGCGGCAAGAATTCTGAAGGCACCCTGACGCTTTCGGCTGAACACCGTTCGGGCCGGATCCTGATCAAGATCGCCGATGACGGACGCGGGATCGACCGTGACCGGGTGTTTGCCAAAGCGGTCGAGAAGGGACTGGTCGCGGCCGATGCGCCGCTTTCCAAGGAAGAGATCGATCACCTGATCTTCGCCCCCGGCTTTTCCACCGCCGCCACCGTATCCAGCATTTCCGGACGCGGGGTGGGCATGGATGTGGTGCGCCAGAACGTGAAGGAGCTGGGCGGCCGGATCACGATCGAAAGCGAACCCGGCAAAGGCACGACCTTTACCCTGACGCTGCCACTTACTCTGGCCATATCCGACGGGATGATCGTATCGGTGGGTGAACAGACGCTGGTCGTCCCGCTGGCCCACGTGGTCGAAAGCCTGCGCCCCGGACCGGGCGAAGTGCGCGGGCTGGGAGCGAACCGCCACATGCTGAACGTGCGCGGCAAATTCATCCCGGTGCTGCCCCTGCACAACCTGCTGGGTTCCGGCCAGGCGGTGCAGGATCCCGATCAGGGCGTGCTGATCGTGGTCGATACCGAAAGTTCCGGGCAGGCCGCCTTGCTGGTCGATACGATCAGCGACCAGCGCCAGTTCGTGATCAAGAGCCTCGATACCCATTACCGCGCGGTAGAAGGTGTGGCCGGGGCGACGATCCTGGGCGATGGCCAGGTGGCCTTGATCCTTGACGTTGATGGGCTGGTCACCCGCGCGCTGACCACGCCCAACCTGGCCGAGGCGGCATGAGCATCGCCAACGCCTTTTCCTCCAGCCTGCCGGGGATCAGCCCGGAGGTCTATGGCCCGGCCGATTTCAAGGCGGTGAGCAATATTGTTCACGCTCATGCCGGGATTGTCCTGCCCCAGGGCAAGGCGATGCTGGTCTATTCGCGGCTGGCCCCGCTGGTCCGCGAGGCCGGGGTCGGCACCTTTGCCGCCTTTGTCGAACAGATGCGGGTGGACGAAGCGCAGCGGATGCGCGCGATCAAGGCGCTGACCACCAACCACACTTTCTTCTACCGCGAAGCCCACCATTTCGAGCATCTGGCCGCCGTGGCCCGTCCCGAACTGGTCAGCGCGCTGGAGCGCGGCGAGAAAGTCCGGATCTGGTCGGCGGGCTGTTCCAGCGGCGAGGAGACCTGGTCGCTGCTGATGACTCTGCTCGGGCCGGACCGCCCCGCAGGCGCCGTGCTGGCCAAGCGCAACCTGCGCGTACTGGCATCAGACCTCGCGACCCACGCCCTGACCAAGGCACGCGCGGCGACTTATGGCGTGAGCGAGATCGAACCGGTCCCCGAACCGCTGCGTCGGGCCTGGGCCCAGGTGCAGGGCGGCGAGGCCGTGATCGGCGATCTGGTCCGCGATCTGGTCCGCTTCCGCGAGCTCAACCTGCTGCAGGACTGGCCGATGCGCGGCCGGTTTGATGTGATCTTTTGCCGCAACGTGATGATCTATTTCGACAATCCGACCAAGGAACGGCTGGTCGAACGCTTTGCCGAAATGCTGCGTCCCGGCGGCTATCTGTACATCGGCCACAGCGAGCGCGTGACCGGGCCTGCCGCCCGGCTGCTCGCTCCGGTCGGTCCCACCATCTACCAGCGGAGTGCGCGATGACTATTCGGGTTCTGATCATCGACGATTCGGCCACCATGCGCGCGATCCTGATGTCGCGGCTGGCCGAAGAGCCGGATATTCGCGTGATCGGCACGGCGGCCAACGCCGCCGAAGGGCGCGAACTGATGCGGGCGATGAACCCCGATGTGGTCACGCTCGACGTCGAAATGCCGGGGATGAACGGGCTCGATTTCCTGGAAAAGATCATGAAGCTGCGCCCCACTCCGGTGATCGTGGTGTCCGGATCGACCCAGGAAGGGACCGAGGCGACGGCCCGCGCGCTCGCGCTGGGGGCGGTCGATTGCTATGCCAAGTCTGACCGCACCGGCGGCCTGCCGCTCAACGATCAGGGCAAGCTGGCCAGCCTGATCCGCGAAGCCGCCCGGGTACGCTTTTCCGATCGCTGGCCGATTTCCCCCAAAGTCACCAATGAAGCGCGCGCCTCGATCGGGGGCGATACGCGGATGATCGCGATCGGGGCATCGACCGGCGGGGTTGAAGCCCTGCAGATCCTGCTGCGCGGCTTTCCCGAGGATTGCCCGCCAACCCTGATCGTCCAGCACGTCAACGCCCGCTTCGCGCCGGCCATTGCCAAGACGCTTGACCTGGCCTGCCCGGCCAAGGTTGTCCTGGCGGAAAGCGACATGCCGCTGCGCGCGGGCCATGTCTATCTGGCACCGGGCGGTGACCGGCACCTGACCGTGGGCGGATCAGGCGCGCATTATGCCAAACTGCGCCAGGGTGATCCGGTGTCGGGTCACATTCCCAGCGTGGACGTGATGTTCGATTCGGTTGCCGATGCAGTCGGGGCCCGCGCGGTTGGTGTGCTGCTGACCGGGATGGGCAGCGACGGCGCGAGAGGCCTGCTCGCCATGGCCCGGGCCGGCGCCTGGACAATCGCCCAGGACGAGGCAACCTGCACCGTCTTTGGCATGCCGCGCGCCGCGATCTCGCTGGGCGCCGCCGGGATCGTCGCCCCGATCGACAAGATCGCCTACCACGCGTTCCGCAAGGCGGCCTGACCCGATGCTGCATCAGCCCACCCTGTCTGCCAAACCGATCACCCGCATCACCGTGATGCAGGGCCAGGCCTTGGTCAGCGCGGGCCCGCGGGTGGAATTGACCACCGTGCTGGGCAGCTGCGTTTCCACCTGCCTGTTCGATCCCGAAATCGAACTGGGCGGGATGAACCACTTCCTGCTGGCCGAACCCCATTCCAGCCAGAAAGCGGCCGAAGTGGACGAGCATTACGGCGTCTATCTGATGGAAGTGCTGATCAACCAGATGTTGGCCCACGGCGCCAGCAAGACCCGGTTGCGTGCGCATCTCTATGGCGGCGCGAACCTGCATGCCAACATGGCACGGATTGGCAGCGCCAATGCCGAATTCGCCCGAACCTTCCTGCAGCATGAGCGGATCCCGCTGATCAAGGAAGACCTGGGCGGCACCAATGCCCGGCGGGTCGATTTTCGTCCGGCGAGCGGCCAGGTCCGTTGCCGCATGGTCGAAAACGATATGGCCCCTGCCCCCCAACCGATCCACCGACCCAGCGCCGCCAGCGGCGAAGTCGAACTGTTCTGACCCGAGAGCGAGACCAGCGATGTCCAAGCCAACCCGCATTCTTACCGTCGATGACAGCGCCTCGATGCGCGCGCTGCTCAATCATGCGCTCAGCACCCAGGGGTTCGACGTGGCCCAGGCCGACGACGGCATTTCCGCGCTCGAATGGCTCGCGCTTAATGAGGTCGACGTGGTGATCACCGATATCAACATGCCGCGGCTTGATGGCTTTGGTTTGATCGAACGGCTGCGCGCCGGCAGCCGCCACCGCGATCGCCCGATCCTGGTCCTGACCACCGAAAGTTCCGACGAGAAGAAGGCCCGCGCCCGTGCCGCCGGGGCGACCGGCTGGATCGTCAAACCGTTCGACGCCGAAAAGCTGGTCGCCGCCGTGCGCCGCGTCACCCACTGATTGCCCAAGGAGAACCAAGCAATGTCCCGCGAACTCATCACCTTCGAAGTGGCCGGTCAGGTCTTTGCGCTCGACATCATGGCGATCCGCGAGATCCGCGCCTGGACCCCCGTTACCAAGCTGCCCCGCGTCCCCGCACATGTTGCAGGCGTGGTCAATTTGCGCGGCACGGTGCTGCCGGTGGTCGATCTGGCTGCACGGCTGGGCTGGCCAGCGACCGAGGCGACCAGCCGCCATGCGATCATTGTTACGCAGCTGGGCGGGCAGATCAGTGGCTGGATCGTTGAATCGGTCAGCGACATCGTCACCCTGCCGCAGGATTCGCTCCAGCCTGCACCCAGCACCGGGGCCGAAAGCGTGGTCCAGTTCCTCGAAGGGCTGGCCGCAATCGATGACCATATGGTCCAGGTGCTCAGCCTTGCCGCGCTCAGCGCTGGCGAGGAACTGGCCGAAGCGGCCTGAGCCGGTGTCCGACGAAGCGGTCCATGCCGCTACCATCCAGCGCGCCGCCGCGATCCTGGCCGAACTGGGCCACGAGATCGAGCGGCTGGGTGCCGAACTGTGCGCCGATCCCGCTTTTGTCGAACGCCACCTGACCGCGCTGCAATCGATCGACCTGATTGCCCAGCAGCAGCACGCAATCGCAGCCTTGCTGCAGGCTGATTGCGCCGCGAGCGGGGTGGAACGGATCGGATTGCAGGATTTGCAGCAGCGGCTGCGGAGCTGAGCCTGGGGTCAGGACCTACTAACCGCGCCTTCGAGGCGGCAGAATGGCGAACATATCGGACGCAAATTCCCGCCGGGAAGGCTGGTGGCCTTTCCAAGGGGATTTGTGTCCGAGATGGAAGCCATTCTGCCGTCCCGCAGGGATTTGGCCAGAATGGCCCAGCGCTTCGTCAGGAAGTCTTGAAATATCGACATATTCCCGGGCCTTCCTTCCTGGCCCTGAGCCATTCTGACTCAAACCTCGAAGGCGCGGTTAACAGGTCTTGACCCTAAGGATTCGCACTTAACCGGCTGCTAGCGCCGGGCTAACCATGACAGGCTATTCAGGGCCTGCGCGGGGCAACCCTGCGCCAATCAAGTCCTGGAAGGAAGGCACGTACCAAGACACTGTCCCGTTTGAAGGTGCCCCGGCCACCGTCCCGTCCCGGCTGGGGTGCCTTCTTTTTCAGGGTCAGTTGAGCCGCGCCCCCGCAGCAGGACCGATCGCCGCCTGGTGCCCATCCAGCTTGAGCGCGGGACCAGCCAGCGCCGCTGCCATGGCCCCGATCAGCGCTGTGGCCAGACAGTCCCCTTCAGCGCTGGCTTCACCGGTAAGCCCTTCAAACACAACGGTTGCCATCGGGCATCCGCCCGGCGCCTGCGAGATCAGCAGGCCCGCGCGTCCTTCGAGCAAGGCCAGAGCAGCACTGCTCGCCCCGCCCGCGCCGATCAGGCGGAGCAAGGCAGCACGATCGGGGAGCCCGGCAAAGCGCCGTCCCCATTCCCCCGGAGCCCCGGCCAGCAGGCCATGCGCAGCCATGATCTGTTCGTCCGCTTCGCTAGTAGCGGCACTGGCACAGGCAAAGGCCAGTTCGGCCATCCGGTCCTGCCAGGTATTGAGTGTTGCTGCGGGGAAATCCGCCATTTTGTCCATCCGTGCTGACCCGTTGCCGCGATTGGAACGCGGGGGCGGAGTGAGTCAACCGCCTTGCGATGGACCATGCTCCATTCCGGAACAGTCGCTGCGCGGCAACAGCGCGGCCACTGTGAACGCCGCCATTGTGAAACAAGCGGGGCCCCGGGCTTGTCGCCCGGAGCCCCGCCCGTTCAGCATCCCTCCCAGGAGTGCTTAAGTCAGACGCTTAGAACTTCACCCCGGCCGTGATGCCATAACGGCGCGGTTCAAGCGTGAAGATGTTGGTGTAGTTACCCGAGGACTGGTCGGTCACGTAGAGACCGGTGATCGAGTCCTTGTCGAACAGGTTCTGCACCCAGGCGCGGGCATACCACTTCTTGTCCGGCCCATCGAGCTGCAGCTGAGCGTTCACCTGGGTGAAGCTCGGGATCTCGTTGACCGTGCCGTTGAAGATGTTGCCGAACGACTTGCCGGTGTAGATGAAGTCCGCACGCGGGGTCAGGGTCATGTCACCACCCAGCGGAGCAGCGTACTGCACGCCCGCCGAGAACTTGTAGTCCGGCGCACCGGGCAACTTGTTGTTCTTGATGTTGACCGGGATCCCCGAGGAGAACACCGTCACGCCGCCAAACGACGCTGCACCCAACGTCGGCGCGAGGGCACTGAGCACCGCGCAGACGCTGAAGGCACCGGTCGAAGCCAGACCACTGCCAGTCGGGAAAGCCGTGGTCGGCCGCAGACCCGCACCCGCCTTGAGCGGCGCGGCAAGCCCGGCGTTGATGATCGTGTTGACCTGATTGACGAACCCGTTGGCCCCCGCAGCGTTGCCGGCCGTGTTCGGCGCGACGGCGCAGTTGGCACCGTTGGTCAGATCCTTGATGATCACCGAATCCGCCCGGCCACCGCCGAAGTCACGCGGGTTGGCAAGCATCTTGTCCTGCGAAACCTTGGCGTTGAGGTAGCTGGCGTTCATGTTGATCGACAGCTCACGGCTCGGACGGAAGACCGCTTCGGCTTCCAGACCATAGATCGTCGCGCTGACGTTGTCGTTGACCGAGGTACGGGCAACGATGCGCGACAGCTGGAGATCCTTGTACTTGTAGTAGAAGCCGGTCAGGTTCAGCTGCATCGGGCCGAAGTTGTTCTTCGAGCCCATTTCAAAGGCATCGACGAATTCCGGCTTGAAGCTTTCCGGAACCGAGAAGACCGGCGACAGCGGCGGGTTGATACCGCCCGACTTGTAGCCCCGCGAGTACGAGAAGTAGAGCAGGTTGTCCGGCGTGATCTGATAATCGAGCACGGCACGGCCAGTCCACTCGCTGAACTTCACCTTGCGGGTCTGGAACAGCTGATTGCCCGCCGTGCCGGCATCGGCATCATACGACCCGATGAACGGCGAAGCATAGGCATTGGTCGAGCTGAACGGCGCCAGGAAGCTGGCCAGCGTGGTGCGAGCCGTGATGTCCTTTTCGTCGTTGTTGTAGCGCAGACCAAGGGTCAGCTTCATTTTGTCGTTGAACTGGTAATAGGCTTCGCCGAAGATCCCGTGGCTCTTGACGACAATGTCGTCAGAGTTGTTGCGATAGGTCGGGGTGGCCAGATAGCTCGGCGGCAGGCTGTTCGAGAACGAAGTGAACGCCCCGACCAGACCGGTGAAGTAGTCAATCCCGAACGAGTCCACGTAGTAGCTGTTCTCGGTCAGGTGCAGCTTGGCATAGATGCCGCCGATCAGGAAGTTGAACGGCCCGTCAAACTTTGAAGACAGAATGGCTTCCGTGCTCCAGCTCGACTGGTTCTGGTTCGAACGGTCAAAGTCCAGCGGCGAGCTGCCGCAGACCTTGTGTCCGCCAAACGCGCCGGTGCCGGTTTCTTCCGGCAGCGAGGTGCACAGTGCGCCGTTCGGGCCATTGGGCATCAGCGCGGCGGCAATCGGCGCGAAATAGGCCGAGGACCCGGGCACGAAGGCCGGTGAGGCAATGCCGGTCGGGATGCCATTTGCAGCAAACACGGCCAGGGTGTTCAGCGCAGTAGCAAAGCCAGCGCGGTTCTGGACCGAGTTGTTGTAATCCTGGCTCGAATCCAGATCGACCTTCTGCCAGTTCCCACCAAGCTTGAGCGAGAAGTTCTCACCCAGTTCCTGATCGATGCTGCCCTGGACGATCCATTCCTGGGTGTAATAGCTGGGATTGGTGTCGGTATCGACCGTGCGGTAATCGGCCGGATTGACCACGCCGGCATAGGGATCGGCACCATAGATGCTGCCAAGCGCCAGTGCGGTGGGCAGACCCTGGGTCGCGAAGAATTCGCGGCTGGTCAGCACGCCGACAAAGGTGGTGTTGGCATTGGTGGTTTCAAACGGACGCCCGCCGTTGAGGCAGCCCATCACGCCGGTCGGGTCGCGTTGGCACAGCTGCTTCTGGATGCGCATGCGGCTGTCGCGTTCATGGAAGTACTGGGCCATCACGTCGATGGTAGTGCCAGTGCCGGGTTCGATCCGCAGCGAGCCGCGCAGACCGTACATGTCGCGGTCATCGATCCGCGAATTGTCATAGAGGTTCTTGGTGTAACCGTCGCGGTTCAGATAGAAGCCCGAGAGGCGCACGCCGATCGCATCGCTGAGCGGGGCATTGACCATGCCCTTGAACTTGACGCCGTTATAGTTGCCATATTCGGCTTCCGCGCTGGCGCCCATGCCCGACAGGTCAGGCCGTGCGGTGCGGAAGTTGACCACGCCCGAGGTGGCGTTGCGGCCGAACAGGGTGCCCTGCGGCCCGCGCAGCACTTCGACCTGGGAAAGGTCGTAGAATTCACCTTCGAACAGGCGAGTGCCGAACAGCGGCGCGTCGTTCAGGTGGATCGCGGTCGCGCTGTCGCAGGTCACGCCGACGCAGAGGTCACCGATCCCGCGGATCGTGAAGCTGGCCGAAGTGAAGTTGGTCTTGGTGAAAGTGACGTTCGGCAGCGTGAGCTGAAGGTCCGACGTGTTCTTGATCTGCTGCTTTTCCAGCGCTTCGCTATTGAAAGCCGAAACGGCGATCGGCACGTCCTGCAGGCGCTGATTGGTGCGCTGTGCGGTAACGATGATTTCGGTGCCGTCGCTGTTGTCTTCGGCAGCCTTGTCCTGCGCATAGGCAGGAAACGCGATTGCGCCGGCGCATGCACCGGCAAGCAGGGTCAATTTCACCCTCATCAGCCCACTCTCCTCATTGGCCCGTCCCTTTACCGGGCGGTTGCGCATACGAATAGAACACCATGGGAGCCGCTTGACAACCCGTTTTAATCGATCCCTTAGTTTCCCTGCTTTCCGTAACGTAATGGCCACAGTGGGTCGTGCGAAAGCCGCAGGAATGCGGCAGTTGGGCAACAATCGCACCCCGTTTCTGCCGCTGCCGGTCGCTGACCGGCGGGATGATTCTGCCCCGGTGTGCTTGACGCGGGCGCCGGGCACGGGCGAGTGTGCCGGAAATGACCCAGCGCGATGACCTGCCCCGATTGACCACCACCGTGTTCGAGCGGATGTCCCGCCTGTCGGCAGAGCTTGGCGCGATCAACCTGGGCCAGGGCTTTCCCGACATGCCCGAACCCGCCGAGCTGGTTGAAGCCGCCTGCCGCGCGCTCAGGGATCAGTCCAACCAGTACCCGCCGATGCGCGGCCTGCCCGCGTTGCGCGGGGCCGTGGCGGATTACTATGCGCTGCACCAAGGGCTTGGCATCAGCGCGGACGAAGTCATGGTCACCTCCGGCGCGACCGAGGCACTGGCCAGCGCGATCCTGGCCGTGGTCCGTCCGGGCGACGAGGTGGTGCTGATCCAGCCGCTTTATGACGCTTACCTGCCGCTGGTTCAGCGCGCGGGCGGCACGGTCAGACTGGTCAGCCTGACGCCTCCGCACTGGACGCTGGACCTGGCCGCGCTGGAAGCCGCGATTGGCCCGCGCACCCGCGCGATCGTCCTCAACAGCCCCAACAACCCGGCGGGCGCCCTGCTTGACCGCGCCGCGCTGGAAGGGATCGGTGCGCTGGCAGAGCGCCACAACCTTTATGTGATCTCGGATGAGGTGTGGGAGGGGATGACCTTTGGCAGTGCGCCTTTCACGTCGACCCTGGCAATCCCGAGCCTGCGGGGGCGGACCTTCAAGATCGGGTCGGCGGGCAAGCTGTTTTCGATGACCGGGTGGAAAGTCGGCTGGATCGTCGCCGCCCCGCGCTTGCTGGCAGCAGCGGCGCAGCAGCACCAGTTCCTGACCTTTACCACCGCCACTCCGCTGCAATGGGCCGCCGCCGAAGGGCTGGCCCTGCCAGCCCAGTGGCACCAGTCCCACCGCGCCCGCTATGCAGCAGCGCGCGAACGGCTGGTTGCCGGCCTGACCGCCGCCGGCTTTGTCCTGCTGCCGGCCGACGGCACCTGGTTCGTGGTGGTCGATCTCGCCACATCGGGCCTGCCCGCCACGGATGACGTCGCGCTGGCCGAACAGCTGCTGCGCGAGGCCGGGGTCGCCGCGATCCCGGTCAGCGCCTTCTATGCCGAGCGGCCCGAGCAAGGCTATCTGCGGCTGTGCTTTGCCAAGACCGATGCGACCCTGGACGAGGCCGTGGCCCGGCTGACTGCCTATCGCGCCACGGGCGGGTGAAAGTCACAAAGGTCACAAAGGTCACAAAGGTCACAAAGGTCACAAAAGTCACGCGGAATCGCTGTTTTGCACTGTGTGACCTTTGTGACCTTTGCCTTCCTTGAAGTCGACAAATATCTGTATTTTACAATCTGATAATCACACCATACCAGATTACGCCCGTGTAGGAAAATCGTTCCTGCAATTGCGCGGCGGCGCGCGGGGTGGCAAGGCTGGCCCCCATGTGCGGACACCCTGACCATGGCGACCATCCCTTTCCCCAGGCCGGGCGGGAGCGGCTGATCCTGTCCAGCCCGATCGGCTGGATCGGCACCGGCGCGCCAGACCCGGAACCCGATGTGCTGGACCGCCTGAAAGACAACGCGGTGATGATGATGGGCGATAATCCCGCCCTGCCGCGCATGCCCCAACGCCCCACGCTGATGGATTTCTTCCGCTGCCGGTTCGGCGATTTCACCGTCCGCCACCTGCTCGGCAGCGCCAAGCGCGCGCTGGACGGCGGGCACAGCGATACCGTGGTGATGGCCTGCCTGCTGCATGACATTTCCAACGGCTGCCTGGTCCGCCCCGATCACGGATACTGGAGCGCGCAGATCGTCGCCCCCTATGTCAGCGAGGAAGTGGCCTGGGCAATCAAGTACCACCAGGCGCTGCGCTATCTTCCCGATCCCGAAGCGGGTTACGATTACCCCGGCAATTATGACTGGTTCTTTGGCGCCGAATACCGCGATCAACTGCCCGAATATCTCCGCCGCGACATGGCAGTGGCCCGCAACCACAAATGGTACATGACCAGCCGCACCGTGACGATCAACGACATCTACTTCTTCGAAGACATGACCCCGGTCGATCCCGAAATCTTCACCGACATCATCGCCCGCAATTTCCGCCAGCCGGAAGCAGGGCTGGGCCACGATGACAGCCCCAGCGCCCATATGTGGCGCACGATGATCTGGCCGAACAACTTCTTGTGAGGGGGTGGGGCGGCCTCTCACCAACCCCCCACCCGCCTGTCACCCTGAACTTGTTTCAGGGTCCATTTCGCCCCCGAGCCTGGTGGTCGGTGACAAGGCCATGCGGCGGCCCATGCGCGTCTTCGGCAACTGCGGGGATGTGGCCAGATGGACCCTGAAACAAGTTCAGGGTGACGAAGGTGGCACGGCTGCGCACACCCACCCCCACAATCGTATTCGCATCAACCCCTATGGTGCAGCGCAGCAGCGAGTGATAGCCCGGCGCATTCCATGCCCCCGCAGGAGCCGCGCATGAGCAGAATTGCCGAACTCGACGCCCGTCTGGAAGAACTCCACGCCCGCACGCGCGAAACGCCGTTGTTCAATCCGGTGTTCCAGCTGGGGCTGGAACTGTCGCGGCAGATCGAAAGTGGCGAGCTGGATTTTGCCCAGCTGGAAAATCTGGTGGCCGAGCTGGAGTGCGAGGGGCTGACGGCACGGGCCGGGCGGCTTTCCGGGCTGGTCGCGCCGCTCGATCCGGCCGAAAACCTGACCCGGATCGATGCCTGCGCGGCGGCGGACAGCTTTGATGCCTTCGCCGCCAAATGGGGCAAGCCGCTGGTCCATGTGGTATTCACCGGCCACCCGACCTTCCTGCTGACCCGGACCCAGTCCGCAGCCGTCGCCCAGACCGTGACCGACCAGTCGATGCAGAGCGGTTCGGCCTGCATTGCCCCCCATGCGCGCGATACGATCACGCTGGACAGCGAGCACCAGCAGGCCATGGCCGCGATTGCCCGCGGCGCGGCGGCGCGCGATGCGATCAATGCCCGGCTGTTTGCCGCCGCGCGCAAGGCCTGGCCGGAGCGCTGGCGCGAACTGGCACCCCTGCCGCTGCGCTTTGCCAGCTGGGTCGGCTATGACATGGACGGGCGGACCGACATTTCGTGGTCCACTTCGCTGCGCTATCGCCTGTCCGAAAAGGCCGAGCGGCTGGCTGGCTATGCCGCCACACTGCGCGCCGCCGCGCCTGATCTGGCCGATCAGCTGAACCGTGCCGCCTTGCGCGCCGCCGAAATGGCCGCACTGTTCGCTGCGGACCTTGGCGAGCCGGCCGCGCTATCCGCCGCCGCCAATGCGCTGACCGCTGCCCATCCTGACAAGCTGACCAGCCTGGCAGGGGTAATCGCCGAACTGGAAGCGCGCGCAGCGCAAGCGGAAGATGCCGCCGCCGAAGTACTGCTGATCGCCGCTGCGGCGATGCGCGCCGACGGGCTGGGGATGGGCTGGATCCATTTCCGCGTGAACTCATCGCAACTGCAAAACGCGATCCGCCGCCGGATCGATCCCGATGGCACGCTGGATCTGGCCAGTCAGGCCGCGCTGGTGCGGATGCGCGAATTGCTGGCCGAAGTGCGCCCGCTGCGCAGCAATTTTGCCGCGCTGGGGATCGAAAACAGCACCGCCGTGCGCCAGTTCCTGGCCATGGCGCAGATCCTGCACCATGTGGACAGCGACGCGCCGATCCGCATGCTGGTGGCCGAATGCGAACAGCCGACCACCATGCTTGCCGCGCTCTATTTCGCACGGCTGTTCGGGATCGCGGACAAAGTCGACGTATCGCCCTTGTTCGAAACCGAAAGCGCGCTGGAACATGGCGGGCGGTTCCTCGACGCGCTGCTCGCCGAACCGGCCTATCGCGACTATGCCAAGGTGCGCGGGCGGGTGGCGATCCAGACCGGGTTTTCCGACGCCGGGCGGTTCGTCGGGCAGATCCCCGCTGCCCTCGCGATCGAGCGACTGCAAGGGCGTTTGTCAGAAGCGATGGCCGCCAATGGCCTGACCGATCTGGCCGCGCTGGTGTTCAACACCCATGGCGAAAGCATGGGGCGCGGGGCGCATCCCGGCAGTTTCGAGGACCGGCTGGCCTGGCCGCTTTCCCCGTGGTCGCGGCGGCGGTTTGTCCGCGCCGGGATCCGGCTTGAGCCCGAGGTGAGTTTTCAGGGCGGCGATGGCTATCTGTTCTTTGGCACGCCCGAACTGGCGCTGGCCACGCTGACCCGCTTTGCGGAACTGGCCCCGGCCGAGACCGACGCGCAAGCGCCGACCGATCCGTTCTATCGCCGCACGGACCTTTCCCTCGATTTCTACCGCGCGATCCGGCGGTTTCAGCAGGCCCAGCTGGTCAGCCAGACCTATAGCCGCGCGGTTACGGCATTCGGGCTGGGCATGCTCAACGACACGGGCAGCCGCAAGAGCCGCCGCCAGAGCGATCTGGCCGCCGACCGCCAGATGAGCCTGCGCCAGATCCGCGCGATCCCGCACAATGCGGTGCTGCAGCAGCTGGGCTATCCGGTCAACGTGATCGGCGGGTTCGGCAGCGCGGCGGAAGGGAACTATGAAGAAATCGCCGCCCTGTTGCGCGGCTCTGCGCGCGGGCGGCAGCTGGTGCGGCTGGTGCGCAGCGCCAATGCGCTGGCCAGCATCAAGACGGTCGCGGCCTTCGGAGAACTGTTCAATTCCGCCTATTGGGCCAGCCGTCCCTATCGCGGGGACGAACAGGAAGTGTCCGATGCCTGCCTGGCGCTGGCCGAATACCTCACCACCGATGACCGCGCCGGGGTGTTCCGCCGCCTCGCCTCGCGCCTGCGCGTCGATGCGCTCAAGCTGCACCGGCTGCTGGCGCTGATCCCGGACGAGGCCCCGCTGGAAGGGCGCGAGCATACACGCCGCCAGCTGGGAGTGCTTCAGGCGCTGCGGCTGGCCCTGCTGCAGCACATGTTCCTGCGCGCGGTCTCCGTCCCCAAGTTCAGCCGCGCCAATGACATCGCGCGTGAGGACGTGCTGGAGATGGTCTTTACCCTGCGGATCGATGAAGCACTGGCCCAGCTGCGCCGCGCCTTCCCGGTCAGCTTCCCGCAGATCGGGGACTTCACCGTGGACGAGCCGAGCGACTATCCCGATGACGCCGCGACCGGTTACAGCGCGATCCACGCCCGCTTCATCGATCCGATCGAGCGCGCCAACACGCTGGCCCTGCGGATCAGCACGGCGATCGCCAACCAGTTTGGCGCGCACGGTTGATGCCGGGGCGGCATGGGGGCATGGTGGGGGGATGAAACGCCTGCTCCTCCTCGCCGCCGCCCTGCTCGCCTCCCCGCTTGCCGCCGCCGACGCGCCGCCACGCTTTGCCGAGGAGCTTTATGTCTTCAAGGTCGAGGATGAGAGCTTGCCGCCACCGCCATGCGCCACGCTGTTCGTGGGCAGTTCCAGCATCCGGTTCTGGTTCAACCTGAAGCAGGACTTCACCTTTCCGCTGGTCCGGCGCGGGTTTGGCGGATCGACCATTGCCGATGTCAACGCAAACTTTGACCGGCTGGTGGCGCAATACCGCCCCAGCCGGATCGTGTTCTATGCCGGTGAGAATGACCTGGCATCAGGTGCGACGCCCGATCAGGCCCAGGCCCGGTTTGCCGAATTCATGGCCCGCAAGGACGCGGCGCTGGGGGCAACGCCGGTGTGGTTCCTTGCCGCCAAGCCATCGCCCAGCCGGTGGGACCAGTTTGCGGCTCAGAGCGCTTTCAACGCCGGGGTTGCCCGGCTGGCCCGCGAACGGCGCGATCTGGCCTATGTCGATGTGGTGACGCCAATGCTCAAGGACGGGAAGCCGCAGGATGCGCTGTATATTTCGGACCGGCTGCACATGACGGCGGCAGGCTATGCGATCTGGCGCAAGGTGCTGACTGGCGGATTCAAAGCGGCAAAGCTGACCCGCGCCCCGGGCTGCGCAGCGCGCTGAGCGCAAAACAGGCGATTGCCGCATAGGCCAGGGCGGGCACGCTGAAGGCCAGCGACAGGCTGGTGCTGTCGGCAATCAGCCCGACCAGCAACGGGATCAGCCCGCCCCCCGCGATCGCCAGGCAAAGCAGGCCCGAGGTGGAGCTTTGCGTTACCCCGGCGCGTTCCAGCGTGATCGTGAAGATCGTCGGGAACATGATCGAATTGAACAGCCCCACCGCCAAGGCGGCATAGCCGGCGACGGCCCCCTGCCCGCCCAGCGCCAGCAGGCACAGCGCGGCGGCGCACAGCGCGTTGATCGCCAGCAGGCGCGGCGCGGGCACCCGGGTCAGCAAGGCCGCGCCAATGAACCGCCCGACCAGCGCTCCGCCCCAGTAAAGGTTGGCGAGCAATTCCCCGCCGCGCTCGAACGGCAGGTTCAGCACGCCGGGCTGGTGCAGGAAATTGATCATCACGCTGCCGATCGAAACCTCTGCCCCGACATAGAGCCCGATCGCCACAGCCCCAGCCACGGCCCAGCGCGAATGGAGCGCCGCGAAGACCGAGCTTTGCGGCGCGGGTGCGATCCCCGCCGCAGCAGCCGTGATCCGCGCGCGCTGCAGCCACAGGAAAGCCAGCAAGGCCAGCAGCAGCACGGTCATAACCCCATAGGCATAGCTTACCGCGCCCAGCGCCTCGGTCCGGTCCGCCGCGCTGGCCAGTCCGCCGGGGTGGGCCACCATGGCCCGGTCCCCCAGCATGATTCGCGATCCGAAATGGGCCCCCATGACCACCCCCAGCGAATTGAACGCCTGCGCCAAGCTGAGCCGGAAATGGCTGGTCTGCGCGGGGCCAAGTGCGGCCGCGAGCGGATTGGCGGCGACTTGCAGCATGTTGACCCCCACCGCCAGCACGAACAGCGCCAGCAGGATCGCGCCATAGCTATGCCACGGCAGCACCACGCGCAGCAGCAGGCAGGCGCCGATCATGGTCAGCAAGGCCAGCAGGATCGCCCGCAGCAGCCCCAACCGTTCGCTGAGCCAGGCCGCCGGCAGCGACATCAGCCCGAAGGCGACAAAACTGACCAGTTGCACCGCCAGACCCTGGGTATAGCCAAGGCCAAATGCCGCGCGCAGGGTGACGATCAGGGGATCGTTGTTCGAACTGATGAAGCCCCAGACGAAGAACAGCGTGGTGACCGAAACAAACGCCCCGCTCAATCCCAGGCCGCGCAACCACGCAGTCACAGTTTGCTGGCTGCGGCGGGCCAGATCAGGGTCATGATTTCTCCGGCGGGCATCGTCAGTGACCATGCCCTGTCGCCCAGGCTGATGGCAAGCCTTTGCTCTGCCTTGCCCCCATTGCGCGCGAGCAGGACCAGCGAGCCATCACGGTTGCGGAACGCGGCATGGCTGATCCCCGCCAGCTGGTCCCCGCTGTCGATCCGCACCGCGCCGCGGCGGACGAACCGGCTGGCATGGCCCAGCACATAGTATTCCAGGTTACGGGTCACTGTGCCGGTGGCAGGATCGATGGTCACCACGCCCCGGCAATCCCCGCACCCGCCAAGGTGCGGCCCGTGCGCGGGATCGAGCGCGAGGTTCCACAGGATCGTGCCCTTCGATCCGGCGCGAACCGGGGCCACAATCAGATTGTCGAACATCCAGCCCATCGCCTCACCCCAATTGGGCGACCATTCCCCGCCGGAACATTCGGAAAAGAACACCTGCTTGCCTGGATGCGCGGCGCGCACTTGACCCATAACTCTGGGATCGCCGCCATAGCAGTGCCACGCCACACCGGCGACATAAGGCGCCGCCGCGGGATCGGCCAACACCGCCAGTGGCTCTTCAGGATGGTCCCAATTGTGGTCCCATTCAAGGATTTCGGTCCCGCTGCCCGCCAAAGCCGGACCCAGCGCAGTGGCGACAAAGGCTGCGCGATCGGCCGGGGTCATCCGCATGCCGGGATAGTTTTCGGGCTCGAACTGCGGCTCATTCTGCACCGAGACATAGCGCACCGGCAGTCCGGCACGGCGCATTTCCGACAGATAGCGGGTGAAATAGGCCGCATAGGCTCCATAGGCATCGCGCCGCAGGCGGCCCTTGATCAGGCTCTGGCTGTCTTTCATCCAGGCCGGTGCGCTCCACGGGCTGGCCATCAGCACCAGGCCGGGATTGACCCGCTTTGCTGCCTGCAATGCCGGGATTTGAAAGCGCTGCGGTTCGGCCATGGAGAAGTGCGTCAGATCAGGGTCGGACTGCCCCGGCGGCACATCATCGAGGCTGTAATGCCGGGCCGAAAAGTCCGAAGCTCCGATCGGCACCCGCAGGAAATTGAGGCCCAGCCCCTGCCGTCCGAACAGCTCTGCAAACAGCGCCTTGCGCTGCGCGGGGCTGAGCGCGGTCTGGAACAATTGCGCAGAGGCATCGGTCATCGCCGCGCCGAACCCGACCATGGTCTGGTCGGTCTTGCCCGGATCGAGCGTCAGAACCGCACCCGCAGCATCGCCGGGGGCCAGGTCTGCCTGCCGTTCCAGCTTGCGCGCGCCATCCATGCTGCTGGCCCAGACCTGCGCCTTCGGCCCCATTCCCGGCACATGCGCGCAGGCCGCCAGCGCCAATGCCAGCAGCAGCGCGGCCAGCGCGCGGGTAAACGGGGCGGGGGAAGGCATCATGCCGCCGGGGCGGGGCAGGTCTTGGCGACATATTCGGCGTGGCTTGGCATCACCTTGACGCATTTGCCGATCACTGCCGCGATGTTGCTGAGGTACTGGGCGATCTGCGCGTCGCTCTTGATATCGACCAGCGGATCGTACCCGCGCGGCACCCAGCCCTGCCCCAGGAACACCTGGATCCAGCTTTCCTCGGCGAACAGTTCCTCATCCTCACGGAAGATGCGCCCGTTGGCCATCCACAGATCGACCTTGCGCTGCAAGGTGTCGGGCACATCCATGGTCCGGCAATAGTCCCAGAACGGCGTATCGTCCCGCTCGGTCGCCTTGTAGTGCAGAATGATGAAATCGCGGATCCGTTCGTATTCGAAATCGGTCTGACGGTTGAATTCGGCAATGGTCGCGGCGTCGAAACCGGCGTCGGGCAGCAGCCGGACCATGCGGATGATCCCGGCCTGAACCAGATGCAGGCTGGTCGATTCCAGCGGCTCCAGAAAGCCCCCCGCCAGCCCGACCGCGACACAGTTCTTGTGCCACAGTTCCTTGCGCTTGCCGGCCTTGAAATCGACCTTGAACGGATCGGCACGCGGCGCACCGTCCAGATTGGATAGCAGTATCCGCTCGGCCTCGGCATCGTCCATGAACCTGCTGGAAAACACGTGCCCGTTGCCGGTGCGGTGCTGCAAGGGAATGCGCCACTGCCAGCCCGCGCCGTGTGCGGTGGAGCGGGTGTAGGGGGTGAAGTTTTCCGAGCGCTCGCACGGCACAGCAATCGCCCGGTCGCACGGCAGCCAGTGCGACCAGTCCTCGAACGGGACCCCCAGCGCCTGATTGATGAACAGCCCGCGAAAGCCCGAGCAATCGACGAACAGATCGGCCTTGATCACTTCGCCATCTTGCATCGTCACGCTGTCGATGAACCCGTCATCGGGGCGCAAGGTGACGTCCGTGATCTTGCCCTCGCGCCGCCGCACGCCGCGTTCCTGGGCATAGGCGGACAGGAACCGTGCGAACAGCGCCGCATCGAAATGGAACGCGTGGCCGATCTCGCTAAGCGGACTATCCCCCATCTGGGTCTGCGCGCGCAGGAACTTGTTTTCCAGCGCCGCAGCGGTGTTGATCGAATAGGCGGCGAAATCATCGGCGCGGCCTTGCTGGTGGGCTTTCAGCCAGTAATGGTGCATCCGCAGCCATTCCCAGTCCTGCCCGATCACCCCGAACCCGTGGATATAGCTGGAACCCTGCTTCCACCAGTCAACGAACTGGATCCCCAGTTTGAAGCTGGCCTGGGTGCGGGCGATGAATTCATCCTCGTCCAGCCCCAGCAGTTCGGTGTACTTCTTGATCGCGGGGATCGTCGCTTCGCCCACGCCGATGGTGCCGATCTGATCGCTTTCGACCAGCACGATCTCGTACAGGCCCTGGAACAGCCGCGCGAGCAAGGCCGCAGTCATCCAGCCGGACGATCCGCCCCCCGCGATGAGAATTTTCCTGATCGGCGTCATCGCCCCGGCTCCCTCAAACCCGTTCGCCACTGTTCCACGCGTCCCCGTCAGGGGCAAGCGGGAACAATGGGGGCTTCGGCCAGTCTGCCTGTCGCGACCCGATGGGCATAGGACAGGCCGAAGCCCCGCGCGAACAGCCGCTCGCCAATCGGCTCACTGCCTGATGGGCAGGCGGTGTTGGGCCAGGCGACTGGCAGGCGGCCGTGAAAATCGAGACCCTGCCGACCCGCGATGAGATCGGCGAGAGCCCCAGCCTCGCTGCCTGGGAGGAAGGCGGCAACGAAAGCATCGGAACGGTTGATCAGGTCGGTTGAATAGGTGGCCCGGCCCGAATAGAGCACCGAGACCACCGGAGTGCCCTGCCCCGCTACACGGGCCAGCAATGCAGCCTGATCGGGATAGAGCACCGAATGGGCCAGCGGCGCGGGCCAGCGCACATCGCCTTTCATTTCGGCATAGGGGCGTTCGCCCATCACGGCGATCACGGCATCGTACTTGCCCGCCGCGAACAGGCTGCCATCGGCCGAATAGGCCACCTGATCCGCGCCATAGACCCGCTTCAGGCCGCCCAGCAGCGTTTCGCCCAGCGGATAGTCGGCATTGTCGGTTTCATCGCCCTGCCAGGTCATTGACCAGCCGCCCGACTGTGCGGGGAAGCTGTCCGCCCCCGCGCCGACCACCAGAATCCGCTTGCCGGGTGCCAGCGGCAGCACGGCATTGTCATTCTTGAACAGAACCGCGCTTTTCCGCACGGCTTCCTGGGCCAGCGCGCGGGCATCAAGATGCGCGGTATCGCCGGTCAGTTTGCCTGCGCTGGTCGGACGTTCCAGCAGCCCCATGCGCAGCTTGACGCGCAAGATCCGGCTGACCGCATCGTCGATCCGCGCCATCGGCACACGCCCTTCGCGCACGTCCGCCACTGCCTTGGCGATGAAGCTTTTCCAGTTGTCGGGAACCATGAACAGATCGACCCCGGCGTTGAACGCGGCGGGGCAGTGATCGCGCTCGCACCCGGTGACCTGCTCGATCGCGTTCCAGTCGGACACGACCAGCCCGTCGAACTTGAGCCGGTCCTTGAGCACGCCGGTTACCAGCGCGCGGTTGCCGTGCATCTTGCCCTGCACCTGCGCCCCGTCACGTGCCCAGGAATTGTAGCTGACCATTACGGTCTGCGCCCCGGCATCGAGCGCTGCGTAGTACCCCGCGCCGTGCAGCGATGCGAGGGTTACTTCGCCAGAGCGGTTTTCGCCCTGATCGATCCCGCGCCAGGTGCCGCCATCGCCGACGAAATGCTTGGCCGAGGCAAGCACATCGCCGTCGCCGTTCAGCTTGCCCTGCAGCCCGCGCACCAGCGCCGATCCCAGGCGTGAAACCAACGCCGGATCACTGCTGTACCCTTCATAGGACCGCCCCCAGCGTTGGTTCTGGACCACTGCCAGAGTCGGGGCAAAGGCCCAGCCGATCCCGGTGGCGCGGACCTGACGCGCGGTGGCGCGTCCGATCCGTTCGACCAGATCGGGATCATTTGTCGCCCCCAGCCCGATGTTCTGGGGGAATGTGGTGGCGCCATAGATGTTATTGTGGCCGTGGACCGCATCCACGCCCCAGATCACCGGCACCTTGATCTTCATGTCGGTGCTCAGCGAGGCCTGTTCATAAGCCTTGGCCAGCTTGACCCAGTCGGCCACGCTGGCGTGCTTGTTTCCACCCGGCCAGCCGCCGCCGCCGTTAAGCACCGAGCCGATGGCATAGTGCCGCACTTCGTCCGGAGTGACCGACAGGATGCTGGGCTGGGTCATCTGCCCGATCTTCTGTTCCAGCGTCATGCCGGACAGGATCTGGCGGATCCGCGCTTCGATCCGGGGATCGGGCCGCGGGGCCGCGCGCGGTTTCCACGCGGCGATCGTGCGCGCTTCATCCGTGTTCCAGCGCGGGGCAGCCACCGGGCGGGCGACCAGCGCCGATCCGGTTGCGGTCAGTAGCAGCAAGGAAAGCAGGGCTGGCCTGTTAAACTTCGTCAATTCCGGTCAGCCTTTGATCGTGTCGTTTTCGTATCCAGCAGGGTCAGACCCCTCATGGCGATGCCCCCAGAGAGTGCGACGGGGGCTCCGCGCCTGGCCTGCCGGGAACGGACGCGCCATGACAGCGCGTCCGCATTCCCAGACGGTCAGAACCGGTAGCTTGCGCCAAGCAGGAACTGACGACCGTACTTTTCGTAGATTTCCGGCACCGCACCGCCATCAGCCGTGCGCGCCCCGCCGCCATCGACGCCCAGACGGGTGCGATAGGGCGAATCGGTCAGGTTGTTGACCTGGAACAGCAACGAGAGCCCTTCCAGATTGGTCCCTTCTGCGAAAGTATAGCCAAGCTGCGCATCGAGCTGCTTGTCCGCAAGGATTTCGGTCGCCCCGCGCGATGCGAACAGCTGAACCACTTCACCCTTGAACGGCGAACGGTAGCGATAGCTTGCGCGGGCCTGGAAGCCCCACTTTTCGAAGTAACCGGTGATGTTGTAAACCGTTCCCGACAGCCCCGGAATGCGGGTGGCCGCAATCGTTTTGGCATTGGTCGAGTTGGTCGGACGCAGATCGGACTTGGTATAGCTGTAGCTGCCGATGATCCCGAAGCCATCCAGCGCCGGAACGATCTTGCCCAAGCTCAACGCACCGGAGATTTCCAGACCGTAGAGCTTGCCGCCCTTGCCGTTGGCCGGCTGGTTGATCTGGCCCAGCGGGCTGACCGTGACCCCGACCGGGATCACCGCGGTTGGCGGAACGGTCAGGCCGGTGAAATCGAACACCTGGCGCTGGGTGTAGATGTAATTGTCCAGATGCTTGTAGAAACCGGCGATCGACACATAGCTCGACCGGTCGATGTACCATTCATAGGCCAGATCGACCGCCTTGGCGCGCCAGGGCTCGAGATAGGGGTTGCCGCCGCTGGCATTCCAGGGATTGATCGTACCGCCCGGCTGGCAGTTGGCCGAAGACCCGCCGCTGCCAGAACAGGGATTGGAGAAGCCGGGGATGAAGTCTGCCCGCATTTCGTCCATGCGCGGACGCGCCATGGTTTTCGATGCGGCCAGCCGCAGCCGGTGCCCGCCACCCAGTTCATAGGTCAGGTTCAGGCTGGGCAACCAATCAGTATAGCTGGTCGAACGCGAGACCGGGGTGACCACGCGCGGCGTAACCGTGACGTTGATCGCGCTGCCGTGCGAAGCCTGCTTCTGGTGGACCACCTGCACACCGATATTGCCGTGCAGACCGCCCGCCTCGATGTTCAGCTTGGCCTTGCCGGTCCAGATATCTTCCTCGATGTCCCACGCCTTGTCGAAGGTGTTGGCATCGATATAGACCACCTGGTTGTAATAGTTCGGCAGAGCGCGGGCGAGATCGACCGACAGCACGCCGCCCATTCCGGCGAACGCCAGCGAAGTCGGCTGCACCAGATAGTCCGAACCGACCAGGGTCTGGGTGCGGTTGTTCTTGAGGAACAGGTCAAATTCCTCGACCGTCTTGGTCTTGGTCCGGCGGGTATAGTTGCCGCCCAGTTCGACACTGCGGAAGAAGCTTTCGCCGAATTCGTGCTTGAGGCCGATGTCTGCCGCCCAGACCTTTTCAGTCACATGCGGGTTCTTGGTCGCGCCATCATGGCCCCAGCCGCCCCAGGGCGCGCGGTCACCCAGCGAAACCTTGCTGGCATCGGCATAGTTGAGCCCTTCGCTCCAGTCGGGGAAGCCTTCGCCGGTCAGGAACTGGGTGTAATCCCAGCCGATGCTGTCAAACACGCGGTTGGCGTTCTGCGTGGCCGACGTGGCGCAGCAGCCGTAACCGGCATAGGTTTCGGTGATGCTTTCATCCCGCTTGTTGCGCGAATAGGACAGGTCGGTGATCAGCGTGGTTGAATCGCCCAGCTGGAATTCGGTGTTCCATCCGGCGCTGAACAAGTGATCGTCACGGGTGTTGAGATCGTTGCGCAGCTGCGGAGCGACCCCGGTGGTGGTCCCGGTGACGCCTACAGTGGTTCCGCCCAGCATGGTTGTGGTGGTGTTGGTGAACTTCTGGCTATCGGCCCAGACGTTGGAGAACCACTGGGTACCGCGCATCACCTCGCGCTGTTTGAAGCGCGAATAGTAAAGGTCGAGCGTGGAGTGGATCGAATCGCTGGGCTTCAGTTCCAGGATGCCGATCGCCGCATCGCGCTTGTTCTCACGCGAATAGGCGAACACTTCCTGCCCGGTAACATAGGTCGCACCCTTGTTTGCGGCGGGCGTGATGTTGTTGTCGATCCCGCAGCAGAACGTTTCATAGTTATAGGCCTTGATGTGGCGGTTCTGCGACGGGCTGTCGAGGTGGGCATAACCGATCGCCCAGCCCACGGTGCCGTCCTCGTTCTGGTCGATATAGCTTGCGCTGCCGCGCCAGCCCCAGTTGCGCACATCCTCGTTGAGCCGTCCGCCGCTGTTCAGTTCGCCGCGCAGGTTGAGCGCGATGGCGCGCTTGCCGAATTCAAGCGGGCGCACCGTGCGCAGGTCCGCCGAACCCGACAGGCCCATGCCCGCGATCGATGCGTCAGGCGTCTTGTAGACCACCACGCTCTGCAGCAGTTCCGAAGGATACTGGTCAAATTCGACCGAGCGGTTGTCACCCGAGCTGGCCTGCTGGCGGCCATTGAGGAAGGTGGTGGTGAAGTCCGGCGAGAGCCCGCGGATCGAGATCGACTGGGCACGGCCGCCGACGCGCTGCGCAGCAAGGCCGGGCAGACGGGCAATCGATTCCGCGATCGAAACGTCGGGCAGCTTGCCGATTTCTTCGGCCGAGATCGATTCAACGATGCTTTCGGCATTGCGCTTGAGATTGATCGAGTTGGCGATCGAATAGCGGATGCCCGAGACGATGATTTCGCCATTGGCGTCAGTCAGCGCTTCATCAGCTGGCGGATTGGCGTCTTGCGCCAGGGCGGCCTGCGGCACGAGCGCGGCAAGTGCCAGCGTGGACGCGGCGGTCAGCCCGAATCGATAAGTGCGCGGCAGCCGAATCGCGGCTTGGCCGATGGTATCCCTCATTGCCATTCATCCCCTCCGTAAGTGCGGTATTCCGTCATTTTTCCTTCGCCGTCTGCCATGAGCAGGGGCGTGGAAACTTGGAAGCGCTTCCAACTTAGTGCCGCAAGCAGTGCGCGCCGTCAATAGGAAGCGCTTCCAACGCATAGGAATTCAGAATGCGGGGTTCAGCCAGCCCCGCTGGAATCGCGCACGACCAGGCTGTGATCCAGCACTTCGCGCCGCACATCCTGCTGTGCGCCGCCGATCAGTTCGGCCAGCAATTCCACCGCCCGCGCGCCCATCTGCCGCAGCGGCTGGTGGATCGTGGTCAGCGGCGGCCAGACGATTTCAGACACCGGGGTATCGTCAAACCCGGTGATCGCGATTTGCTGGGGGATCTGCAGACCCGCCTTGTGTGCGGCGAGCAGCGCGCCCGCAGCCATATCGTCATTGGCGCAGACCAGCGCTGTGATCGGTTGCGTCCCGTCCAGCAGCCGCTGGGCACAGTCCAGCCCCGAACGGAAAGTGAAGTTACCGCGTTCGAGCACGATCGTATCGGCGCCGATCCCCGCATCGTGCAGCGCCTGGACGAACCCGTCAAAGCGCGTTTCCGCCGAAAGGTGGCCTTGCAGCCCCTTGATAAAGGCAAACCGGCGGTGGCCCATTGCCAGCAAATGCGCGCCAATATCGTAGCCCGCCTGGCGATCATCGATCCCCAGCGTGGCCACCACCCCGTCGCTGGCGGGGCCCGCAGCGATCGCCACGACCCGGCATTGCATGGTTTCCAGCGCGCGCAGCAGTTCGATGTCATCGGCAAAGGGCGGGGTCAGGATAATCCCGTCGCACTGATCATCGCTGGCGCTGGCGATCACTTCGGCGGCCGCGCCCGGATCGTTCTGGTTGACCACATGGGTGATCAGTTGCGCCCCGATCCGGGCCGAAGCCCGGGTCGCGCCCAGTTCCAGCGCCGAGCTGAAGTAAGAGTTGGGTTCGCTGTCAAAGTCCGATGCATGGACCAGGGCCAGCCGCATCGCCTTGCGTCCGGCCAGGTGCCGCGCCTGCAGGTTGACCCGGTAGCCCAGCATCTGCACCGCGCGCATCACTTTGTCGCGCACTTCCTCGCGCACGTTGGGCTGATGGTTGAGCACGCGCGAAACCGTGGTGCGCGCCACCCCGGCCAGCGCAGCAACATCATCGATAGTGGGTTTGCTCACTGGCCAAACGAACTCGAAAACATGGATGCCCCTGTGCCCCTGATTTGTATTGTTGCAACCAATTGCAGGCTTGGCAAGCCGGGAGCGCTGCCCAGGTAATTGCAAGGTGCATCAAGGCCAAGCGTTGGAAGCGCTTCCTAAACACATCGATCCGTGCCAGCTTGGCCCGGTCATGCCTTGCCCCGTCCCCCCGCCCAGCGGTGATTCCGCCGCTTTGTTCGCCCCCGGCGCTCCGCCTCCGGCGGAGCCGCTGGTGCTGCGCGGGATCGTGCGGCATTGGCCGGTGGTGCAGGCGGCGAGCGAAGGGCCAGGCGCGGTGCTGGCCCTGCTGCGCGGTTATGGCGGCGCGCAGGAACTCGATTTTGCCATCCTGCCTCCGGCGCAGCAGGGCCGGTTCCACTATGCCCCGGACCTGCGCGGCTTCAACTTCGCGCGGAACAGTGCCAGCCTGGGCGAACTGCTTAACCGGATCGAGGCTGAATGGCACAGCCCCACCGGTGCCGCGATTGCCGCCCAGGGCGTCATCGCGCGCGAAGTGACTCCGGCGTTTGCGCAAAGCCATCCGCTGCCGCTGCTGCCCGGCCCGGGCGAGGCCCGGCTGTGGATCGGCACCCGCGCGCAAGTGGCGGCCCATTCCGACCCGGCCCCCAATCTGGCCTATTGCACTGCTGGCCGCCGCCGCTTCACGCTCTATCCGCCCGAGCAGGTGGGCAACCTTTACATGGGGCCATTCGATCCGACCCCGGCGGGCACCCCGATCGCGATGACCGATCCGCTGCACCCTGATCCTGCGCGCTATCCGCGCTTTGCCGCAGCCTGCGAAGCGGCGTGGATTGCTGAACTTGAACCGGGCGACGCAGTCTATGTGCCCTATGGCTGGTTCCACCATGTCGAGGCGCTGGATCCGGTCTCGATGCTGGTCAATTACTGGTGGCCCGCGCCTGCCATGACCCCGGCTTCGGCCTGGGATGCGATGCTGCACGGCATGCTTGCGCTGCGCCCGCTGTCAGCCGAAGCGCGGCGGCACTGGGCTGCGATGTTCGCACATTATGTGTTCGAAGCAGACGGCCCGGCCGGCGAACACTTGCCGCCGCCGGCGCGCGGTGTGCTGGGCGCCCGTGGCGCGGCAGATCTTGCCGCGATGCAGCGGATGCTGATCGCCAGCCTTACCCGCAGGCCCTGACGCCCGGCAGTGCCAGATCGGCAATCACCGGAAAGTGATCCGAAGCCAGCCGCCCGTCGAACTGTTCGGCCAGGGCGTGATAGCGCAGCACGCGGGTTCCGGGCGCGACAAGCACGTGGTCAATCGTCTGCCCGGACCTGGGGCTGGGATCATAGCCGTTGAAGGTAACGGTGGTTCCCGCCGCCTTGCTTCCCGCCGCCGTCCGCGCATCGGCCAGCGATCCCAGCAACGCCTGCATCGAACTTTCGGTCAGTTCCGCATTGAAATCACCCAGCAGCACCACTGCTTCACCGCGCTTGCGGTGGGCAGCGATCCAGCTGGCCAGCATCTTGCCGCTTTCCAGCCGCGCCTGCTTGCCCAGATGGTCCCAATGCGTGTTGATGGCGAGCACCCGCGCGCCGTCTGCGCGGCGGCGCAGGTGCGCCCAGGTTGCGACCCGGCGATAGCTGGCATCCCAGCCGAGCGAAGGCACCTGCGGTGTGGATGAAAGCCAGAACATGCCGCTGGCGCGCACCGTGAACAACCGCCGCGAAACGAACAGCGGCGAAGCTTCTCCCTGTCCTGCCCCGTCGCGCCCCGCGCCGATCCGCTGGTGATGGGGCAGCGCCGCTTCCAGATCACTGAGCTGCCCCGGCACCACTTCCTGCAGACCCAGAATCGCAGGCTGGAGGAGATCAAGCTGCGACAGGAACAGCGGCCGCCGTTTTTCCCAGCGGTTTTCGCCATCAGCCGGAGTGTCGAGCCGGATGTTATAGGTCATCACCCGCAGTTCGGGTGCGCAAGGGGTCGCTTGCACCGGGGCTGAAGCCAGCAAGGCTGCGACCGCGGCCACGCGCTTCACGTGATGGCTCCTTCGGCCCGCGCCTTGCGGCCATAGACCGCTTCGAACAGCGGGCTGGCCATCAGGGTGGTGACGATCGCCATCACCACCAGGATCGCGAACAGCCCCGGTTCGATCACCCCGCGCTGCAGCCCGATGTTGATGATGATCAGTTCCATCAGCCCGCGCGCATTCATCAGCGCGCCGATGCCCATGGCAGTGGCATGATCATGCCCCGACAGCCGCGCTGCGAGATAGCAGGCCCCGCCCTTGGCCAGGATCGAAGCCGCCAGGATCGCCAGCGCCGCCATCGCCAGCGCCAGGTTATCGACCACCGCCAGCTGGGTGTTGAGCCCGGAAAAAGTGAAGAACATCGGCAGCAGGAACACTGTGGTGAACGGTTCAAGCTTGGCGCGGACTTCTTCGGCAAATGCCCCGCGCGGCATCGCCGTGCCCAGCAGGAACCCGCCGAACACCGCATGGATCCCGACCGCATCCATCGCGAAAGCGCTGAGCAGAAACAGCACCAGGACCGTGCCGAGCAGGGCCATGTCAGTTTCACCCTTGCGGGCATGGATCGCGGCGAGCGGAGCCAGCAGGCGCGGCGCGATGACGATCATCACGAAGGCAAAGGACAGCCCGCCGCCGATTGCCAGCCAGGCAATATGCGCGCCCTCACCCAGGCTGGCGAGCACCACCGCAACCACGATCCAGGCCCCGGCATCACCAATCGCGCCAGAGGAAAGCGACAGGGTGCCCAGCCTGGTGTGCGCAATCCCGCGTTCGTGGATGATCCGCGCGAGCATCGGGAAGGCCGTGATCGCAATCGCCGCGCCCAGGAACAGCGCGGCCTGCGCCGTACCGACGCGCGGGGTGAACAGCCCTTCGATGCCCAGCAGCCAGGGTGCCATCAGCGCCGCCACGGCAAATGGCGCGGCCATCGATCCAAAGGCGACCACCGCCGCCGAACGCGCGCTGGCGCGGAATTCGGCCTTGTCGAAAGTCAGCCCGACCAGGAACATGTACAGCCCCACGCCCAGCTGCGCGCCGACATAGAGCACTTTCTTGCTTTCCGCGGGAAACAGCGCCGCTTCCAGTCCCGGTGCCGCAAAGCCCAGGATCGACGGGCCAAGCAGCACCCCGGCGATCATTTCCCCCACCACTTGCGGCTGGCCCAGAAAGCGCTGGGCAAAGGCGCCAACCAAACGGCAGACCGCGATGATCACGGCAAGTTGCAGAAAGAACAGGACGCTAAGCTGGCTGGCAGTCATCGCGGCAATTCCTATGGCAGAATACGGTGTTGGGGAAGACGTTGCTCTGCGCAGACGTATGCAGCGCCCGTGCATTGGAATGCGCTGCTATGGCGCGGGGGCTGCAGCGCTGCTACCCACCGCTGCGTCACATCAGCCAGACAGAGGTGCCGGAGATGAGCTTTACTGCCGATCGACTGCTGCTGTTTGGCGCCACTGGTGATCTGGCGCAGCGCATGCTGCTGCCTTCGCTCTGCGCGCTGGGGGTGGACAAATTGATCGCGCCGGACCTGCGGATCATCGGCACGGCGCGGCAGGACCTGGATGATCAGGGCTATCGCAACTTCACCCGCGCCGCGCTGGAAAAGTTCCTGCCGCCCGACCGGCGCGGAAGCATGGCTGAATTCCTCAACCGGCTGCATTATCAACCGCTCGATGCCAACGACACCGCGCATTTCCACTCGCTGGCCGAAAAAGTGGGGCCGATCGAACGCGGTCTGTCGATCTTCCTTTCCACCGCACCCAGCCTGTTTGAACCGACCATTGCCGGACTCGTCGCAGGCGGGCTGACCGGGGACAAAGTGCGGATCGGGTTGGAAAAGCCGCTGGGCACCGATCTGGAAACCAGCCGCGAGATCAACGATGCGGTCGCCAGCGCGTTCAGTGAGGACCGGATTTTCCGGATCGACCACTATCTGGGCAAGGAAACGGTCCAGAACCTGCTGGCGCTGCGGTTCGCCAACATCATGTTCGAACCGCTGTGGAACGCGGCGCATATCGATCACGTCCAGATTACCGTGGCCGAAACGGTCGGTCTGGAAAGCCGCGCGGGCTATTACGACGGGGCCGGCGCGCTGCGTGATATGGTGCAGAACCATATGTTGCAGCTGCTTGCACTGGTCGCGATGGAACCGCCAGCCAGCTTTGACGCCACAGCGGTTCGCGATGAAAAGGTCAAGGCGCTGCGGGCGCTGCGGCTGACCCACCCGGACGAAACGGTCACCGGCCAGTACCGCAAGGGCGCAATCGATGGCCAGCCCGTAGCTGGTTACGATGACGAACTGGGCCGCGATTCCGACACCGAAACCTATGTCGCGATCAAGGCGCATATCGACAACTGGCGCTGGAAGGGCGTGCCGTTCTATCTGCGCACGGGCAAGCGGATGCCCCAGCGCCGCACCGAGATCGTGGTGCAGTTCCGGCAGGTGCCGCATTCGATCTTTGCCGGGCGCGGCGCGCGGACCGAACCGAACCGGCTGGTGATCGGAATTCAGCCCGAAGAAAATATCTCGCTCTCGTTGATGGCCAAAGTCCCGGGACTTGACCGCGACGGGATCCGCCTGCGTGCGGTGCCGCTCGACATTGCGATGCCCGATGCCTTTGCCGGGCCGACGAAGCGGATCGCCTATGAACGCCTGCTGCTCGACCTGATCGAGGGCGACCAGACGCTGTTCGTCCGCCGCGACGAAGTGGAAGCGCAATGGGACTGGATCGACGCGATCCGCGCCAGCTGGGCGGAACATGGTGTGCGCCCCAAGAGTTATACCGCCGGCAGCTGGGGCCCGTCCGCCGCTGTCGCCCTGACCGAACGCGACGGCGCAACCTGGCACGAGTAGCAGAGCATGACCCAGCTTCACCCCATTATCGAGCGCGTTACCGCAAGGATCATCGACCGTTCGAAGGACAGCCGCCGCCGCTATCTCGACCTGATCGAGCGCGAAGCCCATAGCTCTACCGCGCGCAGCGGCCTGTCCTGCTCAAACCTGGCCCATGGCTTTGCCGCGGCCGAGGGAGACAAGGCAGCCATCGCCAGCGGGCGCGGGCCGAACCTGGCGATCGTTACCGCCTATAACGACATGCTGTCCGCGCATCAGCCCTATGCGCGCTATCCCGAAGCGATGAAGCTGTACGCCCGCGAAGTTGGTGCGACCGCGCAGGTGGCCGGCGGCGTGCCCGCGATGTGCGACGGGGTGACCCAGGGGCAAGCCGGCATGGAACTGTCGCTGTTCAGCCGCGATGCCATCGCCATAGGCACGGCCATCGCGATGAGCCACGCGATGTTCGATGGCATGGCCTTGCTGGGGATTTGCGACAAGATCGTTCCCGGGCTGGTGATCGGTGCGCTGCGGTTCGGCCATTTGCCCGCGCTGTTCGTGCCGAGCGGCCCGATGCCCAGCGGCATCGCCAACAAGGACAAGCAGAAAGTCCGCCAGCTCTATGCCGAAGGCAAGGCCAGCCGGGCCGAGCTGTTGGACAGCGAGAGCAAGAGCTATCATTCGCCGGGCACCTGCACTTTCTATGGCACGGCCAATTCCAATCAGATGATGATGGAGATGATGGGCCTGCACATTCCGGGCGCAGCCTTTGTGCCGCCCGGCACTCCGCTGCGTTCCGCGCTGACCCGCGCTGCGGTGCACCGCCTGGCCGAGATTGGCCGGGACAGTGCAGACTATCGCCCGATGGGGCTGGTGGTTGATGAAAAGGCGATTGTGAACGCCTGTGTCGGTCTGCTCGCCACGGGTGGATCGACCAACCATGCGATCCACTTGCCGGCCATGGCCCGTGCGGCGGGCGTGCAGCTTGATTGGCAGGATCTGGACGAATTGAGCAGCGCCGTGCCGCTGATCGCGCGGGTCTATCCCAATGGCGCTGGCGATGTGAACCATTTCCACGCCGCTGGCGGGATCGGCTATGTCGTGCGCGAATTGCTCGATGCCGGTCTGGCTCACGCAGACGTGCTGACCGTGGCCGCAGGCGGCATGCGGGCCTATGCCGATGAGCCCTGGCTGGACGGCGAAGCGCTGGCCGTCCGCCCCGCCCCGGCGCAGAGCGGCGATGATGCGATGTTGCGCCCGGTTGCGCAGCCGTTCCTGGGCGATGGCGGAATGCGGCTGGTTCAGGGCAACCTGGGCCGCGCCACATTCAAGACCAGCGCGGTCGATGCCGAACGCTGGACGATCGAGGCCCCGGCCCGGGTATTCGACAGCCAGGAAGCCGTGCAGGCCGCGTTCAAGGCGGGCGAACTGGACCGCGATGTCGTCGTTGTGGTCCGCTTTCAGGGCCCGCGCGCCAATGGTATGCCCGAGCTGCACAAGCTGACCCCGCCGCTGGGCGTCCTGCAGGACCGCGGCTTCAAGGTGGCGCTGGTAACCGACGGCCGCATGTCGGGCGCATCGGGCAAGATTCCGGCGGCCATCCATGTCACCCCGGAGGCGCTGGGCGGCGGCGCCTTGGCGCTGCTTCAGGATGGCGATCTGGTTCGGCTTTGCGCCAACATCGGATCGCTGGAAGTGCTGGCCGACCTGTCCACCCGCACCCCGGCCGCGCCGCCGCGCCTGGAAATGGGCACCGGGCGCGAACTGTTCGCTGTGCTGCGCCACCACGCCGACGGGGCTGAACGGGGCGGTTCGGCCATGCTGGCGGAGGCGGGACTTTGAACACGGAACTCGTCACTGTCGACATCGGCGGCACCCATGCACGCTTTGCCATGGCCGAAGTATCCGCCGATGGCAGCATCACGCTGGGCGAACCGGCCACACTCCACACCAAAGACCACGCCAGCTTCCAGACCGCCTGGGAAGACTTTGCCCGCCAGCAGGGCGGCACCCTGCCCCCCAATGTGGCGATTGCCGTGGCCGGTCCGGTCGGGGGCGAGGTAATCCGCTTTACCAACAACCCGTGGATCATCCGCCCCGCGCTGATCCCGGAAAAGCTGGGTGCGAGCCGCCATACGCTGGTCAACGATTTCGGCGCGGTCGGCCATGCCGTGGCGCGCGCCGGGGTAGACCATTTCGTCCACCTCGCTGGCCCGGACGAGCCGCTGCCCGCCCAGGGCACACTGTCGATCGTCGGTCCCGGCACGGGGCTGGGCGTGGCGCATGTCTGGCGCGATGGCGCAGGACAATACCGCGTCCAGGCGACCGAAGGCGGGCATATCGACTTTGCCCCGCTCGACAGCATCGAAGATGCCGTGCTGGCCCGGCTGCGCCAGCGCTATCGCCGGGTTTCGGTGGAGCGGGTGGTTTCCGGCCCCGGGATCGTCGACATCTATGAAGCCCTGGCCGCGCTGGAAGGGCGCGCGATTCAGCCGCTGGATGACCGCACGCTGTGGCAACTGGGCACTTCGGGCGAAGACAGCCTGGCCGCCGCTGCGGTTGACCGGTTCTGCCTGTCGCTGGGCGCGGTTGCCGGAGACATTGCCCTGGCCCAGGGCGCCAGCGGCGTGGTGATCGCAGGCGGTCTTGGCCTGCGGATCAAGGACACCCTGCTGCAATCAGGCTTTGCCAGCCGGTTTCGCGCCAAGGGCCGGTTCGAAGGCCTGATGGCCGCTTTGCCGGTCAAACTTATCACCCATCCCCAGCCGGGCCTATTCGGGGCTGCGGCGGCCTTTGCTGCGGAGCATCTTGCATGACCACCATCGAACACATCATGCGCCTGGCCCCGGTGATCCCGGTGCTGGTGATCGAAGACGTGGCCCACGCTCGCCCGATTGCCGAAGCCCTGGTTGCGGGCGGCTTGCCCGTGCTCGAAGTGACCCTGCGCACCGCCAGCGCGCTCGACGTGATCCGCGAGATGAAGCAGGTTCCCGGCGCGGTCGTCGGCGCGGGCACGGTGCTCAACGAACATGCGCTCGACGATGCGCTGACCGCAGGGAGCGAGTTCATCGTCTCCCCCGGGCTGACCGAAAGCCTGGCCAAAGCCGCGATTGCCGCCAAAGTCCCCTTCCTGCCCGGCACCGCCACCAGCAGCGACATCATGCGCGGGCTCGACCTGGGGCTGGACCGGTTCAAGTTCTTCCCGGCCGAGGCCAATGGCGGCATCCCCGCACTGAAGGCGATTGCCGGTCCGTTCGGCTCGGTCCGGTTCTGCCCGACCGGCGGGATCACCGCCCAGACCGCACCTGACTGGCTTGCGCTGGACGCAGTGTTGTGTTGCGGCGGATCGTGGATTGTCCCCAAGGGCACCCCCGATAAGGCCGCGATCGAGGCTGCGGCCCGGACGGCAGCAACGCTTCCCCGCTGATCCGCTGCAACGGGCTGGCTTGCCATCCCGATCCGCGGCGCTAATCTGCTCCGGTCGCGCGGAACCGGAGTTGACCCGATGCGGGCCATATTGGCGCTTGCCCTGACACTTTGCCTTGCCCTTGGCCTGCCCGCCCCGCTGAAGGCGCAGAACGCCCTGATCCCGCCCGGTGCAGAATCCCTGCCAGAACGCTTGCGGCGGCTGGCCGTCGCCCCGCTGGTCCTGACCCCCGGCAGCGATCGCACCGCCTGTCTTGGCGCGGTGAGCGATTCCGACAGCTACGACAACAGTGACATCAAGCTCTGCGATACGATCTGGAGCCAGCGCGTGACGCTGGAAGCAATCGATGGCCCCGGCAGCAACCGGGTACGCCTGCGGTTCGGTGATCTGGGCTGCCTCTATTCCAACAACGTGGCCAGCATCGCCAGCATCGGCATTTGCGATGATCGGCGCGCAGCGGAAACCTGGACTGTGCGCGACAGGCAATTGGTCGATCAGGCCGGGCGCTGTCTTGAAGCGGCCTGGTATGAAGGAACGAAAACGCTCCGCCCGCAAACGCTGCAATGCGATCCTGCCCGGACCGGGCAACAATGGTACCTGGAATCGATGCGGGCGGTGCAGGACCGGATGGGGGCAAAGGGCCGGGCAATCTGGGGGACGGATTCGGGTCGCAAGGACGGCCTGAAGCGCGAAGTGGTGGAACAGCTGCGCCCGCGCTTTTCGGTGCGGCAACTGACATCGTCCGAAAAGTCCGAAGTGCGCAAGCTGCGCGACAGCTGGAAGAATTCCCCGGCCCTGCCCTGGCTCGAACTCTATGGGACCAAGGACTATTGGAAAAAGCGCGAATCGATGGCCAAGGCCCTGATCGACTGGCCGGTGCTGAAACGGCTGAGCGAACTGGCCGAAAGCGGTGACCGCGACGCGATGCATGCCGTGCTCGAAGGGCTGATCGTGCTGCAGTATGGCAACGCCAGGGAATCCTATAAATTGCCGGGCTGGCAGCAATTTCCTGAACAGGGCAATTACGATCTGGTGCAGGTGGTGGTGCCCACCCTGGCCGACATCTGGGGGGCGCACTATTGGCAGCGCCACGGCCCGGATCGGCTGGCCGCGCTGTCCGGAGCCAGCTGCCTGACGGATTGCCTGGGCTATTCGATGCAGTTCGTGCAGGTCGGAAAATATGCCAACCCGTTCAACTGGGCGCGCACCGGCAAGAGCGATTATGCCTTCAAGTTTGAAAACTTTTCCTTTGTTCCGGTGACCTATACGCCCGAGCAAGCCGAGAAGAAATTCCTCGCCTCGCTTGAGAAGTTATCGTGGGGCGAATCGCCGGGAGCGGACGATACCGTTTTCGGCGCGATGCACGCCGCCCGGACCGGGCGACTGGCGCTGTGGGACGCGGTGATCCTGTCTGGCCAGAGCGAACGCTGGGGGCGGCAATCGAAGCCCGGTCAGGCCATGCTGAAAGCCGTGCTGGCGCGGCGTGAGGATGCAAAATGGCGGGCCGAATTCGCCACCTTTATGGGCAAGGCCGCGCCAACATCGCTGGAACTGTGGCAGATCCAGCGGAATCTCGTCGGGAAAAACGATGCCGATGTGTTTGCCTTTGCCCAGCGCTATACCCTGACCGACCGCGATCTGCTCAACCGGTTCTGCGTCGGGGGCCGCGCCGCCATGCCATCGTGCCAACGGGGCCTTTCATGGATGGCCAACATCGATGCCGAACGCGCCGCCGCGGGCGCGCGGGCCCAGGCCGAAGCCGATGCAAAGCTGGCCGCCGAACTAGCCACCAAGGCGCGCTGGGAAGAGGAACAGCGGCAGAAATACGTCGCCTGGCGCAAGACCCAGAAGCCCAGCTTCTGGGACCAGCTGGCCGGGCTGGCTGAAGGGTTCGATGCGGCGATGCGCGCGGGCAGCGGCACAGTGACCGTGCGCGAATATGACAAGGCCGGCAATTACCTCGGCTCACGCGAAGTCAGCCGCGCCTGGGCCGCGGGCCAAGGTGCAACGCCGGTGAACTAACCCGCTTCGAGCGCCAGCAGCGCGTAAGTCGCGAGCCAATGTTCGCCCATGTAATCGTCTGCCAGATGCGGCAAGGCAGCGGCGATGTGGCTTTCGGCCACTTGCCCGGCAATCGGGCGGACCGGATGTCCATCGGGCAAAGCGCGGGCGATGGAACGCCAGCACCATGCGCGGCTGAGATTGAGCCCATCGAGATGCGCAATCTTGCCGTCACTGCGGTCTGACACGTGCGCCGGGGTGAACAACGTCGCCGGGCTTTGCATGGCGGCGGCGGGCAGGAACAGGTCAAACCAGTCGGCAAAGTCAGCGCCCATGGTCCGGCTCATCACCAGTGCCTCGGTCAGTGCTGAGGACAGGAAATCGTCCCCGCTGGGCTCCCACGCCTGACAGGCGCGGTCCAGCCCGAACCAGTCTTGCGCGCGGGCCGCGATCAGCGCGGCGAGCGCCGGATCGTGGGTGCTGGCCCAGTCATGCGCCAGCACCATCGCGAAGGCCGAATTGAAGTGCGTGCCGACCCGGATCGGATAGGTCTGGACCGGCAGGAACGCGGCGAAGCGCGCCGCAAAGGCGCGCGCGAATGGCTCCGCGTGGCCTGCCCAGGGCGCATCGTGCCGCGCCAGTTCGCCATGCAGCGCCAGCACCCAGGCCCAGCCATAGGGCCGCACGAACCCGCGCGTGCTGGGATTGGCGAGGTAGGCCAGCTCACCCACGAAGTTCTCTGCCGTCAGCATCCGGTCGGCATGCGCGCGCACCCGGTCCGCTTCGGGCAGGCGCGGATAGAGCCGGGCCAGCCGCATGACCTGCCAATAGCCGTGGACGCAGGAATGGAAATCAAAGCTGCCGTGGAAGATCGGGTGCAGATCGCTGGGGCGGCGGACATCGGCGGGGCCGTCCATCACATGGTCCAGCTTGTGCGGAAATTCGCGGGTCAGGTGGCCCAGCGTCAGCGCCATGAACTGCGCGGCGTGGCTGTCAGTCAGCTGCATCATGGGAAGGCCAGCCAGTAAATGAGCATGATATTGACCGCGAGCAGCGGCAAGGCCGTGGGGACCTGCGCCTTCACCACCGCATTGCGGTCAGGCAGGTCAAGCAGCGCGGCGGGGACAATGTTGAAGTTCGCTGCCATCGGCGTCATCAGCGTGCCGCAGAACCCCGCGAGCATCCCGATCGCGGCGACAATCGCCGGATCGCCGTGGTACTGGTGGATCAGCAAGGGCAGCCCGATCGCCGCGGCCATCACCGGGAAAGCGGCAAAGGCGTTCCCCATCACCATCGTGAACAGCGCCATGCCAAGGCCGTAAGCCAGCACGGCGGCAAACAGGCTGCCTTGCGGGATCACCCCGGCCATCAGTTTGCCAACCACATCCCCTACCCCGGCCAGTGCGAACACCGCACCCAGACTGGCCAGCATCTGCGGCAGGATCCCGGCCCAGCCGACCGTATCCATCAGCCGCCGCCCTTCCTGCAGCGGCACCAAGGGCGCGGCGCGCAGCACCGCCATGCCGCAGGCCAGCGCCAGCAGCACACCCAGCGTCAGGCTGACCAGCGTGACCTGTTTGGGATCGACCAGCGCGGGCGCGAGCTTGAACAGGAATGTTCCCGCCAGCGCCGTGGCCGGGATCACCAGGGCAAGCAGGAACAGGCGGTTGCCATGATGCGCCGCCGCACCAGCGCGCTCCGCCTCGCTTGCCCCGCCGCTGCCTTTGCCAAGCCCCAGCGCAGCAAGCGCGACCAGCGCAAGGACCAGCACCCCGTTGCCGAGATCGCCCAGTTGATCCCCGGCCAGCATCGACAGCGCCAACAGGCCCCAGAACGCGCCATTTATCAGGCGCTTCGGATTGCTGGCATCGGTCAGTGACAGCGCGGCGAAGGCGGTGAAAGCCAGTCCGGCGACCACATATACCTGTGCGAGCCCGATCATTGCCCGGCCTCCTTGCGGTCCAGTCGCCACAGGCGGAAGCCATGGATGGCAAAGGCGAAAATCGCGGTGGGGATCGCCCAGACCGACAGGTCGAACGGGCTTAGCTGAATACCCTGCTGATCCATGAAGCCCTTCATCAGCAGGATTGAGCCGATCGCGATGAAGATATCCTCACCAAAGAACAGCCCGACGTTGTCAGTCGCAGCAGACAAGGCCTTGATCCGGTTCTGCTCGGCCGGATCGTCAGAGCCCGATGCGGCGACCGCCATGGGTGCGACCAGCGGCCGGACGGTCTGCGCCGGGCCGGCGATGGAGGTGAGGCCCAGCGCGCTGGTGAGCTGGCGGAACAGCAGATAGCCGAGCAGCAACCGCCCGGTCGTGGCCCCTTTCAGTCCGGAAATCAGCGCCTTGGCGCGTTCCTGCAACCCGCGGCGCTCAAGCAGCCCGATCACCGGCAGCACGATCCAGATCACCGAAACATAGCGCGTGTTGTTGAACGCCTTGCCGAAGGCGGCCACGATTTCAACCAGCTGCAAGCCCGCGCTGAGCCCCGAGGCGAGAGCAGCGGCAAGTATCACCACGAGCGGATTGAACCGCAGCACAAAGCCAAAGACCATCACCGCCAAACCGGATAGAACCCACAGAGTCATGGCTCGCCGTATCCTCCCCCGCCGGGCGTTTCGATCACGATTACATCGCCCGTAGCCAGGCTGACAGAGGCCGTCGCGCCGAGCATTTCGACTGTGCCGTCCAGCCGCTCGACCCGCCCGGTGCCGCAAACTCCCGGTTCGCCCCCGGCGAGCCCGAACGGCGGCACCCGGCGGCGGTTGGCGAGCAGACCGGCCTGCATCGGTTCGAGGAAGCGCAGCCGCCGCACCGCGCCATCGCCGCCGCGCCACAGGCCCGCGCCGCCCGATCCGCGCCGGATCGCAAACTCTTCCAGCAGCACCGGAAACCGGCTTTCCAGCACTTCAGGATCGGTCAGGCGGCTGTTGGTCATATGGGTCTGGACCGCGCTGGCCCCGGCAAAGCCCGGCCCGGCCCCCGCGCCCCCGGCGATGGTTTCATAGTATTGATAGCGGTCGGTGCCGAAAGTGAAATTGTTCATCGTCCCCTGCGCCGCCGCCATCGCCCCGAATGCGCCGAACAGCGCGTCGGTTACCACCTGACTGGTTTCGACATTGCCCGCAACCACGGCGGCGGGATAGCGCGGATTGAGCATCGAACCTTCGGGCACCACAATCGTCACCGGGGCCAGGCAGCCTTCGTTCATCGGGATCGGATCGTCGATCATCGTGCGCAGCACATACATCACCGCCGCGCGGACCACGCTGAACGGCGCGTTGAAATTGCCCTCAAGCTGGTCGCTGGTGCCGGTGAAGTCGATCGTCACGCTGCGCGCTTCGCGGTCCACCCGCACCGCCACTGCCACCACCGCGCCATTATCCAGTTCATAGGGGAACGCGCCGTCTTCCAGCCGTCCGATCAGCCGCCGCACCGCCTCTTCGGCATTGGCGTGGACGTGGGCCATATAGGCGCTGACCGTGGCCTGGCCATGTTCAGCGCAGGCATGGTGCAGCCCCGCCGCCCCGCGCGCGCAGGCCGCGACCTGCGCAGCCAGATCGGCGAGGTTCTGATCGACCGCGCGGCTGGGATACGGCCCGGACGAGAGCAGATCGCGCAGCTCAGCCTCGCGAAAGCGGCCCTCATCCACCAGCAGCACATTGTCGAGCAGGACGCCTTCTTCCGCGATGCTGCGGCTATCCGGCGGCATCGATCCGGGCGCGATTCCGCCCACATCGGCATGGTGCCCGCGCGCCGCGACGAAGAAGCTGGGTGCGTCGGTGTCACCCTGCGCGAACACCGGCATGACCACGGTAATGTCTGGCAGATGCGTGCCCCCGGCATAGGGCGCGTTGAGGACATAGGCATCGCCGCGCCTTATGCCCCGCCCATCCGCGCCGCCCGCGCGAGCGCGCAGCACCACCTGCACGCTTTCCCCCATCGAACCCAGATGCACCGGCATGTGCGGCGCATTGGCCGCCAGCCGTCCTTGCGCATCGAACACCGCGCAGGAGAAATCGAGCCGTTCGCGGATATTGACCGACATCGCACTGCGCGCGAGCGCGGAGCCCATTTCTTCGGCAATCGCCATGAACAGGCCGTTGAAAATTTCGAGCCGGATCGGATCGGCCTCGGCCCCCAGGACCGGTGCGGCGGCGCGCGCGGCGCTGCGTTCCAGCCGCAGCGTGCCATCGCCGTCCACCCGCAGGGTCCAGCCCGGCTCCACCATGGTCGTGCTGAGCGGATCGATCACCACCATCGGCCCCGCCGCGCTGAACCCGGCGGCGAGCGCGGCGCGGTCAAAAACCGGCACCGCAGCTTCTGCGCCTTGCAGCCAGCACGGCGCGGTGCCCAGCGCCGCGCCGCTGAGGTCCGGCAAGGGCCAGGCGAGCTGCGCGGCGCTGGCATCTTCGGCCGCCGCTTCCACCCGCACCCGGTCCACCACCAGTTCCCCCGCCAGATCATAACCGAACTGCGCGCGGTGCGCGGCGGCGAAACCTGCGGTCAGTTCATCCAGCGGCCCCGGCGGCAGTTCAATCGCATTTTCACTGCCGGCCCGGCGCAGGAACAGGCTGGCTTCGATCCGGCTGGCAGGTGTGCCCAGCTGCGCTGCGGCTTCATCCGCCAGCGCGGCGCGCGCGGCTTCGATTTCCTGTTCAACCCCGGCCACCAGCGGCAAGCCAAGCGAGCGTTCGCGCATGGCGGCCTCGCTCGCCAGCCCCATGCCATAGGCTGACAGCACGCCCGCCAGCGGGTGGATCAGCACGGTCGCGATCCCCAGCTCGTCTGCGACCAGACAGGCATGCTGCCCGCCTGCGCCACCGAAACAGGCCATGGCATATTGGGTAACGTCGTGCCCGCGCGCGACCGAGATCTGCCGGATCGCATGGGCCATCTGGGTAACCGCGATTCGCACGAAGCCGGCGGCAAGGTCTTGCGGGGGTAATTGCTGCCCGGTCTCGCGCGCGACATCGGCGGCCAGCGCGGCGAATTTCTGTTCCACCACCTGCCGGTCGAGCGGCTGGTCCCCAGTGGGGCCGAACAGCGCGGGGAAGTGTTCGGGCATGATCTTGCCCAGCATGACATTGCAATCGGTGACGGTCAGCGGCCCGCCCCGGCGATAGCAGGCCGGACCCGGCACCGCGCCCGCGCTTTCCGGCCCCACCACCAGCCGCCCCGAATCGAACCGGCAGATCGATCCGCCGCCCGCCGCAACGGTGTGGATCCGCAGCATCGGCGCACGGATCCGGACATTGGCGACGCGGACCTCACTGTCACGCTCATAGGCCCCGGCATAGTGGCTGACATCGGTGCTGGTCCCGCCCATGTCGAACCCGATCACCCGGCCTTCGCCCGACAATTCCGCCGTGCGCGCCATGCCAACGATCCCGCCGGCCGGGCCAGACAGGATCGCATCCTTGCCGTGAAAGTGCCGCCCCTGCACCAGCCCGCCGCTCGATTGCATGAACAGCGGCTCGCTCTCCGCGCCCAATTCGCCCGAGAACGCTTCGACATAGCGGCGCAGCACGGGTGAAAGATAGGCATCGACCAGGGTCGTATCCCCGCGCCCGATCAGCTTGATCAGGGGCGCGATCTTGTGGCTGACTGAAATCTGCGTGAACCCGGCCTGCCGCGCCAGCTGTGCCAGCCGCGCTTCGTGGGCGGTATAGCGCCAGCCGTGCATCAGCACGATCGCGACCGAGCGCAGCCCATCGGCCACGGCCTGCCGGAACGCGGCGAGCGCGGCGGCTTCATCCAGCGCCCGCACCACATTGCCCGCGGCATCGACCCGCTCGTCGATCTCGATCACCCGGGCATGGGGCGGCTCGGCCAGCCTGATTTCGCGCACGAACAGTTCGGGCCGGTCCTGCGTGCCGATCCGCAAGGCATCGCCAAAGCCGCGCGTGATCGCCAGCACGGTGGGTTCGCCCTTGCGCTCCAGCAAGGCATTGGTGGCCACCGTGGTCCCCATCCGCACTTCTGCCGGGGGCAGCGGGCCATTGGGCGTGCCGGTCAGCTGCCGGATCGCGGCGACGGCAGCATCTTCTGCCCGCGCCGGGTCTTCGGACAGCAGCTTGGCAGTCAGCACCCGCCCATCGGGCCCGCGCGCGACCACATCGGTGAAAGTCCCGCCGCGATCGATCCAGAACTGCCAGCGGGAAGCGGAGGTGGTCATGGCGCTGTCATAAGGCCGATGCGCAGCGGGTCAAAGGGGAGAGGTGGTTCTTCCCCCCTCCCGCTTGCGGGAGGGGTCGGGGGTGGGTCCGTTGCGCGATCAGGGCGTGCGGCCTCAGGCCCACCCCTAACCCCTCCCGCCAGCGGGAGGGGGACGGCTCAATCCTTCAGCGCCATGGCATTAACCGGGGTGACCACGATCACCACCCGGCGGTTCTGGGCGCGGCCGTCTTCGGTGGCGTTGTCGGCGATCGGATCGGTTTCGCCTTTGCCAAGCGCCGCAACTTCCGGCTCGGCCATACCACTGGTGACAATCAGCGCCTTGACCGCCTGGGCACGGCGTTCGGACAGGGCCTGGTTGTAATCGTCGGCACCGGTTGAATCAGTATGCCCTTCCACCGTCGCGCCGTGGATCCCGACCCCGGCCAGCGCCTTGGTCAGCTTGGTCAGCGTGTCGGTCATTTCGGGCTTCAAGTCAGCCTTGTCGACATCGAACAGCACCCGGTCAGCCAGACCCAGTTCGTAATTCTCACCTTCCGGTTTGAACCCGTTTTCAGTCAGCACCGCGACCTGCTGCTTGTTGAAGCCCGGCTTGGCCGGAACAGTGGCGCAGGCGGCCAAAAGGGCGAGCGTGGCGGCGGTGAACAGGTTACGCATGGTTTTTCCCCTTGGCACCGGACAGGGCCCGGTCCTTCTTGGCTTGGTACATATTGGCATCGGCGCGGCGCAACAGGTCTTGCGGTGAAACGCCATCATCGGGATAGACCGCGACCCCGGCGCTGAGCGAGGCGTTGGCGCTGGCGCCCGTGGGCAGGCGATAGGGCTGCGCCATGGCGCGATCGACCCGTTCAAGCACGGCGCTGATACTGGCCTGATCGGCAAAGGCCGCCAGCACCACGGCGAATTCATCCCCGCCCAGGCGGAACGCATGGTCAGCCTGACGGATCGACTGGCGCAGCCGCTCGGCAACGGCGATCAAGGCGCTGTCGCCGCATTCGTGGCCGTGGCGATCGTTGATCTGCTTGAAACTGTCGATATCGAAATAGAGCACGGCAAAGCTTTGCCCGCTGCGCACCGATTGCCCGATCGCATCGGCCAGGGTCTGTTCGAACAACACCCGGTTGCCCAGCCCGGTCAAGGCATCGTGGGTAGCACGGCGGGCCAGTTCGGCGTTCTCGCTGGTAAGCCCCGCGTGCCAGCCCTGCAGTTCGGCCAGCAGCGCATTGAAATCGCGCCCGAAGCGGTCAATTTCAGCAATGCCGGAACTGGGCACGCGCCGTTCAAAGGCCCGGTCGCTGCGCACGGCATGGGCCACTTCGGCCACGTGATCGAGCGGGGCGATCACATCCTGCTGCAACCGCCGCGCCAGGATCCGGGTGGCAATCACAGTCAGCCCCAGGCACGACAGCGAAATGATCAGCCCCGACAAGGCATAGCGCAGGATCCCTTCGGAATTGCCGTAAATCTCGATCCGCCCGATCGCGGTGTCGTTCCGGCTGATCGTAGCCACCGCCGGTTTGGGCCAGATGAACCGGTTGGCCGCATCCTCGATCCGGCTGTGGAAATCGCCATGCGGGTGGCGCCATTCCGCCAGCACTTGCCCTTGCGGATCAAGCACCGCGACCCGATCAATCCCGTTGACCGCGCCGACCGAGGCGATCCCTTCGGCCACGGCCTGCTTGTCACCAAACACCACCGCAGGTTCGACTGTATAGGCCACGGTCTTGGCCACCAGATCGAGATTGCGGCTGGCATAATTGCGGATCACGATTGTGCCGCTGACCAGCAAGCTGAGCGCGGCCAGCACGACCGAGAACAGGATCAGCCGCAAATGGACCCGGGCCAGCAACTGGCTGAGCGTGGGCAGGGCCTGATTGGGGGAGACTCGCTGCATCGACTCAGCCCCCCTGCGCCAGCCGCAGCACGCGCGGATCGACCCTGAGGCCAGAGCGCGAGACAGCATCGATGTTGAGCCGGAAAGTCAGCGCGCCGGGGCGGAACACCAGCACGAACATCGCCTGGCTGCGCCCGTCCGGATCGCTTTCGGCAATGGTCAGCACGCCTTTGCCCCGCGCCGCATCGGTCAGCCCCCGCGCGGCCGAAGCCGGGAGCCGTCCGAGATAGAGCACATCACAGCCCGCCAGCGCGAGCGGGCTGGCCGAGATCGACCGCCGTACGATCGCGCGGCCATCGGACAGGCGCAGCCCATCCAGCCGCGACGCGTGATCGGCCGGGCCGGAAATGCACAGCTCAACCGGGTTGGGCGGGCTGGTCCAGCGGGTATATTCGACCATCGACTGAACCATGCGGCCCACCGCCGGGGCATAGGGATCGCCGGATGCCGCCGCCAGGACAAGCGATTCCTCTGCCGCAACCGCGGGCGGTGCAGCAAAGGATGCCAGCATGGCGGCGAAGATGATCGTTGCAACCCTGATCATATGCCTTCTCGGCCACCGGCATTGCTGCATTGCGGCGAAAAAGCAAGGATTTATGCGGGCTCGCTTTACTCCAAAACAACCATCTCGCGCCCGATTGGTTTCCGGCGCAACCAATGCTATTGCGCAACATTGTTTCAACAGGGAGTCATTGCCTTGCCCGCTCCGCTTGACCGAACCGCCCTGCGCCGCGCCTATCGCCTTGAGGAAGAAGCCTGCATTGCCGAGCGGTTGCAGCAGGCTGCCCCCGCCAGCGCGGCGCATGGCGAAGCCGCCCGGATCGCCGCGCGGCTGGTCGAAGGGGCGCGGCAGCACAAGGCCAGCGGGCTTGATGCCTTCCTGCAAACCTATGGGCTGGGCACCGAAGAAGGCATCGCACTGATGTGCCTGGCCGAAGCCCTGCTGCGCGTCCCCGATGCCGCCACCGCCGACGCGCTGATCCATGACAAGCTGGCCGGGATCGACTGGTCGGACCGGATGGGCGACAGCGACAGCACTTTCGTCAACGCAGCCACTTTCTCGCTGATGCTGACCGGGCAGGTGCTGCAACAGCGCCGCGCTGACAGCGGCGGGCTGGGCGCCAGCCTGAAACGCGCGGTCGGACGGCTCGGCGAACCGGTGATCCGGCAGGCAACCCTGCAGGCGATGAAGATCCTGGGCGGGCAATTCGTGTTCGGGCGCACCATCGACGAAGCGCTGGAGCGCGCCGCGCCGGAACGAAAAGCCGGGCTGACCCACAGCTTCGACATGCTGGGCGAAGCGGCAATGACTTTTGCCGATGCCGAACGTTACCGCCAGTCCTATGCCGATGCGCTGGACCGGCTGGCGCAGGAAGCGGGCGCCAATGGCAATCCGGGCGTGATCGCTTCACCGGGGATCTCGGTCAAGCTTTCGGCGCTCTATCCGCGCTACGATTTCCTCCACGCCGATGCCGCCAAGGCCGCGCTGGTGCCGATGCTGAAGGAGCTGGCGCTGAAGGCGCGCGCCGCCGACATCCATTTCACCATCGACGCCGAAGAAGCTGAGCGGCTGGAACTGTCGCTGGACGTGATCGAAGCGCTGGTCGCGGACGAGGAACTGTTCGCGGGCGGGTGGCAGGGGTTCGGCCTGGCTCTGCAAGCCTATTCCAAGCGCGCGGTGCCCTTGGTCGAATGGGTCGCGGCGCTGGGGCGGCGTTACCACCGGCGGATCATGGTCCGGCTGGTCAAGGGCGCGTACTGGGACAGCGAGGTCAAGCTGAGCCAGGTCGGCGGGTATGGTGATTATCCGGTATTCACCCGCAAGGTCGCCACCGATGTCTCGTACCTCGCCTGCGCGGCCAAGCTGCTGGCTGCACCCGATGCGATCTATCCGGCCTTTGCCACCCACAATGCCTATACCGTCGGAGCAATTCTGGCGCTGGCGGGCGACACCCGGTTCGAATTCCAGCGGCTGCACGGCATGGGCGAGGATGTCTATGCCGAACTGGCGCGCTATCAGACCGAAAACGGCCAGCCGCGCACCCCGGTGCGGATCTATGCGCCGGTCGGCGGCCACAAGGAACTGCTGGCCTATCTGGTCCGCCGCCTGCTGGAAAACGGCGCGAATAGTTCGTTCGTCAACCGCATGGCCAATGCCGAGGTGCCAGTGGCCGAACTGGTCGGCGATCCGGTGGCAGAACTGGCCGCCCTCTCCCCGCGCCGCAACCCGGCGATTCCGCTCCCGGCAGATATCTTCCTCGACCGCCGGAACAGCGCGGGCGTGGACTTGGCCGATCCGCTGGTGCGCGAACCGCTGCTGGCGGAACTGAAGGTCTGGCGCGAGGATGACGAGCCCTGGCCCGCCGCGCCGACGGTGGAACACAAACGCGGCTCGGCGGCGCACCCTGTCCGCTCACCGCACAATCACGCCAGTCTGGTCGGTGAGTGCCGCGATGCCACCCCCGCCGAGGTTGACGAGATGATCCACCGCGCGGTCGCCTTCCAACCCGGCTGGGATGCCTTGGGCGGCGCAGAACGCGCCGCGCGGCTGGAGGAAGTGGCGGACCTGTACGAGGCGCGCACCGTCCAGTTCCTCAGCCTGTGCCAGCGCGAGGCTGGTAAAACGCTGGGCGATGCCGTGCTGGAACTGCGCGAAGCGGTCGATTTCCTGCGCTATTACGCCGCCGAGGCACGCGCGCACTTTACTCCCGAAGGCACGGCCCTGCCCGGCCCGACGGGGGAGAGCAACCGCCTGACCCTGCACGGGCGAGGAGCCTTCGTGGCGATCGCGCCGTGGAATTTCCCGCTGGCGATCTTCACCGGGCTGATCGCCGGGCCGCTCGCGGCGGGCAACACCGTGCTGGCCAAACCGGCCGAGCAGACCCCGCTGATCGCCGATCTCGCGGTGCGCCTTTTCCACGAGGCGGGGATTTCGGACGGGGTGGTCCAGCTCGTCCCCGGTGACGGCAAGGTTGGTGCCATGCTGACCAGCGATCCGCGCATTGCCGGGGTGGCCTTCACCGGCTCCACCGCCACCGCCCGCGCGATCAACCGCAGCCTGGCGGGCCGCGACGGGCCGCTGGCGCAACTGGTGGCCGAAACCGGCGGGCAGAACGCGATGATCGTCGACAGCTCTGCCCTGCCCGAACAGGTCACCCGCGACGTGGTCGCCGCCGCATTCCAGAGCGCAGGACAGCGCTGCTCGGCCTTGCGCGTGCTTTATCTGCAGGACGATGTCGCGGACGGAATGCTGTCCATGATCAAGGGCGCGTTCGAAGCGCTGGTGATCGGCGACCCGGAGGATCTGACCACGGATGTCGGGCCGGTGATCGATGCCGAAGCCAAGGCGAGCCTCGACAAGCATATCGCGGCGATGAAAAAAGCCGGACACCCGGTTTGGCAACGCGAACTGCCGGGGGCCTGCAAAGGCGGAACCTTTGTGGCCCCGGCGATCATCGAAATTGGCAGCATTGCCGACCTGACGGCCGAGAATTTCGGCCCGGTGCTGCACGTTGCGCGGTTCCAGGCGGACGCGCTGGAACAAGTGATCCGAGACATCAACCAGACCGGCTTTGGCCTTACCCTGGGCCTGCACAGCCGGATCGACGCCACCCGGCGGCTGGTGCAGGCGCAGGCACGGGTCGGCAATTTCTATGTCAACCGCAACCAGATCGGCGCGGTGGTCGGCAGCCAGCCGTTCGGCGGCGAGGGCCTGTCCGGCACCGGCCCCAAAGCCGGCGGCCCGCACTATGTCACCCGCTTTGCCACCGAACGCGTGACCTGCATCGACACCACGGCGGCGGGCGGGAATGCGAGTTTGATGGCGGGGGGATAGTCCCTCCAACGCGCCCACGCCCTTCGCCATCCCTGTGTAAGCAGCGATCCAGGGCGTTTTGACGCACTTCCGGGATAGTTCACGCAGAGGCGCAGAGAAGAAGTGGAGACGCAGAGGCGTAGTACTGGCGGCGCGGCCGCCTTCCCATTTCACGCAGCGTTTTGAGCGGCGTTTGGGCAGAGAGCGGCTTTGCCGCAGGCGCTACTCCTCCGCGCCTCTGCGTGAACTATCCCGAAACTCGCCGCAGAGAACCGCCGCGCCGTCAACCAACCCCCACTTCCCGCTTGCCCAAATTAAGTGCCCGGTTAAACATCGCCTTCAACCGGGAGAGAATGATGGACCAAGCGACCTATGACCGCCTGCTGGCCAAGGCGCGCCGCACGGCGGATCTGTTTTCCTTTGACGAGTTTCTGCGGTTCTGGGCCGAGGACCGGCCAGACCGGCTGGCGATCGAGGGGGACGACCTCAGCTTTACTTATGGCCAGTTCGAGGATGCGACCGCGCGGGTCGCATCGGCCCTGCTCGCCCTGGGGCTGAACAAGGGGGACCGGGTGGCCTGGTTCGGCAAGAACAGCACCACCTATTTCACCCTGTTCTTCGGCGCGGCGCGCGCGGGCGTGGTGATGGTCCCGGTCGGCTGGCGGCTGGCCGAGCCTGAGGCGGCCTATATCATCGACAATGCCGAAGCGAAGCTGCTGTTCCTGGGCGACGGGTTTGAAGCCTGCGCCAAGACCCTGGGTCAGCGCCCCGGCCTGATCCGCTGCTTCACCGCGGATGAAGCCCGCAAGCTGATCGCTGACAGCCCCCGCACCGATTTCACCCCATCCCAGCCGGACGAAGCCGTGCTGCAGCTTTACACCAGCGGCACCACCGGCCACCCCAAGGGCGCGGTGCTGTCCAACCGCAACCTGTTCGGGCTGCGCAAGGCCGCGCTCGACAATCCGATGCCCTATACCCTGTGGGACGAGGATGAGGCGGTGCTGGTCGCCATGCCCTGCGCGCACATCGGCGGCACCGGGCTGGGGGTGATGGCGCTCGCCGCCGGGCTGCCCGGTGTGGTGCTGAGCGAGTTCGAGCCCACCCGCGTGTTCGATGCGGTGGAAAACCGGGGCGTCACCCGCTTCTTCATCGTCCCGGCGGCCTTGCAGATGCTGCTCAACCACCCGGACTGCGCGACGACCGATTTCAGCCGGATCAAATATATCCTCTATGGTGCCAGCCCGATCCCGCTGGAACTGCTGCGCCAGTGCATCGCGATGTTCAGCGCGGAATTCGTGCAGAATTACGGGATGACCGAAACCACCGGCACGATCTGCGTGCTGCCGCCCGAGGACCATTCGGTGGAAGGTAACGAGCGGATGCGCTCGGCCGGAAAGCCGCTGCCGGGGGTGGAAATGATCATCCGCGGCCCCGATGGCAGCGCCCTGCCTCCGCGCGCAATTGGGGAGATCTGCACCCGCAGCTCCAGCAACATGCTGCATTACTGGAAGCTGCCCGAAGCGACCCAGAGCACCATGGATGCGGACGGCTGGATCGCCACTGGCGACGTCGGTTACGTGGATGAAGACGGCTACGTCTATATGTATGACCGCGCCAAGGACATGATCATCACCGGCGGCGAAAACGTTTACCCGGCGGAAGTCGAAAGCGGGATCTATGGCCACCCGGACGTACTGGAAGTCGCCGTGATCGGCGTGCCGGACGAGAAATGGGGCGAAGCGGTAAAGGCGGTCTGCGTACCCAAGCCGGGGCACACCATCGATGCCGCCTCGATCATCGAGTGGGCGCGCGAACGGCTGGCCGGGTTCAAGGTACCCAAGAGCGTGGACACGATTAACGCTTTGCCCCGCAACCCCAGCGGCAAAATTCTGCGCCGGACCCTGCGCGAGCCTTATTGGGAAGGGCGTGAGCGGCAGATCAATTGACGGGATCGAACATGACATCAATTCACAAATTGGGGCTAATTTCGGCAATCGCGTTGGCAATCGCCCCGGTCCCAACGCTGGCAAGACAATCGCCCGAGAAAGTCAGGCTGGATGACAAGTCCAAGGATGGGGCTGTCATGCTGCAAGTCGAAGGGATGCCGTTTGGCTATTCGCTCCAAATGTCCAAGGACGGCAAGAGCGGATTCCTGTCGCGCGTTTATGCGTTGGAAGTACCCTTTGAAGGACTTGGCCCGCGCTACATTGCCCGCACTTTGCCGCCGGGCCGGTACCGGATCGACAGCTTCTGGCAACAGAACCATTGGAGCGACTGCCTGGAAAAGGCCACAGTGGAATTCACTGTTGTCCCGGGACGGATCTCCTATCTGGGTAAGCTCGATACCAAGATCATGTTCGAAGGCCTGTCCAGGCGCGTCGTCGCATCTGGAAAGCAGGTCATGCGCGGGAGTGACTATTACCAGAGCCACGGCGAAGCAGACGGCCCCAGATTCGATGCGCGGGATGAAGCCAGTCTGACCAAGGCGAGGGACTTCGCGGAGCAACGCATGAACCGGGGGGGCGAGCGCGTTGACTTGGCCGAATTGCGCGATACGAATTTTGGCACGTCTGCAATGGGCAAGGCAGTGAAAGTGTGCGGTTGAAAGCCGGGCACCGAGACTAAAGAAGCAAAAGGAAATCGAAATGTCCGAATCCCTTCCCGGCGCGCAGGCGCATATTCAGGCCGCCTTGCAGCTTTGTGCCAGGATTGACGACCTGCCGGCCGACACCCCGCTGATCCCGATCCGCAAGGTTGGGGTGATCGGCGCGGGCACGATGGGCGGCGGGATCACGATGAATTTCCTGTCCGCCGGGATCCCGGTGACGATTGTCGAGCAGGAACAGGCCGCGCTGGATCGCGGCGTGGGGGTGATGGGCAAGAATTACGAAGCCAGCGTCAAGCGCGGGCGGATCGAGGCGGCCGATGCCAAGGCAGCGATGGAGCGGCTGACCCCCTCGCTGAGCTTCGATGACCTGGCCGACTGCGATCTGGTGATCGAAGCGGTGTACGAATCGATGGAGGTCAAGAAGGACGTGTTCGGACGCCTGGACGCGATCGTCAAACCGGGTGCGATCCTCGCCAGCAACACCAGCTACCTCAACGTCGATGAGATTGCTGCGGCGACCAAGCGCCCCGAGGCGGTGCTGGGCATGCATTTCTTCTCGCCCGCCAACATCATGAAACTGCTGGAAGTGGTGCGCGGCAAGCTGACCGGGGCAAGCCAGCTGGCCACCGTGATGCAACTGGCCGGAACGATCCGTAAAGTGCCGGTGGTTTCAGGCGTGTGCCACGGCTTCATCGGCAACCGCATGCTCGCCAAACGGCAGGAGCAGGCCAACCTGATGATCATGGAAGGGGCGAAGTACTTCGAAATCGATCAGGTCCTGCTCGATTTCGGTTTCCCGATGGGGCCATTCCAGATGGGTGACCTGGCCGGCCTCGACATCGGCTGGCACCGCGATCCCAGCAAAGTCACCACCGTGCGCGAAGCGCTGTGCGCCGCCGGGCGCTGGGGCCAGAAGACCGGCAAGGGCTTCTACGATTACGACGAGAACCGCCAGCGCAGCCCGTCCGACGAAGTGCTGGCGATCATCGCCGATTTCGCGAGCAAGGAAGGCAAGGCCCAGCGCGCGGTATCAAAGGAAGAAATCTTCGCCCGCCTGCTCTACCCGATGGTCAGCGAAGGCGCGCTGATCCTGGAAGAAGCCATCGCCCAGCGCGCCGGGGACGTGGATCTGGTCTGGCTCAACGGCTATGGCTGGCCGGCCTGGACCGGCGGGATCATGTATTGGGCCGACCATGAAGGCTTGCCCAAGATCGTGGCCGGGCTGGAACAGTATGGCCTGCCGGTCGCCCCGCTGCTCAAGCGGTTGGCGAATGAAGGCGGAAAGTTCAGCGGCTGACCCAGACAAGATCCTCCCCCACCGGGGGAGGATCTAGCGTGCCTTGGGAATGCACTGGTCCCGCGCCACGCCGTTGATCCGGGTGCAGTCATACAGCGCGATCTCGCTGCCTGCCGGGTCGCGGGTATAGCTGAACAGCAATGCGGCCCGCGCCGCGCGGGGCAGCGGGAACGTGGCGGGGATTTCCGCGCGGTCGGCCCAGGCCAGGACGCGGCAGGTGGTGGCCGCGCCGCACAGCTTGCGGGCCAGCGCCATGGCCTCGGCCGGGCCGGAGCCCGGGTCGAGCGTGACGAAATTGCCCTTGCCAGTAGGGTCACGCATGGTCAGCGTGCCGCCCGTAATCGCGGGCGCGCCGGGGGCCACGGTGGGCTGCGCGCCGGGCGTGGCGAGCGGCGCGGGCGCTTCACCGGGGAGCGGCTGACTGACATCAGGCTCACCCCCGCGATAGGGCGTCCGCATCGCCGCATTGGTGCCCCAGTAGCCCGGCCAGCGAAAGAACAGGTGCGTCTCCACCCGCGCCAGCTTTACCAGACTGGGGCTCCAGTAAGGAAACACCCAATCGGTGTGGTAATGCGTGGCATTGCCGACCAGCGCGAAGACCCGCCCGCCCAGTGCCTCGGCGGCGCGCAGCCGGGCGTGTTCCCACGCCTGTTCGCTGTACCGGCGGGCGAGCGAGCCATCACAGGTAAAGCTGAACTGGCAGCCAGTTGCGCGCTCTGACCCTTCGAACACCACCCCGCAGACAGTCTTGGCAAAGGCGGGATGGCGAACCCGGTTGAGCACGACCTGGATCACCGCGCGCTGGCCTTCATCGCTGGGCCCGGCCTCGGCCATGGCGGCCAGCGCAAGGCAATCGGCGGCGCGGGTGCGGTCGGTCTCGCTCCCGGCAAAACGGAACGGATCGGCGGGCAGCACTGGTCCGGCATAGAACGGCACCGCCGCATTGCGCGCCTGCGCGTCACCCGGCGGCAGGATGCTTTGTTGCAGCAAGGGCGCGTCCGCAGCGCGCCCCGGCAAGGCGGCGAGCGAGGCGGCCTGATCCGCCGGGGCGGCCGGGAAATAGGTGGCAAGATCGGGCAAAGGGCCGAACTGACGGCACAGTGCCAGCAGTGCCAGCACGGGCAGGATCGCCAGAGCGGCGACCGACAGCTTGCGAATAAGGGCAACCGGCATCGCCTAGCCCTTAGCCCGGTCCGTCCGGCAGCGCAAAGCCCGCGCCGTGGTGGACAAACGGCCGGGGCCCCGGCAAGCTGACGGCAAGGAGAGGCCCCTTGCATTACGATCGCATCCCCTACCTCGTGCTGTTCAGCGAACAGAGCGCATTCAAGGACACCTATGGCGGCGAAATCGGCAAAGTGGCGGTCGAATGCCAGTTGCTGCGGCCGGGAGTGCCCGCCGACAGCGTGGTGATCTTCTCGCACCCGATCGGCGGCGGGGCCTATCTGCCGCTGGTTGGCGCGCTCGCCCGGCTGGGGGTCCACACGATCTATTGCAACCCGCGCTATCGGGGCAACGACACCGCGCTGATCATGGAACGCGCGGTGATGGATCTGGGCGCCTGTGTGCGCGATGCGAAAGAGCGGCTGGGCTATGCCCGGGTCTATCTGGGCGGCTGGTCGGGTGGCGGTTCGCTGTCGATGTTCTATCAGGCCGAAGCGCAGGACCCGCGCGTTACCCATACCCCGGCGGGCGATCCTTATGACCTGACAGCGGCGCAATTCATTCCGGCGGACGGCGTGATGCTGCTCGCCGCGCACCTTTCACGCAACCTCACCCTGACCGAATGGATGGACCCTTCGATCGAGGACGAGGCAAAGCCGTGGGATCGCAATCCGGCCTGGAACCTCTATGCCCCGGACGGGCCGAAGCCGCCCTATTCAGCCGAATTCGTCGCCGAATACCGCCAGCGCCAGATCGCCCGCAACCGGCGGATCACGGCCTGGGTCAAGGACCAGCTGGCTGAGCTCAAGGCCGCCGGGCACGACAATCTGGAACGCTGCTTTACCGTACAGGGCACCATGGCCGATCCGCGCTGGCTTGACCCTACGGTCGATCCCAACGAGCGCCAGCCGAACCACTGCATGCTGGGCGATCCCTTTGTGGTCAACGATGGCCCGGTGGGCCTGGCGCGGTTCACCACCTTGCGTTCGTGGCTGTCGCAGTGGTCCTATGATGACAGCCAGGCCGATGGCCTGAAATGTGCGGCGCGGATTGCCTGTCCGATGCTGGTGATCGAAAACGGCGCCGACGATGCCTGCACCCCCAGCCACGCCGCGCGGCTGATGGCGGCGGCGAGCAAGTGCGAGATCGATCATCATCTGATCGCCGGGGCAAACCACTATTACTTCGGCCAGCCGGACCTTCAGGCCCAGGCCGCCGCCCGCGTGCGTGACTGGATTGCGGCGCAGGGATAGTCCAGAGAGCCACCGATGACCCAGCCCCGCAGCATAGAAATGGTCGAAGTCGGCCCGCGCGACGGGCTGCAGAACGAGGCTGTGCTGATCTCCACCGCGCACAAGGTCGAACTGATCCGCCGCGCGATTGCCGCCGGATCACGGCGGATCGAGGTGGCAAGCTTCGTCAATCCCAAGCGCGTGCCGCAGATGGCCGATGCCGAAGCGGTGGTCGCAGGGCTGGGCGCACCGGAAGGTGTGACCCGGATCGGGCTGGTGCTCAACGAACGCGGGGCAGAGCGCGCGCTGGCGGCGGGGCTGGACCAGCTGGGCGCAGTGGCCATCGCTTCGGATCCGTTCGGGATTCGCAACCAGGGGCAAGACAGCGCGCAGTCAATCGACGTGGCAGAGCGGATCGTGGCCATGGCCCGTGCGGCTGGCCGCAGCGCGCAAGTGACTATCGCCACCAGCTTTGGCTGTCCCTTCGCGGGTGAGGTCGATCCGGCCCATGTGGTGCGGATGGCAGCGCGGCTGGCCGAAGCTGGCCCGGTCGAAGTGGCGCTGGCCGATACCATCGGGGTGGCCGTGCCCGCACAGGTTTCCGCGCTGGTCCGCGCTATCGCAGGGGCCATCGCGCCGCTGCCGGTGCGGGTCCATTTCCACAACACCCGGGGGACCGGGGTGGCCAATGTCTGGGCGGCGGTGGAGGCCGGGGCGAGCGTGGTCGATGCCTCGATCGGGGGGCTCGGCGGCTGTCCGTTTGCCCCCGGCGCGGCGGGCAATGTGGCCAGCGAGGACGTGGCCTATATGCTGGCGCGCAGCGGCGTGGAAACCGGGCTGGACCTGAACCGGCTGATCGAAACCGCGCAGTGGCTGGGCCAGGTGATGGACAAGGTGATGCCGTCGATGCTGGCCAAGGCCGGGCCCTTTCCGAAACAGGCAGACCAATGACGGGTGACAACACGGGCGCGCTAGATGGCGTCAAGGTGATCGAACTGGGCCAGCTGATCGCGGGTCCGTTCTGCGGGCAATTGCTGGGCGATATGGGCGCCGACGTGGTCAAGATCGAGCCGCCGGGTGCGGGCGATCCGATGCGGCAATGGGGCAATGGGACACACAAGGTGTGGTGGCAGGTGATCGGCCGCAACAAGCGCTCGGTCACTGCCAACCTGCGCGTGGCCGAGGGGCAGGACCTGGCCCGCCGCCTGCTGGCCGATGCGGATATCATGATCGAGAACTTCAAGCCCGGCACGGTCGAGAAGTGGGGACTGGGACCGGAAGACCTGCACGCGATCAACCCGCGCCTGATCATTGTCCGCATGTCCGGCTATGGCCAGACCGGTCCCTACAGCACCCGCGCCGGGTTTGGCGGGATTGGCGAAGCGATGGGCGGGTGGCGCGCGATCGTGGGCGATCCGGACCGGCCGCCAAGCCGCATGGGCGTGTCGATCGGCGATACTCTCGCGGCGACCTATGGCTGCATGGGCGCACTCGCTGCGCTCCATGCGCGGGAAAGCAGCGGCAAGGGCCAGGTGGTCGATTCCGCGCTGTACGAAGCGGTGCTGCAAGTGATGGAAAGCCTGGTGCCGGAATATGACCTGATGGGGATCGTCCGGCAGCGATCGGGTTCGATTCTACCGGGGATCGCCCCCAGCAACGTCTATCAGTGCCGCGACGGCGAATACATGATCGGCGGCAACGGCGATGCGATCTTCGCGCGGCTGGCCGAGGCAATGGGCCAGGGGGAGCTGGCGCGCGACCCGCGCTTTGCCACCCATGCCGCGCGCGGCGAACGCCAGCAGGAACTGGACGCGCTGATCAATCGCTGGACTGCCACACTGACCGTGGATCAGGTGGAAGCGCTGATGATCGCCCATTCGGTCCCCGCCGGGCGGATCTTTACCGGCAAGGACATGCTGGAAGACCCGCACTTTGCCGCCCGCGAAGCGCTGGTCGAAGTAGAGCATCCCGAACTTGGCGCGATAAAAATGCAGGCGCCGATGCCCAAATTGTCGGCCAATCCGGCCAGCGTGCGCCGCCGCGCACCGCTTGTGCCGGGCGAACACAATGCCGAAATCTATGGGCAGCGGCTGGGGCTGGATGCTGCGGCGCTTGCACATCTGGCCACGCAGGGCATCATCTGAACCGGCAGCGGGACAGGAGGCGATTCCATGAGCAAACCGGCAGGTACCCCCGATGGCATCCATCACATCGCCTTCATGGCCGGGGACATGAAGCGCCAGCTGGAATTCTTCACCGCCGTGATGGGTTTTCCGCTGGTCGCGATCTTTGAAATGCACGGCGTTCCCGGCGCTATGCATGCCTTCCTCAAAATGGCCGATGACAGCCTGTTCTCGCTGGTCCACGTGCCGGGGGGAGAGGCGATCCCGACCACCATGGGGGTAACCCACGCCGGGCGCGGTGAAGCACCGGCGGCACCGGGGGCCTTGCAGCACACGGCCTTTCGCGTGCCCGATATGGCCGCGCTCTATGCCATGCGTGATCGGGTCCGCAGCCACGGAATCCCGGTGCTGGGTCCGATCGATCACGGGTTCTGCAAATCGGTCTACTTTGCCGGGCCGGAACATATGACACTGGAAGTTTCGACCTTTACCACCCCGGTCGAACCGCAGGTCTGGATTGACCGCGCGATGCTGGCCGGACTGGGCCTGAGCGAGGCAGAGATGGAGGCGATGATCGCCCCGCCCGGCCTTGACGGACCCGGCGGATTGTCGCAGCCGGCCTATGATCCCGCGGTTCCGCACCTTGACTATCCGCAGGCGCAATACGAACGGATGCTGGCCACCCCGGACAGCGTGTTTGAAAGCCTGCCCGCCTACCCGCCGCCCAACCCGGCCTGACCCTAGGTCACAGACCCAGCCCGTTCGCCATCCTGCAAGAGGAAGCCATGCGCCAGTTCAGCGAAGACCAGATCATGTTCCGCGATGCCTATCGCAAGTTCCTTGAGGCAGAAATTGCCCCGCATATGGAAGATTGGCGCGAGGCGGGGATCGTCGATCGCGCGGCCTTCAGGAAGGCGGGCGATCAGGGCTTTCTGATGATCTGGCCGGACGAGAAATATGGCGGCATGGGCGACACCGATTTCCGCTTTGAACAGATCATCATCGAGGAAACCTGCCGCGCCGGGGCCAAGCAGTTCTATAACACGCTGCACAGCCGCCTGGTCGGCCCTTATTTCCAGCGCTTTGGCACCGAGGAACAGCGCATGCGGTTCCTGCCGAAATGCGTTTCGGGTGAAACGATCCTGGCCATCGCCATGACCGAGCCGGGCGCGGGATCGGACCTGGCGGGGATGCGCACCACGGCGCAGGACATGGGCGATCACTGGCTGCTCAACGGTTCCAAGACCTATATCTCCAACGGGATCAACGCCGATGTGGTGATCGTGGCTGCCAAGGTTGCGGGCGCGGACAAGAAACATGCGATGGTGCTGCTGATCCTGGAGCGCGGGATGGAAGGGTTCGAACGCGGCCGCAACCTGAAAAAGATGGGCATGCCCGCGCAGGACACCGCCGAACTGTTCTTCAACAATGTGCAAGTGCCCAAGGCCAACCAGCTGGGTGAGGCCGGCAAGGGGTTTTACTATCTGATGGAGGGCCTGGCCGAGGAACGGCTGATTTCCGCCGTCGGCTGCGCCGCCAATGCCCGCAAGGCGTTTGACATCACCCGCGATTACGTCAGCCAGCGGCAGATCTTCGGGGCGCCGCTGTCCGACCAGCAGAACACCCAGTTCCGCATGGCCGAGATGGATACCGAGATTGAATTGGCGCAGGTCTATATCGACCACTGCGTCGCCGCCCATAATATCGGACAGCTCACCAGCAACATGGGCGCCAAGGCCAAGATGGTGGCGAGCGAGGTTGAGTGGAAGATGCTGGACCTGGGGGTACAGCTGCACGGCGGGGCGGGCTTCATGGATGAATATCCGATCAGCCGGATGTTCAGCGACGCCCGCATCAACCGGATCCTCGCCGGTTCCAGTGAAGTGATGCGCCTGATTATTGGGCGCGATGTTTTTTCGCAGAAATATCAAAGCCTGTTCAGCTGAACAGGCGCGCAGAGCGTCCCAAACTGGTTCTTCCCGCCAAAAAATGATGTGACAAAAATCACCGGCAGGGACTAGTAGCAGACAGAAGGGCCGGTTTGGGGCAGGCCCGTGGCGAACAGGGGTCGCAAGGATGCATGGTTTTGGCCCGTCAGGCCAAGAGCAGCGCGCGGAGCGGATCATGCCGCCCGCGGTTCGCGACGCATTCCTGGCCCGCGCCCGCCAGCAGCCGATCAGCCGCAAGCAGGTGGTGGTTGCCGAAGGCAGCCAGGGCCGCGACGTCTATCTGGTCCTGTCAGGACGCCTGCTGTTCTCGCTGGTTTCGCCGCAGGGGCGCGAAGTAATCCTGAGCGATATGGGCCCGGGCGAGATGTTCGGGGAACTCAGCGCAATCGATGGCCAGCCGCGCTCTACCAATGTTACCGCGATCGAGGATTCGCGTCTTGCGCATCTGACCGGGCCTGAATTTACCCAGCTGCTGGGCGAAGTGCCCGAGGCCGGGCTGTGGGTGGCACAGCAGCTGGCCCAGCGGGTCCGCAATCTGACCGACCGCGCCTTTGAACTTGCCACCCTGCCAGTTGCCAGCCGGGTCCAGGCCGAACTGCTGCGGCTTGCGCTGGAAGTGGCTGAACCGGGGGCCGACAGCGCCGATATCCGCCCGATGCCGACCCATGCCGAACTGGCCGCACGGATCGGCACCAGCCGCGAAGCGGTTTCGCGCGAACTGGGGCTGCTGGGCCAGGATGGCCTGCTTCAGCAGCGCGGCCGCCAGTTGCACATCGCTTCGCTTTCGGCCCTGCGCAACCAATACGAACGCATGCTGAGATGAGCCTGGTCAATCAGCGCCATCACCTTGTCCTGCTGTTCACCGACCTGACCGATTCCACCGGCATCACCGGGAACATGGAACCGGAACACTATGCCGAACTCCTGACCCGGCTGCGCGAACTGACCGGACGGATCGTCAGCCATCATGGTGGCGAGGTGGTCCGGATCGACGGGGACGGGGCGCTGTGCATGTTCGGCTATCCGCTCGCCCACGAAGACGCCGGACGCCGCGCGACCGAAGCTGCGCTGGATCTGCATCAGGCCGCGGCAGAACTGGACGGGCTGTTCGGCCCGGGGCTCAAGCTGCGGCTGCACAGCGGGATTCACGCCGGGGTGGTGCTGCTGCGTAGCGGCGACATGGTGCGCGGGCGTTATGAGATGTTGGGCGATGCGACCAATGTCGCGGCGCGGCTGTGCGATGCCTCCAGCCCCGACGGGCTGCTGGTCAGCGCCGAGACGCTGGGCGGGGACGCCGCGTTTTTTACCACCGGCGCGCCCGTGCCCTTGCAGCTGGGCGGGCGGCGCAAGCGGTTGAATGCGCTGCCGGTGCTGGGCCGCAGCGATGTGGAAAGCCGCTTTGCCGGACGCGCGCGCCAACGGCTGACCCCGCTTACCGGGCGTGACGAGATTCAGACGCGGCTCAAGACCTGGCTGCGCGGCGGCGGCCAGGGCGCGGTGACCATGCTGCTCCACGGACCCGCCGGGATCGGCAAGAGCCGCCTGCTTGCGCATGCTTGCGACGAGGCGCGCAGTGCCGGATGGCGCGTCGCGCGCGGGTACTGCGAAGCGTACCTGGCAGCGCGGCCGCTGCAACCATTCCTGCAGATTGCGGGCGGACTGGCCGGGAGCGAGCAGGCCGAACAGGCGGCGGCGGAGGGCGTGTCGATCGGGCGCGAGATTGCGCTGGCGGCGGCAAGCCTGCCGGTCCTGGTAGTGATCGACGATTGGCAATGGGCCGACGATGCGAGCCGCGACGAGCTGGCCGCGATGCTCGCCGCCGCGCCCGCCGGGCAGCTGCGCGTCCTGCTCGCCTCGCGCGAGGGGCAGGTCCGCTTGCCCGAAGGCACGCCCTGCCTGATCGAACCACTGCTGCCGCTGACGCCGCAGGCCGCGCAGCAGGCGATTGCGGCCTTGCTGGGTACGGTCGAACCCGGGGTGATCGAACGGCTGACCATGGCCGCCGGGGGCAGTCCGCTGTTGCTTGAAGAGCTGTGCCACGCCTGGGCCAGCCGCGGCGAGGCCCCCGAAGGCGAGGCGCGCGGGGCATGGTTCGACATGGCGGTCCAAGCCCGCTTTGCCGCGCTTCCCGCCCGCGATGCCGATCTGCTGCGACAGGCTGCGGTGCTGGGCCATCAGGTGCCCGGCTGGCTGCTGGCCGCGATCCAGGGCGCGGCGATCGATGCGCCCGCGTTGCACCGGCTGGAGCAGGCCGATTTCCTCTATCCCGGCGATAGCGGCACCATGCTGCGCTTCAAGCACGGGCTGACCCGCGATGCCGTCTATGCCGGGATCGATCTGGCGCTGCGCCGCGATCTGCACCAACGCGCGCTGCATGTGCTGGAAGAGCGGGCCGAACTGCTCGGCGCGGATGGCCTGCTCGATGCTCTGGCCTATCACAGCGCCGCCGCCGGAATGGACGAGGCCGCGCTTGATTATGCCATGCGCGCCGGGGACGCGGCGCTGGCGGCGGGCGCGCTGGACCGGGCTCAGGCGCATTACCGCGCCGCGCTGACCCGGATCGAGGCGCTTGAGCCCGGCCCTCAGCGCGAAGGGCAGGGCTGGACCTTGCTCAACAAGTTCGGGCTGGCCAGCATCGTCGATCCCGCCGCCGACCAGCTCGATGTGATCCAGCGCGCCCAGGCGCTGCTGGCCGGCAGCGATGATCCCGCCGCGCAGATCCGGGGACGCTATTGGCTGGGATCGATCGCTTATGGCCTGGGGCTCGGCAAGCGCTCGATCCGCGACCTTTCGGTCGCACGCGATGCCGCGCTGGCGGCAGGCGACGAGCGGTTCATGGGCCAGATCGAAATCAAGCTGGCCCAGTCCCTCAACAGCGCCGGTCGGTATGGCGAGGCGGACGAATTGTTCCGCGTGGTGCTGCCCCAGTTCGCCGAGCGCGGCGGCCGCCACCACCGCGAAACGCTGATCTATGGGCTGGCCTGCCACGGCTTTCTGCTGGGCGATCAGGGCCACATGGCCGAGGCGGACGCGCTGTTCGACCGGGCCGAAGCACTCGATCCCGATGCCTTGACCACGATGCGCCCATCGCTGCTGACCCAGCGCGCCGCGATCCGGCTGTGGCAAGGCGATTGGTACGGGGCCGAAAGCCTGGCCCAGGCCGCGCTGCAGGATTGCACCCGCACCCACACCCGCTATCTGGCGATGATGAGCCACGCGCTGGCCGCCTATGCCCGCTGGCGGATCGATGGCGATGAACGGCAGGTGCGGCGGATGGAAGATACCGCGCGCTGGTTCCTCAGCCCGGGCAACAGCCGCCAGCGCACCTCGCTGCTGTTCGGCTGGCTGACCCAGGTCATGGCCGTGCGCGGCGATACGGCGGCGGCGCGGGCCTATGCCGGGGCCTTGGTGCAACGGGTCCGCGAAGGCGGTGACCGGCTGGGCGAAGCGATGGGCTGGCGCGCACTGGCCCGGCTGGCCCAAGGCCAGGGCCGCAGCGACCGCGCCGATCACTATCTGGATCAGGCCAGACGTTCGGCCCGGATCCGCCACAGCCCGCGCGAAGCCGCCCGAAACCTGCTGTGCGCCGCACAGCTTGCCCGCTTTCGCGGTGAAAGTGCCGCAGCCGAGACGATCGAGGCCGAAGCCAAGGCCGCCCTGTCAGCGCTGGGGATCAGAGCCTAGAGTCTGTTCCACTCACGTGGAAGCAACACCGGGCGAAGCGCCGATCGGTTTCCAGTCACTCAGCCGCACGATCAGCGCGGCGGGCATGGCCTGGATCGTCCCGGCATCGAGCAAGGCCGCCATGATCCCCATGATCGCGCCAAAGGCCATGTCCTGCGCCGGGCAGGCGTGAACCGCATAAGGCGGCGGGCTGTCGATCTGATCGGCCTGCTGACGCTTGCCCCCGAACACAATCGAGACATCGCCGTCCGGCGTGGCCGGATCGAACAGTGAGCGCTGCGCGGCGGAGACCTGGCTGACCACCACCATATCGCCCTTGCGCACTTTCACATCGCGGCGGTGCGGACAGCCGGGCGTGGGCGGGTCTGTCTTGATCCGCGTATCGTGCTGGGCCGTGCGATAGAGCAGGTCTGGCGCGGGGCGGATGCACATCGCCTGCGAAACCGGGCCCCGCAAGGCCGCGATGGCCGCAGCGATCGCCTGATCGGCGGACTGGCCCGCAGTGGCCTGCTTCAGCGCCGACTGGTGCCGCCACAGCGATTTCTGACCCAGCCATTCGGCCAGCACCCCGCGCAGATTGCCATCCATCGGCGGGATCGCACCCACCATGGTGCCAACGATATTGCGCGCCAGCACTTCGGGATCCTGGATCTCCCGGAACATCGCGGCGGCAACCGATCCGCCCGGAACCGTGTCGGCCGCGCGGTGATCGGCCACGAATTTGCGGGCCGCGATCAGAATCGCCTTGCCGTGGTTTTCGGCATAGTCGGTCACTTCGGGGCTGGGCCGGGGATAGAAGGCATTGCGCGAGGGGGAGAGGAAATCGCCCGGAGCATGCGGCTTGTCGCGCCAGACCATATCGGGATTGGCCGCAGCCATTTCCGCCTCGCCCGGTTCGCCCAGTCGCACCGGCGACCATGACCACGGCCCAAGCAGCATGTGGGTGCCATCGGGGAAGCCGTACCAGATCTGGCTTAAAACCCCCAGCGCGGGGAGCAGGTACTGGCGGCGCAGTTCCAGCTTGAACGATGTGCGCCCCAGCGCCTCAACCGCCTGCTTCGATGCGTTCAGCACTTTGGTCCCGGCGGCGTAACCGGCCTTGAACCCGGCCGGGGCATCGTACTTCATCAGGATCGCGTTGGTCGCGTTGGAATCGTTCCAGTAGTTGAGCTTGAGCGCGGTCAGCGCCGGGTTGTGATAGTTATCGTCGGGCTGCTGGGTAACGAAGATCGGTCCGCTGTTGCCATGGATCCGGCGCAGCTGTTCCTCGCTGGAAAAGTTCTTCCAGTCCGCCAGCACCTGAGCCACCTGCCGCGCGCCCGCGCAGAGCACCACGTTCTGGTTTTCGCGATCGGGATTGGCCCAGTCATAGCGCGGCGCATCGGGTTCCTCGCCGCTATCGCCTTCGCCCACCAGCGCCACGCCGCCGCCCTGGTTCGGCCCGCGCCGCAGGTTGAGCGCGCCGCCGTAATAGTGCCGGATCGCCGCCCACATATCAGGGGTCAGATCGCGTTCGGCCGGGTCCTTGGTGGTAAAATCTTCCAGCAGCCGCTTCCATTCCTTGGCCGCTTCATCTTCGGGCATGGCGGACACCCGTTCGATGATCGCGCGGCCCACCGCGTCTTCATCAAACGGGCGCATCGGCAGATAGCTGGCGGTCAACTGACCCAGCGCGGCCAGTGCGCTGCGCGAAGGCACGAACAGGTACAGCCCCCAATGCAGCGGCGTAAACGGATGTCGCCCCGGATCGGCATGGCCCACCGGCGGTGCGCCGGGGGTGAACAGCGGCAGTTCGGCCCGCACCACTTGCGGCTTGCCCGCGGCATCGCTGGCAATGAACTGGAACACCGCCGGGGCATCCTTGGGCCCGACCCCGGTCAGCGGATCGTTGTTGGCGCCGGCCACATCGGTGCTGTTGCCACCGTTGAGCCAGCGCTGGATCACTTCGTACTGTTCGGCAATGCTGGCGTTATAGGCCATGAACATCAGCCCGGCACGGGCCGGACCCTGGGCCGGATCGCCGAACAGCATGGCCCGGCGCAGCAGCCGGGGCGATGGCCGATCAAATTCGGCGCGGGTCTGGGTTTCGGCCTGGCTGGCCGGGGGCAGGCCCCCACCCGTCACGATCCGGCGCGGATTGGCGCGGCGGATATGCGCCGCATAGGGGCAGCGCTGCCCCGTCCCGTCCTCGCCGTAATCGAAATCGTTGAGGTCAGGACTGTCGGGCTTGGCAAGCGGCCGTCCGGCCTGATCGCGCCCCATGATCGCGGCCTTGAGCAGCGCCTGCGCGGCCCCGGCATCGATCCCCAGCTGCGCGGCGATCGGCCCGGCAGCGCGCGTCAGCCACTGGTTGAAGCGTTCGACATCCTCACCAATCTTGCGCAGCACCAGATAGGTGCCGTTGCGTTGCAGATCCTGCGCCGCGGCGCGCGGGCCGCTGCGTTCATCGGCCAGCGAGGCATAGGGGCCCGGCGCGGCATCACCGCGATCGTTGCCATAACCGGCCAGCACTTCGCCCGGTTTGACCCGGTCCCGCGCCAGACCGGCGGGCTGACCCGGCAGGACCGGGCGCGGCTGGCTGATCCCGTCAAGATAGCCGAAATGATCACGGAAATAGCCGTCGCCTTCACCGTGCCCGCCCAGCATCCATTCGACCGCTTCGAGCGAGGCCCCCGCCCCGGCCAGCGCAGCCAGACGGCGCGCTTCGGCTTCGAGCGCGGCGCGATCCGGATTGGTCGAGCGCAGCTGGATTACCAGATCAACCTCGCGCAGTTCGACCCGGGGCAGCGCGGTGCCAGCCGGAACCTGACCGGTCAAAACCGGGCCGTTGCGTTCGGGCAGGATCCAGTTGCGCGGGTGATTTTCGCGCATGTCACCAATGATCCCGCTGCGCTGTTCCATCCCTTCGCGGAATTCCTTGGGGAAACAATCGACCACCTGATGATCAAGCCCCAGCCGCAGCAGGCCATCGGCGGTCAGGGCCAGATTGCGGTACAACCCATCGGTGGGCGTGCTTCCCGCACCATCGGCAAAATGCAGATCGATCTGGCTGACAAAGCGGCGCGCCCCGGCGCTGTCACGGATCGTGAACAGCAGCAGCGCGCCGTGGACCACCGGCTGGGCGGCGCTGCCCTGCGATTTCAGGATCCCGCCCTGCACTTCGCTGGCGGCAAACACCGGGTCTTGCGGCCGCTCCGCCTCCAGCGCGGCATCCAGCCGCTTGAGGTGCGTCTTGCCGGTCGAATACCAGTTCAGCGGTTCCTTGTAGATCCCCTTGGCCGTGGTCCAACGCTGTTTGAGCGGGTGCGCATCCGGCAGCTGATCGAGCCCGGCGGCGAACTGATCCCACCCCAGCAGAATATCCGCCGCCGCACGGACCAGACGGTGCCCTTCGTTGATCCGTTGGCGCCCGCCGGGATCGGTCCCGGCCTGCCGCCCGGTCAGCCATTCGGGCGGATAGAAATCGGCCAGCTTGTAAATCACATTCAGCGCTTCGAGCCCCAGTTCGAGCGTCTTGCCGACATGTTCGAAGCCGACCAGGGGATTGCCGGTCTGCTGCATCTGCAGCCTGGCCAGATCGCTTTTGCCCTGACGGGTTTCGGCGGCGGCGGGTTCGGGATAGACCATCCGCGCCTGCGCCAGTTCCAGCTCGCTTTTGCCTTCGCGCTGCAGGCGTTCGATCCGCGACAGGTATTTCTGATCGCGCGTGGACAGGCCCGTGGTGTTATAGAAGATCGCGCTGTCCATCTGGTTGTCGCGAACCCATTGCAGGTATTCCTCGCAGCTGTGTTCGGTTGCAGTGACATAGCCATCGCAATTGCAGAACAGCAGGTCCAGGAACGTGCCCAGCGGCCGCCAGATCAGCCGCATGTAAGGTTCCCACCCGCCTTCGAAAGTGGCGGTCAGGTACAGGTAGCGGCGGCTTTGCAGTTCCAGTTTGCCCGGGGCCTTGCGGGCCATGCCGAACAGGTCCTTGTCCAGCACGCCAACCCGGAAATCGAGCAGGTTGAGAATCCGTTCGGTTACATCGGAAAACGGCACCACCCGTTCAAATTCGCGCGCCGAAACCCGAATCCGGTTAAGCGCTTCGGCCACCAGTTTCAGGCGGCTGGCATATGTGATGTTCTCATAGGCCTGGATGAAGCCTTCCTTGATCGGGGCGATCACGACCAGATCGGTGATGCCATCGATGGTCTTGGATGTGACTTCCAGCATGTCTTGCCCCTGTATGTGTCCGCGCGAATCGATCCATTAGGACGCGCGCGGTGATTGAGAGCAAGGCTGGCGGCCAAGTCTGTGCGAAAAGCTACAAGCCGGCGTCGCTCAGCGCTGAAAAACGGCGCCGCTCTGTTCCAGCGCGGCGCAGTCCGCTTCGTCCAGAGCCAGCCAGTCCCCCAGCACCGCGCGGGTCTGTTCGCCGATCCGGGGTGGCTGATGGCGGTAGTCCGCCGGAGTGGCAGAGAGTTTGCCGGGGAAGGCCACGCTGGGAATCTCCACTCCGTCGTCGCGCACATAGCGGTGCACGGTCTGGCGGGCTTCGATAAAGGGATCGGCGAAGACGTCCTTGATCGAATTGACCGGCCCGGCCGGCACCCCGGCCCTGACCAGCCGGTCGATCAGGGGATCGCGCAATTGCGGCGCGGCAAGATCGCGGACGATCTGCTCGATCGCCTCACGATTGATCAGCCGGTCGCGCGCCAGTTTGAAGCGGGGGTCTTCGGCGAGTTCGGGGCAGCCCATCTCGTGGCAAAAGGCGCGGTACTGGCCGTCGTTACCGATCGCGATGATCAGCACTCCGTCGGCGCAAGGGAAAGTGGTATAGGGCACCACGGTGGGGTGGCGGTTGCCCATCCGCCCGGGCACCGTGCCGTCGACCAGATAGGTTGAGGCCTGGTTGGCCAGCATCGCGATCTGGGTGTCGAGCAGCGACACGTCGATCTGCTGCCCTTCCCCCGTCCGTTCGGCATGGCGCAGCGCAACCAGGATTGAAATCATCGCCATGTTGCCGGTGGAAAGGTCTGCCATGGCCACCCCCGCGCGCAATGGCCCGCCGCCCTCCTCGCCGGTGATCGACATGAAGCCGCCCATGCCCTGCGCGACGAAATCATAGCCCGGACGATCAGCATAGGGACCGGACTGGCCGAACCCGGTGATCGAACAATAGACCAGCCGGGGATTGAGCGCGCTGAGACTGGCATAGTCGAGCCCGTATTTGGCCAGCCCGCCGACCTTGAAATTCTCCACCACAATGTCCGCCTGCGCGGCCAGCTTGCGGATCAGAGCCTGCCCCTCTGCCCGCGCCAGATCCACCGCGATGCTGCGCTTGTTGCGGTTGCAGCACAGGTAATAGGCGCTTTCCTGGGGATCGTCGCGGCCATCGGGCAATTTCAGGAACGGCGGGCCCCAGCCGCGCGTGTCATCGCCCTTGCCCGGCAGTTCGACCTTGATCACGTCCGCCCCGAAATCGGCCAGCATCTGCGTGGCCCAGGGCCCGGCAAGGACGCGGGAGAGATCGAGCACTTTGACCCCGTCGAGGGCACGGTTGACTGTGGTCATGGTCAGAAGCTCTTGGGCAGGCCCAGCACGTGGGTGGCGACGTGACTGAGGATCAGGTTGGTGCTGATCGGGGCGACCTGATACAGCCGGGTTTCACGGAACTTGCGCTCTATGTCATATTCCTCGGCAAAGCCGAACCCGCCGTGGGTCTGCACGCACATGTCGGCGGCGTACCAGCTGGCTTCGCTCGCCGCCATCTTGGCCATGTTGGCTTCGGTCCCGCAATCGAGCCCGGCCTCGAACTTCGCCGCAGCATCGTCCACCATCAGGCTGGCGCCGGTCATCTGGACATAGGCCCGCGCGATCGGGAACTGCACGCCCTGGTTCGATCCGATCGCCCGGCCAAACACATTGCGATCCTTGGCATAGGCCGAAGCGCGGTCGATGAAGAACCGGGCATCGCCGATGCATTCGCTGGCGATCAGGATCCGTTCGGCGTTCATGCCCGACAGGATATAGCGGAACCCCTTGCCCTCTTCCCCGATCAGATTTTCGGCCGGCACGCGCAGATCGTCAAAGAACAGCTCGGTGGTGGCGTGGTTGAGTATGGTGCGGATCGGGCGCACCGTCAGTCCGTTGCCCACCGCTTCGCGCATGTCGACCAGCAGCACGCTCATCCCGTCGCTGCTCTTGGCGCAATCCTCACGCGCGGTGGTGCGGCAGAGCAGGACCATCAGGTCGGAATGTTCGGCCCGGCTGATCCAGATCTTCTGACCGCTGACCACGTAGTGATCACCGTCACGCCGGGCAAAGGTGCGAATCCGGGTGGTGTCGGTGCCCGCGCCCGGTTCGGTAACGCCAAAGGCCTGCAGCCGCAGCGAGCCATCGGCAATCCCCGGCAGGTACTTTGCCTTCTGCTCAGGCGAGCCATGCTTGAGCACGGTGCCCATGGTGTACATCTGCGCGTGGCAGGCCCCGCCGTTGCAGCCCGAACGGTGAATCTCCTCAAGAATCGCGGTCGCCGCGCCCAGCCCCAGCCCCGATCCGCCGAACTCCTCCGGGATCAGCACCGACAGGAACCCGGCCCTGGTCAGCGCCTGGACGAATTCCGTCGGATAGGTCCGCTCGCGGTCGAGCGCCTGCCAGTAGGAACCGGGGAAATCGGCACAGAGCCGCCGCACAGCGTCGCGGATTTCGGGGAAGCTTTCCGCTTGCGTCATGTCAGGACCTTTCGTCGCTCTGGCCGATAGCGCGGGCCAGCGCGCCCAGCGCCAGCCCCAGCGCGCGCACCCCATCGGGATCGCGCGAACCGGCAAATATGGAAGCGGACAGGCAATAGGCCGCAGGCTCGCCCGGCACCACGCAGGCGACCGAGCAGACCCCGGCGTGGCCAAAGCCATCGTCCAGCGCATAGCCACTGGAGCGCGCCGCGCCGACTTGCAGTGCATAGGCCGCGTAATCGAGCGGGCGGTGCCAGCGCAACGCGGCAAAGCGGCGCATCAGTTCGGCATCGTCCACCACTTGCGCTGCGGCCAGGGCGCGCCCGGTGCTGCCGCCGCCGATCGGCTGGCGCTGCCCCACGGCCATATGGATCCGCGTCGCGCTGTCGCTTGCACCCAGTGCGACCAGTTCCAGGCGCTCGCGCGGCTGGATGTGCCACAGGCCCAGGGTAGCATTGTGCTGTTCGGCAAAGCGGGTCAGCAAAGGCTGGGTGCGCGCCACAACCCGCGCCACTTCGCTGCGCATCAGCGCGCCCAGATCGCTCCAGCCGGGGGCGAGGCGGTAGCGTTTGCCGCTTTCCGCCTCCAACGCGCCTTCGGCCACCAGAGTGCGCAGCAGGTTGAGGCAGCTGGACACCGAAAGCCCGGTGGCGCGGGCCACGTCGGACAGGGTCTGCGCCTGCCCATCGCGCGCCAGCAGCCGCAGAATGGCAAAGGCCTGAGAAACAGAGCGCACCGGTCCGGTCATCCCGGCCTTCTATTTTTCACATTGTTGAAATGCAATCCCGAATATTGAAAACCCGCCGGAAGCGCTCCCAACGCTCACCCTGCTGCCATACGTATGCGGGTAGACAAGGCTATCAAGCGTGGCAACAAGGCCCGCAGAGCCGATCTGGCTCATGGTGGAGAGGGGATCATGGCAGCTCCGATTACGGGTACGCAGACCGGTGGGACCGGCGGCGCGACAGGTGGGCAGGCACGCACCGTGCTGCTGCTGGCTTTCGCGGTATTTTTCATCCTGGGCGGGGTGACCAACATCAACGACCTGCTGGTCGGCAAGTTCCGGCCGATGTTCCAATTGAGCCATGCCGAGGCCAATCTGGTGCAGATGGCGTTCTTCATCGCCTATGCGCTGTGTTCGATCCCGGCCGGGATCGTGATGGCCCGGCTGGGCTACATCCGCACTTTCGTGCTGGGTTTCGTGATGGTGGCGGGGGCGGCATTGCTGTTCATCCCGGCATCCAATTCAGGATCGTTCGGCGGGTTCCTGACCGCGCTGTTCTTCATCGGGGCCGGGATTACCGTGCTGCAGGTGGCCATGAACCCGGTGATCACCACGCTGGGGCCGGTGGAAACATCGCACAGTCGGCTGACATTTGCCCAGGCGTTCAATTCGATCGGCGTCACGCTGATGGTCTATGGCGGGGCTCAGGTTCTGCTGGGCGATGCCAAGCCGATCGACGCGGCCAGCGCCACGGCTGAACAGCTGCAGGCCTACCGGGTCGAGCAGGGCGCTTCGATCGGCCACGCCTATATGTGGCTGGCCGTGGTCATGCTGGCCATGGCCGCACTGTTCTGGCTGTTCCGCGCCGCGCTGGACGGGGCCAAGGCGGAAGAGGCCAAAGTGGCCGGGACCTGGGACCTGTTCACCAGCAACCGCCGGGTCCAGCTGGGTGCGCTTTGCATCTTCACTTATGTCGGCGCCGAAGTGGCGATCGGCAGCAACATGATCGCCTATCTGGGCGATCAGAGCGTGATGGGCCTGGGCATGGAAGCGGCCGGCAAGCTGGTGGCTTTCTATTGGGGCGGCGCGATGATCGGGCGGCTGCTGGGCGGCTTTGTGCTGCGCCTGTTCAAGCCGGGCCGGGTGCTGACCGCCTTCGCCGCCACCGCGATCCTGCTGATCGGCCTGTCGGCGATGAGCAGCGGCAACATGGCCGCCTGGACGCTGATCCTGGTCGGGTTCTGCAATTCGCTGATGTTCCCGACGATCTTCAGCCTGGGGACCGAAGGGCTGGGCGACCAGACCCCGCAAGGGTCGGGCATCATGTGCACCGCAATCGTTGGCGGGGCGCTGGTCCCCTATCTGTTCGGCACGGTGGCAGACATGACCGGCAATATCCGCATGGCGCTGCTGGTGCCGGTGGTCTGCTATGCGATCATCGCCATGTTCGGGGCCTGGACCGTGAAGCATCCCAGCAGCGGGCACGGCAGCGAAGCATAAGGCCGCAGGCAGGTTTCCCCCCTCCTCTTCAGAGGAGGGGGCTTGCGGCTATGCCCGCCCGGTCTCGCTGGCCAGCAGCGCCGGATCGATCCCTTCGCTCTGCCAGGCCGCTTTCCAGCGGGCGCTGACGGGGGTGTCAAACAGCACTTCGGCGTTGCCCCTGGCCGCATGCCAGCCGTGGCGGCGCATTTCCCCTTCCAGCTGGCCCGCACCCCACCCGGCATAGCCCAGCGCCACGATCCAGCGGCTGGGCCCTTCGCCAGCAGCGATCGCTTTCAGCACTTCGATCGAGGCCGACAGACAGCCCAGCTCTCCCGCTTCGATCGTCCCCGGCCCGGCCCAGTCGGGTGAATGCAGCACGAACCCGCGCTGCTGTTCCACCGGCCCGCCATCATGGATCACGCAATCGGGCGCCGCGCCGGGATGGATATCCAGATCCTCCAGCAATTCATGCAGCCGCAGCCCGTGGCGGATCTTGCCCACCATCACCCCCAGCGCACCTTCCCCGTCATGAACATACATCGCCACCACCGCATGATCGAACCGCGGATCGCCCATCCCGGGCATGGCCAGCAGCAGGCGTCCGGCAAGATATTCGGCCTGGGTCATGGGCGGGGTTGTAGCACAGGATCGGGCCGGGGGTCAGGCAGAATGGGAGCTGGCCAGGGCAAGGTCGGGGGGGCCTGCAATCACCGGAGCGTGGGGGCGATCCGGACGGGGCAGGTTGGGGCCGGACGGGGCAGGTTGGGGAATGCCGCCGCAGCCTCGGGGCCGGCGCGCCGCAGCGCTTTTGCAGCCCTACGTGCTTTTCACCGTCATGAACCCGGCGCGCAAGTGTCGCTGCGAATGCGACATGCCTCGCGGAATGACACCAGCACCCGCCCGCCTTCATCCCATAAGGCCAGCCGCAAAGTGCCCCACGCCTCAAGCGCGGTGAACCGGTTCAGATCGCGCAGCTGGGGATGCTCTGCCAACACTTCGGGCAAGCGATAAAACGGAATTCTGCTGGCCAGGTGATGGACATGATGGATGCCGATATATCCGGTGAACCAGCTAAATATCGGCGGCAAATCGAGGTAGGAGCTGCCGCGCAATGCAGCATCATGGAATGACCAATCGGCTGCGCGATCCCAATAGGCTTCCGGGAATTGATGCTGCACGTAAAACAGCCAGACACCCAGCGATGCCGCGCTGATCAGCACGGGAAAGAACACCATGGCTGTGATGCCGAAGCCCCACAGGAAAACCGGTATGGCCAGGATCAGCGCAGTCGCCAGATTGGTCCCGATGGCGCTGCTCCAGTAAATCGGCCCGTCTTTCATCAGGCCGAACGGAAGCCGGTGGCGCAACAGAAACTGGTATGCCGGGCCAAAGCCCAACAGCACCACGGGATGGCGGTACAACCGGTAGAGCAACCGCTGGATCGGCGTGCGTTCGCGATATTCACGCACGGTGAGCGTATCGACATCGCCGATCCCGCGCGCATCCAGATTGCCGGTGGCGGCGTGATGCAGCGCGTGCGAACGCCGCCAGCAATCATACGGCGTCAGCGTGAAAACGCTTAGTGCCCTGCCCAACCAGTCATTGCTCATCCGGTTTCGCAGGAACGCCCCATGGCCGCAATCATGCTGGATGATGAACAATCGCATCAAGAACAGCCCCGCCAGCGGCGTTGCCCCGAGCGCGAAGTAATAGCCAGCCTCTGTCGCAATCGCGATCAGCACGAACAAGGCCAGAAAGGGGATCAGCGTGACCGCCAGTTCCCATGCACTGCGGCCTGGCCGCGGGTCGCGAAACGCCTGCAGATCACGCATCAGCCGCCGGGGATCGATCGGCGGGGAATCAGTGTTGTCGCGGCTGCCGATGAAGGTCGATTGATGTTCGATAGCGTTCACACCCGATCCGCTAATTGCCTCCGCCACATTTGTCACGCGCGTTTGAAGGGTTGGCTGAAATCGCCGGGGTGTGGGGGCGATCCGAAGGGTTGAAAGGTTGGGGGGAACTGGCGGCTGAAAGGCACATCGCCCTTTTCATCCAGCCCCTTTTCCCGTCACCCGCGTAGCGAGACACGTGGCTCGCGGAGCCATGACCCGGGGTCCAGCTTCCTTTGCGGCCTTCGCGTTGTTCCGGACCCTCGCTGAAGAACAGCTGGACCCCGGGTCAAGCCCGGGGTGACGAGGTGTTTTTTTGGCTGAAATTACGTTTCAGCTCGAAGGGAG
>NZ_MWLM01000034.1:3187-79433 GCF_002198665.1 Novosphingobium sp. B 225 | reverse complement strand
CTGACAGGCGGCTTTCGCGAAATAATCAGCAAACTAGGACATTGGCCAAATCACCCGGCCAGATAGAATTTCGTCCAAAAACCACTCATGATAACCTCGTGCCAGCATCCACTCTATGCGGTCACCTCGCCAAGCGATCTTTGTCGTTTCGTGGGTGTCGGCAGACATCGTTTTGAGAAAGTTGCGGGTACGCCGCGCATCGTCGCGAAAAAGCTCAGTTGCTTTCATCTGCGTCAATAGCATCGCTGTTCGTTCAAATCTCGAAGCATCGAGCTGAAATCCTAAGGGTTCGATAGCCGCCAAATGCGGCCAAAGGGCAAAGTCAGCCAGGCCGGGCGTGTCGCCAAAGCTGAATGCTCCCATGTTGGCGAGAAGGGCTTCAGTTTCTGCGAATGCGGCATCAAGGTCGCGTTGGCCTGCCTCTTTCAGTCCGGGTGGTGCGCTGTCACTGCGCTTTGCCCAGCTCCACAATGAGCAATTGACCAAAATCGGGTCAACACGTGTATCAAACAGGCGCTCCAACGCTCGCGCTTGGGCGCGCGTTGCAGCATCGCGCGGCAAAATGGAGGGTTCAGGATAGGCATCCTCCAGATACGCTAGGATGTGCGCAGAATTCGAAACCACAACTTTGCCATCGATCAACGTTGGAACTTCTCCTCGAGAGTTCAACCGCCACAAGAGGGCATGGTTTGCATGGGTCAGACCATCAATAGCTTCATAAGCTATTCCCTTATGCTCGAGGGCCAGCGCCACCTTACGCGCAAATGGGCTAAACCAGTTTGTGATTAGTTCCATCGGATGCTGTCCAAATGCTGTATGCTGTCAGCAAGTTGCCTCACAATTCGTTTTTGCCACCGCGATATGCCAACCTGAACGAACGACTGTTTTTGGGCAACAGCAACATTCATGCTTACGACCAAAATCTTGTCGTATCCGGAAAGGCCGGTTCGCTACCAATGTCGCGGCAAGTTGCCGCCTGAAAGGCACATCGCCCTTCGCATCCCGCTTCTGTTCTCCGTCACCCGCATCGCGAGCCACGCGTATCGCTATGCGGGTGACAGGTAGTGCTGGCTGGCGCTCAATCCCGCGGCAGCAGGTGTTTCTGGACCTTGCCCGAGGCGGTGCGCGGGATTGAACCGGTCAGGACTACGCTGGCGGGTTTGAGTTTGGCAGCTCTCGCTACCGGCTTTTGGTCACGTTGCAGCGATACACGAATGGATGATCTAGCTTGGCGTCTGCGCCTTCGAAATAGACGTATGCTCGCGCCTTATCCCAGTCGAGAATGCGGTTCTCGTTCAGTGTCGAAATCCATAGATCGACAGCTTGGTGCGGATAGCGATCCCGATAAAGCATTAAACCGCTAACCTCATCGGTTGTGGTCAAGAAGATTGCTCCAGACATTCGCTGAGAGACGCCTTCGAACCGCACCTCGCCATCGGCATGCCAAAGGTCAACCCCGGCCTCCTTGTCGGTATATCTCCCTGTCATCTCGCCCGAGAACTCAACTTTCTTCACAATATTCCGCGAGTTGGGGACATTGAGCGGAATGGCATCATCTTCGGCGTCGAATATGCAGTTTATGTCGGCTGTCTCACGACTTGAAGCCGGACTAAGATATTGAGATACAAAGAAGGCCGAGGTGCCCACAGCGGCGACTATGGCGTATCTTGCAAGATCTCTCATCTCACCATGCTGCCGGAAATCGACGCTGTTTGGAAGCGTGGCATACTTCTAGGTTCATGTGACACCGAATGTCCGCAATGTGGTCGTATCCAGAAGGGCCGGTTCGGTGCCAATGTCGCGGCAGGTTGCCGCCTGAAAGGCACATCGCCCTTCGCATCCCGCTTCTGTTCTCTGTCACCCGCATCGCGAGTCACGCGTATCGCTATGCGGGTGACAGGTAGTGCTGGCTGGCGCTCAATCCCGCGGCAGCAGGTGTTTTTGGACCTTGCCCGAGGCGGTGCGCGGGATTGAATCGGTCAGGACTACGCTGGCGGGGACCTTGAATTTGGCCAGCCGGGCGGCGCAGTGGGCCAGGACTTGTTCCGCGCTGAGCGCCATGCCTTCGCGCACGATCACGAAGGCCCGGCCGACCTCGCCCCAGCGTTCGCTGGGCACGCCGATCACCGCGACTTCGGCGATCTCGGGCAATTCGGCGAGCGCGGCTTCGACTTCTGCCGGATAGACGTTTTCGCCGCCGGAGATGTACATGTCCTTCTTGCGGTCAACCAGGTAGTAGAACCCGTCGGCATCCATCAGGGCGGCGTCGCCGGTTTTGAACCAGTCGCCCGCGAACGCCTTGGCGGTGAGTTCGGGCTGGTTCCAGTAGCCCTTGGTCACGCTGGGGCCGCGAATCCACAGTTCGCCGGTTTCGCCCTGGGCCACGTCCGCGCCCGCATCATCGACGATCCGGGTTTCGACTGCCATCAGCGGCTGGCCGCACGAACCGGCCTTGGCGATCAGGCGTTCGACATCGAGCACCGGCATGGCGAAGTTGGAGCAGGTTTCGCTCATCCCGAAGCCGTCCGAAAAGCGGATCCCGGCGCGGGCGAAGCGTTCGACCTGCGCCTTGGGATTGGGCGCGCCGCCGGTGACGTAGAGTTTGAGGCCGTGCAGCTTTTCCGGGGTGAAATCGCCGTGCTGCCACAACGTCGTCGCCATTTGCGGGACCGAGAAATAGTGGGTGATGCCAAGGTCGCGGTCGGCCATGCGGGCCAGGGTTCTGGCGGGATCGAAGCCGGGGCTGATCCACACCGTCCCGCCGGTCTGCACCGGCACGCGCGCCGCGGCGAACAGCCCGGCGGTGTGGAACAGCGGCATGTCGCACAGGAACACGCTTTCGTAAGAGACCAGGCTGCCGAGGGCGAAATTGGTGGCGCCCCAAAAGGCGTTGGCTTCGCTGATCATCACCCCTTTGGGTCGCCCGCTGGTGCCGCTGGTGTAGAGCAGGGTTGAAGGCAGCTCCCAGTCGCGGCGGGCAGCGGCGGGGGCGCGGGTGCCGGGTGTGCCAAGGGTTTCCAGATCGGCCAGCAGCAGCTTTTCGGCCGGATAGTCCGGCACGGTGAATTCGGTATCGTGGAAGATCAGGCTGGGTGCTGCGTCGGCCATCAGGGCGGCGATTTCGGCGGGGGCGAGCCGCCAGTTGTAAGGCACGAACACCGCGCCCGCGCGCGCGCAGGCCCATTGCAGCACCAGCATATTGGGGTGGTTGCGGGTCAGCGTCGCCACCCGCGCGCCGCTGCTCGCCCCCAGGCGGTCCACCAGCCACGCCGCCGCGCGATCGATGGCCGCGTCCAGCTCTGCCCAGGACCAGCGCCGCCCGCTTTCGGTACAGCCCACCGCGAGCCGCGCGGGCATCGATTTGGCATAAGTGCGAATGGAATCGACGAGGACGGCGGACATCGGCACAGTGCTCCCAAAGCTGTGAGTCATGCCATAGCGCGATTATTGCTATGGTCAATAACAATCCAGCCCTTGCATCGGGTCGGATAATTTGTAAGTCTTACCTACTAATTCGACTCCGGACCAGCAAGGCCGGAACGCCTGTGGAGAGGATGTACTTCATGAACGAAATGACCACCATCGACCGCACCCAGCGCGCCTACTCCCCCGCCGCCCAGGCCTTTCTGGCGCGCAAACCGGCGCTGTTCATCAACAACGAATGGGTCTCCTCCAGCCACGACAAAGTGATCGAGGTGGAAGACCCCACCAGCGGCAAGATCGTCGGCCACGTGGTCGATGCCTCTGACCGCGATGTCGACCGCGCCGTCGCCGCCGCCCGCGCGGCGTTTGACGATGGCCGCTGGTCGGGCCTGCCGCCGATGGTGCGCGACCGCACGATGAACCGCCTCGCCGACTTGCTCGAAGCCAACGCCGACCTGTTCGCCGAGCTGGAAGCAATCGACAACGGCAAGGCCAAGGGCATGGCCGGTGCGGTCGATGTGCCCGGCGCGATCAGCCAGCTGCGCTTCATGGCCGGCTGGGCCAGCAAGGTCGCCGGCGAAACCACTGCGCCCTATACCATGCCGGCCGGGGCGGTGTTCTCCTACACGCTGAAAGAGCCGGTCGGCGTCTGCGCCCAGATCGTACCGTGGAACTTCCCGCTGCTGATGGCCGCGCTCAAGATCGCCCCGGCGCTGGCCGCAGGTTGCACCATCGTGCTCAAGCCGGCCGAGCAGACCTCGATCACTGCGCTCAAGCTCGCTGATCTGGTGGCTGAGGCTGGCTTCCCCGCTGGCGTCCTCAACGTCATCACCGGCAACGGTCACACCGCCGGGGACCGCATGGTCAAGCACCCGGACGTCGACAAGATCGCCTTCACCGGTTCGACCGAGATCGGCAAGCTGATCAACCGAAATGCCACCGAGACGCTCAAGCATGTCACACTGGAACTGGGCGGCAAGAGCCCGGTGGTCGTGATGCCCGACGTCGATGTCGCCGCGACTGCCGCAGGCGTATCGGGCGCGATCTGGTTCAACGCGGGCCAGGTCTGCGTCGCCGGATCGCGGCTCTATGCCCACCGCTCGGTGTTCGACCAGGTGCTCGAAGGCATGGCGCAGAACGCCCCGTTCTGGGCCCCGCGCGCCAGCCTTGATCCCGAAGCCCATATGGGCGCGATCATCAGCAAGGAACAGCACGACAAGGTGATGGGCTATATCGAGGCCGGCAAACGCGACGGCGCCAGCGTGGCGCTGGGCGGTGATGCCCCGTCGAACGGCGGCGGCTATTTCGTCAACCCGACGATCCTGGTCGATGTGAACCCGCAGATGAGCGTGGTGCGCGAGGAAATCTTCGGCCCCGTGGTGGTCGCCCAGCGATTTGACGATCTGGACGAAGTCGCGCGCGAGGCCAACAACACCTGCTATGGCCTGGGCGCTGGCGTATGGACCAAGGACGCAACCACGATGCTCAAGCTCGCGGGCAAGATCAAGGCCGGGACCGTGTGGGGCAACTGCCACGCCGTGATCGACGCCGCGCTGCCGTTTGGCGGCTACAAGGAGAGCGGCATCGGCCACGAACAGGGCCGCCTGGGGATCGAAGCCTATCTTGAGACCAAGACCGTGATCATCCAGATGTAATTTGTGCGGGAGGGGCTGCGAGACGCATCACCCCTCCCGCACCGTCATCCTGAACTTGTTTCAGGATCCATCGTGCAGCCAATCCGGCACGCGCGAGCACAAAATGGCCGGGCCGCAAGGTGTTCAAACGCCCCACGCGTTGGTCAAACCGCACAATGGACCCTGAAACAAGTTCAGGGTGACGAATGTGAACGCAAAAAGAGGAACCAAAACCTGTGCCCATCGACCTTTCCAAAATCAAAGCGATCGACGTCCACGTCCACGCGGAGGTCAGCTGCCACGATCCCGAAGATCCGGTGATGGGCCAGTTTTTCGATGCCGCCAGCGCCTATTTCAAGGCCCCGCGCGAACGCCCCAAGATGCCGGAAATCGCCGAGATCTACCGCGAACAGCAGATCGCCTTCTGTCTGTTCACGGTCGATTGCGAAAGCGGGATCGGAGCCAAGCGGGTCTCCAATTATGAAGTGGCCGAATTCGCCGCCAAGAACGATGACGTGTGCATCCCCTTCGCCTCGATCGATCCGCACAAGGGCAAGCTGGGCGCGCGCGAGGCGCGGGATCTGGTGGAGAACTGTGGCGTGCGCGGGTTCAAATTCCACCACATCATGCAGAACCTCGAACCGGCGGCGCAGGTCGGCTATCCGATTTACGAGGTAATCAACGAATACAAGCTGCCGGCAATCTTCCACACCGGCCATTCGGGCATGGGCACCGGTATGCGCGGCGGCGGCGGGGTCAAACTGAAATACGGGCAGCCGATGCTGGTCGACGATGTCGCGGTCGACTTCCCCGACATCAAGATCATCCTGGCCCACCCCAGCTGGCCGTGGGTCGATGAAAGCCTGTCGATGGCGCTGCACAAGGACAATGTGTTCATCGATCTGTCAGGCTGGAGCCCCAAGTACTTCCAGCCGCAGATCATCCAGTATGCCAACACCCAGCTGCGCAAGAAAATGCTGTTCGGCAGCGATTTTCCGCTGATCCATCCGCAAAAATGGCTCGATGCCGCTTTGCAGGTGGGCTTCAAGGAAGACGTCCTGCCCGGCATCATGAAAGACAACGCCGCGCGGGTGCTGGGGCTGGCCTGAGTCGATGGACTTTACCGGCCAGCACATCGTCGTCACCGGCGCTTCGACTGGGATCGGCCGCGCCACCGTGGTGCGGCTGGTGGCGGGCGACGCGAAAGTGAGCGCGATTGCCCGGCGTGCCGACCTGCTGCAGGAGCTGTGCGCCGAGCTGGGCGACAGGGCGAAGTGGACCGCCGCCGATGTCGGCGATCAGGCGGCGCTGACCGCTGCGCTCGACAGCGCGGTCGCGCAGCATGGGCCGATCGACGGCCTGTTCCTCAACGCCGGGACCGGCGGCACCTTCGCCCCGCTCGAAGCCTATAGCGATGCCAATTTCGAGCAGCTGATGGCGGTCAACATGCTGGCGCCGTTCTGGGCGGTGCGCCACGTGCTGGGGGCGATGAAGGCGCGCGGGCGCGGGGCGATCCTGATCACCGGTAGCCTGGCGAGCGAGCGCGGCATGGCCCTGAACGTCGCCTATGTGATGAGCAAGCACGCCGTGCTGGGCCTGGCCCGCGCCGCCGCGCTGGAAGCCGCGCCGCACGGGGTGCGGGTCAACTGCCTGATCCCCGGTTTCATCGCCACCCCGCTGCTCGATGGCGTGCCGCCCGAACAGCTGCCCGCACTGGCCGCCAATGTCCCGCAGGGGCGGGTGGGGACTTCCGAAGAGACCGCCGAAGTGGCCGCCTTCCTGTTGTCCGACAGCGCCAGTCACGTCACCGGGCAAAGCTTTGCCGTCGATGGCGGCGTGCTTGGCACCCTCGCAGTGAGATAGACCGATGACCCTCAAATACTACCACGCCGAACCACTGGCCAATTCGCTGAAATCGATGGTCCCGCTCAAGGAAAAGGGGCTGGCCTATGAAAGCCGCTATGTCGATCTGCACAAATTTGAGCAGCATCAGCCGTGGTTCGTAGCGATCAATCCGGAAGGGCAGGTGCCGGTGCTCGACCACGACGGCACGATCATTACTCACACCACAGTGATCAACGAATATCTTGAAGACGCCTTTCCCGATGCCCAGCCCGCCGATGGCCCACTGCGCCCGCGCGATCCGCTGGGTGCTTCGCGGATGCGGTACTGGAACAAGTTCGTGGACGAGCACGTGATGAATTACGTCTCGATGCACGGCTGGCACCGCATGGTCGGGGTGATCGCCCGCAACATCGACAGCGGGGAATTCGACAAGCTGCTGGAAAGCATCCCCCTGCCCGACCAGCGCAAGAAATGGGCCACCGCCCGCTCCGGCTGGTCCGAGGCGGATCTGGCGGGCGCGACCGACAAGATCGTCTATGCCCTAGAAAAGGTCGAAAAGCAGCTTGGGGAAACCCGCTGGCTCGCGGGCAACGCCTATACCCTGGCGGACATCAATTTCTATTCGCACTGCGGGATGATGGTGGAGCGGATGTTCCCCGAGCTGGAAGTAGCGGCGAAATACCCCCGGCTAATCGATTGGCGCGAGCGGGTCACCGCCCGCCCCGCGGTGGCTGAAGCGCTGAAGAGCGAAGACCGCACTGCGCCGGGACTGCGCACCTGGTCGGGCCACGTGCGCTGACGCCATGGCCGGTTTTGTCCTGATCCATGGTTCATGGCACGGCGGCTGGTGCTTTGATCCTGTTGCAGCATTGCTGCGCAGCAAAGGCCACACCGTAGTCGCGCCGACCCTGCCCGGAATGGGCGGGGACGAGGCGGAACTGCGCGGCGTTACGCTGCAGGGCTGGGGCGCTTATGCTGCGCAGCAATGCCTTGATCTGAAAGCAGAGCTTGGCGGAGCGCCGGTGGTGCTGGCGGGCCATTCACGCGGCGGGCTGGTGGTCAGCACCGCCGCCGAGCAAGCGCCCGAGGCGATCGATGCGTTGGTTTACATCTGCGCGATGATGCTGCCCGACGGGATGAGCCGCGCGGCGTTCAAGGCGCTGGAAGATCCGACGCCGGATTTCGACGCACTGATCAGTCCAGTCGCGAACGGCGCGGGCACAATGGTCGATCCGGCACAGGCCGGGGCGGTGTTTGCCCAGCTTTCACCGCCCGAACTGGTCGCTGCCGCGCTGCCACGCCTGCTGGCAGAACCGCACGGGCCGCGTTCCACCCCGATCCGGGTCACACCTGAGCGCTGGGGCCGCCTGCCGCGCACCTATGTCGCATGCACCGAAGACCGCACGATCCCAATCACCAGCCAGCGCAAGATGCAGGCGATGAGCACCGGCGCGAAAGTGGTAACACTGCACAGCGATCACAGCCCTTATCTCTGCTGCCCGGTGGAATTGGCACAGGCGCTGATCGGGGCTATTCCCGCCTGAGAGGAGAGCGGCAATGCGCGAAGTACGGCTCAGCCCTGCAGGCAGCTATGACAATGCGCCGCGGGCCTATTCGCACATCACGGTCAGGCCACTGGCCAGCGCGATGGGGGCGGAACTGGTGGGCCTCGACCTGACTGCGCTGAGCGAAGCGGCCTTTGCCGAAGTGCAGGACGCGCTGTGGCGGCACAAGATGGTCTATGCCCGCCAGCAACACATGGACCATGCCGCGCACGAGGCTTTCGCCCTGCGCTGGGGCCCCTTCGCGCCCGATGCCTATACCAATGGCGTGCCCGGCCACGTCAATGTCCAGCCGCTGATCAAGGAAGCCGATGCGCGCAGCAAGGGCCTGTTCGGATCGGGCTGGCACACCGACAGCCCGTTCCTGCCCGAACCGCCCGGGGTGACGATCCTGCGCAGCGTGGAAGTGCCGCCGTGGGGCGGGGATACCGTCTGGGCCAATACCGCGCTGGCATACCGGATGCTCAGCCCGGCGATGCAGGCCATGCTGCGGCCCCTGCAAGTGCGGATGAGCGCGGTCAGCAACGCCTGGACGCAAAAGCAGGCCGACGGCAAGGAGCTGAATTTTGCCAGCGAAGCCGCGCGCGCGGCCGCGTTCGAAGGCAACGCCCACCCGCTGGTCCGCACGCATCCGATGACGGGCGAATTGTCGCTCTATCTAGACGAGGTCTATGCCGTTGGGATCGAGGGCATGACGCAAACTGAAAGCATCCCGCTGCTCGACATGCTGAGCCGCCACATCACCCAGCACCACTTCACCGCGCGGCTGCGCTGGGAGCCGGGTATGGTCACCATGTGGGACAACCGCGCCGCGCTGCACCTCGCGGCGAACGATTACGACGGGTTCCGGCGGGAGATGTACCGAACCACGATGGCGGGGGAACGGCCCATCTGAATGATCCTTCCCATTTTTGGCGAAGGCCACAAATGGGGAGGTGGATCGTCCAAAGGACGAGACGGAGGGGTTTGCGGCGAGGCCTTTAGCCCTCCGTCATTCGCTACGCGAATGCCACCTCCCCATTTGCACTGCGTGAAAATGGGGAGGATCTGCCGCCTTAATCCCCGAAGAAATTCAATTCCAGCAGCACATTGTTCGGATCGGCGGTGAACACCTGGCGCAGGCCAATCGCGGTGATGTGGTTGGTCTGGTAATCCAGGCCCCGGCTCTCGATCCGACGGATCACTTCGTCATAACCGGTGCAATTCAGCGCAACGTGATGCACCGCCCCGGTCAGCGCGCCGGGTTGGACCTCGCGGTCATAGGCGCGGATACAGTCGGTCGAATTGATGTGCAGGATCGGCTTGTCCGCCTTGTCGTACATCCACTGTGCGGTCTCAGGCGTCAGCGGCGGCGGCGCATTGCGGCGATCGAGCCCAAGCAGGTCCGCGTAAAACGCGCAGGTGCCGTCAAGATTGTCGGTGATGATGTTGACGTGATCGAGTGCATTGACCTGCATGGGCCGTCTCCTGCGCTAGCTTTTGAACACTACCGTCTTGTCGTGGTTGAGCAACACCCGGTCTTCCAGATGCATCCGCACCGCTTCGGCCAGAACCCGGCGTTCCACGTCGCGGCCCTTGCGGACCATGTCTTCGGGCGCGTCCGAATGGGTCACGCTTTCGACGTCCTGATGGATGATCGGCCCTTCATCGAGATCGGCGGTCACGTAATGCGCGGTCGCGCCGATCATCTTTACCCCGCGGGCGTGGGCCTGATGATAGGGCTTGGCGCCCTTGAAGCCGGGCAGAAAGCTGTGATGGATGTTGATGCACCGGCCCGAGAGGAACGCGGCCAGATCGTCCGACAGGATCTGCATATAGCGTGCCAGCACCACCAGTTCGGCCCCGCTTGCAGTCACCACCTGCTTGATCTGCGCTTCCTGCGCGGCCTTGGTGTCCCTGGTGACCGGGAAGTGGTGATAGGGCACGTCCCCGATCAGCGAGATCGACAGCGCTTCGCGCGGATGGTTGCCGATGATCGCCACGACCTCCATGTTCAGTTCGCCAATGCGGTTGCGGTACAGCAGGTCGCCCAGGCAGTGGTCGAACTTGCTGACCATCAGCACCACTTTGCGCCGCGCACCCTTGGCGCGGAGTTGCCAGGTCATGCCATATTCGGCCGCCAATGGTTCGAACCCGGCGCGAATCGCGGCCATATCGCCCGCCTGCGGATCGAATTCGACGCGCATGAAGAACTGCCCACCGGCAGAATCGTTGTACTGCTGCGCTTCCAGGATGTTTCCACCCTTATCAAACAGATAACCCGTGACGCGGGCAGTGATTCCGGCGCGATCGCGGCAGGACAGGGTGAGGATCTGAACCTCGGACATTGGCATTGCTCCCATTGAACCGTCACCCCGGGGTGACGGCGCTTTTCGTTTGCACTGATAACAAAATATAGTATGCACTGCATACAAAATTCAACCGGAGAGGAGTCGGGGCACAATGGCCGCCACCAATCTTGATCAACTGCTCGCCAGTCAGGGCAACATCGTCGACATGCTGCGCAATTCGCAGCTGGGTGCTTACGTCTATCCGGTGGTTGCGCCGGAATTCTCCAACTGGCGATCTGAACAGTGGGCCTGGCAGCACAGCGCGGTGCTGTTCGATCAGTCGCACCACATGGTCAACCTGTACATCCGCGGCAAGGATGCGGCCAAGCTGCTCTCCGACACGATGATCAACAGCTCAAAGGGCTGGAGCGTCAACAAGGCCAAGCAATACGTCCCGACCACCCCCTATGGCCACGTGATCGGCGATGGCATCATCTTCTGGGAAGAAGAAGAAAGCTTCACCTATGTCGGCCGCGCGCCGGCCAGCAACTGGCTGCGCTATCACGGCGCGACCGGCGGCTATGACGTTGAGATCGAACTGGACGACCGTTCGCCGATGCGCCCGATGGGCAAGCCCGTCACCCGCAAGGAATGGCGTTTCCAGATCCAGGGCCCCAATGCCTGGAATGTGATCGAAAAGCTCCACGGCGGGCCGCTCGAACAGCTCAAGTTCTTCAACATGAGCACCATGAACATCGCCGGCAAGACCGTGCGCACCCTGCGCCACGGCATGTCGGGCGCGCCGGGCCTCGAAATCTGGGGGCCTTATGCCGAACAGGAAGAGATTCGCGCCGCGATTCTGGAAGCGGGCAAGGAATTCGGCCTGATCCCCTGCGGCAGCCGTGCCTATCCGTCGAACACGCTGGAATCCGGCTGGATCCCCAGCCCGCTGCCCGCGATCTATACCGGCGACAAGCTCAAGGGCTTTCGTGAATGGCTCGGCGCTGACAGCTACGAAGCCACCGGCTCGATCGGCGGCTCGTTCGTGTCGGACAAGATCGAGGACTATTACCTCAACCCGTGGGAACTGGGTTACGGCGGCTTCGTCAAGTTCGACCATGACTTCCATGGCCGCGAGGCGCTGGAACAGGTCGATCCGGCCAAGCAGCGCAAGAAGGTGACGCTGGCCTGGCATCCGGAAGACATGGCCAAGATCATGGCATCGATGTTCAACCCGGACGGCGAGGCTTACAAGTTCTTCGACGTCCCGCTCGCCAACTATGCCTCGTCGAATTATGACGCGGTGACCGATGCCGATGGCAAGCTGCTGGGCGTGTCGATGTTCACCGGCTTCTCCTACAACGAAAAGCAGGCGCTGAGCCTGGCCACGATCGATCCTTCGGTGCCGTTCGGCAGCGAAGTGCGCGTGGTCTGGGGTGAGCCGGACGGCGGCACCCGCAAGACCACGGTCGAACCGCACAAGCAGCTGTCAGTCCGCGCGATCGTTTCGCCCGTGCCCTACAGCCGGGTGGCGCGCGAAACCTATCAGGAAGGCTGGCGCTCGCAGGGGCTGTAAGGCTGAACGGGAGGAGAGGCCAATGGCCAAGGCAGCCGAACTGATCCACCCCAATTGGGACAAGGCCCCCGCCGGTATCACCGATGGGTTCAGCCTGGAAATGACCGCCAAGGATGAGGGGTCGCTGCGCGAAGCAGCACCCCTGATCCCGGCGGACACCCCGGTGGCGATCACCTATCTTCCCGGCGAGGAGCTGGCCGCCCGCGTCGCCGCCACCGTGGCGGTGCGCGAGCTGGGATTTGAACCGATGCCGCACTTTTCAGCGCGGCGAATCACGTCCGAGGATGATTTTGAAGGTTACCTCAAAGCCGTGGTTGAACAGGCCGGGGTCAAGCGCTGCTTCATCGTTGCGGGCGATCCGCCTGAGCCGCAGGGCCCCTATTGGGACACCATGGCCCTGATCAAGACCGGCGCGTTCGAGCGTTCGGGCGTGCAGGCTATCGGCGTGGGCGGTCATCCGGAAGGCCACCCGAACATGACCGAGGCGGAATGCTGGGCCGTGCTGGATGCCAAGGTCCGCGAAATCGAAGCTCGCGGCATGGCAGCGCTGATTGTCACCCAGTTCAGCTTCGATCCGGACGCTTGCCTCGCCTGGCTCAAGGAATTGCGCGCGCGCGGGATTGAATGCCCGGTGCGGATGGGCGTGCCCGGCCCCGCCGGGATCAAGCGCCTGCTCGCCTATGCCGCACGCTGCGGCGTGGGGGCATCGACCGCGGTGCTCAAGAAGTACGGCATCTCGGTCACCAACCTGCTCGGCACGGCCGGGCCGGACAAGCTGGTCAATCAGTTCGCGCGCGGGCTGGGTGATGAACATGGCCGGGTGCGCCTGCACTTCTATCCGTTCGGCGGCATGACCAAGACGCTTGAATGGATCCAGGAATACAACGTCAAGCACGGGATCTGAGCGCTGGGCCTTTGCGCCTGACCACCTCGGCAATCCCGCAGCGGCACATGGGGAGAGGTTGATGGCGAACTATGTCCTGGTTCACGGCGCGTGGGGCGGCGGGTGGTCATACGACCGGCTGGCACGCGAACTCAAAGAGCGCGGGCACAAAGTGCTGGTTGCGCAGCTGGCGGGGCTTGGCACCCGCAAGGACGGCCTCAATCCCGCGATCGACCTGTCCACCCATGTCCGCGACGTGGTGGGCCAGATCGAGGCAGAGGGGTTCGACCGGTTCGTGCTGTGCGGCCATTCCTATGGCGGGATGGTGATCACCGGGGTCGCTACCCGGCTGGGCGCGCGGATCGATGCCTTGTGCTATATCGATGCTTTCCTGCCTGCTGACGGGCAGTCGCTGTGGGATATTACCGGCGATTACGAACACCGCTGGTACATCGACACACAAAAAGACACCCCCGGGCTGGTCGCACCGATTGGCGGAGTTGAGCTGCTGAAGAATCCGCGGTTTGGCCGTCATCCGCTGCTGACCTTGCTGGAGCCAGTGCACTTCACTGGCGAAGAAGCCAAAGTGCCGCGCCACACCTACATTTTTGCCGGCGAGTGGCAGCCCACCCCTTTCCCGCGTTTTCGGGACAAAGTGAAAGGCGATTCCGCCTGGCAGCTGCACGAAGTGGGCGGCGGGCATGACGTGATGGGCGATGAGCCGGAGAAGCTGCTGGAGATCGTGTTGGGGCTGGCATAGGTCAGCCAATGCACTTTTTCTTTTACGGCACCCTGCTCGACGGCAGTGACAATCCGGTCGCGCAGGACATTCATGCGCTGCTCGACCCGCTCGGCCCGGCGCAGGTTGCGGGCGACCTTCATGCGATCCCCGATGCGCAAGGGTGGTTTCCCGCCTTGGTTCCGGGAGGCGGACAGGTTCACGGTAAAGTCTATCGCGCCCGCGCGCACTTTACTCCCGCAGACCTTGCGCGAATGGACGCTTATGAGGATCTCGATCCGGGTGATCCGGCAGGCTCGCTCTATGTCCGCCAAGCCATGCTGCTGGCAGGCGGGGGCGAAGCGCAGACCTATGTCTGGAACCGTCCTTTGCCTGCTGGATCGCAACCGATCCCCGGCGGCAGCTTTCGCGACTGGCTGACCGCGCAAGGATTCGAGCAATTCCGCGGCCTGCGCGACGCTTAGAGCTTGCACTCCCACCGATTCGCCATTAGGGGCCCGCCCTTCAACCGACACGGATTCGATGATCGGCCTGGCCAACAGGGCTGCCAAGGCGGATCGGACGTGTCTTCATTGAGGAGACGAAAATGCCCAAGCTCAAGACCAAGAGCGGCGTGAAGAAGCGCTTCAAGCTCACGGCAACCGGCAAGATCAAGCACGGCGCCGTCGGCAAGCGCCACCGGCTGATCAGCCACAATGCCAAGTACATCCGTCAACACCGCCGGACCGACACGATCTCTGACGCTGATGCGAAGACGATCAAGAAGTGGGCGCCCTACGGGCTAGGCTGAGCTGAGGAGTACTGAATTATGGCACGCGTCAAACGGGGTGTTACCACCCGCGCCAAGCACAAGAATATTCTGGAACAGGCCAAGGGCTATCGCGGTCGTCGCAAGAACACGATCCGCGTTGCCCGTCAGGCGGTCGAAAAGGCCGGCCAGTACGCCTACCGCGACCGCAAGGTTAAGAAGCGGACTTTCCGCGCACTGTGGATCCAGCGCATCAACGCGGCTGTCCGCGCCGAAGGCCTGACCTATTCGCAGTTCATCCACGGCACCAAGCTGGCCGGGATCGAGCTGGACCGCAAGGCCATGGCCGATCTGGCGATGAACGAAGGCGGCGTCTTTGCGGCCGTCATCGCCCAGGCGAAGGCTGCCCTGCCGGCCTGATTCTCTGGCCCGGGCAAGGAATGCCAATGAACAAGGGGCGCGCCGGACCACCGGCTGCGCCCCTTTTCGTTTGAACTGAAAGACTTGCTCGAATTAGGACACTGAGATCGTTCCCAATGCTTGCCCTTGTTGCACGATACCGCCAATCTGGCTGCGCTGTGGTGGAATTTGCACCGTTCAGGGCCAGGTTCAGGGGATCCAAAAATGTCGAGCCAGCACGTCGGCGATGCCGTCACGGTGCGTTTCTTCATGCCTTCCCCGGCGCTGGCCCCCTATATTTCAACCTATTACCTGACCGAAGTGCGCGGAGCTGCAGGAACTACTGTGCAGGACTGGCTCCATCCCGAATGGGCCAATGTCCGGCTGACCCACACGCCAAACTGGCAGGCCGCGATCGGCAACGAGGCGCTGCGCGAACCAGCCGCGATGATCGGCACCGGGCCGACTTGCCAGGCGACCCACTTTATCACCGGGCCAGCGCGAATCTGGGGGATCGGCGTGCTGCCGCTGGGCTGGGCCCGGCTGTGCAGCGGCGAAGCCGCGCATCATGCCGACCAGTTTACCGACGCCCGGACCGACCCGACCTATGCCGCGTTCACTCCGCTCTATGACCTGACCTTTACTGACCAGAGCGATCCGGCCGCCGAAGCCGCCCGGATCGACGCCTATCTGCTGGAAGAGCTGGGCCGCCGCCCGACGAGCGAGGATGAACCCCGGATCCGCGCCGCACATGGCGCGCTGCTGGATAACGAAGTGGCAACGGTGGGGGATCTGGCAGATCGCCTGGCCCTGTCACCGCGCTCGCTGGAACGGCTCAGCCTCAAGGCCTTCGGATTTTCGCCCAAGCTGCTACTGCGCCGCCAGCGGTTCCTGCGCAGCCTGGCGCAATTCATGCTCGATCCTTCGCTGACCTGGATTAGAACGCTCGATTGGCAATATGTTGATCAGGCGCATTTCGTGCGTGATTTCAAGCGCTTCATGGGAATGAGCCCAAGCGCCTATGCCCAGCTGGATCACCCGGTACTGCGGGCCGCCGCCCAGGCCCGCGCGGCAGCGGCCGGGGCCGCAGTGCAGGCGCTGCACCAGCCCTGACCCCCTTGCCAAGCGGCTGCGGCGCGTGTCATGCCTTGGCCGAAGAACGGGGGAAGGAACCTTCGGTGTCGTCGGATCTATCAGTGAGGGTGCGGTTCTATCCGCCGCCGGATGACCTGCGGCGCTACTTCACCACGTTCTATCACACTGAAATCACCGTGCCGCCCGGCCAGACCGTGACCGACGCCTTGCACCCCGAATGGGGCGGACTGCGGTTCTTCGCCGGAGCCACCCCGCGTGCGGCGATCGCGCCCGGCGGGGAGGTTGCGGGTGCGCGCTTTGTCGCCTCGGGGCCGACCACCCGCAAGATCGACTTCACGCTGGGCACCACCCGGATGTGGGGCGTCGGGCTTTTACCGCTGGGCTGGGCGCGGTTCGTGCGGGCCAGTGCGGGCGATCACGCCAATCTGGTCTGCAATGGGGACCGCCACGCCAGCTTTGCCCACTTTGCCCCGCTGGCCGACCGGCTTTGCGGCACCCCCGGCGATGTCCAGGCCGAACTCGCGCAGTTCATCGCCTTTTTCCGCAGCCTGCCCCGGGTGAGAGAGCGCGATGCAGAGCGGATCCTGGCGATCCACGCGGCGATGATCGATCCCGAAGTGGCCAGCGTTGCCCGGCTGGTAAGCCAGGTCGGCACCAGCCAGCGCACGATCGAACGGCTGACCGCGCGGCACTTTGGTTTTTCGCCCAAGCAGCTGCTGCGCCGCCAGCGTTTCATGCGCAGCCTGGCGCAATTCATGCTCGATCCCTCGCTCAAATGGATCGGCGCGATGGACTGGTCGTACCACGATCAGGCGCAATTCGTGCGCGATTTTCATGAATTCATGGGCCAGACCCCGCGCGAATATGCCCAGGCCGGGCACCCGATCCTGGACGTATTCATCCGCGAACGCGCGCGGGCGCACGGGGCGGCTGTGCAGACGCTCGACAGTCCCGAGGGGACCGAGCCCGAACCCAGCGCGACTGCAGCCTGACAATGCCGTTTTGACTCCGCCGCCCGCGCCGCTAAAGGCGCGGGTTCCCGATTTGCAATTGATGGAAGCCGGAAACCGTGGACTACGCAGCAACAGCACAGGAAGCGCAGGCGCGCATCGCCGCCGCGCCCGATCTTGACGCGCTGGAGAAACTGCGGGTCGAATTTCTGGGCAAGCAAGGCTCGGTCTCGGCGCTGCTGAAAACGCTGGGCGCGCTTTCGCCCGAGGAACGCCAAACCGTGGGCCCGCAGATCCACGCCCTGCGCGAAGGCGTGACCGAAGCGCTGGCCATTCGCAAGGCCGCGCTGGAACAGGCCGAACTCGACGCCCGGCTCGCGGCTGAACAGGTTGACCTGACCCTGCCCGCCGCGCAGACCCCGCGCGGTTCGATCCACCCGGTCAGCCAGGTGCTCGACGAACTGGCAGAGATTTTCGCCGATCTGGGCTTCTCGGTCGCCACCGGGCCCGAGATTGAGGATGACTGGCACAATTTCACCGCGCTCAACATTCCGGAAAGTCACCCGGCGCGGGCGATGCACGATACGTTCTATTTTCCGGATGTGGACGCCGAAGGGCGCAAGATGCTGCTGCGCACCCACACCAGCCCGGTGCAGATCCGCGCGATGTTGCAACAGGGTGCCCCGATCCGGATCATCGCCCCGGGCCGGGTCTATCGCTCTGACAGTGACGCGACCCACACCCCGATGTTCCACCAGGTCGAAGGGCTGGTGATCGATAAAGGGATCACGCTCGGCCACCTCAAGTGGACGCTGGAAACCTTCCTCAAGGCCTTTTTCGAGCGTGAGGACATCGTGCTGCGGCTGCGCCCAAGCTATTTCCCCTTCACCGAACCTTCGGTTGAAGTCGATGTCGGCTTTGCGCTGGTGAATGGCAAACGCGTGCTGGGCGGCAGCGGCGATGCGCCGGGCCACGGCTGGATGGAACTGCTGGGCTCCGGCATGGTGGGTCGCAAGGTGATCGCCGCCGGCGGGCTCGATCCTGACGAGTGGCAGGGCTTCGCCTTTGGCGTCGGCGTCGACCGGCTGGCCATGCTCAAATACGGGATGGACGATCTGCGCGCCTTCTTCGATGGCGATGCGCGCTGGCTGGGGCACTATGGCTTCTCGGCCTTCGATGTGCCCACCCTGTCCGCTGGCGTGGGAGCAGGCGCATGAAGTTCTCGCTGACCTGGCTGGGGGACCACCTCGATACCGATGCGTCGGTCGAACAGATCGCTGCCAAGCTCAACGCGATCGGGCTGGAAGTCGAAGGCGTGGAAGACGCCGCCGCCAAGCTGAGCGGCTTCACCGTCGCCAAAGTGCTGACCGCCGAACGCCACCCCAATGCCGACAAGCTGCAGGTGCTGAGCGTCGACATCGGTGATGGCAATCCGCTGCAAGTGGTTTGCGGCGCGCCCAATGCCCGGGCGGGGCTGGTCGGCGTGCTTGGCCTGCCCGGGGCGGTGGTGCCAGCGGGCGGCTTCGAGCTGAAGAAATCGGCCATTCGCGGCGTCGAATCGAACGGCATGATGTGCTCCACGCGCGAGCTGGAGCTGGGCGAGGATCACGACGGGATCATCGAACTGCCTGCCGATGCGCCGGTTGGTACGCCGTTCGCCCAATACCACGGCAGCGATCCGGTGTTCGATGTGGCGATCACCCCCAACCGGCCCGACTGCATGGGGGTTTACGGGATCGCCCGCGATCTTGCCGCCGCCGGGCTGGGCACGCTGAAACCGATCGCCGCGCAGGCCTTGCCAGGCAGCTTCGCTTGCCCCATGCCGATCCGCACTGACGATCCCGCAGGCTGCCCCGCCTTCTTCGGCCGCGTCATTCGCGGGGTGAAGAACGGTGCTTCGCCCGAATGGATGCAGGCCCGGCTGAAAAGCGCGGGCCAGCGCCCGATTTCGGCGCTGGTCGATATTACCAATTACGTCATGCTGGCCTATGGCCGCCCCGCCCACGCCTATGACCTCGCCAAGCTTTCTGGCGCGATCTTTGCCCGCCGTGCGCAGGATGGCGAGACCTGCCTGGCGCTCAACGGCAAGGAGTACACGCTCGATTCCGCGATGACCGTGATCGCTGATGACAAGGGCGTGCATGACATCGCCGGGATCATGGGCGGTGAGCATTCGGGCTGCAGCGAGACGACCACCGACGTGCTGCTGGAAGTCGCCTATTTCGATCCGGTCCGGATCGGTGATACCGGGCGCAAGCTGAACCTCACTTCGGATGCACGCCAGCGGTTTGAACGCGGGGTCGATCCGGCCTTCCTTGATGCAGGCCTTGAACTGCTGACCACGCTGATTGTCGAAAGCTGCGGCGGGGAGCCCAGCGAAGTAATCCGCGCGGGCGAACCGCCGGCCGGGACCAAAGTGGTCTCCTATAGCCCTGCCATGGCCGAAACGCTGGGCGGGGTGGCGATCCCCGATGATCAGCAGCGCGCCATCCTGCGCGCGCTGGGTTTTGCCAGCGACGCGCGCTGGAACGTGGTGGTGCCCAGCTGGCGCCCGGACGTGGACGGCGCGCCCGATCTGGTTGAGGAAGTGGTCCGCATCCACGGGCTGGACAATGTGGCCAGCGTGCCCCTGCCGCGCATGGACGGCGTGGCCCGGCCCACGGCTACACCGGCGCAGAAGCTGGAGCGCAAGGTTAGGCGCGCGGCGGCGGCGCGCGGGCTGAACGAGGCGGTGACCTGGTCGTTCCTGCCCGAAGCCGAGGCTGAACACTTTGCCGAGGGCAATGGCGGGCTGTGGGTCCTGGAAAACCCGATCAGCGAGGACATGAAGGCGATGCGCCCCTCGCTGCTGCCGGGGCTGCTATCTGCCGCCAAGCGAAACCTCGATCGCGGGGCGAGCGGCCTGAGGCTGTTTGAACTCGGCCGCCGCTATCTGCGCGGCGATGCCGGGCATTCCGACGAGCGGCTGACACTGGGCGTGGTGCTGGCGGGCGAAAAAACTCCGCGCGGCTGGGCGAGTGGCAAAGCGCAAAGCTTTGACGCGTTCGATGCCAAGGGCGAAGCTCTGGCACTGCTGGCTGAAGCCGGAGCGCCGGTCGACAACCTGCAAGTCATGGGTGAGGCGGGACCGCATTTCCACCCCGGCCAGTCCGGCACGCTGCGGCTGGGGCCCAAAGTGGTGCTGGCGCGCTTCGGCATGTTACACCCTGCCACGCTCAAGGCCTTCGACGTCGATGGCCCGGTCGCGGCGGTAGAGCTGTTCCTCGATGCGATCCCGGCGCGCAAGGCAAGCGGCTTTGCCCGCATCGCCTATGCTCCGCCCGCGTTGCAGGCCGTGACCCGCGATTTCGCTTTCCTGGTGCCGGTGGCGCTACCCGCAGGCGATCTGGTTCGCACGGTGAAAGGCGCGGACAAGGCCAACGTCGTCTCCGCGCGGCTGTTCGATGATTTCCGGGGTCAGGGTGTGCCCGAGGGGCAAAAAAGCCTGGCCGTGGAAGTGACGCTGCAACCGGGCGACAAGAGCTATGATGAGGCCGAGCTGAAAGCGATTGCAGAACGGATCACCACGGCGGCGGCGAAACTGGGCGCGGTGCTGCGGGGGTAAGCACCCCTCTCAACTCCGGCTAGGCGGCAAGCTGCCAAGCCTGCGTATCTCTCCCCTGACGGGGAGAGAGCCCAGAGAGGGGGTGCAGCACAGCCCCCCACTTCGCGTTTTCCTACAAGCCTGCGATCTGTCATAAGTTTGCCGCTGATTCAGCAGGCTCTTTGACATTGTCATCACGCATTTCCGCCGCAGCGGGCACATTTATAAGCGAAATAACGCCAAAAACGGCACTTCTGTCACCTTTTTCGGCGTAAAATGCTGTAAAATATCAATAAACCGCCCGGACAGGGTGTAACCTTTTTGTCCGGGCCTGTAACGCGCACCGGACCGCCCCTGGCCTGAAGGTTTGGCCGATATTTGGCTCAGGCCGGGCCGCACTGCCCCCGGTGCAGCAACTTGTGATCGGCCAGCACCAAGGCCATCATCGCTTCCACCACCGGCACCCCGCGAATGCCGACGCAGGGGTCGTGGCGGCCCTTGGTGAACATCTCGGTCGCTTCACCATCGCGGGTGATCGTGGGCTGGGGGGTCAGGATCGAGCTGGTCGGCTTGAACGCCACGCGCACCACCACCGGCTGCCCGGTGCTGATCCCGCCCGCGATCCCGCCCGCATGGTTGGCGGTGAAAACCGGAGCATCGTTTCCGGGCCGCATCGGATCGGCGTTCTGTTCCCCGGTCAGCCGCGCGGCGGCAAAGCCATCGCCGATTTCGATGCCCTTGACCGCGTTGATCCCCATCATCGCCGCCGCCAGATCGGCATCGAGCTTGCCATAGAGCGGCGCGCCCCAGCCTGCCGGGACGCCTGTGGCCACGCATTCGACCACCGCGCCGACCGACGATCCGGCGAGCCGCGCATCATCGACGATCTTTTCCCAGCGTTTGGCCGCTGCCGGATCGGGGCAGAAGAACGGGTTGTTGCCGATCTCCGCCGCATCGAAATTGGCCATATCGATTCGATCGCCGCCGATTTCGGAGACATAGCCAGTGATCGCCACTTCCGGAATCACCAGCCGCGCCACCGCCCCCGCGGCAACCCGCGCCGCGGTTTCCCGCGCCGAACTGCGCCCGCCGCCGCGATAGTCGCGAAAACCGTATTTGGCATCATAGGCATAGTCGGCGTGCCCCGGACGATAGGCTTTGGCGACTTCGGAATAGTCCTTGCTGCGCTGATCGACGTTTTCGATCATCAGCGAAATCGGGGTGCCGGTGGTCCGCCCTTCAAACACCCCCGACAGGATCCGCACCGCATCGGGCTCCTGCCGCTGGGTGGTGTATTTCGACTGCCCCGGTCGGCGCGCATCCATGAAAGGCTGGATCAGTGCCTCGCTCACTTCCAGCCCCGGCGGGCAACCATCCAGCACCGCGCCCAAGGCAGGCCCGTGGCTTTCGCCCCAGGTGGTGAAACGCAGCAAACGGCCAAAGGTGTTGACGGACATGAAGCGGCTTTGTCGCGGATATGGTAAAAAGTCCACTCCCAAGGCGCGTCACAAATGGTTAGGTAGCTGGCATGTTCCTCGTCGTCTTCCGCAACCGCAAACGTGCCGATATTGATCAGGCCGCCTACAGCGCCGACGCCATGCGCATGGAGGAACTGGCCCGGGCCCAGCCGGGATTCCTTTCGTTCAAGAGCTATGTCAGCGATGACGGGGAGGTTATCGCCCTGTCGGAATGGGCCGATGCCGCTGCGGCGCGCGACTGGGGCAGCCATCCCGACCATGCCCTGATCCAGGGCAAGGGGCGCGAGGCCTATTATCAGGACTATACGCTCTACACCGTCGAAAATCCTCGCACCCATCATTACGATCGCCCATGCGATTGAGCAGGTCAGACCAGATGATTTACAACATTATCGATCGAAGAAAGCGCCCCTTTCGTTGGCGTGAGGTCAATGCAATCATCGAAGCAACAGCTCACGACAATGCCATCAAAGACTCCGACCATGTACCCGCGTCAACAGGAGACATAACCTATGACGAGTTGGAAAACGTATCGCTGCAGGAAGCAATTGCATGGGCCGATAGCCAAGTCTCCGCAGTGACCCTGTATCTTTATGACAAAGGAAAGGGGTTCGGATGACCGTTACCCTCTATGGCATTCCCAACTGCGACACGGTCAAAAAGGCCCGCACCTGGCTTGATACGCAGGGCATCGCCTATGCGTTCCATGACTACAAGAAGGCCGGGGCCGATGCGGGCAAACTGGCCGCGTGGTGCGCAGCGGCAGGGTGGGACAAAGTGCTGAACCGCGCGGGTACAACCTTCAAGAAGCTGCCCGATACCGACAAGGCCGATCTGGATGCGGCGAAAGCAGTCTCGCTGATGCTCGCCAATCCCAGTTGCATCAAACGCCCGATCGTGGAACATCCCGGCGGCCTGCTGGTGGGCTTCAAACCCGACGAATGGAAAGCCGCGCTGGCATGATCCTCGATGCAGAAACGCTCAAGCTGCTGGAATGGGTCGCCGCCGGGCTGGGGCTGATCAACATCGCGCTGCTGATCTTTCGCAGCCCGTGGAACTTTGCTTTCGCGATCCTGTCAGTGTCGATCTATGTCTTCATTTTCTTTGAAAGCAGGCTCTATGCCGAAAGCGGCCTGCAGGTGTTCTACATCGCCGCCAACCTGTGGGGCTGGTACCTGTGGCGCAAGGCCGGCGGGGATGATGCCCGGGTGCCGGTACGCTGGCTGGACTGGCCGAGCCGGGTGGTCTGGCTGACGGTCACTGCCGCGCTCAGCCTCAACCTGGGCTGGGCAATGCACCGCTATACCAACGCCGCGATGCCGTTTGCGGATTCGGCGATTGCCGGGGCCAGCGTGGCGGCGCAATTGTTGCTGGGGTTCCGCCGGATCGAAAACTGGGTGCTGTGGATCGCGGTCGATGTGGCGGCGGTGCTGCTCTATATCAACCGCGGGCTCTACCCCACCGCCGGGCTTTACGGCGGGATGCTGGTGATGAGCCTGGTCGGTCTGAAAGAGTGGATCGAAGCGGAGCGGCGGAGCCGCGCGGCGTGATCCGGATCTGCCTGCACGGCGCGGAAAGCACCGGAAAATCGGTGCTGGCGGACAAGCTCAGCCGCGAGCTTGGCGTACCGTGGGTGCCCGAATACGGCCGCACCTATTGCGAGGAACGCGGCACCGACCTTGCCATGCAGGACCTGCTGGCGATTGCCGAGGGGCAGCAGGCGGCGGTCGATCTGGCCATGGCCGCTGCGCCGCCACTGCTGCTGCTCGATACCGATCAACTGATGACCGCCGCCTGGGCCGAAATGCTGTTTGGCGAGGTCCCGCCCGCGCTGATGGCCTATCCCAAGGCCGACCTCTATCTGCTGTTCGAACCCGATGTGCCGTGGATCGACGATGGCACCCGCTTTTTCGGCAAGAGCCCGCTGCGCACCCGCTTCGCAGCGCTGGCCGAGGAAATGCTGCTGCGCGCGGACGTGCCGTGGCGGCGGATTTCGGGCGACTGGGCAGAGCGCGAGGCGCAAGTCCGCGCGGTGATCGCCGAAGCCTTGCCGGTTAGCGGCGGATCGGTGTTGCGCGGTTGACCGGCAAGGCGTGGTTCANGACCGCAGCGCCGCCGCGATCCTTGACCAGCCATGCTGAACCACGCCTTGCCGGTTAGCGGCGGATCGGTGTTGCGCGGTTGACCGGCAAGGCGTGGTTCAGCATGGCTGGTCAAGGATCGCGGCGGCGCTGCGGTCGGGACTGTTCCCGGCCAATCCGCGCCGCAGGGGATTGAGATGAACCGGGGTCGCATCACCAGATCATTGGCGAAAGGGATCAGCGCTTGAGCGGCCTGGCGCTGATCGCCGCGTTGTCGCTGGCCGGGACCGTGCCCGATGCCGGGATGCCGCCCATGGACGCACCCGCACCCGCACCCGCTCCCGCTCCGCCTGCGCAGCCGCAAACCGTCTCGGCCGCCGCGCCAGGAGACATCGTCGTCACCGCGCGGCAGGGGCCTCCTCCCGGGGATCCGGCCGAACGGATCAACACGGTCAGTTTCGAAGCAATGCAGGGCGTCGACAAGGCCTTGGTCGGGCCGGTCGCCACCGGCTATGAACAGGGCGTGCCCAAGCCTGTCCGGCAGGGGCTGCGCAATGCGCTCAACAACCTGTCCGAACCGATCAACTTCGTGAACTATGTGCTGCAACTGAAGCCCGGCAAGGCGCTGAAAACGGTTGGCCGGTTCGCGATCAACAGCACGGTCGGCGTGGGCGGGCTGGTGGATGTGGCAAAGCGCAAACCGTTCCACATGGCCTACCGCCGCAACGGTTTCGCCAACACTTTTGGCTATTACGGGATCGGCAACGGCCCTTACCTGTACCTGCCATTGATCGGCCCGACCACGGTGCGCGATCTGACCGGGCGGATGCTGGACCTGTCGTTGCTGCCAACGCTGGGCGGCTCGCCGTTCAACACGCCCTACTATTCGCTGGGCACCGGCACGGTCCGCTCGCTCGACGATCGGGTCGAATTCGACGACACATTGCGCAAACTGCGCGAAGAGTGCCCGGATTTCTATGCCTCCGAACGCCAATGGTACCTTGCCACGCGCAAGGCCGATATCGAAGATCTGCACGGGCGGCATGTCGATGTGGTGGCACTGCTGCCGGAATGCCTGCGGCCCGAAGCGCCCGCAGCGCCGAACGGTCAGCCTGCGGTCACGCCGCAGATGTAATTCAGCGCAAGATCATCGGACAGGGTCAGGCCGGTCAGCGGTGACCAGGCGATGCCTTTGGGCGTGCCCATCGTCAGCCCCGCCCCGGCCAGCAGATCGCGCAATTCATCCGGAGTGACAAAGTCCTCCCAGTGGTGCGTCCCGCGCGGCACCAGGCCAAGCCGTTCCGCGCCCTCGACCATCAGCAGCCGCGATTTGGCGGTACGGTTGGGAGTGGAGAGCACCATCAGCCCGCCCGGTGCGAGGCACGCGGCGAGCGCGGCTACGAAGGCTTGCTTGTCCGCCACATGCTCGATCACTTCCATCGAACAGACCAGATCGAACTGCCCCAGACCCAAGGCGGCCAGATCGCCGTGGCGGTAAGCGATGTCCAGCCCGCCGCCCAAAGCATGGGCCACTGCCGCCGCGATGTTTTCCGCCGCTGCATCAACCCCGGTAACCATGCCGCCCAGCCGGGCCAACGGCTCGCACAGCAAGCCCGCACCGCAGCCGACATCAAGCACGCGCTTGCCTGCCAGCGGGCGCACGCCGCGCGAATCGTCCGGCCAGTGCGCGTCGATCGCGGCACGGATGAAGCCCAGCCGGACCGGGTTCAGCCGGTGGAGCATGGCCGAAGACCCCTTTGGGTCCCACCAATCGGCCGCCAGCTTGCCAAAATGCGCGGCTTCTTCGGGCCGGATCGTTGCGGAGATGGTTGCATTACCCATGCACCCTCCCTAACAGGGCGCGCGCCGCAGGGCGAGGGGCTCTGACGGCAAGATTCTTGCGGAAAGGTGGGACACGCGTGGCCCGCATCGTGATGAAATTCGGCGGCACCTCGATGGCCGGGTCAGAACGGATCCGCCGCGTCGCCAATATCGTGCGCCGCCAGCAGGCTGCCGGGCACGAAGTGGCGGTGGTGGTTTCGGCCATGGCCGGGGAAACCGACCGGCTGGTAAACTTCTGCCGTGAAGCGAACCCGCTGTATGATCCGGCGGAATATGACGTCGTGGTCGCCAGCGGTGAACAGGTCACCGCCGGGCTGCTGGCAATGACCTTGCAGGCGCTGGGATGCCAGGCGCGGTCATGGCTGGGCTGGCAATTGCCGGTCCGTACTGACGATGCCCACGCCAAGGCGCGGATCGAAAGCATCGACTGCCCCGAAATGCTGGCCAGCATGGCCGCGGGCGAAATCGCCGTGATCCCCGGCTTTCAGGGGCTGACCCAGGACAACCGCGTGACCACGCTGGGGCGCGGCGGGTCTGATACGTCGGCCGTGGCAGTGGCAGCGGCGGTCAAGGCCGATCGCTGCGACATCTACACCGACGTCGACGGGGTCTATACCACCGACCCCCGGATCGTCGCCAAGGCGCGCAAGCTGCAATATGTCACCTATGAAGAAATGCTGGAACTGGCCAGCGTCGGATCGAAGGTGCTGCAAACCCGCTCTGTCTCGCTCGCCATGAAAGAGGGCGTGCGGGTGCAGGTGCTCTCCAGCTTTATCGACGACGACGCGACCCCCGCTGACGAAATTCCCGGAACGATGATCGTTTCCGACGAAGAACTTGAAGGACTGGACATGGAACGCCAGCTGATCACCGGCATCGCCGCCGACAAGAACGAAGCCAAGATCATCCTGACCCGCGTGCCCGACCGGCCCGGTGCGGTGGCGACGATCTTTGGCCCGCTGGCCGCTGCCAACATCAACGTCGATATGATCATCCAGAACGTCGGCCGCGACAAAGGTGAAACCGACGTGACCTTCACCGTGCCATCGGCCGATCTGCTGCGCGCGCAGACCCTGCTCGAAGCACAGAAGGAAGCGATCGGGTTCAACCGGATCATCACCGACGGCAAGGTTGCCAAGATCAGCGTCGTCGGCGTCGGCATGAAGAGCCATGCCGGGGTGGCCAGCACCATGTTCCGCGCGCTGGCTGATCGGGGCATCAATATCCAGGCGATCTCCACCAGCGAGATCAAGGTATCGGTGCTGATCGACGAGGACGAAACCGAACTGGCCGTCCGCGTGCTCCACACCGCCTACGGCATGGACGCCGAGGATTAACCGACCAACCACGCCCACATCAGCCGCCCGGGGATGAACGAGAACAATCCCGGGATGGTCAGTGCAGCAAGGTAAAGCCGGATCAAGCCCTGGCGGTGCTTGGCAATGTTCCCGGCGCGGGCCGTGGCAATCGCTTGCCACGCGCCCCAGATGGTCAGCGGCACGAACAGATGGATCGGGCTGAACGAGCCCTGGTTGAGTTCACGGATGAACACCGCTGACAGTGCGGTCAGCACCATCAGCACCAGCCACACCTTACCCAGCGCCTTGTGCCGAGGCGTGCCCTTGCGCTTCAGCAGCAGCCATGCCCCCAGCGGAACGCAGGGCACCACTGCGGCGAGGTGGAGCATGACCGCGAGCGATCGCGCACTGTCATGCTGCGGCACCGCACCTGCGACGGCGCGGGTCAGCGCGATCAGGCACAGCGAGGTAAAGCCGACCCCGACCAGCATGATCATGCCGCGCAAGGCCGGGCCGGGCTCCAGTTCGGCCCAGCCGGTACGCGGGTTGATTGCCAGGCGGGTGGAAGCAGTGGTCATCGGTGATCCCCTTTGTCAGTGAATGACCGCCAGGTGCCACGCCCGTCGCGGCAGACAAGCGCGGCTGCGCGAACTGCGCCGGTACTTCGCGAACTGAGCCGTGCTGCCACTTTACGAAGCGCGAACGGGCGCTAGAACCACTGGGACATGACTGGGCAAGGCATTGAAAGCAGGGCGGCTTCGCTCAGGCAGGTGGTGATTGACCTGACAGTCATGAGCGTGATCGGACTTGTGCTGGCCTTCCTTGGCCCGTTCGGGACATTCACTGCGCCGTTTCCCGTGCGGCTGGTTTATTGGCTTGGGCTGGGCTGGACCGGCTATTGCTGCTTTCGTCCGATCACTGGACTTGCGAACCGGATCGGCGCGCGGCTCGACCTGCCGGTACCGCTGCCATGGGTCGCTGCCTGCCTGATCGCAAGCCTGCCGATGACCGCCGTTGTGCTGCTGGTCAATCAACTGCCTGGCGCGCTGCATTGGCCTTCGCTGGGCGGAGCGCTGGCGATGTACGGTTATGTGCTGGCGGTGGGAGCAGCGGTCACCACGCTGTTCTACGTGCTGGGCGAGCGGGCGGGCACCATGCCTGAAAGTTCGGCCAGCAGCGATTCGGCCGACGCAGCATCACCCGGGGCGCGGTTTCTGGCGCGCATTCCGCCGTGCCAGGCGGATGACCTGTTCGCGCTCGAGATGGAGGACCATTACTTGCGGGTCCACACCCGCCACGGTTCGCACCTGATCTTGCTGCGGATGCGCGATGCCGTGGCAGAACTGGACGGGATCGCCGGGCTGCAGGTGCACCGCAGCTGGTGGGTTGCGCACCAGGCCGTGACCGGCACCGCGCGTGAGGGTCGCAATCTCAGGCTCAGGCTGACAGGCGGGCTGGACGTGCCGGTGGCGCGCGACGCGGCGGGCCGGTTAAAGGCTGCGGGCTGGATCTGAGCGCGGCGCCAGACCCGCGGCTCAGCGCCGCCGGTCTTCGTAATCGATCCGGATCCGCACCCAGTCTCCGACCCGGCTGATCCCGCCGACGCGCGGTGGGCGGACCTTGAATTGCCAGGCGGCGGCCAGCACGGCGCGCTGGATGTTTGAGCCAGTGGGATATTCATCGAGCCCGACGCAGTTCTCGACGCGGAAATCGGGCGCGGTCTTGCAGGCGATCAGGGCCCAGCCGGGGCCATCGGCCAGCGACAGGTAACCGCGCAATTCCTCTGGATAAGGCTCACGATACCAGGCTGCTGCATACATCGGCTGGCCATTGGGGGCGCTGCCCACCCGCTTGCTGTCCCCCGGCACGCCCATGTCAGCCGGGCCCATCAAGCCCTTGGCCGGGGCGGCGGGCGCGGACTGACGCGGCAGGCGGGATATGTCGAGCACGGCCATCTGGCTGCGCGTCATCTGGATAATCGGCGGCGGCGTGGCGACCGGGGTGGGCGGTGCAGGAGCCGGGTTTTGCGCCTGCGGGGGCTGGACCGCCGCCTTGCTGGCAGCAGGTGCTTCGGCGCGGGCGGCCTTGGCCGGCTTGGCTGCCTCAGCGGTGGGTTCTGCCTTGATCGCAATGGCCAGAACCCGCGGCTGCGGCTTGTCCGGAGCGCTGGCGACCCAGCCCATCGACAGCGCGATCAGGATCAGCCCAGCTTCGGCCAGCAGCGCCAGGATAAAGGCGAGCGGCCGGTCAGAGCCAAAGGTCCGGCGGTCTGGATCAGCAAGACGGGATGGGAAAATCAAGCGGGGCAAGCCTCGGCGGAAACACGGGATGCGATCGCGCCGGACCGGGTCCGGCGGCTGCCCTTGCCGCTCAATGGCCTGTGCGGGCCGGTTCGGCAAGCGCCAAGGGCTTGATCGGGGGTGGCATCACCGCGCCGCCTTGCCTATAGGCGCGCGACGGACGGTTAAAAGGGATCCCCGCGTGTACGACAAGACCCGGGCGCTGATGCAGCGCGGCATCGATTTTCTTGGCAGCGAACACGCGATCCTGTGCGGAGCGATGAGCTGGGTTTCAGAGCGCCATCTGGTCGCTGCGATCAGCAATGCCGGCGGGTTCGGCGTGATCGCCTGCGGGGCGATGACCCCCGAACTGCTCGACGCTGAAATCGCCGCGACCAAGGCGCTGACCGGCAAGCCGTTTGGCGTAAACCTGATCACCATGCACCCCTTGCTGTTCGATCTGATCGCGGTCTGTGCGCGGCACCGGGTCAGCCATGTAGTGCTGGCAGGCGGGATCCCGCCCAAGGGCAGCGTCGAGGCGCTGAAGGAATTCGGGGCCAAAGTGCTGGTCTTCGCCCCCACGCTGGCACTCGCCAAGCGGCTTCTCCGCACCGGCGCGGACGCACTGGTGATCGAAGGCAGCGAAGCGGGCGGGCATATCGGCCCGGTCGCCACCAGCGTGCTGGCGCAGGAATTCCTGCCCGAATTGGCCGCCGACCACGTGGTCTTCGTGGCTGGCGGGATCGGCCGGGGTGATATGATCGCGGCCTATCTGGAAATGGGCGCCTCTGGCGTGCAGCTGGGCACCCGCTTTGCCTGCGCGAACGAAAGCATCGCCCACCCGGCATTCAAGCAGGCCTTCTTCCGCGCCAATGCCCGCGATGCCGAAGCCAGCGTCCAGGTTGACCCGCGCCTGCCGGTGATCCCGGTCCGCGCGCTTAAGAACAAGGGCACCGAGGAATTTACCGCCAAGCAGCGCGAAGTCGCCGCCATGCTCGATGCGGGCAAGGTCGACATGGCCGCCGCGCAGCTGGAAATCGAACAATTCTGGGCCGGTGCCCTGCGCCGCGCCGTGATCGACGGCGATGTGGAGAATGGCTCGGTCATGGCCGGACAGTCGGTCGGCATGGTCACCAGGGAACAGCCCGCGGCGGAAATCGTGGCAGAGCTGATGGCTGAGAGCGAAGCCGCGCTGGGGCGCTCGTGACCGGAACGTTGGGTGCTCCCTACAGTTCCAGCTTGTAGCCAATGTGAGTCGGGCTGAACCCAATGCGGTCATAAAAGCGATGCGCATCTGGCCGTGATTTGTCGGTAGTGAGCTGCACCAACGCACAGCCTCGTTCGCGGCAATAGTTGATTGCCCACTGGAACATGGCTTCGCCAATCCCTTCGCTGCGTCGATGGCTGGCGATACGAACCGCTTCGATCAGACCACGACGGGCACCAGCGCGGGCAAGCCCGGAAATGATTGTGACTTGCATCGTCCCGATCACCTGGGACTGATCCGCAACCACACACAACAACTGGTTCGAGTCACAATCCAGTTCGTCGAATGCTTGTTCGTAGACGCTGATGCTGTCGGTTTCGCGGGTGGATCCAAGCGGATCGTCGCGCAAAAGTGCGGCGATTGCAGCAACGTCTGCACGTTCGGCACGCCGAATAGAAAGCTTGCCCACGCTCGCGCCCTCCTCGTCCCAGATTGCCGGCCTCGTTAGCCCGGTCATCGCTGGTTTAACACAAAAAAGGGGCCGGAGCGGCTGGCTCCGGCCCTTGATAGGTGTTGTTCGCAGGAGGAACATGGGTTGGCGAGACCGGAGAGGGAGGAGAGGAGGAGATCCCCGATCCCGCCAAGCTTGGTAGAGGAACGCCTTAGTAGTTGTAGGCGCGTTCCCCGTGTTCGTTGAGGTCGAGGCCTTCGCGCTCGGCATCCTCGGTGGGACGCAGGCCGAACAGCTTGTCGACGATGAAGTAGAGGATTGCCGAGACACCGCCCGAGTAGAGCAGGGTCAGCACCACTGCGATGACCTGGGTCTTGAACTGGGCCGCCATGTCATAAGTGCCGGCCACCATCGGGAACTGGGTGTAATCGAAGAAGCCCTGCCCGCCGAGCGCCGGATCGGCGACCACCGCAGTGGCCAGCGCCCCGACGATCCCGCCGATGCAGTGCACGCCGAACACGTCAAGCGTATCGTCGTACTTCAGCTTGTTCTTCACCGTGCTGACGAAGAGATAGCAGATCGGCGACACGATCAGACCCAGCAGGATCGAGGTCATCGGAGCAGCAAAGCCCGAGGCGGGAGTGATCGCCACCAGCCCGGCCACCGCACCCGTTGCAGCGCCCAGCATCGAAGGCTTGCCGTGGTGGACCTGTTCAACCAGCGACCAGCTGACCGCAGCGGCAGCCGTGGCAACGAAGGTGTTGATGAAGGCCACTGCGGTTACGCCATTGGCCTCCAGGTTGGACCCGGCGTTGAAGCCGAACCAGCCCACCCACAGCAGCGAGGCACCGATCATGGTCATGGTCAGCGAGTGCGGCGGGGTGGCTTCGCGGCCAAAGCCCACGCGCTTGCCGATCATCAGGCAGCCCACCAAGCCAGCGATCCCGGCATTGATGTGGACCACAGTGCCGCCAGCAAAGTCCAGCGCGCCCTTGCCCCACAGATAACCGGCATCGGTCGGCGCATCAGCCAGGAAGTCAGGCCCGGCCCAGTACCACACCATGTGCGCCATCGGGAAATAGACGATCGTGAGCCACAGCACCATGAACAGCATCAGCGGCCAGAACTTCACGCGTTCGGCAAAGGCCCCGACGATCAGCGCCGGTGTGATGCAGGCGAAAGTCATCTGGAAAATGACGAAGACGAATTCGGGCAGGTAGACGTTGTTCGAGAAGGTCGCGGCATAAGTGCTGGCCGTCACGCCCTTGAGAAACGCCTTGTCGAACCCGCCAACAAAGCTGGGGGCGAACGAATTGGTGCTGGTGAAGGACATCGTATAGCCCCAGCCAACCCAGACCAATGCGGCAATGCTGACGATCATGAAGACCTGCATCAGCACGCTCAGCATGTTCTTGGTGCGCACCAGGCCGCCATAGAACAGGGCCAGTGCAGGAATGCTCATCATCAGCACCAGGACCGAGGAAACGAGCATCCAGGCGGTGTCGCCCTTGTTGACCATGGTGGCCATCTGTTCAACCGTCGGCGCCTTGATTGGCCCATCGGCAGCGAAGGCGGCGGTTGAGGCGAGGAGCGCTGCTCCCGCTGCCCCGGCGCCGCAAAGTAGCTTGCGAAACATCTGTGTATCCCTCCTGTTGCCCGCGCTCACAGCGCAGTGTCCCCGGTTTCGCCGGTGCGGATGCGGGTGGCCGATGCGAGATCGAGCACGAAGATCTTGCCGTCCCCGATCGCGTCGGTGCTGGCGGCTTGCTGGATGGATTCGACAACCTGACTGGCAAGGTCGTCCGAAGTAGCGACTTCGATTTTCACCTTGGGCAGCATGTTGGTGGAATATTCCGCCCCGCGGTAAATCTCGGTCTGACCCTTTTGCCGTCCGAAGCCCTTGACCTCGGTCACGGTCATCCCCGCGACGCCGAGGGCGCCGAGGGCGTCACGCACCTCGTCAAGCTTGAACGGCTTGATGATCGCGATGATGAATTTCATGCCGATCCCCTGACTCTAGGCCGGGACCATCCCGGCGCAGGGGTTGTCGCAAGGGCTGTGCCAGAACCGGATTAGCCCGCGTTTTCAACGCAAACAAAGCCGGGCTTCCCGTCAGCAGGCACGGGAATCTGCCCGATTCACGGGCATGTGCCTAAATTTCAGGCAGCTCCAGCCGGGCAAAGACTGGCAGATGATCCGATCCGCGCGCGGCCAGGGCGCTGTGGTGTACCCCGGCTTCCACCACCTGCCAGCCCGGCGACACCACGATCCGGTCAAGCCGCGCGACCGGGCGGCGCGAGGGGAAGGAGCGGCCGCAATCGAGCAGCCGCCACGGCGCATGAAACTCTCCCAGCGCCCCGCCGCCGCTGGCGTGGCGCACGCCCCATTCGTTGCAATCGCCCATCACCACGACCGGGCATGGCACCGCGCAGCGCGCCAGGTGGGCGAGCACCGCGCGGACCTGCTGGCGGCGGCGCAGGCCCGACAGGTCAAGGTGCATCCCCACCACCCTGATCCGCTGCCCAGCCACCACCAGATCCGCGCGCACCGCGCCGCGCGGCTCAAGCGTGGGCAGTGGCACGATCCCCGCTTCGGCCACCGCGATCCCGCGCCGCACCAGCAAGGCGTTGCCGTGCCAGCCGAGACTGTCGGGCCGGTGCCCCAACGGCACGGCGCGCCAGGGGCTATAGTCCTCCAGCAACTGGCGCGGGAGCACGCTTTCGCGGTTCCCGATCCGCCGGTCCGCCTCTTGCAGGGCGATCACATCGGCGTCGATCTCGCGCAGCACCGCCACGATCCGTTCCGGATCGCGCCGCCGGTCAAGCCCGACAGCCTTGTGGATGTTGTAGCTGGCGAAAGTGAGCTGCATCAGCTCCCGGCGATGTAGCGATCAGAGGCGCGGGTCGGCAGCCCGTCGATGCTGCGGGTCCGGCCCGCGACCTTCTTTTCCCACACCTCCGGGTCCTGCTGGGCGTGATATTTGGGCAGGGTCTCGCGGTGCTTGTCGAGGTGCATCACCGGCACCCCCCAACCGCAGCTGGTCTGGACGCTCTCCACCGCAATGTCGAAGATCTGGCGGGTGCCGGGCAGCAGGGTGAACTGCGCCGCCAGCGCGTCCCACTCCGCGTCCTGCGGCAGCACCGGCTTGCCCCGGCCGTAAAGCCGCAGGATCAGCGCAGGCTGTTCGAAATTGCACATCATCACGGTGATGCGTCCGTCAGCGGCAAGATGCGCGTGGGTTTCATTGCCCGATCCGCCGAGGTCGAGATAGGCGACCCGGTTCGGCCCCAGCACCTTGAAAGTCCCGTCGAGCCCCTTGGGGCTGAGGTTGATCCGCGCGTCGGCGGCGGCGGTGGCGACGAAAAAGATCGCCTGCCGCGCAATCATTGCCTCGTGTTCGGGGGTGATGTGATCGGTGAAGTCCATGCCTACCGCTCCTTGGTCGCGCTGAAAGTCAGCTCCGGATTGCGTTCCTGCTGATAGCCCACGTCCCAGGCGCTGCGGGCCATGAACACCGGATCGCCATCGCGGTCCCTCGCCAGGTTCGACTTGTTGATGTCCGCGAACTGGCGCAGCGCCGCATCACTGCCCTTGATCCAGCGGGCGGTATCAAACGGGCTCGCCTCGAGCATGGCCGCAACCTTGTACTCGGCTTCCAGCCGACTGATCAGCACGTCGAGCTGCAGCTGGCCGACCACGCCGACGATCCACTGCCCGCCCAGCTCTGGATAGAACACCTGGATCACGCCTTCTTCGGACAGGTCATCCAGCGCCTTGCGCAGCTGCTTGGTCTTGGTCGGGTCCTTCAGCGCGACCCGGCGCAGGATTTCGGGCGCGAAGTTCGGCAGGCCGGTAAAGCGGACCTTGTTGGTCTCGCTCAGCGTATCGCCCACCCGCAGCGTGCCGTGGTTGGGAATGCCGATGATGTCGCCCGGCTCGGCAGTGTCGGCCAGTTCGCGGTCCTGCGCAAAGAACAGGATCGGCGAATGGATCGCCACCGGCTTGCCCAAGGCCGAAGGGATCAGCTTCATGCCGCGCTTGAAGGTGCCCGAAACCAGCCGCATGAAGGCGATCCGGTCACGGTGCTGGGGGTCCATATTGGCCTGAACCTTGAAGATGAAGCCGGTCACTTCCTTGTTGTCCGGCTGAACCGTCCCTTGCTCGCTCGGCTGCGGGCGCGGCGGGGGCGCGAATTTGGCGATCGCATCGATCAGTTCGGCCACGCCGAAGTTCTTGAGCGCTGATCCGAAGTACACCGGGGTCATATCCCCGTGGCGATAGGCTTCCAGATCGAACGTGGGATAGCCGCCCTGCGCCAGTTCGATCTCGTCCGCGATCTCGGCCGGGATGTCTTCAGCCGAGGTGACCTTGCCCAGAAATTCGCGGCTGTCGCCTTCGGGGCGGGCGATCTTGCCGGTGGCGAAATCGAGCACACCCTTGAACTCGCCGCCCAGCCCGATCGGCCACGACATCGGGACCACATCAAGCGCGAGCGCATCGGCCACCTCGTCCAGCGTTTCGAACACCGACCGCCCTTCGCGGTCAACCTTGTTGACGAACGTGATGATCGGCACCGAGCGCAGGCGGCAGACCTCGAACAGCTTGCGGGTCTGCGGCTCGATCCCTTTGGCGGCGTCGATCACCATGATCGCCGAATCGACCGCAGTCAGGGTGCGATAGGTGTCTTCGGAAAAGTCCTCGTGCCCCGGGGTGTCGAGCAGGTTGAAGGTGATGCCCTGCCGTTCGAACGTCATCACGCTGGAGGTGACCGAGATCCCGCGCTGCTGCTCGATCTTCATCCAGTCCGACCGCGCCCGCCGCGCCGCCCCGCGCGCCTTGACCTCACCCGCCAGATGGATCGCCCCGCCTTGCAGCAGGAGCTTCTCGGTCAGCGTGGTCTTGCCCGCGTCGGGGTGCGAGATGATGGCAAAGGTGCGGCGATTGGACATGGGCGGAGCGCTTAGCGGGGCGGGCAGACAAAGTCATCGGCGATTGTGCGCCGCGCCGGTGGTGGACACCGAACGGGGGGTGAAAATGTGTGACTTTTGGCGGGGTTTTGGAGGCGAAACCGGATGCTATTCATTTGTTTTTGCTGAATTTTACCAAAGCTGTGCCGCGCGCTTTTATGCGCCGCATCTGTGACTTTCCGGATCAGGGCTTGGCGGGCCGGATCGGCTTGGGGAGGCGACTGGGTCATCTGGCAGGTTAAGCCATATTTTGACGATGTAGGAAAGTGGTGTGTGACTGGTTCGGATCGCGTTCGATTCCAGCCATGGGAGAAGGACGCGAGGGCGGAAAACCCCTCCGTCATTTGCTGCGCAAATGCCACCTCCCCATTTGTGGCAGTCGCCAAAAATGGGAAGGATCTGATGCGCCACCTTAAGGTCCTTCCCATTTTCACGAAGTGCAAATGGGGAGGTGGCATTCGCATAGCGAATGACGGAGGGGTAAAGAGCTCGCCCCCCTACCCCAACCCATCCTTCAACAACGCATTGGCAGCCGCCGCCACTTCGGCAAGGTCGGCAATGCCGTCCATCACGCCAAACCGCAGCCCCAGGAACACGTTCATCCCCATGATCGCCCAGGCGTGGACCTCGCTGGGTTCAACCCCCAGCTCGCCCTTCGCGTGCGCCGCTTGCAGGCGCTCCAGAATGCGCGCGGCCGTGTTCAGATAGTGCGCGCGCCAGTCTTCCGGGGCGACGAATTCGGCTTCGTCGATGATCCGGTAGATTTCCTTGTGCTGGCGCGCAAAGTCGAGGAACGCGGCGAGTGCAATGCCTTCGGCGCCGATCGCTCCGCCGCCGTGCCGCGCAAGCACCGGGGCGACATGATCGCGCACCCGGCAAGACATGTCCTGCACCAAGGCCTTGAACAGCGCCTCTTTCGATTCGAAATAGGTGTAGAAACTGCCCAGTGCCACGCCCGCGCGGATCGTGATCGAAACGATCGAGCTTTCGTGAAAGCCCTTTTCGCCAAATTCCGCCGCCGCCGCATCAAGGATCGCGCGCTGGGTGCGGCGGCCGCGTTCGGTGCGGGGTTCGCGCATCACTTTTGGTGCTGCCACAGCATCCATTGTCCGGTCCCCTGAGCCGACCCCCACTGTTGCCGACTTGTCACGTTTTGCCACCAATCACCCTTTCGGCATCCGCATGCAAGCATAGAGAAGTTGAAAGTTGGTTCAACTTTTATATAAGGCCGCGCAGTGCCTGATCGGATTCGCGCGCAATGCGCCCCGGGGCCACCGTGTTTTGATGGGAGAGTTACCCTTATGCGTATCGCAACCTTGCTTGCCCGCACTTCGCTTGCCGCCAGCGCGCTGGCTTCCTGCTATGCCCTGCCCGCTTATGCGCAGGCCGCCGATGCCGTGTCCGAAGATGACGGCGCGATCGTGGTTACCGCGCGGCGGCGCGAGGAAAGCCTGGTCGACGTGCCGATCGCGATCACCGCGCTGTCGGGCGATCAGCTGGCCGCCAAGGGCGCGGGCGACATCACCGCGCTGGCCGAAACCGTCCCCAACGTCACGCTGGAAGCCAGCCGCGCGACCAACAGCACCCTGTCCGCCTTTATCCGCGGCGTCGGCCAGCAGGATCCCGTTTCGGGGTTTGAACAGGGCGTCGGCATCTATCTGGATGACGTGTACCTCAACCGCCCGCAGGCCGCCGTGCTCGACATCTATGACGTGCAGCGGATCGAAGTGCTGCGCGGGCCGCAGGGCACGCTTTATGGCCGCAACACCGTGGGCGGCGCGATCAAGTACGTGACCAAGCGGATCGACGATGTCGCGCATGTCAGCGCGCGCGCCACCTATGGCAGCTATGACCAGGCCGATGGCGTGCTGACCGCCAGCACTCCGGTGGGCGATGGCACGCTGCGGTTCGGCGGCTCGCTCGCCCGCCTGTCGCGCGGCGGGTTCGGCAAGAACCTGACCACGGGGCTGGAAAACTATAACAAGGACGTCTGGGCCGGGCGCGGCACGATCGAAGTGCATGCCGATGATTTCTTCGGCCGCCTGTCCGCCGATTACACCCGCGACAAGTCACTGCCGCGCGGCGGGCACCGCCTGATCCCGGCGCAGTTCACCACTGCCCCGGTGCTGTCCAACGTCTATGACACGCGCGGTGCGGCCAATTTCCCACAGCAGGACGTCAAGGCCTGGGGTGCCAGCCTGTTCCTGGAAGGCAAGCCGAGCGACTGGCTGACGGTCCGCTCGATCTCGTCGTACCGCAAGGACGATTCGGCCACCCCGATCGACTTTGACGCGCTGCCCACGGTCGATCTGGACGTGCCGGGTTACTACAAGAACCGCCAGTTCAGCCAGGAAGTCCAGTTCCTGATCAATGCCGGCAAGCTTAACGGGCTGATCGGGGCCTATTACCTCAACGCGACGGCGCTGACCCAGTTCGAAAGCCGCCTTTACACCACGATCGCCGGATTCGCGGCCTTTACCAATGCCGACATCGGCACCGATACGCTGGCCGGGTTCGCGGACTTTTCCTATGACCTGACCGATCAGCTCAGCCTGTCGCTGGGCGGCCGCTACACCTGGGACAAGCGTGACGGGTACATCCTGCGCCAGAACTATCTGGGCGGCGGTTCACCCGTGTTCGCCAGCCCGGGCGTTGCCTTTGGCGCGGCGCAGACCAATTTCCGCGGGTCGAGCACATTCAAGAAGTTCACCCCCAAGGCCAGCATCAGCTTCAAGCCTTCCCCGGGACAGCAGGTCTATGCCTCGTTCTCGCAAGGGTTCAAGGGCGGCGGGTTCGATCCGCGCGGCGTGGGGATCAATGCAGTCGATCTCAACAACGATGGCACGAAGAGCCAGGACGAGATCGCCAAGTTCCTCAGCTTCCGCCCCGAAAAGGTCAACAGCTACGAACTGGGTTACAAGGCCGATCTGTTTGACCGGCGCGTCTATCTGGCGCTGGCGGGCTTCTACATGGACTATACCGATGTCCAGATCCCCGGCTCGGTCGCCTGCAATGCGGGCGGCGTGGCAACCTTCTGCGGCGTGGTGTCCAATGCCGGCAAGGCGCGGATGAAGGGCTTCGAAGCGGAAATGCGTGCCAAGCTGGTCCAGTCGGATGCGGGCACGCTGACGCTGACCGGTTCGCTGGGTTACATCGACGCCAAGTACACCAAGTACATCGCCAACATCGCTTCGGTCCCGACCGACGTTGCCGCCTTCCGCAAGGTGCAGAACACTCCGGCCTGGTCGGGCGCGGCCAGCCTGGATTACACCATGGACCTGATGGGCGGATCGCTGACCGCCTCGGGCGGCATGTCGTTCAAGAGCAAGACCTATCAGTTCGAAGTGCCCAACCCCTATCTCGATCAGCCGTCCTACCAGCTGTTCGACGCCAGCCTGGTCTACAAGGCCGAAGGCGGGCGCTGGTCGCTGGGCGTGTTCGGCAAGAACCTGGCCAACACGAAGTACAAGACCTCGGGCTACACCTTCATGGCCGCCAATGCGACCACGGGTGCGCTGACCACGCTGCCCAGCGGCGCGCTGGTCCCGGCGCTGGGCAAGGAAGGCGTCCTGACCGCCTTCTACGGCAACCCACGCCAGGTCTATGTGACCGCTTCGGTCAACTTCTGATCCACCCCTCCCGGATCGGATACGGACAGGGTCTCCCGCAAGGGGGGCCCTGTTTGCGTTACCGTCCCCGCCGCAGCACCACGTAGAGCGCCCCCGCCCCGCCGTGCTTGCGGTGCGCCGGGCGGACGGCGGCGATCTTGCTGGCGTGGGGGCCGGCGGCGAGCCAGTCGAGCACTTTGGCGCGGATCGCGCCGCGTTGCCCGCCGCGGTCGGCAGCTTCAACCGGGCGCGGGCGGCCGGTGATCAGCAGCACCACCCGCGCGCCCATGGCCAGCGCCTGCGCCAGCCCGTGGTCGAGCCGGCTATGCGCGGCGTCGAGCCCGTGGCCGTGCAGGTCGAGCGTGAAATCGGGCGTTACCGCTGCCTTGGCCAGCTTCTTCTCCCAGCCGCCGTCAAGCCCGTGGCGATCGAGCGGACGGATGGGAGTGCGGAGCCGATCCTCCCCCTTTCGGGGAGGGGGACCGCCCGCGAAGCGGGTGGTGGAGGGGGCACGCGGCGGCGGCTCCACACCCCCACCGTCAGCCCTGCGGGCTGCCACTTCCCCCATCGGGGCAGGATCTTTGCGTTCCGGATGCAATGCCTTCACCGTTCCCGCCACGCGCGCCCACAGCTGTGCTTCCTGCGGCGAAAGGCGGCGCGGGCGGCGCATTACTGGCGGTTGAGGCGGGCGAGCGTGCCCTTGGGCAGCAACAGCACGGCACTGCCCCGGCCGGTCATCCCGCCGGCCACGCTGCGCGCTTCGTCACCCGCGCCCCAGAAACTGTCGAACCGGTTGGCACCCTTGATCGCGCCGCCGGTATCCTGGGCCACCCACAAGCCGCTTGCTTCCTTGCGGTCCAGGTCAAGCCAGACCGGCGCACCCATGGGCACGAAGCTGGGGTCCACCGCCACGCTGCTCTTGCCGCGCACCGGCACGCCCAGCGCGCCCAGCGGGCCGTCCCCGGTCAGTTCGCGAAAGAACACGAAGCTCTTGTTCTCGCGCATCAGCGCCTTGCCGTCTTCGGGATGCTCGCGCACGTATTGCATGATCCCCTGCATCGATCCGGAATAGAGCCCCGGCCCGGTCCCCAGCAAACCGCGCGCCCGCATCACGCCGCCGATCCCGGTATAGGGGTGGCCGTTCTGCCCGGCATAGCCGATCCGCAGCACTGTTCCGTCCGGCGCGCGCAAACGGCCCGAGCCCTGGATCTGGAGGAAGAACATCTCGACCGGATCGGAGGCCCAGCCAATTTCCAGCCCTTTGCCCGCCAAGGCCCCGTCGTCGATCTCGCCACGGGTGAAATAGGGAACGAATTTGCCATCCGCGTCGTAACGCCCCAGCGGCTGGGTACCATTGGGATTGGCCGGGGCATCGCCCACTTTGGCGCGAACCAGATCGGCGGGGAGGCGATAGACCGGCACATCAAACCCTGGTTGGCGGGTGCGGGTGCCGGGAATCTCGGGCTCATAATATCCGGTAACAAAGGCAGTGCCGGTGCCAACCCGGACGCTTTCGAGGTAGGTCGGGAAAAAGCTGGCTGCGTCCTCGTCCGGCCATTTGGCAGCGGCGGCGCAGGCCGGGGCCCAATCCGCCGCGCGGGTCAGCCCGCTGGCGTCGGTGCGGGTGGTCAGCTTGGGGCAGCTTTCCCGAAACGAGGCGAGCGCGCCGGCCGCGTCGGTCTGGTCCAGCCCCAGTTTGCCGAGTTCCGGCCCGGCGGCTACCCCGGCCAGCAAGGCGGTCGCGGCGCTAGTGGCAGCTACCGGCGCAACCGGAGGCCTTGGCGCGGGGATCAGTTTTACCCCGCAAGCGGATAGTGCGGCGGCAAGCAGCAGCACCGCGCACGAGCGAAGGCACGCACGCGGCGACACGGATCAGGCCTCGTCAGTCTCGTCGACCAGCCAGTCCGGCGCGGTGCTGTTGGTATCGCGGCTGAACGTCCACAAGTCGCGCGCTTCGACCGCGTCGGTCAGCGAACCGGCCACCACCACGCCATCGGCGCTGCGGGTGATCGCGGCAACATCGGCGGTAAAGCGCACTGCGATCCGGGCCAGCGGCGCCTGATAGCTGGCGGCCACCACCGTTGCGTCATCAATCCGCACCAGCCGGTTTTCCAGGCGTTCGCCCCGCACGGTGCGTTCATCGATCGCCTGAACGAAGGCGTCATAGACCTCACGCTCACACAGGTTTTTCAGCGCGTCCTTGTCGCCCGCCCAGAAAGCTTCGAGCACCATGCGGTAGGCGCCCTTGGCCCCTTCAACAAATGCGAGCAGATCAAATTGCCGGTCCGCAGCTGTGATTTCCTTGAGCCCACGCTCAATCGCGGGGGTCACGCCGGGCACCATCTGGCGCGGCGCATTGCCAGCTTCGGGCGCCGGACGCGCGGGTTTGAGCGGCAATGCCTCAGGCTCAATCCGGCCCTGAATCGGCTTTTCCTCATGCTCGGCACGGCGGCCCAGCACGGAATAGAGCCGCAGGCCCAGAAAGGCTGCGATCATGGCCATGATGACGATCTCGACGGTCTTGTCCACGTAATGTCAGTCCCATGCGCCGCGCGACGCGGCACTTGTAAGGCTATTTAGGTAGCAAACACAAATGAACAACGCGTGGACAACGCCGCAGGTGCTTTTTTTGGGACGGGTGTGGTTTTTTGATCCGAACCATTGGGTGTGGTTCGGGCGGCGGAATGGTTCACGCCCTTCCTGCTCACCCCTGCCCCGCCAAACAAAGATTGCCGCCCCGCCCCGGCAATGCTAGGCGCGCCGCCGATCCATTCATTAGCTGTGAAAGCCAGAGCAACCATGTCCGACGAAGGCAGCATCATCACCGACCTGGGCCTTGGAGCGCCCGTTCCCAACGGGGAAGACACCCTGCCTTCGGCCGGGATCATCTCGCAATATGTCAAGGACCTGTCGGTCGAAAACCCGAACGCCCCGCACAGCTTCCAGTGGCAGGACGTTCCCCAGATCGACGTGCAGTTCAACATCGGCGCAACCCCCGTGGGCGAAGACGTGCACGAGATTGAGCTGAAGGTCATGATCAAGTCGCAGGGTGAACAGGGTACCGCGTTCCTGGTCGATCTGTCCTATGCCGGGCTGATCGGGATGCGCAATCTGGACGATGCGCAGCAGCATGCCTTCATCTATGCCGAAGCACCGCGCATCCTGTTCCCCTTTGCCCGCCGCGTGATTGCGGATGCGGTGCGCGATGCGGGCTTCCCGCCGCTGCTGCTGGAACCGATCGATTTCAACGGGCTCTATCTGCAACAGCTGGCCGCACAGCAGGCGGAAATGGCCGCCCAGGCTCCGGCCGGGGAAGCCTGAACCAGGGCCTGAGCCAGCCGGGCCTGGCGCGAAGCACGGGGGGACTGCGCGCATGAGCCTGATCCGGAATGTCGGCACGATCGGCGGGCTGACCGCGATCAGCCGCGTGTTCGGCTTTGCCCGCGACATGCTGCTGGCGCGGATGCTGGGCGCTGGTCTTGCGGCCGACGCATTCCAGCTGGCCTTTACCCTGCCCAATACTTTCCGCCGCCTGTTTGCCGAAGGCGCGTTCAGCGTCGCTTTCGTGCCGATGTACAGCCGCGAACTGCACCGCCCCGCTGCAGAAGGCGGCGGCGAGGAAGCGGCGGACAAATTTGCGGGCGATGTCCTGTCGGTGTTCGTCTGGGTGCTGCTGGCGTTCAGCGGCCTCGCCATGCTGGGCATGTCCGGGATCGTCTGGGCGTTGGCGAGCGAATATGCCAAGGTTCCGGGCAAGTTCGAACTGGCGGTGCTGCTCAGCCGGGTGACCTTTCCCTATCTGACCTTCATCAGCCTGATGGCGATGCTGGCAGGTGTGCTCAATGCGCGCTCGCGGTTCGGCCCGGCAGCACTCGCGCCGATCCTGCTCAACATTTTTCTGATCACCGGGCTTTTGATCGGCAATCATTTGCGCGGGCCCCACGGCGATGACCGGATCGTGGCCATGGCGCTGGCCGTCGCGGTGGCGTTGTCCGGGATCGGCCAGTTCCTGTACCTGTGGTGGGAAACCCGCCGCGCTGGCGTGAAGCTGAAAGTCACCGCGCCGCGCTTTACTCCCGAGGTCAAGCGGCTGGGCGCGCTGATCCTGCCCGCGACGTTCGGGGCGGGAATCTACCAGATCAGCCAGTTCGTCGACACGTTCTTTGCCACTGCGCTGCCGCAGGGCTCGCTGACTTTGCTCAAGCTGGCGGACCGGCTCAACCAGATGCCGCTGGGGATTGTCGGGATCGCGCTGGGCACGGCGATCCTGCCGATGCTGTCACGCCACATCCACACTGGCGATGGGGCCGAGGCCCAGCGGCTGCAGGCCAGTGCCTTTGAAATCGGCACCTTGCTGACCCTGCCCGCCGCCGCCGCGCTGGCGGTCTGCGCGCCTGCGTTCTGCACCGCGTTTTTCGTTGGCGGGAAATTTACTCCGGCAGACGGAGCGATCATGGCCCAGATCGTGGTCGCGCTGGTGGCAGGCCTGCCGGCCTATGTGATCGTCAAGATCCTCAACCCCGGGTTCTTCGCGCGTGAGGATACCCGCACCCCGGTGTGGACTGCGCTGATCTCGCTGGTGTTCAACATTGTGCTCAACGTCTGGGTAGTGCGGCAGTGGGGTATCGTCGGGCTGGCGGCGGCAACCGCTTGTTCGGCCAGCCTCAACTGCCTGCTGCTCTATGTGATCCTGCATCGGCGCGGCTGGTTCCATTTCACGACACGGCTGGCCAGCCGGATCGCGCGCCAACTGGTCGCAACCGCTGCCATGGCTGCGCTGCTCTATTGGCTGACGCCGCAGCTGGCCGCGCACTATACCGGATCGTGGTTTGCCCGCGCCTGGTCGCTGGCACTGCTGGTGGCGGCGGGCGGCACTGTTTTTTTCGCGGTTGCCTTTGCAGTCGGCGCGATTGACAAGTCGGTACTGGCGCAGCTGCGCCGCCGCCGCCCGGCCCGGACCAAGGCCGACGATGAAATCCTCGAAGTAGAGTAAGATCCCCATGCGTATCGTTTCCGGCATTCAGCCCACCGGCAATCTCCACCTTGGCAACTACCTGGGGGCGATCCGCAATTGGGTGAAGATGCAGGACGATGTCGCCGCCGGCGGTGGGCAAAGCCTGTATTTCCTGGCCGATCTGCACGCGATTTCGATGCCGCATGTTCCGGCGGAACTGGCCGACAACACTTTTGAGATGACCGCCGCACTGCTCGCCTGCGGGATCGATCCGCAGCGTTCGGTGCTGTTCAACCAGACCCAGGTTCCCGCCCATGCCGAGCTGCAATGGCTGCTGAGCGGCACCGCGCGGATGGGCTGGCTGAACCGCATGACCCAGTGGAAGGACAAGGCCGGCAAGAACCGCGAGGGCCAGTCGGTCGCGCTGTTCACGTACCCCGTGCTGCAGGCCGCCGATGTGTTGCTGTATCAGGCCACCCACGTGCCGGTGGGCGAGGACCAGAAACAGCATCTGGAACTGGCACGCGACATCGCGCAAAAGTTCAACAACGATTTTGCAAGTGAGGACGCGCCGGTCTTCACGCTGCCCGAACCGATCATCCCGCCCGAAGCCGCCCGGATCATGAGCCTGCGCGACGGCAGCGCCAAGATGAGCAAAAGCGATCCCAGCGACATGAGCCGGATCAACCTGACCGACGATGCCGATACGATCATGGCCAAAGTGAAAAAGGCCAAGACCGACCCCGAAGTGCTGCCCAGCGAAAAGGCGGGCCTTGATGGCCGCCCCGAAGCTGCCAACCTCGTCGGCATCTACGCGGCGATGGCGGGCACCAGCGTAGCGGCGGTGCTGGGCGAGTTTCAGGGCAAGGGCTTTGGCGCGTTCAAGCCCGCGCTGGGCGAGCTGCTGGTCGAAAGTCTGGCTCCGATCAACGCCCGCTTCATCCAGTTGCGCCAGGACCGCGCTGCGCTCAAGGCGGTGCTGGCTGATGGAGCCGCGCGCGCCCGCGAACTGGGTGCGCCGACGCTGGCCGCAACCTATGCCGCGCTGGGGCTGGTGCGGGGCTGACCCCTTGTGGGACAGCCATGCCATTCAACCCGCATTCAGCCGCTGTGGCAGACATTGCCAGCAATGCTAAGCTTGTGACCGTCTGCTCGATTCGGGCGGCGGATAATGGGGATACTGGGTCGATGTCGTTCAACCGCTCTTTGCTGGGCAAGTTCCGCGCCGCGCTGGTTCCGATCGCGCTGCTGGGTCTGGCGGCTTGCGCCACGCCGTTCAATGCCAATGTCTCGCGCTTTGCCAGCCAGCTGCCCGCGCCGCAGGGACAGACCTTTGCCGTAGTGGCCGATGATCCGGCGCTCGCGGGTGGTCTCGAATTCTCGCAATATGCGCGGCTGGTCGAAGCGCAGATGGCCAAGCTGGGCTATGCACCGGCCAGCCCGGAACAGGCCAACCTGCTTGTGCGGTTCGATTACGGGGTCGATTCTGGCCGTGAAAAGGTTCGCTCGACCGCCATGGCCGATCCCTATTGGGGGTCGTGGTACGGCTATCCGCGCTTTGCCGGATACGGCTTTGGCTATGGCGGCTATGGCCGCCGCGGCTTTTACTCGCCCTATCGCGGGAACATGTGGGGATATGGCTGGTACGATCCGTGGTTCGATCAGGGCTATGAAAGCTACACCGTCTTCACCAGCGGCATCAAATTGAAGATTGACCGCAAGGCCGATGGCCAGCGTCTGTTCGAAGGCAAGGCCGAGGCCGCGTCCACTTCCAACCGTCTGCCCTACCTGGTGCCCAACCTGGTTGAGGCGATGTTCACCGATTTCCCGGGTAATTCCGGGGAAACCGTGCGCATCTCGGTCGCGCCGGAAAAGAACCGCCGCAACTGAGATGACACCACCGAGAGAGAGGGCGGGTCCGGAAACGGGCTCGCCCTTTTTGTGCGCGGCGACGGGGTGTGGTGCAGAGGGGTTTCAGGGGTTCACGCAGAGACGCGGAGAAGAAAAAGAGACGCAGAGGAGGAGTGCTTGCGGCGAAGCCGCCCTTAACTTCAACGGTTCGGCTACCGCGATAATAAAGGAACTGATTGAGCCTTCGGCTCGGCACAAAATCTCTGCGGCTCCCCCTTCTTCTCTGCGGCTCTGCGCGAACCCTCTTTCTTCCTACAGCGCCACCACCCCGCCGGTGCTGCCAAACCCACCCTCACCGCGCGCGGTTTCGTCGAGTTCGCTGACTTCCACCCATGCGCCCTGCACCACCGGGGCCAGCACCAGCTGCGCCACGCGGTCACCCCGGCGGATTGCGAACGGGTCGGCGCCGTGGTTGATCAGGATTACTTTCAGTTCGCCGCGATAGTCACTGTCGATCGTGCCGGGGGTGTTGGGCACCGAAATGCCGTGCTTGAGCGCGAGGCCCGAACGCGGGCGGACCTGGATCTCATACCCGTGCGGGATGGCCATCGACAGGCCCGTGGCGACTGCATGGCGCGCGCCGGGGGCAAGCGTTACATCTTCGGCGGAAACCACATCCATGCCCGCTGCGCCGCTGGTGGCATAGGCGGGCAGGGCCAGCCCCTCGCCATGCGGCAGGCGCTTAAGCGGAATCGGGACCGGCGGCGGGGGTGAATGCATCGGCAATCCTTTCCATCAATGCCATGGCGACTTGCTCCTTTGGCATTTCCGGCAGATGTTCGACACCCTGCCCGGTGATGATATGCACCTTGTTGGCAGCGCCGCCCATCACATCGCCCGACACGTCATTGGCGACGATCCAGTCCGCGCCCTTGCGCTTGCGCTTTTCGGTGGCGTGCTGGACCACTTTTTCGGTTTCCGCAGCAAAGCCGACCACCAGTTTCGGGCGGCGTTCATGGACCGAGACCATGGCGAGAATATCGGGATTTTCAGTCAGCCGCAGGGCCGGCGGGGCCGATCCGCGCTTTTTCATCTTTTCGCCAGACACTTCCAGTGATCGCCAATCGGCCACGGCGGCGACCATGATCGCGACATCGACCGGCAACTGGCGCTTGACCGCTTCGGCCATTTCGCGCGCGGTTTCGACATCGAACCGGGTTACGCCGCGCGGTGTCGGCAGATGGACCGGGCCGCTGACCAGCACCACTTCGGCCCCGAGCTGCGCGGCGGCGGCGGCGATGGCATAGCCCTGCTTGCCCGAGCTGCGGTTGGCGATGTAGCGCACCGGATCGATCGGTTCGTGCGTCGGCCCCGCGGTGATCAGCACGCGCCGACCCTTCAACGGGCCATCGGCCGGCAAGTCCGGCTCATCGGCGGCGAAATCGGGCTGGCCGAACAGCGGGTCTGCCGCCAGCGCCTCGGTCAGCGGCTCGGGCGGAGACTGGTCCATCACCAGATGATTGATCGCCTCGGCATCGGTCGGCGGCGCGGCCTTGGCCTTGCCCTTTTTCGACAGGATCGGCGTATCGAGGTTGAGCGGAATGTCCGGCACCGGATCGGGCAGTTGGGGCAGTTCCTCGTCGCCGAAATCGGCCGGCAGATCGATCGGATCGCGGGGCGGGGCGGAACGCTGGATCAGGCCGGCGGAAAGCCCGCCGATATCGGCGGCGCCGGGGACCAATTCATCCTCTGCCTGGTTCAGCAGGATTCCGGGGGCGGGGAGCAGGGCAAATTCGTCATGATCCAGCGCCAGCGCCTGGCAGATCGCCTGCCACACAGCGGAGGGTTCGGGCAAACGGCCCGGGCCATATTCGCCGCAGGCCATCATGCCTTCTTCGGGATCGAGCACCATGACCCCGGCTTCGCGCAGGTCTGCCACATTGCGCCGGGTCGCGGCATGCTGCCACATCCGCACATTCATGGCAGGCACGGCCATGACCGGCTTGTCCGTGGCAAGCAGCAGCGTGGTCGCCAGATCATCGGCAATGCCGCCTGCCATCTTGGCCAGCAGATCGGCGGTGGCGGGGCAGACCACGACCAGATCCGCCTCACGGCTGAGCTGGATATGCCCCATTTCCACTTCGTTGCGCAGATCCCACAGCGTGGTGTGGACCGGGCGTTCGGACAGCGCCGCCAATGTCATCGCGGTGATGAATTTCGCGCCGCCATCGGTCAGCACGCAAGTCACCTCGCCGCCTGCCTTGCGGATCAGGCGGACAAGCTCGCACGACTTGTAGGCGGCAATGCCGCCGCCGACGATCAGCAGAATGCGCGGTCCGTTCATGGTGACCAGCTTGTGCAACGCCCCATCCTTCCGTGCAACAGGCTTTGCTTTCGGATTGCCATGGGGCACAGTGGCTAACACCGAGTAAACGGGGGGAGTTACCGACCATGCGCTGGATCATTACTGCACTGATATTCCTGTTCGGCCTGTTCGATCTGTTCATGGGCCTGAATTTCCTGTTCAACCCCGTCGCCACCGCCGCCGGGTTCGGCCTTGCCCCGACCGGCACTCAGGGCCTTTCCAGCCTGCGGGCGGATTTCATGTCGTTCTTTGGCGTGGTTGCGCTGTGCATGATGCTGGGGGCCTGGCGCCGCAATGGCGATCTGTTGCTGGTCCCCGCCGCGCTGATGGGCACCGCGGTGCTGGTGCGCTGTTTCAGCCTGTTCGTCGATGGCAGCTATCCCGGCTGGCAAGTGCCGATGCTGGTGGAAGTGTTGCACGTTGCCCTGCTGGTCGCGGCATGGAAGGTTTTGCCGCACCACAAGATCGAAGAGCTGACGTCCTAGGGTCAGGACCTAGGGTCAGGACCTGTTAAACCCCGCGTGCCACAGTGAACCCAAGGCGCGCGGGGTAAAGATCAGGCCTGCGAACAGCGCCGGGGCAATCATCGCGCCCCAGTAAAAGTTGTCGGGCCGCCCCACGATCATGAACACCAGGCCATAGCCCAGGAACAGCAAGGTCGCGAAAGCGCCCAGTTCGCGCTTCCACCCGGCCCAGCCCAGGATTGCCAGCATCACCAGCGGCCCCGCCAGCCAGTGCGGCAGGAACCGCATGTTGCTGGACAGCACCACGTTGGACAGCCAGCCCGAAAGCCCGCGCAGCACCAGCCAGGGCGGGCCCAGCCCATCGCTGGGCAGCACCTGCTGCGCCACCATGTGCAGGTGCCAGGCCAGCGCGCCGCCAAACGCCGCCACCAGCGCGGCCCAGGCCAGGGCTTCCTTGCGGTCTCCGCGCCACAACGCAAAGGCCCCCATCAGCAGCACATAGGGCAGCGCATGTTCGCGAATGGCCAGCGCCAGCCCGGCAGCGATGAAAGCGCCCAGCCAGCGCTGCCCCGGCCGGTGCAGTGCCAGTGACAAAGCCAGCAATTGCCCGGCCCACAGCTCATGCAAGGCGAAGTAATAGCGGTTGAGCCCCAGGGCCGCGCCAAAGAAGATCAGCGTGGTGCCCAGCCGCCGCAGCCGCGGGCTGCATCCTTCATCGCCCAGCCTCCGCCACCACGCCCACAGGACCGCCAGCATCAGCCCGACGGCCGCCGCCATCTGGCCCACTTCGCCCAGGATCATCTGCAGATAGGCCAGCGTCGGCAATCGCACGGCAAAGCCGGGACGCAGGGGAAACAGGAAATGCCGGTGGCCTTCGGCGGCGGCCTTGTAATAGTTTTCGCCCTGCCCGATTCGTTCGACCACGAAATCATACAGCTGCAGATCATAGTCGCGCGGGCGTTCCGCCCCTTCCACTTTGGCTCCGGTGATCTGTTCGACCAGCCCGGCCTTGGCATAGTTCTGCACCGCCGCCTCGATCGGGACGAGCGCAGCGGCCAGCAGCAGCGCTGCCAGCGCCGCCAGCAACAGCCGCGCGGGCCATTTGCCCCAGCTGGCAAAGCGGTCGTCGGTCTGGATCGTCGTGCCGGTCATGCGTCCCCCATGTGCCCTGCGGCTTGTGCCTTCACCCGCCCTTCGGCGCAAGTCGCGGCACCGACACGCCTGTTAGCTTGCGATTCAGCCCTGCCGTCCTACATAGGCTGGACGTGAAAGGACCTGCCGAATGAACGAGGAACAGCCGAACCCCAATCCGTGGCTGCGCAATGCGATGATCTGGATCGGCGGGCTGATGGCTTTGCTGCTGGTCGTATCCGTGATGAATTCGCGCAATGACCCGGCAGGAACGCAGATTTCCTATTCCGATTTCCGCACCCGCGTGGAAGCCGGGCAGGTCGCCTCGGTGCAGGTCAGCGAGACCCGGATCACCGGCAAGTACAAGGACGGCAACGGCTTTACCACGGTGCCGATCCCCAATGACCCGACCCTGGCAGAAACCCTGCAGAAAAGCGGCGTCCAGTATCAGGGCAAGGCCCCTGAAGAGAGCAGCCTGCTGGTCTATGTGCTGGTCAATTCGCTGCCGTTCATCCTGATCCTCGCGGTCGCCTTCTTCGCCTTGCGGCAGATGCAGAAGGGCGGCGGCAGCGGCGCGATGGGCTTTGGCAAAAGCAAGGCCAAGATGCTGACCGAGCGCCAGGGCCGGGTGACTTTTTCCGACGTGGCCGGGATCGATGAAGCGCGTGAGGAGCTGGAGGAAATCGTCGATTTCCTGAAGGACCCGACCCGCTTTTCCAAGCTGGGCGGCCAGATCCCCAAAGGCGCGCTGCTGGTCGGTTCGCCCGGTACCGGCAAGACCCTGCTGGCCCGCGCGATCGCGGGTGAAGCGGGCGTGCCGTTCTTCACCATTTCGGGTTCGGACTTTGTCGAAATGTTCGTTGGCGTGGGTGCCAGCCGGGTGCGCGACATGTTCGAACAGGCCAAGAAAAACGCGCCGTGCATCGTGTTCATCGATGAAATCGACGCGGTTGGCCGCCATCGCGGCCACGGGCTTGGCAACAGCAATGACGAGCGCGAACAGACGCTCAACCAGCTGCTGGTCGAAATGGACGGGTTTGAAGCCAACGAAGGCATCATCATCATCGCCGCGACCAACCGCCCCGACGTGCTGGACCCCGCGCTGCTGCGCCCGGGCCGGTTCGACCGCCAGGTGGTGGTGCCGATCCCCGATATCGAAGGGCGCGAAAAGATCCTGTCGGTCCACATGAAGAAGGTCCCGCTGGCCCCGGATGTCGATGCCCGCACGATCGCGCGCGGGACGCCGGGCTTTTCGGGCGCGGACCTGGCCAATCTGGTCAACGAAGCCGCGCTGCTGGCCGCGCGCCGCAACAAGCGGCTGGTGGCAATGCAGGAATTCGAAGACGCCAAGGACAAGGTCATGATGGGGGCCGAGCGCCGCTCGATGGTGATGACCGACGACGAGAAGAAGATGACCGCCTATCACGAGGCGGGACATGCCCTGGTCTCGGTCAACGAACCGGCCAGCGATCCGATCCACAAGGCCACGATCATCCCGCGCGGCGGCGCGCTGGGCATGGTGGTGCGCTTGCCCGAACGGGACCGCTATTCCTATCACCGCGATCAGATGCACGCGCAGCTGGCCGTGGCAATGGGCGGACGCGTGGCCGAGGAACTGATCTTCGGGCGCGGCAAGGTCTCTTCGGGCGCGAGCAGCGACATCCAGCAGGCGACTTCGCTGGCCCGCAACATGGTGACCCGCTGGGGCATGTCGGACAAGCTGGGCCCGCTGCAGTACGAACAGACCCAGGAAGGCTATCTGGGCTATGGCGGTTCGGCGCGGACCATGGGTTCAGACGAAACCAACAAGCTGATCGACAGCGAGATCAAGGCCCTGGTCGATGGCGGGCACAAGCGCGCCACCATGCTGCTGAAGAAGCATCTCAAGCAGCTGCACCTGCTGGCCGAAGCCTTGCTGGAATACGAAACGCTGACCGGAGACGAGATCACCGAACTGCTCGCCAAGGGCAAGCTCGACCGGCCCGAACACCCAGGCGGCATGCCGCCCCCACCCCCGGTGCGCGGCTCGGCCGTGCCCAAGGCAGGCCGCCGGTTCAGCGAGAACAGCCCGAGCCCGGCGGGAGCGTAAGTTCAGCCGGAGCGGGGGCTTACGCCCCCGTTTCGACCAGGATCAGTATCGTGAACAGGATCAGCGCGGTCAGCGCGATGGCGAGCAGTGCGCCGGTCCGCCACAGGGCTTCGAACCGGGTCAGCGCGTAAGTGCCGCGCAGCTGCTTGTACATGTGCAGCGGCGCCAGCAGGATCAGAAAGCCGACATAGTCTGCCCCCAGCGCATTGCCCGTCATCACCACCACCGCCAGCAGGGTCATGAAGCTTAGCGAGTAGGTGACGAATACCGTGTGGTCATAAAGGTGGAAGCGCCGCCGGAACAGGAACAGCAGCCACACGAACGGGACCGAAATCGGGATCAGCGCCCAGCTGAACTTGTAGGCGTTGTTCTGCAGCTTGTAGATCACCAGCGCGGGGTTCTGCTTGAATTCGTCAAGCGCGACCTGGATTGCCGGGAGACTGCTGGTAAATTTGGCGTCCTTGGCCTTGGCAAGATCGCCTTGGCTGAACTCGCCGCGTACATCCTTGATCGCTTCGACCGCCGCTTCGCGTCCATCGATCTGGCCATCAACCTCATCAGTCGGCTGGCCTTCCTTGATCAGTGCCGCACGCTTTGCCTTGAGCTCCACCAGTGCCTGTTCGTTGGCGGCGAGCCCTTTGATGGCCACGCCGTTGACGTTGACATTGGCATGCTCACCGTAAACCCCGGCCACCTGCTTCACCACCGCGAACATCAGGAATACGCCGAACAGGAACAGCGCGATCGGGCTGACATAGCTGGCGCGGCGGCCATCGACATATTCGCGGGTCAGCTGCCCCGGCTTGAACGTCAGCTTGGGCAGGGTCCGCCAGATCTTGCCTTCGAAATGGAACACACCGTGCAGCAGATCGTGAAAGAACGCCCCCAGCGTCTTGTGGACATGCGCCGCCTGCCCGCACGCGTGGCAGTGGCTGCCGATCAGGGCGGTGCCGCAGTTGAGGCAGGCCTGTTCGTGGCTATGCCCGTCCTCGCCCTCGCCGTGCGCCGGTTCAACCGCCCGTGCAGTCAGCGCGCTTTGCGCCAGATCGCCAATCACTTCGCCGCCGCTCATGCCGAAACCCCGTTCTGGATAAGGCGTTCATGGTCTTGTCAGCTTGCCTGGGTCAAGCCATCCTGCACCAAAGCGCGGGAGAAATTGAATGAAGCGTGTCGCACTACCCCTGATCATTGGCCTGATGGCCGCCAGTCCGGCCTGGGCCGCCGGAGACATGAGCGTCGCCGCCTTTCTGGCCAAGGCCGATGCGCTGAAAGCCAAAGGGGCGATGGCGCTGTTTTCGCCCGATATCAAGGTGTTGCAGCAGGAAGGCCAGGCCGCCGGCATGGCCTATAAGGCGCAGCTTGAGGCCGAACGCGCCGCAGGCCGCCCCAGCAGCTGCCCGCCCAAGGGAGTCAAGGTCAGCTCTGACCAGGTGCTCAACCACTTGCGCACCTACCCCACCGATGTCCGCCCGCGCGTGCCGATGCGCGCCGCGATCGGCGATCTGTTCAAGAAAACCTGGCCTTGCAGATAACAGATAAGAAAAGCCCGCCTCCCCTGCGGGAAGCGGGCTTTTCTTCAGCACGGCGACGAAAGCTCAGCCTTCGTAGTCGCCGCCGATCGAGGTGTTGCGCACCGGGGCCGCGGCAGTGATCCGCAGCGCTTCGGCCGACTGGCTGAGCGAGCCGACATCATCCACTTCATCGTCATCTTCGGGCAGCACACGCTGCAGGCCGGTGACCACCGATTCCTTGAGGCTGTCCGGACGCACGGTCTGTTCGGCGATTTCACGCAGGGCGACCACGGGGTTCTTGTCGCGATCGCGGTCGATCGTCAGTTCGGCACCACCCGAAATCTCCCGCGCGCGCTGGGCGGCAAGCAGGACGAGATCGAAGCGGTTGGGGATCTTGTCGACACAATCTTCAACGGTAACGCGCGCCATTCGGGCACTCCAGTTCAGGAAAAATCGGTGGAATGGCGCCAGCTACACGCCGGGTGATTCGCAAGTCAAGAAAAAACCGCATAAATGATTGTATTATAACGATTATTTCCCAATCATCCCGATTCGCCGCGAATCTCGCCCAGCTTGCGTTCCCATTGCAGCGCGTGGGTGACGATCAGATCGAGATCGGCATAGCGCGGCACCCACGGCAAGGTTGCCCGGATCAGCGCATTGTCGGAAATCAGCGAGGCCGGATCGCCCGGTCGGCGCGGGCCGAATTCACGCTTGATGGCAAGGTTGGTCGCCCGGTCCACCGCGTCCAGCACTTCGAGCACGGAATAGCCCCGGCCATAGCCGCAATTCATCGTCAGCGACCGCGCCGGATCGGCGATCAGCGCTTCCAGCGCCATGACATGCGCGGCGGCCAAATCGCTGACGTGGATATAGTCGCGCACCCCGGTGCCATCCGGCGTGTCGAAATCGGTGCCAAATACCGCCACCTGTTCGCGCCGCCCCAGCGCGGCTTCGACCGCAACCTTGATCAGGTGAGTCGCCCCGGCAGTCGATTGCCCGGTGCGCCCGCGCGGATCGGCGCCCGCGACGTTGAAATAGCGCAAGGCGCAGAAGTTCAGCGGATGCGCGGCGGCCGTATCGCGCAGCATGTACTCGCTCATCAGCTTGGACATGCCATAGGGGTTGATCGGCACTTGCGGCGTATCTTCGCGCACCGTCTCCACCGCCGGGGTGCCATAGGTCGCCGCGGTCGAGCTGAAGATGAAGTGCGGCACCCCCGCCGCCACGGCGCTGGCGATCAGGCTACGGGTCTTGGCGGTGTTGTTGTGATAGTATTTGAGCGGATCGGACACCGATTCCGGCACCACCACCGATCCGGCGAAATGCATCACCGCGCCGATGCCCTGCTCTGCAAATATCCGCGCGAGCAGCGCACCATCCTCGATATCGCCCTGATAGAACGGCACATCATCCGGCACGGCCCAGCGAAACCCGGTAACCAGATTGTCGATTACCGCCACCGGCCAACCGGCATCCTTGAGGGCGAGCACGGCATGGCTGCCGATATAACCGGCACCGCCGGTAACGAGCACAGGGACTTTGTCTGTCATGGTGCCAGGCGCGCTAGCACGGCTGCGCGGCAAAGTGGTTAACGCGGCCCGGCTATGCGCGACAAAATTCGCCTGTTCATCATGGGGCAAGGCCGCGCGGCGGATGGCGGGCGCGGGGGCTGCAACGCCAGTTCATCAAGAGGCCTGCCATGATCACAATCCGTCCTTCGCTGTTCCCGCTTGCCGCTGTGCTGAGCCTGACCGGAACCGCGCTGATTGCCCAGCCGGGCGGACCCGGTTGGGGCGGTCCGGGCTGGGATGGTCCCGGCTGGGACGGCCCCGGATGGTCAGAGCGACCGGGCGCGCGCCGCGCCGCCTCGCCCGAAGGCAAGGTCCAGGTTTCGACTTTCGTGGCCGAAGGGACGGAAGCCGCCGTGCTAGGCCAGGGCAAGATCACGGTGACCGAGGCACCCGCCGGGGGCGGGGTGACCAATCCGCGCGAACTGGCGACCTATGAAGCCGCCGTGATCGATGCGCTGGCAGGTTCCGGGTATGACACCGCAACCCCCGATCCGGCCGGCGGCCAGGTGGCCGAAGTGCGCGTGCTGCGGACCCAGGCCGTGCCCGAAGAAGCCCCGCACAAGCCGGTCAGCGGCGAAATGATGATGGGCGTGTCCAACCATGGATCGATGATGGGCATGGCACTGAATGTCGATCTGTCCAAACCCCGCAAGGCCTTGATCGCAACCCGGCTGGAAGCACGGATCAAGGATCGCACCAGCGGCGCGGTGCTGTGGGAAGGCCATGCCCGGATCCTGACCCGCGAAAGCGACGAGCGCTGGGGCGACGGCCAGATCGCCGCAAAACTGGCCGCAGCGCTGTTTGAACGCTTCCCCGCCACGCAGCAGATTGCGCGGCGCTGAAACCTTGCATCGCACTGCATCTGGCAGCACAGTGGCCCAGGGTCCTGACCCTATCACTCGCCATGAAAGGTCGCCCGCGATGAAGTGCCTGACATCCGCCATGCTGTCCGTGGGACTGTTGCTGACCGGCTGCGTCGCGCCGATTGGCCCGGTCGAGGTGACCCGTTTCCACGCCCCCGAAGTGGCGGCGCAGGCCAAAGGCCCGATTGCGGTTGAACCGGCCACCGGGATGGACGGCAATTCGCTCGAATGGCGCGCCTATCAGGCGGCGGTCGAGCGTCAGTTGGCCGCCCTGGGCTATGCCGAGGGCGCGGCGGGGAGCAGCGCGCAAGTGGCCGAACTGCGGCTTTCACGCAGCACGATCGATCCGGTGCGCAGTTCCGGCCCGGTCTCGGTCGGGATCGGCGGTTCGACCGGCAGCTATGGCTCTGGCCTGGGCCTGGGGATCGGCATCAACCTTTCCCCCAAGCCCGCGCAGCAGGTTCAGACCTTGCTGGCGGTGACGATCCGGGACCGCGCCACCAAGGCCGCCCTGTGGGAAGGCCGCGCGGCGTTCTCGGTGCGCGCCACCAGCCCGATGGCGGATACGGCGCTCGCCGCGCCAAAGATGGCCGAAGCGCTGTTCAAGGACTTCCCCGGACAGTCGGGTGAGACTATCCTGGTCAAATGACCCACATCCAGATCGATACCGCATTTGATTCCGGCAACATCGAAGTCCTTGAAATCGATGGCACCACGGCCAGACTGGCGATCCGCAAGGACCACCAGAGCGACTTCTTCCAGTGGTTCCACTTTCGCGTTTCAGGCGCGGCCGGGCGGGAACTGACGCTGAAGATTACCGGGCTTGAGGCGAGCGCCTATCCTGGCGGCTGGCCGAATTACCGCGCGGCGGTGAGCGAGGACCGCGAGTTCTGGGGCCGCGCCGACAGTTCCTATGACCCGCTGGAGCACAGCGGCACTCTGACGATCCGCTATACCCCGGTCGCGGGCCTGTGCTGGTTCGCCTATTTCGCGCCTTACAGCTGGGAACGCCATCAGGATCTGATCGCGCAAACCGCGCTGGCCGAAGGGGTGGAGCACCGCGTGCTGGGCCATAGCCTCGACGGGCGGACGATCGACTGCTTGGAATTCGGCGAGGGCGAGAGGCAGGTCTGGCTGTTCGCGCGCCAGCATCCGGGCGAATCGATGGCCGAATGGTGGATGGAAGGCGCGCTGGACTGCCTGACCGATCCCGCCGACCCGGTGGGCCGCAAGCTGCGCCAGCTGTGCCGGTTCCACGTGGTCCCCAACGCCAACCCCGACGGATCGGTGCGCGGCCATTTGCGCACCAATGCTGCGGGGGTCAACCTCAACCGCGAATGGGCCGATCCCAGCGCAGAACGCAGCCCCGAAGTGCTGTGCATCCGGGATGCGATGGACCAGAGCGGGGTCCACTTTGCGATGGACGTCCACGGCGACGAGGCGATCCCGGCGGTGTTCCTGGCCGGTTTTCAGGGCATTCCTTCGTGGAGCGAGGGCCTGCAGGCCGGCTATGACCGCTTCGCCGCCATCCTCGAACGCCGCACGCCCGATTTCCAGACCCGGCTGGGCTATCCGGTGGCGGGCAAGGGCCGCGCCAACCTGACCATGTCGACCAACCAGCTCGCCGAACGCTTCGGCGCGACGGCGATGACGCTGGAAATGCCGTTCAAGGACAACGACGACCTGCCCTGCCCCGCGCAAGGGTGGAGCGCGGAGCGCAGCGCGATCCTGGGGCGGGATTGCATGGGGGCGTTGCTGGAGTGGTTGCAGGGTTAGGCGGGCTAGGGGGCGGTCAGAAGCAGGCCAGTTTCGATGCAGGATTTGGCTACATGGAAGGTCTGCCCGGTTGGGGGATGCGGACATTCCTGCTTCGCCGATTCAACGCTACAAACCCAGACGATGCCGCATCCGCTGCCACCATGAACCCTTCCCCGACGAGGCTGCTGCCAAGAGTCGCTTCGTTTGCGTCGCGGTGACGCCGAGCAGAAGCGCAATCTCATCCACTGAGATGTCGGGCCGTTCCTTCCGCAGGTCTTCCACAGTCCAAACCAGCGACGGAGAGTGTCGATCTAAGAAGACGCAAGGTCGAATGCGCAGGGCGTGTCCTGTTTTTAGCACGCGCTCGTAGCTGAGAAACTCGACCGGCCATTCTGCACTCATGAAGATGCGGTTGGCCTCATCGACGGTCAATCGTCGCAGGAAGTGCTCATCAAAAATGCGTTCTTCCTGAGCAATCATCCAATGCTGACCGCAAGCGCGACACTGCGAAAGGTGTAGCCACCAAGCGTCTCCGCCATGATCGACAACATTCTCGACGGTCGCAAACACCCTCTCATCGAGACCATCTCCGCCCATTGGAACTCCGGTCAAGTCAGGCAGAGATGGGCAACAGCAGGGGTTAGACGAATCATTCATCAAAACATGATGCGGTCGGGAGCGAATGTCCGCAATGTTGTCGTATCCGGAAGGGCCGGTTCGGTGCCAAAGTTGCGGAAAGTTGCCACCTGAAAGACGCATCGCCCTTTTCATCCAGCCCTTCTACCGTCACCCGCGTAGCGAGACACGTGGCTCGCGGAGCCTTGACCCGGGGCCCAGCTTCCTTTGCGGCCTTCGCGTTGTTCCGGACCCTCGCAGAAGAACAGCTGGACCCCGGGTCAAGCCCGGGGTGACGAGGTGTGCTTTGGCTGAAACGGCGTTGCACCTCGAAGGGCGAATTCGGCCGGAAAGTTGGGGGAAGCTGGCAAAGCCCTCTCCCTTGAAGGGGCGAGAGTAGTGTCCGCAACCTCATCGTGTCCGGACAGGCAACTTTCGGACCACCGCACACATAACCCGCCGTCCGCCCAGCCTAACCCAAATTCGCCGGCCCAAACGCATGCGGCAGCAGGGCCGATAGCTTCAGTTCCAGCACTTCCTCCGCCCCCACGCACCAGATTACCGGATCGGTCCCGCCCAGTTGGGCCAGTTCGTTGAGCACCTGACGGCAGCGTCCGCACGGGGTCACTACCGGTCCGTCCGCGCCCGCCATGCTGCCGATCACTGCCACGGCGACCAGCCCGCCGCGCAGGCCCCGGTTCATCGCCTGGGCGACCGCGCTGGTCTCGGCACAAAGCGCGAGGCCGTAGCTGGCGTTTTCGACATTGGCCCCGGTCACCACGCTGCCATCGGCAAACAGCAGCGCCGCGCCAACGTGGAAGTTCGAATAGGGGGCATAGGCCGCGCCCTGCGCGGTGCGCGCGGCGGCGATCAGGGCATCGCGATTCAGCATCATCCCCACCCTTTACCCGTTCGTGTCGAGCGAAGTCGAGACACCTGTGCGCGTGTCTCGACTTCGCTCGACACGAACGGATGTAGGGTAATGGCCCTTAAGGCTGCACCACCACCCACTGTACTGGCCCGGCCGCCGCCGCATGGTTAAGCGCGCTGTTGGCCGTCCACATGGTCCAGGGGCGTCCGGCATAGTCCGGCTGGAACCGGTCACCCAGCAGCCACAGGTTGCGATCGATCCCCTTGGCGACGTGGTAGCGCCCTTCGAATGTGCGCGAGAGCTTGAGCATCGCGGGCTTGCCGGTGTGGGTCTCGATCTGGTTGAGGAACGTGGTCAGCTCGCTCAGCACCATCGCGTCGGACACCTTGATCGGGCAATCATCGGCCAGGATGTCCAGCTCCACCGCCGGGGGCAGCGAAGCCTTGTCACGCGCCACTACGGTAACGAAGTTGGCGGCCTGCTTGTCGGCCGGCTGGCACGGGTCGTAACGATGGACCGCGCCGATCTGCAATTTGGCGGCGCGCGCCTCTTCGGCGTTTTTCACGAAAGCCGGATCGCGGGCAAAGGCGCTGGCGGAAGCATCCAGATAGGCGAAATCCGCGCCGGTTGCCTTGGCTGCGGTCCAGTCAATCTCGCCATCCTCGGCGCTCACTTCGAGCCCCTGCATCGGATAGGCCGCGCGCGGCGGCTGCCAGTGGTGCAGATCCCACCACAGGTAACCGCCCCCGGCCAGCGCAAGCAGCAGCACCGCTCCAAACAGGCGCGTGCGCAGGCGGCGGGGATTCTTGCGTGCCATGGTGAAGTTGCGGACCCTGTTGTTCTTACCCCCTGATATGCAGCACGCAGATCAGGGTAAAGAGCCGCCGGGCTGTGGCGAAGTCGGTTTCCACTTTTCCATCCAGCCGTTCAAGCAGCAGTTCAGCCGCTTCGTTGTGAACGCCGCGGCGGGCCATGTCGATCGTCTCGATCTCGGCCGCGGTGGCCTTGCGGATCGCCTGGTAATAGCTGTCGCAAATCGCGAAATATTCGCGGATCGGGCGGCGAAACCGGCCCAGACCAAGGATCAGCGTTTCGAGCAGCTGCTCCCCCTCGTCCGCGATGTTCAGGATCAGCCGTCCGTCATCGACCGCCAGTTTCAGCCGGAAGGGGCCCTGATGCCCGGCCTCCCACGCACGCAGCGGCTTGAACGTGTTGTCTTCGATCAGATCGAAAATCGCGATTCGGCGTTCCTGCTCGATATCGGCATTGCGCCACAGAATCGTCGCTTCATCGAGCTCGATGTGGATGATCCGTCCCTGCGCCATTGGCGCCGCTTTTCGCAGATGCAATATGGGCAGGCAAGGGGCCTTGCGAACATCCACAGGCTGTGGACTAATTTCATCGCCGCCCCGGCTTGCGGCAAAGCTGCCCCCCGCGCATTGAGAGCGACCTATGGCCGAAACCGACCTGATCCTCCGCCCCGATGAAACCGCCGCCCGCGCGCTGCCTTCCAATGTGGAGGCCGAAGCCGCGTTTCTGGGCGCGGTGCTGATCGACAACCGGGTGATCGAGGAACTGGTCACTGCGCTGCGGCCCGAACACTTCTTTGAACCGGTGCATGAACGGATCTATGGCCGGATCCTGCAACTGCTGGATCGCAAGGCGGTGGTCACCCCGGTTACCCTGCGCCCCTATTTCGAAGCGGACGAAGCGCTGAAAGAGCTGGGCGGTGCGTCCTATCTGGCGCGGCTGACAGCGGATGGACAGGGCCTGCTCGCCCCGCGTGAACTGGCCGATCAGATCTATGATCTGGCTTTGCTGCGCGAACTGGTCAGCGTCGGGCGCACATTGGTCAACTCGGCGCTCGACACCAGCGAGCGGGTCGAGCCGATGGAACAGATCGCCGAGGCCGAGGCGGCACTTTACAAGGTGGCTGAAGGCGCATCGAGCGCGAACGAGGCTCAGGGCTTTGCCACGGCCACCCGCACCGCGCTGGGCATGATCGAAAAGGCGCTGCTTTCGGGCGGGCACGTTTCGGGCACCACCACCGGCCTTACTTCGGTCAACGAGAAAGTCGGCGGGCTGCACGATTCGGACCTGATCATCCTGGCGGGCCGTCCGGGCATGGGCAAAACCTCGCTCGCCACCAATATCGCCTTCAACGCGGCGGACCGGTTGCGGCGCGATCTGGCTGACGGGATCGAACCGGCCAAGTCGGTCGGCGCGGCAACCGCGTTCTTCAGCCTGGAAATGAGCGCCGATCAGCTCGCCACGCGTATTCTGGCCGAACAGTCCGGGATCAGCAGCGAAGCCTTGCGCATGGGCAAGATCAGCCGCGAGGATTTCCAGCAGCTGTCCTATGCCAGCCAGCGTCTGGCCGAACTGCCGCTGTACATCGATGATACCCCCGGCCTGTCGATCGCCGCGCTGCGCACCCGCGCGCGGCGGCTGAAGCGGCGGCACGACATCGGGCTGGTGGTGGTCGATTACCTCCAGCTGCTGCAAGGATCGGGCCGCGCGACCGACAACCGCGTGAACGAAATTTCCGAAATCAGCCGCGGCCTCAAAACCCTGGCCAAGGAACTGGGCGTGCCGGTGATTGCACTGTCGCAGCTCAGCCGCGCGGTCGAACAGCGCGAGGACAAGCGCCCGATGCTGTCGGACCTGCGCGAATCGGGCTCGATCGAACAGGACGCCGACATGGTCTGGTTCGTGTTCCGCGAAGACTATTACGTCGCCGCGCGCGAACCCAAGGTTCCCGAAGGCAGCGACGATGCCAAGACCCACGAAGCCCACGCCGCCTGGCAGGCCGAAATGGAACGGGTCTATGGCACCGCCGAACTGATCGTGGCCAAGCAGCGCCACGGTTCGACCGGCAAGGTCCGCATGCGCTTCGAATCGCGCATCACCCGGTTCAGCGATCTGGCGGATGAGGGCATGCGGCATGAGAGTTATGAGTAGGCCCGTTCCCCCTTACGGCGGTGCAGGAATGCGTCCGGCATTCCCTGAGCGGGCTGGCCAGGTCAAGCTGATCGCGAAGGCGATCAGCGCACCCAGCAAGTATTGACTTCAATCCGACTCCCCCGTAACGGCCCCACTTCAAATTCAGCGGCACAGCGCCGCGCCCGAGGAACACCATGAAGATTCGCAACAGCCTCAAGTCTCTCAAGGGCCGCCACCGCGACAACCGCGTGATTCGTCGCCGGGGCCGGACCTATGTGATCAACAAGACCAACCGTCGCTTCAAGGCGCGCCAGGGCTAAGCCCCGGTGCGGTCCGCTGCGGCGGGCCGGTGATATAGAGCGGCCCGCCTCCCAGCACGGGGATGCGGGCCGAAACCGTTTTGGCGGCAGGGAATTTCGCGATGATCGAAGCCGTGGTGTTCGATGTCGGCAATGTGCTGGTGCGCTGGGACCGGCGGCTGCCCTATCTGGACCGATTCGCTGACCCGGCCGAGCTTGACCACTTCATGGAACAGGTGATCCCGCTATCGTGGCATGCCGAACACGATGCCGGCCGCCCTGCAGCGGAACTGGTAGCGGAACGCAGCGCGCTGTTCCCGCACTATGCCGATCTGATCCATGACTGGTTCGCGAAGTTCAACCTGTCGATCCCCGGCCCGGTGCCCGGCAGCCCCGAACTGGTCGAAGCGCTCCACGCGCGCGGGGTGCCGCTTTACGCGATCACCAATTTCGGGGCCGACACCTGGGCAGGCTTTCGCCCGACTTTCCCGCTGGCCGACCGTTTCCGCGACATCGTGGTATCCGGGGTAGAGCAACTGGCCAAGCCTGACCCGGCGATCTACGCGCTGGCCCAGGCCAGGTTCGGCCATGATCCGCAGGCGATGCTGTTCATCGACGATAGCCTGCCCAACGTCATCAGCGCACGCGAATGCGGCTGGCACGCCCATCACTTTGCCGATGCGGCAGGGCTGGAAACCGAGCTGCGCTCGCGCGGGTTGCTGTAGTCGGGATTCTTTGGTTGGTGCGCCAACTGCATCCGCAGTTGGCTTGCAACATCGGCCCACTCCCAACAAAAATAGCCCCCGTCACGCGGACGGGGGCCTTTCTGAGGTGGGGGGCTGTAGAAGTGCCTGGGTATTGCGTCAGGCGGCCGCGTTGCAGCGCGCGAGCTTGTCGGCGCTCAATTCGCCTTTCGGGGTGGCGAAGCTGGTAACTTGTCCGAATTCCTTGACGACGCGGACGCAGGTATTGACCGGTGCCGAACCATCGCTGCGGCCAGTGCAGCTGTCACCCGCGCAGTTCCACAGCGCGCCGTTGACCACCTTTTTGGACGGCGCATCAAGCGCTTTCACCAGCTTGGCGGTATAGCCGCTGGTCTGGGCGTGGGCCGGAGCGGCGGTGAGCGAGAAACTGGCAACGGTGCCGACGACGGCAAGCGCGGCGACGAACAGGTTGCGGGCAAACGGATGCTGAGCGGTCTTGTACATGGGAACTCCCCTTATGGCTGGCACGCAGGGATCTAGCGGTTCCTGGGAGGGAGAATGCTGATTTGCGTTGCGAATCACTACCTAATGTAATAGGTTTTAAGTTGCAACCCGAAACTGTGCATCGCAGCAAAGATTTTTTTGTCACACTTCAAGCTGCTTTGCGTTAGGCTCGATTCGGGTTTGGGGATTGGAATGATGGGTAAGCTGCACGAACCACTCGACAACCAGAACTGCGGGCTTCCCGCCGCGCTTGAGGTGATGGGCGAACGCTGGAGCTTCATGATCCTGCGCGCGGCCTTCAATGGCCTGCATCATTTTGAAGAATTCCTGGGCGTGCTGGGCATTGCCCGCAACATCCTGTCCAACCGGCTCGCCCGGCTGGTCGAACACGGGATCATGAAGCGTGAAGCGCTGCCCGAGGACCGCCGCAAGATCGAATACCGCCTGACCGAAAAGGGGCTCGACCTGCTCCCCGCCATGCTGGCACTGCGCCAGTGGGGTGAGAAATACGGCTGCGGCGTCCCCAGCAATCCGGTGCTGTGCGACGAGCGGGACGGCCTGCCGATCGCCCCGATCAGCATCAATGCCCACGATGGCCGCCTGCTCGGCCCCAAGGAGCTGGAATGGCGCGACGCCGAAGATGTCGGCAAGAGCCGCGCGGAATATGCCGACCCGGTGGTGCGCCCACAGCTGAACGTGCTGCGCTGATTTCAGGACAGGCCGGCACTTTTCAGCCCTTGCCCTGACCGGAAAGGCCCCGCATAGCGCGGGCATGCCAGCCACCCTCCCCGATTCCCCCGAACGCACCTGTCTGGAAGCGATCGCCACGCGCAAACTGATCCGCGCCGATTACAACGGTGCCGAACTGAAACTTGCCCCGCACCTGCTGTTCGATCGTCACGGCGACCTTTATCTCGGCGCGTTCAACCCGGCCAAGGCCCGGCGCAGCGATGCAGAACCGGCGCTGGGCTATTTCAAGCTGGCGGGCCTGCACAACCTTGCCCTGACGGACGATGCCTTCGAACCGCTGGAAGGCGTGGATCTGACTGTGCCGCGTGAGAGCGATACGCTGGTGTTTGCGGTTTGAGGGATCGGCGTTCGGCAACAACGCAACCCTCAAAACAGCCGTCATCCTGAACTTGTTTCAGGATCCATCGCGCAGCCGATGCGGCAGCTGCCGAAAATCGCAAACCAAGCCGTTACCTTTGCACTTCGATCACCGTGGTCGCGGCAAGATAGACCCTGAAACAAGTTCAGGGTGACGAAGTGGGATAATTCGCATAGTCCGGCGGCACCACTGTGGCGGAATGGTAGACGCATCGTAACAACGATCCGGCCTGGCCGGTGCAGGCTTCGAAACCTGTCAGTGGCACCCCTAACTCCGCGGTGCCACCCGCCGGTAACTCAGCGCCTCGGCCACATGAATCCGCCCCACGCCGTCGCTGCCTGACAAGTCGGCAATCGTCCGCGCGACGCGCAGCATGCGGGTGTAGCCGCGCGCGGAGAGGCGCATGGCTTCGGCGGCTTGCATGAGGAGCTTGCGGCCCGGCTCGTCCGGGGTGGCGTGCGCTTCAAGCAGATCGCCGTCGAGTTCCGCGTTGGAGCGTTTGCCGGTGCCGGCCATGCGGGCGGTCTGCACCGCGCGCGCCGCCGCGACGCGCTGGGCAACCTGGGCGCTGCCTTCGGCCGGGGGCGGCAGGGCCAGGTCGGCGGCGCTGACCGGGTCCACTTCGACATGCAGGTCGATCCGGTCGAGCAAGGGGCCCGAGACCTTGCTCTGGTAATCGGCGGCGCAGCGCGGGGCACGGCTGCAGCCCAGCGCCGGATCGCCGAGATGCCCGCAGCGGCACGGGTTCATCGCCGCGACCAGCTGGACCCGCGCCGGGAAGGTGACGTGGGCATTGGCCCGCGCGACATCGACAACCCCGGTTTCGAGCGGCTGGCGCAGCGAATCGAGCACCGGGCGCTGGAATTCGGGCAGCTCATCCAGGAACAGCACGCCAAGGTGCGCCAGGCTGACCTCGCCCGGCTTGACCCTGAGCCCACCCCCGGTCAGCGCCGCCATTGAGGCCGAGTGGTGGGGGGAACGGAACGGACGGGTGCGGCTGATCCGGCCTTCCTCCAATATGCCCGCAACCGAGGCGACCATCGACACTTCCAGCGCCTCCGGCATTATGTAGCAAACGCACCAATGCTTAGGCGTTGGTCACTGGCTGCGATTGCGGCTGTCATCGTTTGCGGTGTGTTAATCTGCTTTCGGGTTCATCATTGCTCTGCGCCGCCTGATCAGTTCATTCATGGTGGCAGGGTCTTTGGGGACTGCGGCAGCACGCGCAGCCGCTTGGTGGATCTTGGTTATCTCTCGTTCGCAGTGGTTGGCGAAGCCCATCCCCCACTTAACGCAGCGCCTACCGCAAAGAACAGCCAGAGCGGGAAAAATTATAGCGAAACTTGAGCAGTAGAAAAGGAATGTAGCGACGTTCTTGGTATCGATATTTGCGACCCAAACCCACAAATTCGTAGTCAATCCAACGCCTGCGATTAAGGTGAATCCTGAGATCGCAGCAAGAGCCGCCATTACAAATTCGTCAGCTTTATTCCTATAGACGTAGTGATAGAAGTTCGCGCCGAATCCTCTAGGTGTGTGTCCGTTACAGGGGCTTCGGCATAACCACTGCAAATCTTTGACAACCTCAACAGTGTCTTCATCGTTTGCACTTGAAAACTGTCGATTCTTCTCGTTCGCGTGAGTTTCAACGGCATCGCGGTAGCGAAAACGGTCTAAAGCAAGGTATGCCAATGAAACCGCAAGACCAGCGCCAGCCATAGGCTCGAGCAATGGAAGAAAGGAAACGGGATCAGTCAAAGGCATTGGCTCCCTGCGGGAAGCCAATGCTATCAATTCAAAAGTTCGCTCGTGTCAACCTTCTGAGAATGAGACAAGATCACCGTAAACAGATCATTTAGGTGCTGAGTCGTCTCTGCATCGCCGAACGCCGCCACTGCGGCATGGCTGTTCTTTTCACGCTCAAACCTAAAGCAGTCCGCGTCAGCAGTCGCAAAATGAAACGCTACCTGCTTGGAAAAATCGGAATCCAGCAGATACATTTCGAAACCCGGCTCATCAGCCAACTCCTCGATCAGAGGATGCGAGCCGCTTACATTGAGTTCTTCAACGACCACCTGCAATTTGTGGTCTGAGTGCCCCAGGAACTGGCGGGCGCGATGCACCAGCGGGGTCGCACCATAAACCCGAGCGTTCAAGTCGCCAGTCAGAATTCGGACGCAAGATTGAGCGGACGCGAACAAATTTTCGACGATCACAGCGGCATGATCGGCTGAGCCGTTGAAAACGGTTTCGCCGGTTCGCTCGCTAGCGAGTCGCTTGATATGTTCTCGGTATGCTTTGATTTCCATAGCCAGTTACCGATCAAAAATGTGGTGGACGGATCACGTTTTCAACCGTTCGCATCCCAATTCCCTAGAATGCCGAGCAGGTCAATGGTTATTCGACGTTTAGATTTCTACAGCCGATCGCCTGCAAACATTGTATCAGGAATACCGCAGTGAATTTGCCCCGACTGATCTTGTTGCGAATGTTTGGCTCGCTGTCATGAACTCCTATATCGGCCAGTTTCCCGACAAGATCGGCGTAGGTGACGCCCCGGCGCTTTAGTTCGCCCTTGAGCATTCCCTTCACGCGATCCTCCCATTCCTTTTCCCTTACCGGCATTCGTCGCTCCTATGATGCATTTTGTCATCATACGCGATACTATTGCCATTGACAACGCTACATTATGCCATCATATACGATACCAACGTATCGGAAATGATGGCATGCAACACTTTCTCCTCTCCTCCGCCGCCCGCTCGCTGAGCCTCAAGAAGGTTTTCCGCATGGGCGAGGATGTGGCCTATCAGACCTTCTGCCAGATGCGCTGGCCCGAAACGGAAGGCGAGGCCGTGTGCCCGCGTTGCGGCTGCACCGAAACTTACAACATCACCTCGCGCCGCAAGTTCAAGTGCGTCGGCTGCTATCACCAGTTCAGCGTCACCAGCGGGACCATCTTCGCCTCGCGCAAGCTGTCCTACACCGATCTGCTGGCCGCTATCGTGATCTTTGTGAACGGCGCTAAGGGCGTGTCAGCCCTGCAAGTCAGCCGCGATCTGGACGTGCAGTACAAGACCGCGTTCGTTCTCTCGCACAAGCTGCGCGAAGCGATGGCGCTTGAGGATGCTGGGCAGATTTTGACCGGCGAAGTCGAAGTGGACGGCGCATATTTCGGCGGGCACATTCGCCCTGCCAACCGCAAGACCGAACGCCGCGACCGCCGCCTTGCGATCTATCAAACCGGCAAGCGCCAGGTCGTAGTTGTCGGTCGCGAACGTGGCGGCGAAAGCCTCACCGTGGTTGCCAAGAGCGAAGCCAAGGGCGGCGAGATAGTTGCATCACGCATTCACCACATGTCCACCGTCCACGCCGATGAAGCCTCGCACTGGGATGAACTCCACGCGAAGTTCGAAACCTTCCGGATCAACCACCAGCACTCGTATTCGGATGGCATCGCCTGCACCAATCAGGCGGAATCGTTCTTCTCGCGCCTTCGCCGGATGGAAATCGGTACGCACCACCATATCGCAGGGCCGTATCTCGCCAGCTACGCCGCAGAGGCTTCATGGCGCGAGGATAACCGCCGCGTGTGCAACGGCAATCAGACTGCGATTGTCGGGATGGCTGCGATGGCTAGCCGGGTATCGCGCCGGTGGGCTGGGTACTGGCAGAGGGCTGACTGATACAAACTGTTCCGGAGACGTTTCGGGAACAGCCGACTCGACAAGAAGGTTAATATCCAGTAAACGTAAAGCCCTCAGACGTTGGAGCGTCTGAGGGCTTTTGTTTGAGAAACCCGCGTGGCGGCGGGTCGAATTTTGCTAGCGATCAGGTGTTACACCCCTCGCAACCCAAGGTCAACCCGCCGTTTCACGCCCAATACAAGGACGTGAAACTAATGAGTAAGAGTGAAACGACTGTCCTTTGTGGCAGCTGCAAGTGCGCGGTGGAAACCGTGCCCAACCCTAAATCCAACGATAAGGTGACCTGTCCCCGGTGTGGTCGTTACGACCGCTTCGATAAGGTCATGGACTCCGTTCGCGAGTATGCAGTGCATCTCATGCACAAGTCGCTCGCGAAGGGCCTCTCCGAGGCTACTCGCGGAAACCGCTTCATCCAGTTCAAGCCGCAACAGGCTCCGAACCGCAGCTTCCGCTGGGTCTGCACTGATTTGGGGATCTAAGATCATGGCTCAATACCTCATCACATACGACAATAAGCCGCCGCGTAACTATGCGGCACTCTACCACCTTATGTCTTCATGGAATGCCGTCCGGCTCTCTGAATCGGTGTGGCTGGCGAATCTAGCCGGGCCAGCTGGAACTGTTCGTGACATCGTTCTGAGCAAGATGCAGCGCGATGATCTTGTCACGGTCGTTGAATTGAAGAAGGGATCGGACTGGGCAGTCACTCAAGGGGCGACTGCCACAGCAAAGGCTTGGCTGTCGAACAACGTGACACCAAGTCAGGCAGCCGCTTAACTGCGGGGCTGCGCTTAGCGGTCCGTTACAGGGAGGACGGTCATTCATCTGGCCGTCCTCCACTCCAACCACATTCCGCCCCTCTGTGGCGCGTTCTCCACCCGCCCCTTATCCCGCTGATCGCGCAGGCACCCTGCAACGCGCCGCGTCATCAAGTTCACCAGCTTGGGGGTGGCAGCTAGTCCCCGGTCCACAATCATCTGTGCGGCGATCTCGCGGCTTGTGAGGGGCTTCTTGGACAGGCGGAGCATAGTCAGCACCTGTCGGGACATTTCTCCGCGCTTGGACCAATCCTCTGGCGGCTTGACCATCTTTGGGGCGATGGCAGGCAGGTCCAGTTCTGGCGCGACAATGCGCAGTGCCCCGTCCAGTGTTTCCAGATCGCGGGCCATCTGTGCCAGTTCGGCCTGTGCCCGCTTCATATCGCCAGCCAAGGCCGCGCGGCGCTTGATTAGGCCCTCTACCATGTAGTCCGTCATATGCAGACATTACGCACCGCAGGCGATTACATCTAGCATTGTCTTGGTGCGTTTGCTACATAATGCCGAGCGCCTCAGCCGCGGTCAGATCGGGCAGGATCCCGGGCAGACAGCTGGCCAGCAGGCTTTTGCCCGCGCCCGGCGGCCCGATCATCAGCAGGTTGTGCCCTCCGGCAGCGGCGATTTCCAGAGCGCGTTTGGCGGTCTCCTGCCCTTTGACCTGCTTCAGGTCAGGCCCATGCGCGGGCGCGTCTGCCACGCCGGGCGGGGGCGGGAGCAGTTGCTGCACGCCTTTGAGGTGGTTGAGCAGGCTGATGATATCCGGCGCGGCCAGCACCGGCACTCCGCTCGCCCAGCTAGCCTCGCTCCCTTGCGCGGCGGGGCAGATCAGCCCTTTGTCGAGCCCGCTGGCATGGATCGCGGCGAGCAGCACGCCCGGCGTGGGCACGATCCGCCCATCCAGCGCCAGTTCCCCCACCGCGACGAAATCGGTCAGCTGCTCCGCATCGGTCACCCCCATCGCGGCGAGCAGGGCCAGCGCGATCGGCAGATCGTAATGCGAGCCCTCCTTGGGCAGATCGGCGGGAGAGAGGTTGATCGTGATCCGCTTGGGCGGGAGCGAGAGCCCCATCGCGGCCAGCGCCGAATGCACCCGTTCGCGGCTTTCATTCACCGCCTTGTCCGGCAGGCCGACCAGATTGAACTTGGGCAGGCCTGGCGCGATCTGGCACTGCACCTCAACCGAGCGCGCCTCCAGCCCAAGATAAGCCACCGTCTGAACCAGCGCGACCAAGTAAAGCCCCCTGCGTTACTACGTAAGTGCAAGTCATGGCGCAGTGCCAGGGCGGTGTCGAGCCATAGCACCGGAATGGTCCGGATTTATGGGTTCGCGCAAAGGCACAAAGGTTGCAAAGCGGGCCGCGTTGCGACCTTTGCGCGAACTCCATCTTAACCTTTTACCTTGGGATTCGCGCAAGTGCCCGGCTGCGATAAGCTGCCCATGCGCAAGCTGATCGCCCTGTTCCTGTCCCTGCTGGCCCTTGCGGCCCATCCGGCTGCGGCACAGCAGGTCATCAGCGATGTGACCGAGGAAACGGTGTTTGTCAGCAATGGCGGCTCCGAACGCTTTGTCGCCAGCGCGCCAGCGGCGATCCCGCAAGGGATTGCGCGATTCGGGCCGTTCCGGGTGCTCGATGCCAGCCGCGTCGCGCTGGTCGATGTGACCGATGCGCGCAGCCCGGCGCAGTTCGCCGCCTTGCTCAAGGCCTTCCCCGGCGTTTCGCTGATCGAGATGATCGATTGCCCCGGCACCGAGGATGACCGCGCCAATCTGGCCCTGGGGCGGCTGATTCATGCGCGCGGCATTGCCACCCATGTCCCCGCCGGGGGTTCGGTCCGTTCGGGCGGAGTTGAACTGTTCCTGGCCGGTGCGCGGCGGATTGCCGATCCGGGCAGCGAATTCGCGGTCCATTCCTGGGCGGATGAGGATGGCCGCGAGGCCCGCGACTATCCTGAAAATGCCCCGGAAAACCGCGCCTATCTGGACTATTATGCCGAAATGGGCATGACCCCGGCAGAGGCGAAGGGGTTCTATGCCATGACCAATTCGGTCCCGTTCGAAAGCGCCCTGTGGCTGGGCGCGCCGGACATGGCCAAATGGGTCCGGCTTGACTGAGGGCTGGGCGCACCCGAATCCCTTGACTCGGCCCCGGCGCTCCGTTAACGGCCCGCCTCTCTATTCCAGCTGTCGCCACGTCGGCAGCCCGTTCGTATCGATTTGAAGGCAACTGCAATGAAGCGCACTTTCCAGCCCAGCAACCTTGTTCGCGCCCGCCGTCACGGCTTCCGCACGCGTTCGGCAACGGTTGGCGGCCGCAATATCCTGCGCGCCCGCCGCGCTCGCGGTCGCAAGAAGCTCTCGGCCTGAGCGAGACTACCAAGATGTCGGTCCTTACCAGAAGGGCCGATTTTCTGGCTGCAAACCGGGGCTTGCGTGTCGCACGTCCCGGTTTTGTTTTGCTTGCGCGGCCCAATGGCGGCGAATCGATGCGCTTTGGCATCACAGTCACCAAGAAGATCGGCAATGCGGTGGTCCGCAACCGGATGAAGCGCCGGTTCCGCGAACTGCTGCGCGCGGCTTTGCCGACCGAGGGCCTGCCCGGCCACGATCACGTGCTGATCGGCCGCGAAGGCGGGGTCGAGCGTGATTTTGCCCTGCTCCGCCAGGAACTCACCGCCGCGCTCGCCCGCGCGGCGGCGGGCAAAGGCGATCCGCCGCGCAGGCCGCGCAAGTGAAACGCCTGCTGATCCTGATCGCGCGCGGGTGGCAACTGGGGCCGTCGCGCATTCTCCCGCCGTCATGCCGCTATGCCCCGTCGTGCTCGCAATATGCGATTGAGGCGCTGGAAAAGCATGGCGCGATTAAGGGTGGTTGGCTGGCGCTCAAGCGGCTATTGCGCTGCCACCCTTGGGGGGGACACGGTTATGATCCGGTGCCATAAGCGCGCCAGTGTCTTGACCTTGTAACACACACCCCCATCTACAGACGATCAGGCAGGAAGACAGGAAGAGCATCGTGGACAGCCAGAACCAGCGTAACATGATCCTGGCCATAGTGCTGACCGCGCTGATCCTGTTCGGCTGGGATGCGGGGATGCGCTATCTCTATCCCAACGCGCACAAGGCCCAGCCCGCGGCCGCCGCCAGCGCCTCTGCCAGTCCCGCTGCCGGGGCCGGGGCCAGCGCCGCGCCCACGCACAGCCGCGATGGCGGGTTGACCAGCCCGGCCGATCAGGCGCTGGAAACCAAGGATCTGAAGACCGCGCTGGCATCGGGCGCGCGCGTGCCGATCCAGGCCCCGGGCCTGTCGGGTTCGATCAATCTGGCCGGCGCGGTGGTCGATGACCTCGTCACCAACCGCCACACCGCCACGGTAGAGAAAGACAGCGGGCCGCAGCGGGTCTATTCCCCGGCGGGCACTCCGGCGCAGCAGTTCGCGCAATTTGGCTGGGTTGGCCAGAACGTGGCCCTGCCCAACATGGGTACGCTGTGGACCGCACCGGCGGGCGCGCGGTTGACCCCGCAGACCCCGGTCACGCTAAGCTGGACCAACGGCGCGGGGCTGAACTTTGCGCTGACCTATCACATTGACGCCGATTACATGATCACTGTCACCCAGACGGTCAGCAATGTCGGCGGCGCGCCGGTGGCAGTCCAGCCCTTCGCGCTGATCAACCGCACCGACCGGACGATGAGCACCGATATCTGGAACCTCCATTCCGGCCCGTTCGGCGCGTTTGACGGCAAGGTCCAGTTCGAACCCAATTACAGCGATCTGGCCGAAACGGGCCAGATCGCCGCCACCGGCAAGACCGACTGGGTTGGCTTTACCGACATCTACTGGATGAGCACGCTGATCCCGGACAGGCAGGATGCGGCCGCCACGTTCCGATCGATGGGCAACCAGACTTTCCGCGCCGACATGCTTTATCCGGTCGCCGCGATTGCTCCGGGCAAGCAGTGGGCGCGCACCACGCGGCTGTTCGCCGGGGCCAAGGAAAGCAAGGTGCTGGATGCCTATGAGGCCAGCGGGATCACCAATTTCAGCCTGGCGATTGACTGGGGCTGGTTCCGCTGGTTCGAAAAGCCGATCCTGCTGCTGCTGAAATCGCTGTTTTCCGCCGTTGACAACTTTGGCGTGGCGATCATGCTGCTGACGGTGATCGTGCGCGGGGTGATGTTCCCGATTGCCCAGCGCCAGTTCGCCAGCATGGCCGCGATGAAGGCGATCCAGCCCAAGATGAAGGCGATCCAGGACCGCTACAAGGACGACAAGCCCAAGCAGCAAGAAGAAATCATGGCGCTCTACAAGAAAGAGGGCGTCAACCCGCTGGCCGGGTGTCTGCCGATCTTCCTGCAGATCCCGGTGTTCTTCGCGCTGTACAAGGTGCTGACCCTGGCGATCGAAATGCGCCACCAGCCGTTCGTGCTGTGGATCAAGGACCTGTCCGCGCCCGATCCGCTGCACGTGCTGAACCTGTTCGGGCTGCTGCCGTTCACCCCCCCGGCTTTCCTCGCGATCGGCATTCTGGCGATCCTGCTGGGGATCACCATGTGGCTGCAGTTCAAGCTGAACCCCGCGCAGATGGATCCGGTGCAGCAACAGATGTTCGCGATCATGCCGTGGATGATGATGTTCATCATGGCGCCGTTTGCAGCCGGGCTGCTGATCTACTGGATCACCTCGAACGTGCTGGCGATCGCGCAGCAAGCCTATCTCTATCACAAGAACCCCGCGCTCAAGGCCCAGGCTGACAAGGACGCGGCCGATTTCAAGCGCAAGCAGGAACGGGGCAAGTAAGATGGATAGCGATACCGCCGAACGGGCGCGCCGCCTGTTCGCGGGGCCGATCCAGTTCCTGAAAAGCGCGCCCGCGCTGCAATTCCTGCCCGATCCGGATGCGCCGGAGATTGCCTTTGCCGGGCGTTCCAACGTCGGGAAAAGCTCGCTGCTCAACGCGCTGACCGGCCGCAAGGCGCTTGCCCGCGCCTCGGTCACGCCGGGGCGGACGCAGGAGCTGAACTTCTTTGACGTGGGCGAACCGCCGGTCATGCGGCTGGTCGACATGCCGGGCTATGGCTATGCCAAGGCCCCGCTGAAAGTGGTCGAACAATGGAAGCGGCTGGTGCGCGATTTCCTGCGCGGGCGGGTCGTGCTGAAACGCGCGCTGGTGCTGATCGACAGCCGCCACGGGATCAAGCCGGTCGATCTCGACATGCTCAAGATGCTGGATGAAGCGGCAGTCGGCTACCGGCTGGTGCTGACCAAGGCCGACAAGATCAAGGCCAGCGAACTGGCCGCAGTGCTCGCCGCGACCGAGGCCGAGGCGCGCAAACACCCGGCGGCGTTCCCGGTGGTTTCGGTGACCAGCGCGGAAAAAGGCATGGGTATCGCCGAACTGCGCACTGCCGTGCTGGAAGATGCGGGAATTTGAAATGCACCCGCACCTCACCGAGGCTGACCTCGAACGGGTGATCCCCGCGTTCTACGCGCGGGTTCGCGAAGATGCCCTGATTGGCCCGGTGTTCAATCAGGCGATCGCAGACTGGCCGCATCACCTGCAGAAACTGGTCGCGTTCTGGTCATCCGTGATGCGTTCGACCGGGCGGTACAAGGGCAGTCCGATGGCCGCCCATGCCCGGCACCGCAACACTATTACGCCCGAGATGTTCACCCGCTGGCTGGCACTGTGGAGCGAAGTGACCAGTGCCATGCTGAACGAACAGGGCGCTGCGGCGATGCAGGCCAAGGCGGCATTGATCGCTGACAGCCTGCAACTGGGGCTGTTCTTTCGGCTTGATCCCAAGGCCTCGCCCCAGCCCTACAAAATCACGGCCGAATGGGACGAGGTGAGCCTGCCGCAAGCCATCCGCAGCCGCCATAACACCAAGCCGGGCACCTGGGGCCTGCTGCGCGTGCTGGCGGGCAGCGTCAACCTGATGTTCGAAGACCCGCCGCGCCGGGTACACGTGACACCGGACAGCCCCGCCGAAATCCCCCCGCAGGCATGGCATCACGTCGAAGTGACCGGGCCGATGCGGATGCTGGTGGAATTCTACCGCGACCAGCCGCAGGGGTGACCCTGCAGCGCGTGGTCAAATTCCATCGTGCCTGCCGCCAGCCATCAGGTCAGTCTGACTGAAAAGCTGCCTGTCCGGATACGACGAGATTGCGGACCCAAATCAACTCGTCACCCCGGAC
>NZ_MWLM01000034.1:0-3180 GCF_002198665.1 Novosphingobium sp. B 225 | reverse complement strand
AATGGCCGGAATGTTGGGGGGAGGGAAGCGCGTCCCCTCCCCCCAACATTCCGGCCATTCAGCGGCGTAATCAGACCTCCCAAGGGCTGCCGTTTGATCATGTCAAAAACTGCCCAAACGGCCTACTTCGCGAACAATTGCCCCAGGTCCGCAAAGGCCTTCATCTCGATCGCATTGCCGCTGGGGTCGCGGAAGAACATTGTTGCCTGTTCGCCGGTCTGGCCCTTGAAGCGGATGTAGGGTTCGATTTCGAACTGCACCCCGGCTGCGGTCAGCCGGTCGGCCAGGGCCTGCCAGTCCTCCAGCGTCAGGACGATGCCGAAATGTGGCACCGGCACGCCGTGGCCATCGACCGGATTGTTGCCCGCATCCCCCGCCGCCTGCCCGGTGCAATGCGCGACGATCTGGTGGCCGTAGAAATCGAAATCGATCCACTGGTCCGAACTGCGCCCCTCCGCGCAGCCCATCGTGCCGCCCCAGAAGGCGCGTGCTTCGGCCAGATCGCGGACCGGGAAGGCGAGGTGAAACGGGCGCAGCGACATGTGTTCAGACTCGACATGGTTTGGATGAATGACTAGCCGCTACTTATGAAGCTCATCATCGGCAACAAGAACTATTCCAGCTGGTCGCTGCGCGGCTGGCTGGCCTGCAAGCAATCAGGGCTGGCGTTCGAGGAAATCACCGTCCCGCTGTTTGGCGAGGACTGGGACGCGCGCAAGAAGGGCGACGATGATCTTGCCCCGTCCAGCGGCAAGGTTCCGGTGCTGTGGGACGGCGAAGCGGTGGTGTGGGACAGTCTGGCGATCATCGAATATCTGGCCGACAAGGTCGGGCGTGAGCGGTTCTGGCCCAAGCAGGACGATGCCCGCGCCATGGCCCGGTCAATGGTCGCGGAAATGCACAGTTCCTATGCCGCGCTGCGCAGCGAATGCCCGATGAACATGCGCAGCCGCGTGACCGGCCTTGAACTGAGCGCAGCGGCGCGCAGCGATGTGGTCCGGATCCTGACGCTGTGGGCCGAGGCCCGCGCCCGGTTCGGCAAAGGCGGGCCGTTCCTTTTGGGCACCTACAGCGCGGCGGACATCATCTATGCCCCGGTGGTCAGCCGGTTCATGACCTATGGCATTGGCGTCCCCGGCTTCGCGCTCGCTTACATGGAAGCCGTGTGGGAGCACGAATGGCTCCAGCAATGGCTCTCCTCCGCCGAGGCCGAGGACTGGGTGATCGAGCAGTACGAGCTGCCCGCGGCGAAGAAGTAGGTTCCCTCCCTCTCCTCTAACGAGGCGGGGGCCGAGGGGGGCGGCACGCGATGGCGGCGCTGGACCACACCACCCCCAACCCCCTCCGCTAAAGAGGAGGGGGTTCAGGTGCATCAATACGGCCTGCCATCCTTGTGGCGGTACAGATCATCCGCGCCCCAGATCATGTCGATATCGGGATAGACCCCGCCCAGTTCCTGCCCGGCGCTGACGCACAGGAAACTGCACGGCGCGTCGCTTTCGTTGATCAGGTGGTGGCCGTCCTCCACCCCGGCAGCCCAGGTGCAGATATCCCCGGCGCGCAGCACGGTGCGGCCCGCGTCTTCAACCAGCACTGCCTCACCGCTCAGCATCACCAGCAGCTCGTCCTCGCCCTTGTGCCAGTGGCGCTGGCTGGACCATGCCCCGGGCTTCAGCACGATCAGCCCAGCGCCAAGGTGGGTCAGCCCGGCCACCGGACCGATCCGTCGCGCGTGCCGCCCGGCGATCGGCTGATCGAAGGGCGCGGGATAGTCGCTGGTGGTCTTGACCGGGATGGCGGCGAGATCGAGTTTGGGCATTGCGGCACTCCGGCTTGTCTTGGCCCGGCATAGCCCATATGCCCCTATCCAGCCATGACCACCGTGCTCTCCCTTGCCGAAGCGCTGATCGCCTGCCCCAGCGTTACCCCCGCTGCGGGCCTCGTGTTCGATTGCCTTGAAGGGCAGCTGCGCCCGCTGGGGTTCGAAGTGCACCGCTTCAGCGCGGGCGAGGCGCCGGACGGGCCGGTCGAGAATCTGTTCGCCATCCGGCGCGGACCACTGGGCAGCCGCCACTTCGCTTTTGCAGGCCACGTCGATGTGGTCCCCCCGGGCGAAGGCTGGACCAGCGCGCCGTTTGCGCCCGAACTGCGCCCAAGTCCTGGAGGCGAGCTGCTCTATGGGCGCGGCGCGGTGGACATGAAGGGCGCGATCGCGGCGATGGTTGCCGCTGCGGCGCAGGTGCCGGCCGATGCCGGCACGCTGAGCCTGATCATCACCGGGGACGAGGAAGGCCCGGCGCGCTTCGGCACGGTTGCGCTGATCGAACACATGCGCGAGGTGGGCGCGCTGCCCGACCTGTGCCTGGTGGGCGAGCCAACCAGCGTGGGCCGGCTGGGCGACATGATGAAAGTCGGCCGCCGCGGTTCGGTCAACGTGTGGCTTGAGGTTGAGGGCAAGGAAGGCCACGTCGCCTATCCGCACCTGGCGGACAATCCGATCACCCGGCTGATCGCCATGCTGGCTGACCTTAAAGCCATGCCGCTTGATGACGGCACCGAATGGTTCCAGCCGAGCAATCTTGAGATTACCGACGTGACCGTGGGCAATCCCGCCACCAATGTCATCCCCAGCCGCGCCTCAGCGCGCCTGTCGATCCGGTTCAATGCGCTCCACACCGGACAGGAACTGGCCGACCGGGTCAGCAGGATTGCGCAGCAGCACGGCGGCAGCGCCCGTCCGGTGATCAGCGGCGAAGCTTTCCTGACCCCGCCGGGGGACTTTTCCGCGATGATCGCCCGCGCGGTTGAGGCGGAAACCGGCCTGACCCCCGAACCCAGCACCACCGGCGGCACCAGCGACGCGCGGTTCCTGAAAGACCTGTGCCCGGTGATCGAATTCGGCCTGTGCAACGCCACCATGCACAAGCGCGACGAAGCCGTGGCCGTGGCCGATCTTGAAGCCCTGGCGCGGATCTATGCGCGCGTGGCGCGGGATGCTTTGGTCGGTTAGACTGGGTTTTTTGGGGTTCACGCAGAGGTCGCAGCGAAGAAAAAGAGGCGCAGAGATGTTACACTGAGCCGAAGGCTCTTGAATCCGTGCGAACTTGCGGTTTGCCAGATCGCCGAATTTGAGAGCGGTTTCGCTGCAAACTCGAGCCGCTCTGCGCCTCTTTTTCTTCG
>NZ_MWLM01000033.1 GCF_002198665.1 Novosphingobium sp. B 225 | reverse complement strand
CGCACCACCCCCAACCCCCTCCTCTGAAGAGGAGGGGGCTTTGCCGCCCCTCAATCGTCCTTGCCGCTGCGCCAGCCGTGTTCGCCGCGTTCGTGGATGATGTTGGCGCGGCCGACGATCAGGTCGTCAACCATGCCGATCCGGCCCACGTCCTTGTCCTTGTAGGGCAGCGAATGGAGGACATAGCGGATCGCGTTGAGCCGGGCGCGCTTCTTGTCGTCGCTCTTGATCACGGTCCACGGGCTGTCAGCCGTGTCGGTGGCAAAGAACATCGCTTCCTTGGCGCGGGTGTAATCGTCCCACTTGTCCAGACTGGCGAGATCGACCGGCGAGAGCTTCCACTGCTTGAGCGGGTGGACCTTGCGTTCCTTGAACCGGCGGCGCTGTTCAGCCTGGCTGACCGAGAACCAGAACTTGATCAGGTGGATGCCGCTGCGCACCAGATTGCGTTCGAATTCGGGGGCCTGGCGCAGGAATTCCTTGTATTCCTCGTCGCTGCAGAACCCCATCACGCGTTCCACCCCGGCGCGGTTGTACCAGGAGCGGTCCATCAGCACCATTTCGCCCTTGGTCGGCAGGTGCTGGACATAGCGCTGGAAGTACCACTGCCCGCGTTCGACCTCGCTCGGTTTTTCCAGCGCGACCACGCGCGCGCCGCGCGGGTTGAGGTGTTCCATCATCCGCTTGATCGTGCCGCCCTTGCCGGCCGCATCGCGCCCTTCGAACAGGATGATGATCCGCTGGTCGCTTTCCTTGGCCCATTGCTGCAATTTGAGCAGCTCGGTCTGAAGGATGAATTTCTCGCGCTCGTAATCCTTGCGCAGCATCTTGTACTTGTAGGGATAGCCGCCCTTGCGCCAGTCATCGGACAATTCGTCGCTGGTCTTGCGCGGTTTGCCGGACGGCTTGGGCAGGCCCAGATGTTCGCGCATCCGCGCCGCATCGTCGGGCGAGGCGCCCGCGATGATCGCTTCCACGCCGTCGGAATTGCCGGTCGCGGCCACCGCATCCAGCGCGGCTTCCTCGGCCTCGTTCGCGGCTTCGGTGCGTTCGTCGGCCAGGCTTTGCTCCACCATCGGCGGCAGACTGGTGTCATTGGCCGCCGGGGCCTTGGCCGGTCGCTTGGTCGTCATGCAATCACTCCATCCCGTCGGGCACTCAGGGCCCTGTCGTCACGCCATCATGGCAGGCAAACATTCCCGATTGGTAACCACAAAGGCCGGAAAAACCGGGCGGAAACCGACTCGGAGATGATGCAGGCAGTGTCCCGCCAGAGGCGGGCATGCGTCAAACGGGAAGCTTGCATGAGGTGTTGCGCGGAATGCAAGCTGGGAAGGGGTTCACGCAGAGGCGCAGAGGAAGCAGAGAGGCGCAGAGAGGTCGCACTTGCGGCGAAGCCGTTTGCCATTCATCTAACGGGGTCTGGCGGAACGGGTCCATGAAGGAACGAGCCTTCGGCTCAAACTCTCCGCGCCTCTCTGCTTCCTCTGCGCCTCTGCGTGAACTAACCCCAGCCAGAACCAGTGCGCTGCGCCTAAGGCACCAGCACCGTATCGCGCGCCACTTGCAGCGTTTCAGGATAGTCCAGCGTATAGTGCAGCCCCCGGCTCTCATGCCGGGCGAGGGCGGAGCGCACGATCAGTTCGGCGCATTGGAGGAGGTTGCGCAGTTCGATCAGGTCGGTCGAAACGCGGAAGTGGGAATAGTATTCCTCGACCTCGTCCGTCAGCATCTGGATGCGGTGCTTGGCGCGTTCGAGGCGTTTGGTGGTGCGCACGATGCCGACATAGTTCCACATGAACCGGCGGATTTCGGTCCAGTTCTGTTTGATGATCACTTCTTCGTCGCTGTCGGTGACGCGGCTTTCGTCCCACGGGCGGACCGGGGGCGGGGCGTCGAAGCTGTCCCACCGCGCGAGGATGTCGGCGGCGGCGGCATCGCCGAACACGAAGCATTCGAGCAGAGAGTTGCTGGCAAGGCGGTTCGCCCCGTGCAGCCCGCTTTCGGTGCATTCGCCCGCGGCGTAGAGCCCCGGCAGGTCGGTCCGGCCCGCCAGATCGATCAGCACCCCGCCGCAGGTATAATGCTGTGCCGGGACCACCGGGATCGGCTGGGTGGTCATGTCGATCCCCAGCCCCAGCAGCTTTTCGTGGATGTTGGGGAAGTGCTGCTTCACGAAGTCAGCCGGCTGGTGGCTGATGTCGAGGTGGACGTAATCGAGCCCGTCGCGCTTGATCTCGCTGTCATTGGCGCGGGCGACCACATCACGCGGGGCCAGTTCGGCGCGCTCGTCATAATCGGGCATATAGCGGTGCCCGGTCCTGGGGTTGAGCAGGTGCCCGCCTTCGCCGCGCACGGCCTCGGTAATCAGGAAGTTCTTGACGTCGAGGTTGTAGAGGCAGGTCGGGTGGAACTGCATCATTTCCATGTTGGAGACCCGTGCCCCGGCGCGCCAGGCCATCGCGATCCCGTCCCCCGTCGCGCCGCGCGGGGCGGTGCTGAACTGGTACACGCGGCCCGCCCCGCCGGTGGCGAGGATCGTGGCACGGGCGGTGTGGGCTTCAACCTTGCCGGTGCTCTCATTCAGGGCATAGACCCCCCAGACCCGGCCCGATCCGGAGTAGCGCTCCGCTTCATGCTTGCCGGTGATCAGATCGATGCAGGCGCGATTTGGCAGCAGCGTGATGTTGGGATTGTCCTGCGCGGCCTTGAGCAGGGCCGATTGCACCGCCCAGCCGGTCGCGTCGTTCACATGCACGATCCGGCGGTGCGAATGCCCGCCTTCCCGCGTCAGGTGGAGGTGTTCGCCTTCGGTGTTGAACGGCACGCCCAGCTTGACCAGCCGGTCGATTGCGTGGGGTGCGCGTCCGATCACGAATTCGACGGTTTCGATCCGGTTGAGCCCGGCCCCGGCGACCATGGTATCGCGGATATGCTCTTCAAAGGTATCCCCGGCATCCAGCACGGCGGCGATACCGCCCTGCGCCCAGGCGGTTGACCCGCCGGTCAGCTCGCCCTTGGCCAGCACCAGCACCTTCAGTTTTTCGGCCAGAGCCAAAGCCGCCGTCAGTCCGGCCGCGCCGGAACCGACGATGATGACGTCGTGAGTCATGGCTTCCCGATCAAGGCCGCTGCGGCCCTAGTTTTGGGTGGTGACAGCTTGGACATTGGAAAAGTCCCCGTGCTGGAGCAGATCTTTAGGCGCGAAGAAATAGATCGCATTGGCATCGTTGATCCACAAGTTCATGGCCTTGCCGGATTCGATCGTCAGCAGCGATTGCCATCGCGTAACCCCGCGGTCCACTTCGGCAGCATGGTCGATGATCCAGCGAACATTGGCATCGTCCTGTTCCGACCAAGGCCGGTAAATCGTGCCGTTGGCCAGTGGATCGGCGATCTTCTTGGCCTTCTCCCAATCCGGCCAGGACCGCCAGATCCGCAGCCGCTCCTGGCCCGGGCGACCGATTTCGCGAAAGTAGAGTTCTTCTCGCAGGTCGTCCTGGGGCCAGTTTGCATAGCCCAGCAACCTGCCCATGACAGGCCAGGGGGCGGCACCAAGCCGGTTGGTTAGGGCGTCGATATCGCCATTTGGGTTCGCATCGGCGAGCTCGTTCAGCCAAGCCCAATCGAATTCTGTAAAGGCCACTCCCGGTTCGAACCGGACTGCAACCGGATTGTAGCTCGCGGTTCCCTCGGGAGCGCTGAGTTGCTCGAGTTCATTTCCGGCAGGGATATGTAGCACGTAGACCCCAAGCGGATCCTGATCAAAGGATTCGAGGTCAGCGAAGAACGACAACAATCCGGTTTGCGGCAGATGCTTGGCGATCGGGCTGTGGCGAATTTCGGCAAGGTCGATCTGACCGAAGAAACTGGGCTGCGGGCAGCTTGGCGATTGCGGCCAGCTTGCTCCACGCGGCAAGTCGGGGTCGCCGCCGAACCGCGTGCCGCCTCTTGCCCCGCCGCTCGCTCGCCCGGCTTCGAATATGTGCAGGCAAGGCTCGCAGTGCGCCCGGATATCGTCGGCCGCCGCGGCAAAGCCGGTTTCGGCGATCACCGCGTCAACTTCGGCGATGCTGGCCAACGGCCGCGGCATGGCAGCCGAAGCGTGCGGCGCTGCGCCAGCGCCGAACAGCTTACCAAGGAATCCACCTAAGCCAGCCATCGCCAGTCCTCCTCGCAACCCAGACCGAGCAGGCCCCGGCGGCTCGACAACCTCATTGCCTCACGCCGCCGCCGCGCTGGTCAGGTGGACGAACACATCCTCCAGATCAGCCTCACGCGTGGTCACATCGACAATGCCAAAGCCCTGGGCCTGGATTTGCGACAGGATCTCGCCCGCATTGGTGCGGTCCTTGTCGAAAGTGACCTCGATCATGCGTTCGCCCGCCCGTTCGCATTTGAGGAAGGCGGGGTGCGCGGGCAGGTCGACCACATCGCGATCCAGTGTCAGGACTACGATTTTTTCCCGTGCCATTTCAACCAGTTCGCGGGTCGGTTTGTTGGCGATCAGTTCGCCGTGGTTGATGATCGCGATGCGATTGCAGAGCTGTTCGGCTTCTTCCAGATAGTGGGTGGTCAGCACCACCGTTACGCCGTGATGGTTCAGTTCGCTGACCAGTTCCCACAGCTGGCGGCGCAGTTCCACATCGACCCCGGCGGTCGGCTCGTCCAGCACCAGCACTGGCGGGGCGTGGACCATCGCCTTGGCGATCAGCAGACGGCGCTTCATCCCGCCCGACAAAGTGCGGGCATAGGCATAGGCCTTGTCCGACAGGTGCACTTGCCCCAGCAGTTCCAGACTGCGCCGTGCCGCCTTGGGCACGCCATACAGCCCGGCCTGGTTTTCCAGCACTTCGTACGGGGTAAAGAACGGATCGAACACCACTTCCTGCGGGACAATCCCGATCGAACGCTTGGCGTTTCGGGGGTTCGCATCGATGTCAAAACCCCAGATTTCCGCGCTTCCGCTGGTCTTGTTGACCAGCCCGGCAAGGATATTGATCAAGGTCGATTTGCCCGCGCCATTGGGGCCGAGCAGGCCGAAGATCTGCCCTTGCGGCACGTCAAAGCTGACGCCCTTCAGCGCCAGTTTGGCCTCACCCTGGCCGGCGGCGGCATAGCGTTTGACCACATTGTTGATACGGATTGCGGGGGGCAGGTCTGAGGTGTTCATGGGTGCTGCTTTGCGGCAGGATCGGGCCAAGGTAAAGCCCCCGGAATTCCGCGCCTCGCACCCAATTCCTACCGCGCCATTAACCATATGCCTGCAGTATGCCTTCACACGCGCCGGGGTAGTGCGGCAGGATGACTTGGGGGTCTTTTCACCGTGGCTTTGCGCCACGACATGCCAGTCGCGCCATCGGCGCGCTGCTGGCGGCCCTGATTTGCGCGGTTTTCCCGGGTACGGCACTCGCCCAGGTCGCACAGGCGACGGGGCAATCCCAGGCGGTGGTCGTTGAACCGCTATCCCTGCTCAAGATGCAGGATCTGAACTTTGGCCGGTTCGCGGCCCGGCCTACAGCGGGCACGGTAACGCTGGATCCCGATTCCGGTGCTTGTTCGGTAACGGGGACGATCCTGCACACCGGGGGCTGTCATTACGCCGAATTCGCCGGCATGGGGACGCGCCGCATGACCGTGCGAATCCAGACCCCGTCCACAATCAACCTGATCGGTCCCGGCGGTGCGCAAATGGTGGTCGATACGCTGACATTGGGATTGGCACCGGGGCTGTCGCCGGTTGGCGGCAATGGCAATGGCAATGGCAATGGTAATGGCGGGGGTAATCCGCGCTATTCGATCAATTCGAACAGCGGCATTTTCGTTTTCCGGATTGGTGGAAGGCTGAATGTTGCAGCCAACCAGGCAGCGGGTGTCTACGTCGGGACTTTCAACGTCACTGTCCAGTACCAGTAGAAATGCCCGCGCGGCGCTGCTATGGCCTTGGTCCATGAGCACTGCCCAGGAAACCACCCTTGTCACCACCACCCGCGTATCGTGCGACGGCGCCAGCGATGTGCGCGGCGGCGCCGCTTTGGGTCACCCGCGCGTCTATCTGGAAATCGACGAGCGCGGCTATGTCGATTGCGGCTATTGCGACAAGCGTTTCGTGCTGAAAGGCGGCGCGGCGGATCAGGCTGCCGCCTGACCCTAGCCAAGTCCGGCAAAGCGCCTATATCGGGGCCATGACCACGCCCGATCCGCGCAGCCTGCTCTACCGCCAACTGACTCCCGAGGCCGCGCAGGCCGTCACTCGCGATTGCCTGCAACGCTGTGACGATGGCGAATTGTACCTGCAATTCGTGGCGAGCGAGAGCTTCGTGTTCGATGACGGGCGGCTCAAGACTGCCGACTATTCGCGCGATGCGGGCTTTGGCTTGCGCGGGGTTTCGGGCGAGATGACCGGCTTTGCCCACGCCAACGAAATCAGCGAAGCCGCGATCCGCCGCGCGGGCGAGACGCTGCAACTGCTCGATCCGGCCAAAGGCCAGCCCAGCGCCCCGCCACGCCAGAACAACCGGCATCTCTATACGGATCAGTCGCCGCTCGATCTGGTGCCGTTCGCGGCCAAGGTGCAACTGCTGGAAGCGATCGATGCGGCGGCGCGCGCCCGCGATCCGCGCGTGGCGCAGGTATCAGCCAGCCTTTCAGGCTCATGGTCCGTGGTTGAAGTGGTCCGCGCTGACGGGTTCCTGGCCACCGATGTGCGGCCCTTGGTGCGGCTCAACGTCTCGATCGTGGCCGAGGCGAACGGGCGGCGCGAAACCGGCAGCTTCGGGATGGGCGGGCGCTGGCTCTATGATGACCTGCTCAAGCCTGAAAGCTGGAACCGCGCGATTGATGAGGCTTTGGCCCAGGCGCTGACCAATCTGGACAGTGTGGACGCGCCCGCCGGGGAAATGACCGTGCTGCTTGGCCCCGGCTGGCCCGGGGTGCTGCTGCACGAAGCGGTCGGGCATGGGCTGGAAGGCGATTTCAACCGCAAGGGCACCTCGGCCTTCTCGGGCCGGATCGGCGAACGGGTGGGCGCGCTCGGCGTGACCGTGGTGGACGATGGCTCGATTGCCGGGCGCCGGGGCTCGCTCTCGATCGACGATGAAGGCACTCCGACTGGCGAGACTGTGCTGATCGAGGACGGGATCCTCAAATGCTATATGCAGGACCGGCTCAACGCCCGGCTGATGGGCGTGCCTGCCACCGGCAACGGGCGGCGTGAAAGCTATGCCCATGCGCCGATGCCGCGCATGACCAACACTTTCATGAAAGGCGGGAACGATGATCCGGCCGAGCTGCTCAGCCGCGTGAAGAACGGGATTTTCGCCAAGAGCTTTGGCGGCGGGCAGGTTGATATCGTGTCGGGCAAATTCGTGTTTTCCTGCACCGAGGCTTACCGGATCGAGAACGGGAAACTGGGCGTCCCGATCAAGGGCGCGACCCTGATCGGCGATGGCCCGACCGTGCTGACCCGCGTGACCGGGATCGGCAATGACATGGCGCTGGACGAAGGCGTGGGGATTTGCGGCAAGGGCGGCCAGTCGGTGCCCGCCGGGGTGGGCCAGCCGACCCTGCTGGTCGAAGGCTTGACCGTGGGCGGGACAGCCTAGGTTCAGATTGAAGTGCTAGGCTGCCCTCAGTCTGAGAGAAGGAGAATGACAATGCGCAAGTTCGCACTCGCTCTCGCCGCCGGTTCGGCGCTGCTGATCGGGACCGCCGCCACGGCCGGGCCGAAGCTGACCCCGCAAGAGCGGCTGGACAAGCTGATCGCCGGGCGTGAAGCGGGCAAGCCGGTCAGCTGCCTCAACAGCTGGGACACCCGCGACATGACCGTGCTCGACAAGACCGCGCTGGTCTATCGCAGCGGCAACACGATCTGGGTCAACCGCCCGGACAATGCTCGCCAGCTGGATGATGACGATATTCTGGTGACCAAGACCACCGGCAGCCAGCTGTGCAAACTGGACATCGTCCAGACGGTTGACCGCACCGGCGGCTTCTGGACCGGCTTCGTCAATCTGGGCGATTTCGTGCCCTACAAGAAAGTCGCCAAGGCCGACTGATCCTCGTCTGAACAGCGAGTGGCCGCCGCCCGGACTCCCGTCCTGGCGGCGGTTGTTGTTTGGGGACTTGACTCTTTGCCTTCGATCCCGGAATTAGGGTGCATACCCTAAAACGGGAATCGCCGCAGCGCGAAGGGAGAGAGCCCATGAACATTGCCACCACCGTATCCGATGCCCAACTGGCCCCGATCGATGTCAGCCGCGCCGAACTCTACGAAGGCGAAGGCTGGCAGGAACCGTTCCGCACATTGCGCGCGCAGGCCCCGATCCAGTTCGTGCCTGACAGCGCGTTCGGTCCCTATTGGTCAGTCAGCACGCACAAGCCGATCGTTCATATCGAGGCTTTGCCCAAGATCTTTTCCTCCAGCTGGGAATTCGGCGGGATCGCGATTGCCGGTTCGGTTGACCAACCGATGGAGAATGAGCTGCGCACCCCGATGTTCATCGCGATGGACCCGCCGCACCACACCGCCCAGCGTCGCACCATCGCGCCCAGTTTTGGGCCCAGCGAAGTGCTGGAATTGAAGCGCGAAGTGCAGCAACGCACCGCCGAAGTGCTGGACAGCCTGCCGATCGGCGAGGCGTTCAACTGGGTTGAGCGGGTTTCGATCGAGCTCACGACCGGCATGCTCGCCCGGCTGTTCGATTTCCCGTGGGAACAGCGCCACAAGCTGACCTACTGGTCGGACATGGGCGGCAATGTCGAACTGATGAAATCGCCTGAGGACATGCTGAAGCGCAATGAAGCACTGTTCGAAATGGGCGCTGCCTTTGCCGAGCTGTGGCAGGACAAGGCCGCCAATCCGGGCAAGGACCTGATCTCGGTCATGCTGCGCTCTGACGCGATGAACCACATGAGCCAGGAAGAATTCATCGGCAACCTGATCCTGCTGATCGTGGGCGGCAACGATACCACCCGCAATTCGATGTCGGCCTTTGCCTGGGGGCTGAACCAGTTCCCCGATCAGCGCGCCAAGCTGGAAGCTGACCCGTCACTGATCCCCAATGCAGTGCAGGAACTGATCCGCTGGCAGACCCCGCTGGCGCACATGCGCCGCACGGTGATGGAAGACACCGAACTGGACGGGGCGCAGATGAAGAAGGGCGACAAGGTGGTGCTGTGGTACATCAGCGCCAATCGGGATGAGACCGTGTTCGACCGGCCCGACGAAGTGATCGTCGATCGTGACAACGCCCGCCGCCACTTGTCGTTCGGCTATGGCATCCACCGTTGCGTCGGGGCGCGGGTGGCCGAACTGCAGCTGACCACCTTGCTGGAAGAAATGGCCAAGCGCCGCCTGCGCGCCAATGTGATCGCCGAACCGGAACGGGTGGCGACCTGCTTTGTCCATGGCTACAAGGAAGTGATGGTCGAACTGTCGCACTACTGATGAAAACCAAGGACCGCATTGTCGAAGGGGCGCGGGTCCTGTTCAACGAACAGGGCTATGGCGCGGTAACCACCGCCGCGCTCGCCGCGCACCTCGGCATGGCGGAAGGCAACCTGTGGTATCATTTCAAGACCAAGCGCGCCTTGCTCGAAGCCTTGGGGGAACAGTTTGCCGCGGCGATCGACCGGCGGCTGGATATGCGGCCCGGCGCCGATCCCTTGTCTGCCTATGTCGATCTGCTGCGGGCACTGATGGCCGAATTCCGGCACTTCCGCTTCCTCTACCGCGACCAGAGCGGCTATGGCGAACATGCCGAAGTGGTGGGCAAGCGCGCGCCCGAATGGCTGCGGCGGACGTTCGAACAGCTCGAAGCGCACCAGGCCGCGCTGGTCACCGCCGGACTGCTTGACTGGCCGCGCGAGCGGCTGCGCGATCTGGCGATCAACGCCACGATCATCGTCCGCTATGGGCTTGAGCATTACCGCGAACTGGGTGAGCCGACCGGCGAAGGATCTGGCACGGTGCGCCGCACCCTGCGCCGCCACCTGACCCTGTTCGAACACCGCCTGACGGACGAGGCCGCCGCGCAGCTCCATGCCGCGATTGAGGCAATCGAGGAAACTGCTTTGGCGGCGTGAGTCCTTGTTTGGTGCGCCAACTGCATCCGCAGTTGGCTTGCAACACCGGTCAGGCGGAAAGATCCGCCTGCCTGATCTCGGGCACCATCTTCCACCACCACCACACGCCCAGCAGCGATACCCCGGCGGCCAGCGCAAAGGCCCAGCCATAGCTGCCGAGCCGGTCGACGATCACCCCGGTAACCACCGGGCCGATGATCCCGGCACAGTTGCCAAACGCGTTCTGCACCCCGATCCAGCTGCCCGCCGCGCGCGGGCCGGAGAATATCTGGCCGACTGCATAGAGGTTGGTCGCCAGCAGGCCTGATCCGATCCCGGCCACGGCCAGGCACAGGCCAACCTGCAAGGGCCCCTGCGCATACCACAGCGCCGCGATCGCGCCGCCGCCCAGCGCCTGGGCCCAGATCATCGCCCGGCGACGCAGCGTCGCCTCGTCCGCACCGGCGGCGACCGCGCGGTCCGACAGGCGACCGCTGACCAGCGCGGTCACGCCCTGGATCACAAAGCCCATGGTGGTCAGCAAGGTCATCTGCGGGATCGAATAACCGACAGTCTTGACCAGATACAGCGGCAGCCAGGTCAGCAGGAAGTAGAAGCCATAGTTCGACATGAAATGCGCTGCGCCCATCAGGTGCAGCGCGGGCACTTTCAGCAGCGCGCGAAAGTTGACCGGATCGGTTGCCGGGGTTGCCACGCTCTTGCTGCGCAGCGGCGCGCTGGTGACTTGCCAGGGCAGCAGCCACAGCAGCGTGATCGCGCCAAAGATCCAGAAGATCGGCCGCCATCCCGCCGCCTGCAGGATCATGCCCCCGGCCAGCGTGCCGACCGCCGGGCCGAATGCCAGCGCGGCGGCGACCACGGCATTGGCCAGCCCGCGGTGCGCGGCGGGCACTTCCATCGCGAAAATCTTGGAACTGCCGGGAAAGGCGATGCTTTCGCCCAGTCCCAGCACCAGCCGCAGCACGATCAGCGATGCGATCCCGCCGACCCAGCCGGTCAACAGCGTGGCAAACGCCCACAGCGCGATGCCCAGCGCGAACATGCGGTAGACGCAGAACCGGTCGCACAGCCAGCCGACGAAAGCGCAGAGCGGGGCATAGACCCAGAAGAACGCCGATACCGCCGTGCCGAAACTGGTCGCGGACAGGTTCAGCTCCTGTTTCATCAGCGGCGCCGCCACCCCGATCGCGCCGCGATCGATATAATTGAGCAGCACTGACAGTCCCAGCAGCCCGACCACCCAGGCCAGCCGCGTCCCGCTCGCGCGCGGCCCGGCTTCGCGTTGAATCTCTGCCGCAGTCACCATCGCCCGTTCTCCCCCGTTGTTTGCGCCAAGGCTAGCACGGTGGGGCATGGCTGCGCTATGGCCCTTGCATGACCTCGCCCAGCATCAGGTTTGCCCGATGACGCGCCGTGTGCTGCGCGTGCTGCTCGCGCTGTTCTATGCTGCGGCGGGCGTGCTGCATCTCGCCGCGCCCGCGCCGTTCCTGGCGATCATGCCCGGCTGGGTGCCCGCCCCCGGGGCAGTCGTCGCCTTTACCGGGATTGCCGAACTGGCTGGGGCGGTGGGGCTGCTCCAGCCGTTCCGCCCTGGGCTGCGGCGCTATGCCGGCTGGGGTCTGGCGGCCTATGCGCTGTGCGTCTGGCCGGCCAATTTCCAGCACATGTTGAGCGATCTCGCGCGGTCCGATCAGGGGCTGGGGCTGGGCTATCACATCCCCCGCCTGGCGTTTCAGCCGGTGTTGATCTGGCTGGCGCTATGGGTCGGATCAAGCAGCGACTGGATCGATCGCTTCGGACCTAAGAGAGACTGATGACCCAGCAACCCGTACTGGTGCTCACCACCGGCGGCACCATCGACAAGGCCTATTTCGACGCGCTGAGCGAATATCAGATCGTCGAAAGCGGCATCCCTGCGCTGCTGGCCGAAGCGCGCGTGGCCTTGCCGTTCCGCGTGGTCGAACTGATGCGCAAGGACAGCCTTGAGTTGACCGAGGCCGACCGCGACCTGATCGCCCGCATCGCGCTCGAGGCTCCGGAAAGCCGGATTGTCGTGACCCACGGCACCGATACCATGACCGAAACCGCCAAAGTGCTGGCCGCGCAGCTACCCGGCAAGACCGTGGTCCTGACCGGCGCGCTCAGCCCCGCGCGGTTTGCCGAAACCGACGCCCCGTTCAACCTCGGCATGGCCTTCGCCACGGCCCAGGTCGCCCCGCCGGGCGTTTACATTGCGATGAGCGGCGAAGTGTTCGACGGGCTCAAAGTGAGGAAGGACCGCGCGGCAGGGAAGTTCGTCAGCCTCTGACCGAGGCCGGACTCACTCCCACTCAATCGTCCCCGGCGGCTTTGACGTATAGTCATAGACCACCCGGTTGATGCCCTTGACCTCGTTGATGATCCGGGTCGCGACGCGGCTGAGGAAGGCGGCGTCGAAGGGATAGATATCCGCCGTCATGCCATCGGTGCTGGTCACGGCGCGCAGGGCGCAGACGTTGTCGTAAGTGCGGCCATCGCCCATCACGCCCACGGTCTTGACCGGCAGCAGCACGGCGAAGGCCTGCCAGATCGCATCATAGAGCCCGGCGTTGCGGATCTCCTCAAGGTACACCGCATCGGCCTTGCGCAGCACGTCGCAGCGTTCGCGCGTCACCTCGCCGGGGATGCGGATTGCGAGGCCCGGGCCGGGGAAGGGGTGGCGGCCGACAAACACGTCGGGCAGGCCCAGCTCGCGGCCCAGTTCGCGCACTTCGTCCTTGAACAGTTCGCGCAAGGGTTCGACCAGCTGCATGTTCATGCGTTCGGGCAGGCCGCCAACGTTGTGGTGGCTCTTGATCGTGACGCTGGGGCCGCCGGTGAACGAAACCGATTCGATCACGTCGGGATAGAGCGTGCCCTGAGCGAGGAAGTCTGCCCCGCCGACCTGCTTGGCCTCTTCCTCGAACACGTCGATAAAGGTCTTGCCAATGAATTTGCGCTTGGCTTCGGGGTCGGTCACTCCGGCCAGACCGTTCAGGAACAGTGCGCTGACGTCCTTGTGGACCAGCGGGATGTTGTAGTGGTTGCGGAACAGGCTGACCACCTGCTCCGCCTCACCCAGCCGCATCAGGCCGTGATCGACAAACACGCAGGTCAGCTGTTCACCGATCGCTTCGTGGATCAGCACCGCGGCAACCGCAGAATCGACCCCGCCCGACAGGCCGCAGATCACCCGGCCCTTGCCGACCTGGGCGCGGATCTCGGCGATCTTGGTCTTGCGGAATTCGGCCATGGTCCAGTCCCCGGACAGGCCGCAGACATGGCGCACGAAGTTCTTGAGCAGCTTGCCGCCATCGGGCGTGTGGACCACTTCGGGGTGGAACTGCATCGCGTAGATGCGCTTTTCATCGTTGGCGATCACCGCAAAGGGTGCGCCCGCGCTGGCTGCGACCGGGCGGAAACCGGGGGCGAGCGCGGTAACCTTGTCGCCGTGGCTCATCCACACCTGATGCTTCTCACCCTCGGCCCACAGGCCGTCGAACAGCGCGCAGCGGTCTGAAATCTCGATAAAGGCGCGGCCGAATTCGCCGCTGTCACCCAGGCTGACCTCACCCCCCAGCTGGTGCATCAGCGCCTGCTGGCCATAGCAGATCCCCAGCATCGGCAGGCCGGAATTCAGGAGCTCGTCCGGAATGCGCGGGCCGTTTTCATCCAGCACTGATGCGGGTGAACCCGACAGGATGATCCCCTTGGGCCGCATCCGCTCGAACGCGGCAGCGGCATGGCTGAACGGCGCAATCTCGGAATAGACCCCCGCTTCGCGCACGCGGCGGGCAATCAGCTGGGTCACCTGGCTGCCGAAATCGACGATCAGGATGGAATCGGAGGGTTGGATGCTCATGGCGGGGCGATAGTGGCGGCAGGCCAGACTGGCAAGATTGCGCGCTATTTCGCCTGTGCAATCTCCCGCAGCTCCGTCTTCAGCAACTTGCCGATATGGCTGCGCGGCATTTCGGCGATCGCACGCAGGGCGGAAACGCGCTGGGTTTTGCCGAGGCGGCTGTTGGCTATAGTGCGGATGTCTTCCAGCGCGTCTTCACCCACGCCCGGTTGCAGCACGACGAAGCCGACCGGGGTTTCGCCCCATTGGTCAGAGGGAATGCCGACCACGGCGGCTTCGACCACGCGCTCGTCCTTGGCCAGTTCGGTTTCCAGATCGATCGGGAAGATGTTGAAGCCGCCCGAAATGATCACGTCCTTGGTCCGCCCGACCAGTTCGACGAAGCCTTCGGCGTCGATCCGCCCGACATCGCCCATGCGCTGCCAGACCGAGCCATCGGCCGGATCGGTCCAATAGCCTTCGCGGGTCTTTTCGGGCTGGTTCTTGTAGCCCAGCATCATCACGTTGCTGCGCCCGACGAGTTCGCCGGCGACGCCGGGGGGCACTTCCTGCAGGTTTTCGTCGATCACTTTCAGGCCGTGGCCCGGTGCGGGCTGGCCGACGGTGTGGAGCTTGTCCGGATGCTCGTGCGCCAGCAGGATGCAGCTGACCCCGCCTTCGGTCATGCCATAGTATTCAACCAGCCCGCCCGGCATCCGCGCCAGCACTTCGGCCTTGAGCTCGGCCGGGAAGGGGGCGGAGGTGCAGAATTTGAGCTTGAGCGATGACAGGTCGAAATGGTCGAAAGTGGGGAACTGCATCAGGCGGCGGTATTGCACCGGGACCAGCATGGTGTGGGTGATCCGCTCACCAGCGGCGCGTTCCAGCCATTTCTGCGCGTCGAACTTGCCCATGATCGAGGCGTATCCGCCCGAAAACATCGTCGGCAGGAAGGTAACCAGCGTGGTGTTGGAATAGAGCGGGGTGGACAGCAGCGCGCGGCTGGTCACGCCGTAATTCTGCGAGGCGCGGAACGTCACCTGCCGCCAGCGCATCCCGTGGCTGTGGACGATCCCCTTGGGAATGCCGGTGGTGCCCGATGAGTAGATGATGTTGAAGGGGTCTTTGTCTTCCGGCGTGAACGGCGCGGCCAGAGTGCCGGGGGCCGCCATGAAGCTGTCCAGTTCCTCGTCCAGCACCACCTGCCCCGCGATCGGCAGCGTGAAATCACCCAGTTCGGTCAGCTTGGCGCGGTCAATGAACAAGTGGATCGCGCCCGAATCCGCTGCCATGCCGCGCAGCTGGTCGGGGCTGGCGCTGGTAGTCAGCGGCGCAGCGCAGCCCCCGGCGCGGATCGCGGCCATATAGACGAGGGCGTAGTTGACGGTGGACATGCCCAGGATCGCCACTGCCTGACCGCGCTGCAACCCGTCCGCCTGCAGCCGCGCGGCGATCCGCTCGACCCGATCGGCAGTATCGCGCCAGCTGAGCGTGGTGGTGCCATCATGCAGCGCGGGCGCATCGCCATTGTGCGCCCCCCAGGCCGCGACCAGCGCGGAAAAGGACCCGAAAGGCTGGTCAAGCAGGGCGGCAGGATCGGCGGACATCGGGCAGGTTACCTCTCACAAGTGCTGTTTGCCCATCCTTGGCGGATGACCGCCCCCTCTGTCCAGAGCGGCGCAGGGCGGGAGGTCTTGCCATGAGGTAAATGCCACGGTTGCAAAAAACGCAACGGCCATGACGTGCTTTGCACTGGTAATCTCTACCGGATTACTTATGTTGCAGATGCGAACTGAGTTCGCGAACGCAATAGGAGAAACAATATGCGCAGCCAGATCCTTTCGATCGTGCTGCCGATCATCGCCGCCGCTGGGATCAGCGGCCTGATGTTCACCGCCGCGATCGCCTGAGCGACCGGCGGCCCGGCCCTGAGCGGCCAGGGGCAGCACCTCCCAAACAGCAAAGGGCCGTTACGCCTTGGCGTAGCGGCCCTTGCTTGTTGGATGCGGCCGGCAAAGACCTTTCACTTCGCCGACAGCACCTTGACCAGATCGTACAGATAGTCGCGCCCCTGATAGAGCGATTTCACGCCCATCCGCTCGTTCAGGCCGTGCGCGCCGTTGCCGTCCGGATCGCCGTAGATGCCGGGCACGCCATAAGTCGGGATGCCGACCGCGCCGAGATAGACCCCGTCGGTGGCGCCGGTCGACATGGTCGGGATTACCGGCACGCCGGGGAAATGCTTGGCCACCAGCGCTTCCATCGGCCCGACCAGCGCGGGATCGAGCGGCGGGCTTTTGGCGATCGGCTTGTCCTTGACCTTCTGTTCGATCTTCACGCCGTCATCGCCGATCGCCTTGGCCAGCATGGCCTGGGTTTCATCGGCGGTGCGGCCCGGGAACATCCGGCAATTGACATTGGCCGTCACCCGCTGCGGCAGTGCGTTCTGGGCATGGCCGCCATCGATCAGGGTCGCGACGCAAGTGGTGCGCAGCATCGAATGCAGCATCTTGTCCTGGTTGACCACGGCTTCGGCGGCCTTGTCAGCCGGGTTGGCCGCCAGCGCCTGCATCGCCTTGCCGGCCGCATCCGGGCGCAGCGCCCCGGCCTTGGTAAAGAAGGCGCGGGTGGTGTCGTTGAATTCCACCGGGAATTCGAACTGGCTGACCTTGGCCAGCGCTGCCGACATCTGGTAAATCGCATTGCTGGGCACCGGCTGACTGGAATGGCCGCCCGGGTTGGTGGTGGTCAGCACAAAGTCCTGATAGGCCTTTTCGCCGACCAGGATCGACTGGACCTGCAGCTTGCCCTTGCCATCGGTGCGCCCGCCGCCACCTTCGTTAAGGGCATAGGCGGCGTCGATCAGATCGCGCTTGTTCCGGGCCAGCCACTCTGCGCCGTTGAACGCGCCGCTGGTTTCCTCACCGCAGGTCAAGGCCAGCTTGATCGTGCGCTTGGGCTTGTAGCCATCCTTGGCGAAGCGGATCAGCGTGTCGGTCCAGACGGCGGCTTGCGCCTTGTCGTCCGCCGCGCCGCGGGCATAGAAATAGCCGTCCTCCTCGATCAGGGTAAAGGGATCGCGCACCCAATCCTCGCGCCGGGCCTCGACCACGTCGATATGGGCGAGCAGCAGCATCGGTTTCAGCTTTTTCGACGTGCCGGGCATGATCGCCACCAGCCCGCCGTCCTTGGGGTGTTCGCTGGTGAAGAACAGGGTCAGCTGATCATCCTTGAAACCGGCTGCCTTGAGCCGCGCCGCCATCCGCTCTGCCGCCAGCGTGCAGCTGCCATTGCTGACCGTGGTGTTGGTTTCGACCAGTTCCTTGTAGAGCCCGCGAAACTCCGCCTGATCTGGGCGCAGCGGCGCGTCTTGCGCCAGCGCGGGAGCAGCACCGGCCAATACGGATGCGCCAAGCAGCGCGGCTAGAACATGTTTCATCGGATTGAGACTCCCTGTTTTGCTTGCAGCACAGTCAAGCAGGATTTTCTCAGGGAGGGAAGGGTTCGGATGCCAATGAAGTCGTTTCCGCAGACGAGTTCACTGGCAATCGCTTTGGCTGTTGGATACGATTTCTGCATCGCAAGAACTTTCAGGCCGTTACGGAGGTGGGCTATGGATGAATTTGACAGTGCCGGTGACGATCCGCTGGTTGGGATCGACATACCTGGAATCGCTCAAAGCCTTGGAATCGAGCATGATGATGCCAAAAGGGGCCTGATTGCTTTGGGTGGCGCCTATGCTGAACCGGGCGACACGATTGCTTCGGCCGCAGATGCAACGGGGCTCCAGCACGAGGTTCTCACCGGAATTGTCGAACATCTCGGTGGCGAAACCGGGCTCGAACAGGTTAGCCAGGTGCTGATGGAGCGAGGCTGGAATTCAGGCTAGCGCTCCAAGCAGGAATTCGGAGCGGGATATGGCCGACGATTGCTTGACTTCGCTGTGGAGGAATGAGCCATTGCCGCGCTGTTCCGCTTTCCCCGGAGCGTAGCTCGGCCTATAGGCTGGGCATGTCCGAAACACCCGATAACCAACCCAACGCCAACGCCTATGGCGCCGATCAGATCAAGGTCCTCAAGGGGCTCGATGCCGTGCGCAAGCGGCCAGGCATGTACATCGGCGATACCGACGATGGCAGCGGCCTGCACCACATGGTGTTCGAAGTGTCGGACAACGCAATTGACGAGGCTTTGGCCGGGCATTGCGATCTGGTGCTGATCGAACTCAACCCCGATGGCTCGGTCTCGGTCGAGGATAACGGGCGCGGGATTCCCACCGGGATCCATGCCGAGGAAGGCGTGTCCGCCGCCGAAGTGATCATGACCCAGCTACACGCGGGCGGGAAGTTTGAGAATACCTCGGATGACAACGCCTACAAGGTTTCAGGCGGGCTCCACGGGGTCGGCGTGTCGGTGGTCAATGCCCTGTCGGAATGGCTGGAACTGACGATCTGGCGCGAGGGCAAGGAACATTGGATGAAGTTCGCCCACGGCGATGCGGTCAGCCCGCTGATCGTGCGCGGCGATGCCCCGATCGCCACCGAGGGCGGGCGTCAGGGCCAGGTCAAGAACGGCACCCGCGTGACCTTCCTGGCGAGCGAGGAAACGTTCAAGAACGTCACCATCTATGATTTCGAAAAGCTGGAACACCGCTACCGCGAACTGGCCTTCCTCAATTCGGGCGTGCGAATCCTGCTGCGTGACCTGCGCGGGGAAGAGGTCAAGGAACATGACCTGTTCTATGAAGGCGGGATTGCCGCTTTCGTCGCTTACCTCGATCGCAACAAGACCGCGCTGCTGCCCGATCCGATCGCGATCAGCAGCGAACGCGACGGGATCGGGATCGACGTGGCGTTGGAATGGAACGATTCGTATTACGAAAACGTCCTGTGCTTCACCAACAACATTCCGCAGCGCGATGGCGGCACTCACCTGGCCGCGTTCCGCGCCGCGCTGACCCGCACGCTCAACAACTATGCCGAAAAGTCCGGCATGCTGAAAAAGGAAAAGGTCAACCTGACCGGTGAGGACATGCGCGAAGGGCTGACCGCGATTGTTTCGGTCAAGCTGCCCGATCCCAAGTTCTCCAGCCAGACCAAGGACAAGCTGGTCAGTTCAGAAGTGCGCCAGCCGCTGGAAAGCCTGATGGCTGACCGGCTGAGCGACTGGCTTGAGGAAAACCCCGCCAATGCCAAGCAGGTGGTGGGCAAGATCATCGATGCCGCCGCCGCGCGCGAAGCGGCGCGCAAGGCCCGCGAGCTGACCCGGCGCAAGGGGGCGATGGATATTGCCAGCCTGCCCGGCAAGCTGGCCGATTGCCAGGAACGCGATCCCTCGCTGTGCGAACTGTTCCTGGTCGAAGGGGATTCGGCCGGCGGCAGTGCCAAGCAGGGCCGTGATCGCAAGATCCAGGCGATCCTGCCGCTCAAGGGCAAGATCCTGAATGTGGAGCGCGCGCGGTTTGACCGGATCATTTCATCGAAGGAAGTCGGCACGCTGATCCAGGCGATGGGCACCGGGATTCGCGATGAATTCAATCTGGAAAAGCTGCGCTATCACAAGATCGTGATCATGACCGACGCCGACGTTGACGGCGCGCATATCCGCACCCTGCTGCTGACTTTCTTCCACCGCCAGATGCCGGAAATCATCAAGGCCGGTCACCTGTTCATCGCCCAGCCGCCGCTTTACAAGGTCGCCAAGGGACGCAGCGAGGTTTACCTGAAGGACGCTGCCGCACTCGATCGCCATCTGGTCGAAGCGGGTCTGGCGGGCCGGGTGCTGGAAACCGCTGGCGGCGTACGCGGCGGGGCCGAGCTTGAGGCGCTGGTCGAACATGCCATGCGGATGCGCAGCCTGATGGGCTTCGTTCCGCGCCGCTATGATTCCGCGATTGTCGAAGCGCTGGCCATGGCCGGGGTGCTCGCCCCGGATATTGATCGCGCGGCCCGTGAAGCTGCCCTTGCGCGCACCGCGATCTGGCTCGACGCCGGGGACCGCGATGCGAAGTGGAGCGCCGAACTGACGGGCGAAGGCGCGGTGATGGTCAAGCGGGTCTGGCGCGGGGTGACCGACGCCTATCCGATTGACGCCAGTTTCCTGACCAGCGCCGAAGCGCGCAAGCTCGCCCGGCTCGCCGCTGAAAATGTCGAGGTCTATTCCGCTCCTGCCCGGCTGGTCCGCGCGGGCAGCGCAGTGGAAGAAGCGCCCGAGGTGGAAGCCGAAGTCAACGAGAATGACCAGACCGCGCCGGTGGTGCGCAGCCAGTCAGTCAAGGATCAGGTTACCCGCCCGTCGGAACTGCTTGATGCAGTGCTCGCCGCCGGGCGCAAGGGGCTGTCGATTGCGCGCTACAAGGGGCTGGGCGAAATGAACGCCGAACAGCTGTGGGAAACCACGCTCGACCCGGAAAATCGCAGCCTGCTGCAGGTCGAGGTTGAGGACGCCGACGTAACCGACGACATCTTCACCCGCCTGATGGGCGACGTGGTCGAACCGCGCCGCGACTTCATCCAGGAAAACGCGCTGAACGTGGCCAATCTGGACGTATAGGCCGGCAATCCTCCCCCACCGGGGGAGGTGGCTCGCGCAGCGAGACGGAGGGGGCTGTCAAGAAACGCCGCGGATAGCGGCTGCGCGCTGCCGCGCGCAATCTGGCTCGCCCCCTTCCACCAGCTTCGCCGGTCCCCCCCCCGCTGGGGGAGGATCGTTCAAGGTTCCGGAAAAAACCGCGCGATCACGTCCCGCGCCAGCCGGGCGGGGCGCAGGGTTTCGGCGTCAATGCAGCACCAACTGGACTTGATCTCGGCCAGCACTTCCTCGCCCCGGTGGATCACCGTTTCATAGCTGGCGCGGGCGCCGTGGAATTTTTCCAACAGGACCGTGGCGATCACTTCGTCGCCCAGAAAGGTTGGGCGGCGATAAGTGATCTCATGCTTGAGCGCGACCCACAGGTGCGCGGCCACGGCTTCCACCGGGGCCAGGCTGCGCCAGTGCGCGATCACCGCGTCCTGAACCCAGTTGAGATAGCTGGCGTTGTTGACGTGGCCCATGAAATCGATGTCCGCAGGATCGACGGCAATGGCGTGGGCATAGGGGATAGCGTTGTTCACACCCATGTTAATAGCCATTCGCAGCGGAAATTGCCAGCGGTCTTGCGGTGAAGCGAATGCGTCTTTCGGTCAGCTTCACCAAATCCTCCCCCCTTGGGGGAGGTGGGCCGCCGAAGGCGGGCCGGAGGGGGCTTGGCAAGGTGCGAACGCCCCCTCCGTCAGCCGCCTGCGGCGTCTGCCACCTCCCC
>NZ_MWLM01000032.1 GCF_002198665.1 Novosphingobium sp. B 225 | reverse complement strand
CCTCCGTCAGCCCTGCGGGCTGCCACCTCCCCCAAGGGGGGAGGATCGAAGGGAGATAATTAAGCCAATGAAAGCCCTCAGATACTACGGCGCGCGCGATGTGCGGCATGAGCATATGGACGATCCCGTCCCGCAGTCTGACCGCGATGCAGTGATCAAGGTCGATGCCTGCTCGATCTGCGGATCGGACCTGCACATCTACCACGGCCATGGGTTCAGCGAAGATACGGGCTTCTGCGTCGGGCACGAAGCGGTGGGCGAAGTGGTTGAGATCGGGCGCGCGGTCCACCGGCTCAAGGTCGGGGACAAGGTCATGCTTCCGGCGGCGGTGGGCTGCGGGGCGTGCCGATCGTGCCTGGCGGGCAATGTCGCGTGCTGCGAATACAATCTGGGTTCGTGCTATGGCCTGTCAGCCAAGCTGCAAGGCTCTCAGGCTGAGGCAGTGCGCGTACCCGCAGCGGATTTCAATGCAGTGCCGGTGCCCGAAGGCGTCAGCATGGATCAGGCGCTGATGCTGACCGATGCGATGGCCACCGCGTGGTACGGCGCGCGCCGGGCAGACATCTGCCCCGGTAGCAGCGTGGCGATCATCGGGCTTGGCCCGATCGGGCTGATGGCGGTGGAAAGCGCCTTCGTCATGGGCGCACACGTGGTCTATGCGATCGATCCGATTGCCGAACGCCGCGCCCTGGCCGAAGCCAGCGGCGCGATTGCCTTGCACCCGGACGAGGCGCTGGAACGGATCAAGCAGGACACGCGCGGGCAAAAGCTGGACTGCGTGGTCGAAGTGGTTGGCAGCGACGCCACCGTCGAATTCTCGCTTCGGCTGGTGCGGCGACGCGGGACGGTGTCGGTGATCGGCGTCCAGCAAAGCCGCCGGTTCCCATTCCCGCTGGAACGTGCCTTTGCCGCCGGGCTGACCTTTCGCGCCGGGACTTGCTCGGTGCCGGAAGAACTGCCCGCGCTGTTCCCGCTGATCCAGAGCGGACGGCTGAAACCCGAACGCTACATCAGCCACCGCCTGCCGCTGAGCGAAGGGGCTGAAGCCTACCGCCTGTTCGAGGCGCGCGAGGCCGGGGCGTTGAAAATGGTGCTCACGCCCTGAACCAGTCCCCTCCCGCAAGCGGGAGGGGATCAGGCCAGTCAGCCCGCAATCGCCACGGCACGCAGTTCGGCATTGGCGCCGCCTGCAACCGTTGGGGCCAGACGGATCGAGATCGGGGCGGTCATCGCCTCGGTCATCTTGAACAGCGCAGGGCGCTGCGGCAGCGGAATCGCGAAAGTGGCAAGGTGTTCCATCCCTTCGTGCCCCGGATGGTTCATCGCCGGGCCGAAAAAGGCGATGGTTCCAGCGTAATAGGGGCTGTCCGGCTCCACCTGGGTTACCCCGGCGGGGGCATTGATCAGCACGTCGAATTCGCGGGCATGGCCGGGCCTGGCCACGGTGATTTCCGCGATAAGCGGCTGGGTTTGGGTGGCGGCCAGGTGCTTGCCTACTGCCGCAGATGGCAGCGCAGCGGCCCAATCCCCGCCAGACTTGTTCGCCATAACCCGATTGACCGCCGGGGCCTTGGCCGGGCCGAACGGCATCAGTCCGCTGCCGGGCTGGTAATCGTAATCGAATATCGCGGTGGACAGGTACTGCCCCGCCGTGGCCGGACCGACATGGCCGCCGTTGCCATCGGCATAGAACAGGAACGGTTCGTCCGACAGCGCCTTGAGATCAGCTCCGGCGGGGAGGACCGGCAAGCCAAGACGGCGCTGCTTCGCCTCCCACACGGTCCACAGCCGGTCGATATTGGCATGGTGCAGGAAGAAGATCGGGTCGACCGGCGACAGGAAGTTGGTCATGTTGCCATAGGGCCCGGGATCAAGCGGCCCGACCCCGCCGATGTAGTTGTGGATCTTGTTGTGCGGCTGGCCCTCGATGATCGAAAACTGCGTCGCCCCGCTGGGTGCGGTGTTGTGCGACGGAGTGCGTCCGCTGGCGAAGCTGAGCTTGATGTCGCTGCTCCAGAAGTTCTGCGGCATCAGCCCGGTGCTGATCACGAACGGGGTACAGGTGGCCGCGGTGCGGGCATCGAACTTGGGATTGGCACGTGTGGGATAGCGGGCCGAACAGGTCGGCGCGAAGGCGATGTTGCCCGCGATGGCATACTTCTCGGCAGGGACATAGCCGGTTACATCGTTCCACATTGCTGCCAGATCGGGATAGCCGCGCAGCACCAGCTGCGCCTTTTGATCCGCCGACAGCGTGGCCCAATAGCGCGTCAGAGCCGGCTGGAACGCCTTGGTGAAGACCGACAGGTCACGGGTATAGGGCTGGAAAGCGGCATTGGCAGGATCCAGCGGACCGTTGAACATGCCATCGGGCAGCTGCGGTAGCTGGGTCCAGTCCCAATAGGGCAGGGTAAAGGCAGGATCGCCGCTCAGCTTGCGGATGGTCTGTTCGAAATAACCGATATAGCCGCGATGCCAGACATAGAACCACCAGTTGCCGTGGGGGCAATCCATCAGGTGGATGAAAGCATTGCGGAACCAGTTCTGCGGGTGATCAGGCGGCAGGGCCAGCATCGCCGCGACGCCGCGGGCATAGCTCGCCAGCATCCGTTGCCCTTCGGGGCTGGTAACGTTGTACCGGCGATAGCGTGCGGCAGGTGCAGCCGGGGCGGGTGCGCCCATCGCGCTGCTGGCCATGCTGGCCGCGCCCGCAGCTGCGGACAGTTCCATGAAGCGCCGACGCGTGGTCGGCAGGCTTGAACCGGTCATTATGTTCTCTCCCCTCGTTAAGGAAGGGTGAGGCTAGGCCGGTCGCGGGCATGTTGCTGTGTGTAAAATCACAGCCGGACGATAGCGGCTCTCCCCCCGAACAGAGGGAGAGAGCCAGAGATCTACTTCCCGCTCACCGCGTTCGCCGCGCTCAACACTGCGCGCACGCTGGCGGTGGCAACGTCGGCGTCGATGCCCACGCCCCAGATCGTCCTGCCGTCCGGTCCCACGCATTCGACATAGGCCGCCGCATTGGCATCCGATCCGGCAGTCATCGCGTGTTCGGTGTAATCTTTCACTTCCAGCGCCACGCCAAAGCTTTCGCGCAAGGTTGTGACGACCGAGCTGATCAGGCCATTGCCACGACCCGAAACCGACTGCTCCTTGCCGTCCAGCTCGATCTTGCCGGCGAAAATCCGGGTGCCATCGGGGGCGCGGGTTTCGTCGTAATCGATCAGCTGGAAATGTTGCGGTGTACCCAGCTTGTAGGCCTTCTGGAACACCGCCCAGATATCGTCGGCAAACAGTTCGCGGCCCACTTCATCGGCCAATTCCTGAACATGCTTGGAAAAGTGCGCCTGCATCTTCTTGGGCAGTTTCAGGCCCTGATCCTGTTCCAGCACCCAGGCGAAGCCGCCCTTGCCGCTTTGCGAATTGACCCGGATCACCGCTTCGTAATCGCGGCCCAGATCGGCCGGGTCGATCGGGAGATAGGGCATTTCCCAAAGCTCGTCATTCTGGGTCTCGCGTGCGGCAAAGCCCTTCTTGATCGCGTCCTGATGGCTGCCCGAGAACGAGGTGTAGACCAGTTCGCCCACATAGGGGTGGCGCGGGTGGATCGGCAGCTGGTTGCAGTATTCCACGGTCTGCGCGATCTCATCGATGTTGGAGAAATCGAGCAGCGGATCAATACCTTGGGTGTACATGTTGAGGGCAACTGTCACGATGTCGCAGTTGCCGGTGCGCTCGCCATTGCCAAACAGGCAGCCTTCCACGCGGTCACCCCCGGCCATCAGGCCAAGCTCGGCGGCGGCAATCCCGGTGCCGCGATCGTTATGGGTGTGGAGCGAAATCACCACCGCATCGCGGTTGGGGATCAGCCGCCCGAACAGTTCAACCTGATCGGCATAGATGTTGGGGGTGGCGCATTCGACCGTGGCGGGCAGGTTGAAGATGATCGGGTGATCGGGCGTGGGTTGCAGCACGTCCATCACCGCCGCGCAGACCTCTACCGAGTATTCGACTTCGGCGGTGGAGAAGGTCTCGGGGCTGTATTCGAAGGTCCATTTGGTATCGTGATACTTCGCGGCCTGATCGCGCAGCACCATGGCGCCTTCGATCGCGATCTGCTTGATCTGCTCCTTGCTCATCCCGAACACGATCTTGCGCCAGACCGGCGAAACTGCGTTGTACAGGTGGACGATCGCGTGGCGGGAACCTTCGAGGCTGGCGAAGCTCGTCTCGATCAGATCGCGACGCGATTGGGTGAGGACCTGCACCACCACGTCTTCCGGGATCTTGTCCTGCTTGACCAGGCCAGAAATGAAATCGAAATCGGTCGCGCCCGAAGCCGGGAAGCCAACCTCGATTTCCTTGCAGCCGACCTTCAGCAGCAGGTCAAAAAACCGCATCTTCTTTTCCGCGCCCATCGGATCGATCAGCGCCTGGTTGCCATCGCGCAGGTCGGTCGAAAGCCAGCGCGGGGCCTGGGTGATCTGGCGGCTGGGCCACTGGCGATCAGGCAGGTTGATCGGCGGGAAAGGGCGGTACTTGACGCCCGGGTTCTTCAGCATGGTCATGTTGGATACTCAAATTGGCTTTGCGACGGTTCAGCGGTTTTCAGCTCCCTTGAGCGGCGCCGTGTGCCGCATCAGGCGCACACCAGCTCACGCCCAAGGGCGGATAAGTCGCAGGGTAAGGCCAAGTTCGAGCTTCATGGCCATAGCCTATGGCGGGGCGCTTCGTGCTTGTAAAGAGCGGACATGCGCCCGCGCGGGGCGGCAAGGTTCAATCCGCCTGTTCCCAGTCGATCGGTTCGATCCGGCGGATCACCACACCCCACATCATGGCTCCGATCAGAGCCACAGCGGCGCTGAACAGGAAAGCCATGCGGTAATTGCCGGTGGCGTCGATCAGCATGCCGGTCACCAATGGGCCGACTACGCCCGCCAGACCACCTGTGCCGTTTTGCAGGGCCATCCATTTGCCCGCTGCGGCTGGTCCGGCGAGGGTCTGCCCGGCGGTGAAGCTGCCGATCGGCCCTAGTCCGATCGCCAGAGCATAACCGGCCAACCCGGCCACGGCCACTTGCGAATTGCCCAGCGCGCAGGCCACCATGCAGACCGTGCCGACCAGCGAAGAGGCCACGACTACCGCCTTGCGCACCGCTGCAGGATCGGCGCCGCGCGCGATCAGCCGGTCCACGTATGGCCCGCCGATCAGGTTGATCAGCGCCCCCGCCAGATATATCGCGCCGCCCAGCCAGGCCATCGCCTGCAGCGAAAAGCCTTGTTGCTTGACCAGATAGAGCGGCAGCCACGACAGAACGATGAAATAGGGATAGTTGCCGCAGAACATGCCCAGCAGCGCCCCCCAGGTTTCGCGCCGCTTCAGGATCCGGGCATAGCTGGGTGCAGGGTGCGCGGATGGGGGCAGGGTCAGGCGCTGTTCGCCCGCGCGCGTCATGGTCAGCCAGGGCACCAGCCAGAGCAGCGAAAGCGCGCCGAACACCAGGAACAGCGCCTGCCAGCCCAGTGCGGCGACCAGCAGTCCGCCCAGCAGCACGCCGGCGCCATTGCCCAGCATCAGCCCGGCGCCGACCAGCCCGTTGGCCGCGCCCAGCCGCGCCGGGGGCAGTGCAGTGGCGAGTAGTTTTGACGTGGCGGGGAAACCGGCGCTTTCACCCAATCCCAGCAGCAACCGTAGCGCCAGCAGCGCGCCGAACCCGCCCGCCAGTCCGGTCAGCAGCGTTGCCAGCGACCATGTGGTGAGCGCCAGGGTCAGGGTGCGGGCCGCGCCGATCCGTTCGATCAGGCCGCCAGCCAGAATGTGGCCGGGCACATAGGTCCAGAAAAAGGCAGAGATCAGCAGCCCGATCTGGGTGTTGGTCAGCGCCAGCTGGTCCTTGATCAGCGGGGCCGCAGTGGCGAAGTTGCCGCGATCAAGTGCGTGGATGAACACCGCCAGCGCCACCATCAGCACCAGCGCAGTGGTGCCCTGCTTCGCTTTATCCGTTGCCGTCATACCGGTTCCTTCCCCCGCCAGCGCTGGCTGGCCCCAGCTGTGCCGCGGCGCTGTTCGTGGCAATTGGCGCAGCATTGCCCGGCAATGTACAGCGCGCTCGCGCGCGCGGCTGCATCCAGCGGGCGGCCGCAGCCCTGGCATGCCTCGAACGATCCGGGGACCAGGCCGTGGCCTACGGTAACCCGGTCGTCGAAGACAAAGCATTCGCCCTGCCACTGGCTCTGCGCGGCCGGAATGTCCTCAAGGTATTTCAGGATCCCGCCTTGCAGGTGATAGACTTCGTCCACCCCTTCGGCTTTCAGGAAAGCGGTCGATTTTTCGCAGCGGATCCCGCCGGTGCAGAACATCGCGACCTTGCGCGGCTTGTCCCCGCCCAGCAGTTCGTCGCGGTGCTGGCGAAACCAGTCGGGGAATTCGCGGAACGTGCGGGTGCCGGGGTTGATCGCCCCGGCAAAGGTGCCCGCGACGATTTCGTAATCATTGCGGGTATCGATTACGACAGTGTCCGGATCGGTAATCAGCGCGTTCCAGTCCTGCGGGCGGACATAGTGCCCTGGTGCCAGCGGGTCGATGCCGGGCTGACCCATGGTGACGATTTCTGCCTTGATCCGCACTTTCATCCGTTTGAACGGCAAGGCCGGTGCGCGTGAATACTTGGCTTCCAGCGCGGCGCAGCCAGGCAAGGCGCGCAGCGCCTCGATCACAGCGGCCACACCGGCATCGCTTCCGGCGATGGTCCCGTTGATCCCCTCGCGCGCTAGCAGCAGCGTGCCCTTTGTGTGCTGCGCGGCGCAGAGCTCGATCAGCCGGGACCGCAGCGCCGGAAGATCATCCAGCGCGGTGAAATGGTACAGCGCTGCAACGCAGATCGGAAGCGAATCCAGGGTCATCGCCGCGCCATAGGACAGGCAGGCCGCCGATGGCCAGCGCCAGTCTAGCTTTGTTCCAGCACCGGCCCCACTACCGAAATCCGTTCGGCATAGCGGCTGTTGGGGAAGTAATCCCACACGGCATGGTGCTGGGTCGCCACGTTGTCCCAGATCACCAGCGTGCGATCTTCCCACCGCACCCGGCACTGCGCGGTCAGGGTGCTTTCGATGTGCTGGAAGAACATTTCCAGCAGATGCCTGTTTTCGACATGCGACAGCCCCTTGATCCGGGTTGTGAAGCCCCGGTTGACCCACAGCAGCTTGCGCCCGGTTACCGGGTGGCGGATCACCACCGGGTGAACTGTGCAGTTGAACTGGCCTTGTTCCGGTTCAAAGCCATAGACCTGGCGATAGGGAAATGCTCCGTCGTGGACGGCGCTCAATCCCTCGGCCAGGGTCTTGATCGCGGGGCTGAGCCGGTCATAGCATTCATACATGCTGGCATAGATCGTATCGCCGCCGCCGCCTGCCGGGGCCTGGTGCATGTAGAGCAGGCTGGCGGCGATCGGATCGGGATCGCAGGACACATCGGTGTGCCAGGCCTCGCCCGCAGTCATTTTCGATTCGGCGGTGGTGCGGACCGGATAGACCTCTTCATCGTCGCCCCCGCGCACCTTGTTGAGCGCATGGCGATGCAATTGCCCGGTGCCAAACAGCCGCGCGACCGCCTTGTGCGCTTCGCGGCTCAGTTTTTGATCGCGGATTACCAGCACTTGTCGTTCGGCCAGCCGCTCGCGCAGCTCCGCGATCAGCGCGTCGTCCAACTGGTTGAGATCGATCCCGGTTACTTCGCTGCCGATCACCGGGCCAAGCTGCACTTCGGTCCAGGCCATGCATTGTCTCCCATGCGTTGCTGGCGCGCTGCGCCTTGCCTGACCAGACCATGGCAAGCCGTGCCCGGCGATGCTAGGGCGGGGTGACCCGATATGGGTCAACTGGGGAGGCAGGCATGGCACTGGCGATCGATCATGCGGCGGCAGAGGCGAAACTGCGACTGTCGGGGTTCATCGTCGCCAACCATTTCCTGGCCACAAGCGAAACGCTGCGCCGCGCCTTGGGACTGACCCATGAAGACGTGCTGCTGGTGCTGACCGTGGCATTGGGCAATGTGCAGCGGATGCTGCGCAGCCCGGATGATGGCGGGCTGGCGGTATCTGATGCGCTGGTCGATCAGGACCGGATTGTGCCCGTTTCGCGCCGGGCGCTGGCGCGGGCCACCGGCCTGCCACGTGAGACTGTGCGGCGGCGCAGTAATCTGCTGCTGGAACGCGGCGTCCTGCTGGAATGGGAACAAGGCCTGCGCAGCGCGCGGCGGCTGGTACTGGCCCCGGCCGTGCGCGCCGCGATCCACGCCTTGCTGGAACAGTTTGCGGGCACCGCCCGGCTGCTGCTGCGCGAAGGGGTGCTGGTCGATCCGGCCTAGGCCCTTGCCCAGCGCGGTCTGGCGGGCAATAGAGCTTTCAAACTGCAACCGATCAGCTCCGGAGCACAGATGTCCAGTTCCTTCGATTCCGCACGCCTGACCCGCATCGATGCGTTCGTACAGGAACGCTATCTCGATAGCGGCAAGCTGCCGCACGCGCAGGTGCTGGTGGCGCGGGGCGGGGAAATTGCACATTTCAGCTCGCTCGGCCCGGCGCGGGAAGGATCGGCCAAGGCGATTGATGAAGGATCGCTGTTCCGCATTGCCAGCATGACCAAGCCGATCACTTCGATCGCCTTCATGATGCTGGTTGAGGAATGCAAGGTTGCGCTGGATACGCCGGTGGCAGCGGTGTTGCCGGAATTTGCCAATCTGGGGGTGTACAACGGCGGCGGGGCCGGGGTGCCGTTTCTGACCAAGCCGTGCGAGCGGCCGATGCAGATGGTCGATCTGCTGCGCCACACCAGCGGGCTGACCTATTCCTTCCAGAACCGCAGCAACGTGGATGCTGCACACCGCGAGCTCAAGCTGGAGAACTGGCACGGGGCCTACGATCTTGACGCGCTGGTCGCCGCGCTGGGTCAGCTTCCGCTTGAATTTTCGCCCGGAACAGCCTGGAACTATTCGGTTTCTACCGACGTTTTGGGTGCTGTGGTGCAGCGGGTTTCGGGGCAGCGGCTGGACGAATTTTTTGCGGAACGGATCTTCAAGCCTTTGCAGATGAACGATACGTTCTTTCAGGTGCCAGAGGACAAGACCGACCGCCTGACCGATTGTTACACCTTCGTGCCGGGCAAGGGCCGGGTGCTGTACGATCGCGGCGGCGAAAGCGCGTGGAGCCGCCAGCCGGTGCAGCTTTCGGGCGGCGGCGGGCTGGTTTCGACCGCACTTGATTACCACCGCTTCTGCCGGATGCTGCTGAACGGGGGCGAGCTGGACGGCGCGCGGATCGTCAGCCGCAAGACGCTGGAACTGATGACTGCCAACCACCTGCCCGGCAATGGCGATCTGGCCAGCATGTCGCGCAGCCTGTTCAGCGAGGCGACCAATGCCGGGGTTGGGTTCGGGCTGGGCTTTGCCGTGAACATGAGCCCCGCGCTCAACCTGCTGGCGGGTTCGGCGGGTGAGTTTTACTGGGGGGGGATGTTCTCGACCGCGTTCTTCGTCGATCCGGTTGAGGAGGTGACCATGGTGTTCATGACCCAGCTGTCACCGTCGAGCACCTACCCGATCCGGCGCGAGCTCAAGACCCTGATCTATTCGGCGCTGTCATGAGCGAGGGCGCCAACGATCCGCTCAGCCAGTCGCTGGGCCTTGAACGCATCGTCAGTATGGACCCGTCCGGCAAGGCCACGCTGCATTACCGGGCGCGGCCAGAGATGTGCCATTCGGGCGGGGTGGTGCAGGGCGGCTTCGTTACCGGCTGGATCGACGCGGCCATGGCCCACGCGGCGATTGCCGCCAACGGGCATGACGTAACCCCGATGACGCTGGAACTGAAAGTCAGCTTCTTTGCGCCAGTGCGGCCGGGCCTGGTGATCGCGGAAGGCTGGGTGGAGCGCGCGGGGCGCAAGACCTGTTTCTACGAAGGCCACCTGAAGGACGAAAACGGCACGGTCCTGGCCAAGGCTAGCACCACCATGCTGCTGGCGGATCGTTCGCGGGTTGAGGCGGCGGCGAAAGCGGCGGTGGCGAGCTAAACCAGCCAAGCCAAACAAGCTCCGTTCGTGTCGAGCGAAGTCGAGACACCAAACGCCAGGTGTCTCGACTTCGCTCGACACGAACGGAGATTTGTGTGGTTTGGCGGAATTAGTCCCGGGCTTCGCTGCGCCGCGCCACCTCGGCCCTGATCTCTGCGCCATGCTCATCCAGCCGTGGCGGCATGCGCCCGTCCTCTTCGGCGCTGCCCGCAAACCGCACTGGCTGGGCCTGCTCGAAGTACGCGCCTTCGCTCGGATGCTCGCGCCGCTGGAAGAAGCCCACGGCCTGCAGGTGCGGGTCGTGGATCACTTCAGACAGATCGCGCACCACCTGCGCGGGCAATTGCGCCGCATCGCAGCGGCTTTGCAATTCGGCGCTGGTGAAGTTCGGCGTCAGGCGGGCGACATGCTGGTACAATTCGTCCTGATGCGCGGCGCGGCCGCCTTTCACAGTGAACCGTTCCTGCGCGATGAACTCCGGATCTTCCAGCACGGCAAACACGCGGTCCCAGGCGTCATAGGAATACATCACGATGCTGATCGCCCCGTCCCTGGTGGGGAAGGGCTGGCGATACGGATCGACCTGCCGGGCATAGCCGACCGGGGCGTTTGGCGGATCAAAGGTCTGCCCGCCCAGATGCTCAAGCAGCATAAAGCTGGAGAACACCTCAAACATCGGCACTTCCAGCAATTGCCCCTGGCCGGTCTTCTCCCGCGCATAGAGCGCGGCCATCGCGCCATAGGCGGCGTGCAGCCCCGCCACTTTGTCGGCAATCAGCGAGGGCAGATAGCGCGGGCGCGGATGGCCATCGACGCGCGGGAGCAGGGTGGCGGTGCCGGTCGCGGCCTGGATCACATCGTCATAGGCCTGCAGATCGGCATAGGGGCCTTCCTGTCCGAACCCGACGCAGTGGACATAGATCAGCCGCGGATTGAGCGCGCTGACGCTGGCATAATCCAGCCCCAGCCGCTCCAGCCCTTTGCCGCGCACATTGACCACAAACAGGTCCGCATCGGCGAGCAGGCCGCGCATCACCGCAAGATCCTCTTCGGCTTTAAGGTCCAGCGCGATCGAACGCTTGCCCCGGTTGACCGCCATGAAGCCGGGGGCCATGCCCGGTGTGTGGGCGGGTGTGGCTGACCAGCGAAAGGCATCGCCAAAGCCGGGGCTTTCGACCTTGATCACCTCTGCCCCCAGATCGGCCAGAATCTGCGTGCAATAGGGGCCGAACACCACGGTGGTCAGGTCCACCACTTTCACTCCGGCAAGCTGCGGCTGGACCAATGTGCATCTCCTGTTCGGCTGTGCAGGCAATATCTTTAATCGGGCAGTTAACACAAGCCGCGACTTGGCCTAGCTTGCCGCTCATGACCCAGATTCGCCCTTTCACGCTCGCCATTCCGCAGTCGCAAATTGATGACCTGCATCAGCGCATCGACAATACCCGCTGGCCCGAAAAGGAAACGGTCGACGACTGGTCACAAGGCACGCCGCTCGCCGCCTTGCAGGACTTCGTGGCCTATTGGCGGCACCAGTATGACTGGCGGCGATGCGAGGCACGGCTGAACGGGCTGGGGCAGTTCATGACCGAAATCCAGGGGCTGGACATCCACTTTCTTCATGTTCGTTCACCCCATGCCGATGCCCTGCCGTTGGTGATGACCCACGGCTGGCCGGGATCGGTGATCGAATTCATGGGGGTGATCGAGCAACTCGCCAATCCGGCTGATGGCGGGCAGGCATTCCATGTGGTCGCGCCGTCGCTCCCCGGTTTCAGTTTTTCGGGCAAGCCAAGCGGCACCGGCTGGGGCGTGGGCAAGATCGGCCTTGCCTGGGGTGAGCTAATGGCGCGGCTGGGTTACACCCGCTGGGTGGCGCAGGGCGGTGATTGGGGCAGCGCGGTGACCACCGCGATCGGGGTGCAGCAGGTGGAGGGGTGCATCGGCATTCACCTCAACATGCCGATCGGGCGGCCCTTGCCCGAAGACCTGGAAAACCCCGCACCGGATGAGCTGAAAGCGCTGGGCGCGCTCAAGCATTATCAGGATTGGGATTCCGGTTATTCCACCCAGCAGCGCACCCGCCCGCAGTCCGTCGGCTATGGGCTGGTCGATAGCCCTGTGGGCCTTGCGGGCTGGATCTATGAAAAGATGTGGGCCTGGACCGACAATGCGGGAAGGCCCGAAGACGCGCTGAGCCGCGACGCGATGCTTGACAATCTGATGCTTTACTGGCTGCCCGCCACGGGCGCTTCATCGGCGCGGCTGTACTGGGAAAGCTTTGGTGCTTTCGCCCCGCAGGAAGTTCCCTTGCCGGTCGCCGTCAGCGCTTTCCCCAAGGAAATCCTGCCCACCCCGCGCAAATGGGCGGAGCGCAATTTCCCCCAGCTGGTTCATTGGGGCCAAATGCCAAAGGGCGGGCATTTTGCCGCGTGGGAACAGCCCGAATTGTTTCTGGCAGAACTGCGCGAAGCGTTCAGCAAGATGGCCTAACGCGGCGGTCCGGACGACATTTTCATGATGTCGGCCCACACTGCCGATGTCGTGGTCGATCCGGTGTAATTGCCGTTCTGATCATACGTGCGGACTTGCACTTGCTGCGAGCCGGAGGCTGATCCGCTGCCATAGGCCCCGCTGACGGCGTTGGTGGTTGTACGGTCCCAATCAGGAACCAGTGCCGTAAAGCGGCCCCAATATTCCAGCCCCAGGCCGGACGCGACGCCTTTCAGCTGTTCAACCCGGTCGAACGTGCGGTTGGCGTTGTAGGTTGCAACAGCTTGCGCCCAGGTCTGTTCCGCGCGGGCGCGCGCCTGGCCGCGCTCTTCGCGGATCTTGGCGCTGTAGCGGGCGTCTGCATCAAGCAATTGCGCGGCCCGCCCGGTGTCGGTGGCATATTTCCAGTACCAGGGCCCCGTTATTTCCAGTGATGGTGTGCGCACGACGTCGCGGCCTTTGTCATCGAATAACAGCCCCGCAACACGCTGGCGAAGGTGGGCCTGAAATTTGGCCTCCATGAACGCAGCGTCGCCCATGACCGGATTGAACCGCGCGCCGGTGATGAAGAATTCGCGGTTGAAACCATTGTTGTCAGTGCTGTCCAGGATCGGAGCACCGTTTGCGCCGCCCGCCGATTTCAGCTTGCCAGTCAGCGTAAAACCACAGGCCTCTGCTGCATCATCGACAATCTGGCCATTGCCGTTGGTGCCAGCTACCGTTCCATCAAAGCGCAGGATGGCGTTCACTTTATTGCGCTTGAAGCCCTCGGTTGGTGCTAGGCCGCCAATACAAGGGGCCATGTATTTGCGTCCGCTATCGTCATAGCCATGGCGCTGCCAGATGTGCGCGGTCCAGATCGCGGCCAGTATGCTGGTGGTCTTCCACAACATCGAACCGTCAACCCGCATCTTGTAGTAAAAGTCCCGCAGCTCGGCTGGAGGGCCTTTGGCCAGCGCATCGCGCGCGGCGATCATTGCGGCCTTGTCGCCGGTTTCGCCCAGTTGCTGCAGGCGTTGAAGCTGCGCGACGGTGCTTGACCCGGCTTTGCCGGGGCCCAGGTAAAGCGCGGCAATCGTGCGCAGTTCGGAACGCTCGTCCTTGGTCAGTTCGCGCGGTCTGAACACCGGGCGGTTGGCCTCGATCACTGGCAGCAATTGCCAGGCGGTGGTCAGGAATGTTCCGGGCGGAGTGACCGCGACCTCTGAAAAATCCCGGAGTGCATCAAGCAGCTCTCGCCGGTAGCCGATATAGATCCACAACGCGGTCCGTTCCGCATCGCTTGTTACCGGGCGCCCGAACCGTCCGGCGATGGGCGGCCACTGCGTCTTGGTAAAATAGGGCCCGGAGGGCGGGTCAGATCGGATCTTCTTCTGTTCGCGCGGGTCCAGCGATTGCAGATAGCTGTCCACCCAATCGAGATTGAACCCCATCGGCCGGACCACTTTTGCAGCCGCTTGTGCGTGGCGGTCATAGAAAATGACTGATTTCATCGCGCTGGATGACTCAGCATTCCAGCCCTTGGCAGTGACGCACCGGGCCACCGCGTCATTGTCAATCGCGTCCTCCGCCCATTCCCAGCCTTGCTTGCGCGCTGCAACATCGGCGCGCCGTGTGCGCTCTGCAGCAGGGGCTTGGTCGAACAGGCAGGGGCGGGGATCCTGGGCCGGGGCGGCGGTGACTGTCGGACCGCTCAGGGCCTTTGCCAGTCGACTTTCCGCTGCGCCCAGCCCGCCAGTCAGGTGAAGATAGTTGGTCAGGGCGCGGGTTACGGCCGGATTGTCAGACTTTATCCCGGCCGCGCTCAGCTTGGTGACGATCCGGGCGCGGAACGGCTCGGTCAGGGGGGTGGCAAGATCAAAAAATGGCATGCGATCGGCATCGGGCAGCGCCTGGCCAAAGGCGGTCAGGGCGCGGCTGTCTATCCCGGCGGCGCGCAGCCCGTCGGCCAAGACCACTTCCTGAATCAGCAGCGACAGATAGTCCTGCGACAGGCTGACAAGCGCCGCGTTCCAGCCATGCCGGCGCGCGCAATCACCAACCAGGGTCGTCACGGCGGCGGTGAACTCTTCCTTCGCTCCGGCCTTGCCTTCGAACTGCCGCGTCGCCGCCGCCGCCGCCGCCTCGCGCTGCGCGCGGGGAGTTTCGACAGTCAGGCATTTTACATGATTTTCGACCGGCGAGGTCTGGGCAAGGGCCGCAGTGGATGCCGCGGAGGCGACAAGGCTGGCTGCGGCAAGGAATGTGCGGTTCATGATCGCCCCATCTGTTCGCATCTATGCGGCGGCGGACAGGATAACCCCGCGCCGCGAAAATGCAAAAGACTCTGGCAAGGGCGCGCCAAGCCTCACCTGCTGGCAGGGCTTGGGGAGGGGGGAGCAGCGAGACCGGCTTCAGGCCGCGTCAGTTTTGCGGCGACGGACTCACTCTCTGCCCCTCCCGGAAGCAGAAGGGTAATTGCCTCAGTTCTTGGCCTGATCGACCAGCTTGTTCTTGCCGATCCAGGGCATCATCGCGCGCAGGCGGCTGCCGGTCTGTTCGATCGGGTGGGCTTCGGCGGCCTTGCGGGCAGCCTTCAGTTCGGGCTGGCCGGCGCGGTTGTCGAGCACGAAGTTCTTCACGAAGCGGCCGGACTGGATGTCGGCCAGTACGCGCTTCATTTCGGCCTTGGTTTCGGCGGTGATGATGCGCGGGCCGGTGGTGATGTCACCATACTCGGCAGTGTTCGAGATCGAGTAGCGCATGTTGGCGATGCCGCCTTCATAGAGCAGATCGACGATCAGCTTGGTTTCGTGGAGGCATTCGAAATAGGCCATTTCCGGGGCGTAACCGGCTTCGACCAGAGTTTCGAACCCGGCCTGGATCAGGTGGGTGATCCCGCCGCACAGCACGGCCTGCTCACCGAACAGGTCGGTTTCGCATTCTTCCTTGAAATTGGTTTCGATGATGCCGCTGCGGCCGCCGCCAACGCCCGAGGCATAGGCGAGTGCAACGTCATGCGCATTGCCGCTGGCGTCCTGGTGAACCGCGATCAGGCACGGCACGCCGCCGCCCTTCACATATTCGCCGCGCACGGTGTGGCCGGGGCCCTTGGGGGCGATCATGATCACGTCGATATCGGCGGGCACTTCGATCAGGCCGAAGTGGATGTTGAGCCCGTGGGCGAATGCGAGCGCGCTGCCGGGGCGCAGGTTGCCCTTGACGTCATCGGCCCAGATTGCGGCCTGGTGTTCATCGGGGGCCAGGATCATCAGCACGTCAGCCCACTTGGCTGCATCGCTGTTCGACATGACCTTGAAACCGGCGCTTTCCGCCTTCTTGGCGCTGGCCGAGCCGGGGCGCAGCGCAATCGCTACGTCGGTTACGCCGCTGTCACGCAGGTTCTGCGCATGGGCGTGGCCCTGCGAGCCATAGCCAAGAATGGCGATCTTCTTGCTCGTGACGAGGTTGAGATCGCAATCGGCGTCGTAATAAACCTTCATGACCTGAATCCGTTCTGTCAGCAGATGGGGCGCCCATGCGCGCGCGGCCCCCCATGCGTCGGCGCGGCGCATCTTGCAACCCCAAGAATGCTGCAATTGCGAGCATTATTGCGGCCAGAAGCGGAATTTATGACAGATTGTTTCAGGCGCAGTCGGTTGCAGGCCGGTTTGGCGGAGAATCGCCGCTCTGCTGCGGGCCAAGTTCGCCCAGCGCATCGCGCACCGGAACGATCAGCAGACCGGCCAGCGAATGGGGATCGTGGGTCAGGTCATTCACGCCAAAGCGTAGCCGCGGGCTGGTTTTCGATGGCACGCGCAACGTCCCGAACAGCCAGTCGAACAGCGCGATCACGCTGCCGTAATTGCTGTTGTAATGGCGCGGATCGGCCGAATGGTGGATCTGGTGGTGCGCCGGGCTGAGCAGCACATGGCCAAGCCGCCCGGTGAACGGGATCCACGCGTGAGTGTGCTGCAGCGAAATGACGAGATAGGCGAAAGTCACCAGGATCAGGTTCGAACCACCGATCGAAAATGGCAGCACTTCGGATCCGAACAGCCATGTGCTTACCCCCATCGAGGCCCCGCCAGCCAGCCCGGTCAGCGCGGCAAACAGGTAGCCGTCGATCGGGTGCATGCGAAAATTGACCAGCGGCGAAAGCGTTTCGGCGGTGTGGTGAACCTTGTGAAAGTGCCACAGGAACGGCACCTGATGCTTGAGCCAGTGATCGACGTAATAGGCGAATTCATAGGCCACGAAAGCCATCAGCGTCGTCAGCGCCTGCGCGGCCCAGGGGGCGATTACGGTTGCCTGACTTACGCCAGTCAGATCGGCCAGCAAGTGCCGCACCGAACCGCCCAGCGTCGCCAGGCTCAGCAGGGTAGCGATGAAACCGGTGGTGAAGACCAGATGGTTGAGCACGGTCAGCAGCCAGTCAGCCCGGGCCGAACGCCCGGTCAGGTGGTGACGCGGAAACAGGCCCCGGCGCAGCACTTTCCAGCTGCGCACGCGGCTGCCATTGCGGCGATACCACAGCACGGCGATGGCGAAGGTCGCCCACAGCATCCACACGGACAGAAATGAGCTCGGCCGGATCAGCACGTTCGCCGCCAGCCCCAGCGCATAGGCCAGGCCGTTGGTCAGCATGTCGATGGCATTTTGGAGCACGGTCGCGGTCCCTCTGTCGAGGGTCCCCGGTCTAGCCGCAAGACTTTAAGAGTGCGTAAACCCTCTTCTTGACCCAGCGCAAAATAGCGCGGTTTTCCGCCGGTTTCAGAGCGGCTGGAAGATTACGCCGCTTCAGCGCCGCGCATCATGCCCACCACACCGGTCCGCCCCACTTCAACCAGACCCAGTTCGCGCATCAGCGAAACGAACCGGTCGATCTTGTCGGGCGCGCCGGTCAGTTCAAAAATGAAGCTGCTGGTGGTGGTGTCGATCACGCTGGCGCGGAACACTTCGGCCAGGCGCAGCGCCTCGACCCGCGCATCCCCGGTGCCCTTGACCTTGACCAGTGCCAGTTCCCGTTCAACGTGGGCACCGCTTTCGGTCAGGTCGACCACCTTGTGCACCGGAACCAGCCGGTCCAGCTGGGCGTGGATCTGGTCAATCACCGCAGGCGGGCCGTGGGTGACGATAGTGATCCGGCTGACCGCGTGGTTTTCGGTAATATCGGCCACGGTCAGGCTGTCGATATTATAGCCGCGCGCGGTGAACAGCCCGGCGATCTTGGCCAGGATGCCCGCCTCGTTATCGACCGTGATGGTCAGGACGTGGCGTTCGCTTGCTTCGTGCTTGATCTTCATCATCTCAGTCTGAACCTGGTTCCGTTCGTGTCGAGCGAAGTCGAGACACCCCGCGCTTGCGTGTCTCGACTNGTCTCGACTTCGCTCGACACGAACGGGGAAGGGGGAATTGATCTACACCAGCGCCTTGGCTTCATCGTCCATGGTTCCGGCAACGGTATCGCCGTACAGGATCATGTCGGTGTGCGCCGCGCCCGATGGGATCATCGGAAAACAGTTGGCTTCCTTGGCAACCAGACAATCGACGATCACCGGGCCGTCATAGTCCAGCATCGCCTGAATGCCGGCGTCGAGTTCGGCTTCGCTTTCGATGCGGATGCCTTTCCACCCATAGGCTTCGGCCAGCTTCACGAAATCGGGCAGGCTGTCTGAATAGGAGTTCGAATAGCGGCTTTCATAGGTCAGTTCCTGCCACTGGCGGACCATGCCCATCCATTCGTTGTTGAGCACGAACACCTTGACCGGCAGGCGGAACTGCGTGGCGGTGCCCAATTCCTGGATGTTCATCTGGATCGAGGCGTCGCCCGCAATGTCGATCACCAGACTGTCGGGATTGCCCAGCTGCGCACCGATCGCGGCGGGCAGGCCATAGCCCATGGTGCCGAGCCCGCCCGAGGTCAGCCACTTGTTGGGGCTGAAGAACGGGAAGTACTGCGCCGCCCACATCTGGTGCTGGCCCACTTCGGTGGCGATCACCGGGTCCTTGTGCTTGGTCAGCTCGTACAGCCGCTCGATCGCCAGCTGCGGCATGATCGCGCTTTTGTTGGCCGGATAGGCCAGGCTCTCGCGGGTGCGCCAACCGTCGATCCGGGCTTTCCATTCGGTCAGGTCCTGCGCCTTGCGGCTGCCCCAGGCGGAAATCAGCTGGTCCAGCACTTCGGCGCAGTCACCCAGGATCGGCAGATCGACCTGCACGGTCTTGTTGATCGAGGCGCGATCGATATCGATGTGGATCTTGGTCGAATGGGGCGAAAAGGCGTCGAGCCGCCCAGTCACCCGATCATCAAAGCGCGCACCGATGCAGACCATAAGGTCAGCCTGATTCATCGCCATGTTGGATTCGTAAGTGCCGTGCATTCCCAGCATGCCCAGCCAGTCAGCATGGTCAGCCGGGAAGGCACCCAGGCCCATCAGGGTCGACGTGGTCGGCGCGCCGGTGATGGCCTGCAGTCTGCGCAGCAGTTCGCTGGCGCGCGGGCCGGAATTGATCACGCCGCCGCCAGTGTAGAGGATCGGACGCTTGGCATTGGCCAGCAGCTCGATCGCGCGGGCAATGTCCTTGTCGCTGCCGCGGGTCTGCGGGGCATAGCGGCTGTTGCGAGGCGCAGCGACCGGATCCCAGGTGGCCGAAGCGATCTGCACGTCCTTGGGAATGTCGATCACCACCGGGCCGGGGCGGCCGGTAGTGGCGATGCGGAACGCTTCCTCGATGATCCCGGCCAGATCCGCCGGGTCCTTCACCAGATAGTTGTGCTTGGTGCAGTGGCGGGTGATGCCGATGGTATCGGCTTCCTGAAAGGCGTCGCTGCCGATCAGGCCGCTGGGAACCTGCCCGGTGAAGACCACCAGGGGAATCGAATCCATGAAGGCATCGGCAATCCCGGTGACGGCATTGGTCGCGCCGGGGCCGCTGGTGACCAGCACCACGCCGGGCTTGCCGGTGGAACGGGCATAACCTTCGGCCGCGTGGGCCGCACCGGCTTCGTGCCGGACCAGAATGTGGCGGATCCGGGCATCGCCGAACAGTGCATCGTAAATCGGCAGCACCGCGCCGCCGGGATAGCCGAACACGAATTCGACCCCCTGCTTGACCAGGCTTTCCACCAGGATGCTGGCGCCACTGCGCTCCTCACTCACGACCGAAACCTTTCACCAAAAACGCGGGTCCTCTGAAAAGGGTCGACCCGGCACAGGGTTACTGTGCCGGGTCTCCTCTCCAACTCGCGCAAGAACCGCAAGAGCGGTTGTTGGAATCGCAACTATGCGATAGAAAATGATATGTCAAGAGCTATTGGCGTAACAAAGTTTCAAAAACATGCTCCAGATCGAAAGTATCTCCGGTGATGCGCGGCCAGTCTTGTGGGGGCTGGTGGCGCAACCAGGTGTATTGGCGCTTGGCATAGTTGCGCGTGGCCTGGCTTCCGCGTGATTCTGCCTGTTCCAGCGTGCTTTCGCCGCGCAAGTGGGCGGCGATCTCTGGCACTCCGATGGCGCGCATCACCGGCAATGCCGGATCAAGCTGGCGGCTCAGCAGTGCGCGCACTTCTTCGATTGCGCCCTGGTGCAGCATCCGGGCGAACCGGGCATCGCAGCGCTGATACAGCGCCGCCCGGTCAGACAGCAGGATCAGCGGGTGAAGAGTGACCGCGTGGCCAATCCCGCCTTCCAGCCGCGCTTGCCAGTGGGACAGGGGCTGGCCAGTGGAACGCAGCACTTCGAGCGCGCGGGCCACGCGGGCGGCGTCGTTCGGGCCCAGCGCGGCGGCGCGTTCAGGGTCTTCGGCCTGCAACGCCTGATAGGCTTGGGCCACCGGCATGGCGCGCACCGCATCGCGCACGGCCGGATCGATCGGCGGGATCGGGGCGATGCCATCCAGCAGGGTGCGCAGGTATAGGCCGGTGCCGCCGACCAGCACCGGCACGCCGCCCGCTCGGTGAACTTCGGCAATTTCGGCCCGCGCCCGCACCGCCCAGTCAGCGGCGGAGCAAGTCTCTGCCCCGTCCCAGGTGCCGAACAGGCGGTGGGGAATGCCGGCCATTTCCTCCACCGATGGCCGGGCAGACAGGACCGCCAGATCGGCATAGACCTGCGCACTGTCGGCATTGATCACGGTCGCCGCGCGCCCCTGCCTGGCCAGCGCCTGCGCCAGCCGCACCGCACATGCGCTCTTGCCGCTGGCAGTCGGCCCTGCGATTAGCGCCAGCGCTGGCCGGGCGTCCTGCGATTCTTGGCCTGGTGATTCAGGAGACGTAACGGTGCTCATCGCCCGGCTGATAGCAGAACCGGCCCGCCTTGCGGCAAGAACTGATGCGGCTATCCGCAGTCTGGAAGCGCAAGGGATGCTGGTGCGCCGCGCCGAAGTGCTGGCTGCGCACGAAGATGTGCTGGAACTGGCGGTTGAGCAGGGCGGGGCGGATGCGCTGCGCGCCGCGCTCGATGCCCAGTTCGCGCCGTTTGACGTGTTGGTCAGCGATCACGTGCCATCCGTCCCGCGCCTGTTCGTGTCGGACATGGATTCGACCATGATTTCCGCAGAATGCATCGATGAGCTGGCCGATTTCGCCGGGCTGAAGGATCAGATCGCCGGTATCACCGAACGCGCGATGCAGGGCGAGCTGGACTTTGCCGAAGCCCTGACCGAGCGGGTGCGGCTGCTGGGCGGCCTTGCTGAAACCGCGATCCAGCAATGCCTTGATGAACGGATCGCCCCGATGCCCGGCGCGCGGGTGCTGGTTGAGACCTTGAAAGAGCTGGGTTGCTTCACCGTGCTGGTCACCGGTGGCTTTCACCAGTTCGCCGATCCGGTGGCCGAAGACCTGGGGTTTGAGCGCGTCGTGGCTAACCGGCTGGCGGTGGACAATGGCAAGCTCAGCGGTGGGCTGATTGGCGGGATCGTGGACAGCGGTGTCAAGGAAGCGGTGCTGCGCGAAGAAAGCGCGCGGCTCGGCGGCACCAGCCTGGCCACCGGAGACGGTGCGAACGACATACCGATGCTGCGCGCGGCGAGTTACGGGGTGGCCTATCACGCCAAACCCAAGGCCCGCGCGGCTGCGCATGGCTGGATCGATGCCGGCGATCTGACCAGCGTGCTCAAGCTGTTGGGGATTCCGCGCGAACAGTGGGTGTGGGAATAGGGCTCAGGCCGCCTTGCGCCCCTTGCGCCATGCCGCGATCCGCAGTGCCAGCGCGCCCAGCGTAAACAGCGTGGCGATCAGACCGGTGGTCATCGTCTCTGGCTCGAAGATCCGTCCAGCGTAGGACACAGTGAATATCCCCCACAGCCAGTGAATTCCCAATGTATGCAGCCGCCGCCAGTTGCGCCCTAGCGCGCGCATTGCCGCCGCGTTGCTGGTCAGCGCCATGGCGAACATCAGCGCATAGCCAGTGCCTGCGACCAGAAGCAGCGGCAGCGGTCGCGTCTCGCCGCTGACCTTCAGAAAGGTGAGCAGCGCATAGAGGTGCACCGTATGCGCCGCGGCAAAGCCCAGTCCCCACCAGCGCCGGTTACGCCAAAGTTCGCGGGTGAAATCGCCGTACCAAAGCCGCCCGAGCGAGCTGGCGCTGTAGGTTATGATGAACAGCGGAAAGCCGACCCGCGCGGTCCAGCGTGCGGCGAGGCGCCATTGCTCAACCGCTTCGACCGGGCTGTGCAATCCCGCCCAAAGCGCACCAAAACCAAGCAGGATTCCCAGGGCCAGCGGCCAGGCACGGGTCATCGGCGTTTCTCCCTTCCTGTTGTTCTGCCGGGACAGGTAGCAAATTCTGCCGCCGATGCCATAGGAGGGTATTGACACTTCTGTAAGTAAGTCGCATTAACAGGCTTGCCATGAACATGATGACCGCTCAGCCCGAACCCGCAGTGCTGCCGTCGCAGCGCCAGGCCCATGTCAATTTCGCCGCACCGGACCTGCCGGTGATGCTGCCGGGGCGCCCGGAAATGCGGTACGACCTGCCCAAGGCCTGGCGGAACTTCAAGGAACTGATCAAGGACAAGGAAGACACCTCGCTGGTCACTCCGATCTTCGAGGCGCTGCCCTGGCGCGGGATCTATGACGCGGCGCTGAGCTTTCTGGCGACCGAGCGGGCGCAGGAAATCCGGGCCAAGGAACCGTCGCTGGTCAAGATTCTTGACGATCACGAAGCGCTGCGCAAGCTGCCCGCAAACAGCCTGGCCCACACCTATTGTGACTTCATGGAGCGCGAAGGGCTGTCGGCGCAGGGTCTGGTCGATGAACTCGACAAGAACCGCCCGGCGGACATGTATTGGGACGATCAGGTCACCTGGTACTTCAACCGCATGCGCGATACGCACGATCTGATGCACATCCTGTCGGGCTTTGGCCGCGATGCGCTGGGCGAACAGTGCGTACTGGCCTTCACCTACAGCCAGCAGCCAAGCCCGGCGCATTTGTTCCTGGGCTATGCCGGGGCGCTCGAAATCAAGAAGCGCGCGACGGTCAAGGTGCCGGTGCTGCGTGCGGTGCGTGAAGGGCAAAAGATGGGCAAGGCCTGCCCGCGGCTGGTCGAAATGGCGATCACCGAATTGCTGCCGCTGCCGATCGAGGGAGTCCGCGCCAAGCTGGGGATCAAGCCTCCCAGCTATTACCACCAGGCCCACGCCATGTGGCGCGCGGCCGGGATCGATCCCTATGACCTGATCGCGCCCGAGGCGCAGGCGGCGTAATCCGCAAGGAATTGGGGGCAACCCCTTTTCCCGTCACCCTGAACTTGTTTCAGGGTCCATCTGGCGGTTAGCCCGGTGGAATCCGGCGAGTTTCTGTGTCTCCGCCTTGCGTATATTGAGGCTCTAGCTGAGCCATCGGCACAATGGATCCTGAAACAAGTTCAGGATGACGGCGGCTGGGAGCCTACTGGTGTACTGTCATTGCCGACTGACAGGCTTCACTTGCTCTTGCCCTTGTGCTCGGCAATCAGCCCGTCCAGCTCACCAATCCGCACCCGTTCCGGCGTGCCTTTGGCCAGGCCTTTGAGCCGGCAGGTCGCCCACAGGCGTTTGCGTTCGCTTTCCAGCGCTTTGAGGTAAAGGTCGGCCATCTGCGCTGCATCCTGTCGCTGGGGGGAAAGGCCGCCTAGCGCAGTTCCTTGCGGATCACCAGCTTCAGGCCGGACCACACATCGTCCACCGCGCAGACCTTGGTATCGACGAGGCCCAGCGGCAGGCACAGTTCGCGGATCGTGTCTTCGGTCACGTCGGTCGGCACTTTCGCTGCCTGTTTGGGCCAGCTGACCCAGATCTGCCCGTCCGGCGCGATCTGGTGGCGCAGCGCGGAGAGATGCGCTTCGAGCGCGCTGCGCTGGGTCACGAATACATGCGCGGCGTCGATCCCGTGGGCCGGATTGGCAACAAAGATCAGTTCCAGCGCATATTCATCAATCTCGTCCGCGACGCTTTCGGGCATGGCATCGAACCACACCCGCTGCCCGTCACGCAGGCCGAGCTTCTTGGCGAGGGGCGTGCCGGAATAGCCTGTGGTCATATGCTCGGTCCTGTCACGAAACCCACCTCCAAATTCCGTCACCCCGGGCTTGACCCGGGGTCCCGCTGCCTTTTCTGCCTAGCAGCGCAGCGCGCCGTCGCAAAAGAAAAGCGGGACCCCGGGTCAAGCCCGGNACCCCGGGCTTGACCCGGGGTGACGGGGAGGGCGGAGGGCGGGCTGGGCCCAGTGGGAAGGTTGGTCTTACCCTTCCATCCAGTCCTTGAAGAACGCCTCGTTGGCTTCGCGCAGCGCCACAAGGCTGACCTGCTGGACTTTGCCATCTGCAATCCATTCGAACCGGCAGGCGTCGCCGCCGGTCTGGCCGACGGGCACCGCGATCAGCCCGGCCGCATCGGCGCGCGCCTTGATCGCGGCAAAGTCCTGGCAGGTCACCACATAGCGGCCCTGATCCTCACCGAAATAGAGTCCGGCGAGCAGTGGCAGGTTGGGTGCGATCTGGCTGGTAAAGCCGATATTCCCGGCGAGCGCCATTTCCGCCATGGCCACTGCCACGCCGCCATCGGCGCAGTCATGGACCGCGCTGACCGCGCCGTCCGCAATCGCAGCGCGGACCAGTTCGGCAGCGGCGCGTTCCTTGGCCAGGTCAACCGGCGGCGGTGCACCTTGCTCGCGGCCAAGGATCTCACGCAAGTAGAGCGACTGGCCAAGGTGGCCCGAGGAGTGGCAGATCAGCACGATCAGTTCCCCCTCAGCCTTGAACCCGATCGTCGCCATCGCGGCGTAATCCTGCATCAGCCCGACGCCGCCGATCGCGGGCGTGGGCAGGATCGCGCTGCCGCCGCCGGTCGCCTTGCTTTCGTTATAGAGGCTGACGTTGCCCGAAACGATCGGGTAATCCAGCGCCCGGCAGGCATCGCCCATGCCGCGCAAGGCTTCGACGATCTGGGCCATGATTTCGGGCCGCTGGGGGTTGGCGAAGTTAAGACAATTGGTGATTGCCAAAGGCTTGGCACCAACAGCTGACAAGTTGCGATAGGTTTCCGCAACTGCCTGCTTGCCGCCTTCATAGGGGTCGGCATAGCAATAGCGCGGGGTGCAATCGGTGCTGATCGCCAGCGCCTTGCGGGTGCCGTGCAGCCGCACCACCGCCGCGTCGCCGCCGCTTTTCTGCAGCGTGTCCGCGCCAACCTGGCTGTCGTACTGCTCATAAATCCAGCGCCGGCTGGCCAGATCCGGGCAGCCCATCAGCTTGATCAGATCGGCGGCAAGGTCAGTGCTTTCAGGCACATCACCCAGCGGCGCGACTTTGGCCCAGGCCTTGTATTCCGCCAGGCTCAGCGCCGGACGGTCATACAGCGGGGCGTCTTCGGCCAGCGGGCCGAGCGGGATGTCGCACACCGTTTCGCCCTGCCAGGTCAGCACCATGTGGCCGGTATCGGTCACTTCACCGATCACCGCAAAGTCCAGTTCCCACTTTTTGAAAATCGCCTCGGCCATCGGCTCCTTGCCGGGCTTGAGCACCATCAGCATCCGCTCCTGGCTCTCGCTCAGCATCATTTCATAGGGGGTCATGCCCTCTTCGCGGCATGGCACCTTGTCCATGTCGAGCACGATCCCGGCCTTGCCATTGGTCGCCATTTCGACGCTGGAACTGGTCAGCCCGGCTGCGCCCATGTCCTGAATCGCCACGATCGCGTCGGTTGCCATCAGTTCCAGGCAGGCTTCGATCAGCAGCTTTTCGGTAAAGGGATCGCCGACTTGCACCGTGGGGCGCTTGGCTTCGGAATCCTCGCCGAAATCGGCGCTGGCCATGGTTGCGCCGTGGATCCCGTCGCGCCCGGTCTTGGACCCGACATAGACGATCGGATTGCCCAGACCCGTGGCGGCGGAATAAAAGATCTTGTCCTGATCGGCGACGCCCACGGTCATCGCATTGACCAGAATGTTGCCATCATAGGCGGCGTGGAAATTGGTTTCCCCGCCCACCGTCGGCACGCCCACACAGTTGCCGTAACCGCCGATCCCCGCGACCACGCCTTTGACGAGACTCTTCATCTTGGGATGGTCGGGCCGGCCAAACCGCAGTGCGTTCATGTTGGCGACCGGGCGCGCGCCCATGGTGAACACGTCGCGCAGGATTCCGCCCACGCCGGTCGCCGCGCCCTGATAGGGTTCGATGTAGCTGGGGTGGTTGTGCGACTCCATCTTGAAGATCGCGGCCTGCCCATCGCCGATGTCGATCACGCCCGCGTTCTCACCGGGTCCGCAGATCACCCAGGGGGCCTCGGTGGGGAGCTTCTTGAGGTGGATGCGGCTCGACTTGTAGCTGCAATGCTCGGACCACATAACCGAGAAGATCCCGAGCTCGACCAGGTTCGGCTCTCGCCCCAGCGCGTGCAGGACGCGGGCATATTCTTCTTCGGACAGCCCGTGCTGGGCGACGACTTCGGGTGTGATCTCGGTCATGCGCGCAGCGCTTAGCGGGCGCGGGCGAGTCTATCCAGTGCAATCAGGCCGGTTTCGCCGCGCTTTTCCCCATCCACCACGCCGCCAGGGTCGCCAGGCCATAGGCGAAGAACGCGGTGATGCTGGTTCCGGCAGTCACTTCGGGTTCGACCGGGCCGAACCAGTTGATCCCCTGCAGTGCCAGCAGCACCCCGGCCAGCACCACGACTCGGCCCATCGCGGGCCTGCAGGCGCGGACATAGAGCCACAGCGCGCCAAAGGTGATCCCCAGCTCCAGCGGCATTTCGATCCAGGGATGGTTCCACAGGCCCAGCCCCAGCTTGGGCGGGCTGCCGACCAAGGTCAGGTCAGGCACGTGAACCAGCAGGTCAAGGAACCAGTGGCTCAGCACCACCGCTCCACCAATCAGCCCGCCGACCGGATCGCGCACCACCAGCGCCCGCAGCGCCCAGATCGCGCCCGCGAACAGGGCCGCGCCCAGCAGGCTGTGGGTATAGGGCATGTCGTACAGGTCCATCGGGTTCATCACGCTGATCCCGGGGGAAAAGCGCATGTGTTCCCACCCCAGCAGCAGCAGGCCGAAGAACGCCCAGTCGATCAGCTGCGCGCCCACGAACAGCAGCGCCAGCGGCGGCGCCTTGCGGCTGGTCGCGGCGGCGGCGAGGGCGGGGGCCCAGTGACCGATGAACATCGCGTCAGACCCCTAGCTTCTTCACCACCAGCGCGGCGATCCCGCTGGCCAGCGCAGTTGCGGCGGTGCCCCAGGCGATGTCGAGCGCGGTGATCTGACTCGACCACACCTTCAGCGTTGCCTGATTGGTCAGATCATAAGTGGCATAGGCAATCGCCCCCAGCAGCGCGCCGTTGAGCACCGCATGCGGCACTCCCAGTTCCAGCCCGGGCCGCACTGCGAACCACACCATTGCCGAAATGTAGCAGACATAGAACAGCAAGGCCGGGCCCATCCGGAACGCCGGGGCCAGCACTTCACCCAGCACCGGGCGGTACAGGTTCGGCCCGGCCCAGCGCAGCCACAACATATCCAGCAAGCCGAACGATCCGGCAGCGGCGACCCAGGCAATTATCCAGCGCATTTCGGCATCTCCCCGTTTGCAGGGAGCTTGACCCTTCGCGCCCGCGCGGTCAATGCTTCACGCCATGACGCAGACTCCACCAGATCTCGCCCAGATGAGCTTTGAAGACGCGCTGCGCGCGCTTGAGGACGTGGTGCGCGGGCTGGAAAGCGGGGAAGTGCCGCTGGACGATTCGATCGCGCTGTATGAACGCGGCGAGGCGCTGCGCAAGCATTGCCAGGCGCGGCTGGATGCGGCGCAGGCGCGGATTGAAAAGATCGTGGCCGGCCCCGACGGGCAGGCCGCATCGACCCAGCCGTTCGACGCGGACCGCTGAGCCATGCTGGCCGCCGCGCTTGAGCGGATCGCGCGCGATGTAGCTTCGGCTTTCGACGCGCTGCTGCCGGTGCCGGATGATGCGCGGGCGCGGTTGTATCAGGCGATGCGCTATTCCGCGCTGGGCGGGGGCAAGCGGCTGCGGCCGTTGCTGCTGGTGTCCACGGCGGAAATGTTCGCGGTCGATCGCGCCACGGCGGTGCGGGCGGCCTGCGCGATCGAGGCGGTGCATTGCTACTCGTTGATCCACGATGACCTGCCGTGCATGGACGATGATGCGCTGCGCCACGGCCAGCCGACGGTGCACCTTGCGTTTGACGAGGCGACGGCGGTGCTGGCGGGCGATGCCTTGCAGGCGTTCGCGTTCGAAGTGCTGTCCGATCCCGCGACTTTCCCCGATCCGTTCACCCGCGCCGAACTGGTCCAGGTGCTGGCCCGCGCGGCTGGCCCCGGCGGGATGGTCGGCGGGCAGGCGCTGGATATTGCGGCGGAAACCACCCCGTTCGATCTGCAGGCGGTAACCCGGCTGCAACAGCTCAAGACCGGAACCTTGCTTGATGCCGCGGTTGAGATGGGCGCGATTCTGGGGCGGGTGCCGGTGGAAGGGCGCCGCCAGCTGCGCGGCTATGCCCACGGGATCGGGCTGGCGTTCCAGATTGCCGACGATTTGCTCGATCACGAAGGCGCAGCGGACAAGGCTGGCAAGGCGCTGCGCAAGGATGCGGCGGCGGGCAAGCAGACTTTCGTTTCGCTGCTGGGGGCAGAGCGCGCGCGCGAACAGGCGGCGATGCTGGTCGATCAGGCCATTGCGCATCTGGCATCGCATGGGGCAGAAGCAGACCTGCTGCGCGCCATCGCGCGCTTTATCGTGGAGAGGGACCACTGATGGCCACCCGTATCGGGGTCTACCCCGGCACTTTCGATCCGATCACGCTGGGCCACGCCGACATCATCCGGCGCGGGGCCAAGCTGGTTGACAAGCTGATCATCGGCGTCACCACCAATATGTCGAAGAACCCGATGTTCACGCCGGACGAGCGTATGGATATGGTCCGCCGCGAAGTGGACGCGATGGGCATCGCCAATGTCGAAGTGGTGGGGTTCAACGCGCTGCTGATGAAGTTCGCGGAAAAGCAGGGCGCCAACGTGATCGTGCGCGGCCTGCGCGCCGTGGCGGACTTTGAATACGAATATCAGATGGCGGGGATGAACCAGCAGATCAATGCCGGGATCGAAACCGTATTCCTGATGGCCGATGTTTCGCTGCAGCCGATCGCCAGCAAGCTGGTCAAGGAAATCGCCCTGTTCGGGGGGGAGATCAACAAGTTCGTCAGCCCCACCGTGCGTGATGACGTGATGGCGCGAATCTCCAAGACGGGGACGCTGGGGGACTATTAGAGTTCCGTTCATTGCCATGACAGGCGCTGCCCGCTATCCCGCGCCTCACTTACCCGTGTCGAGTAACCAGAAACCATGAATCGTCGCACGTTCACCGCACTTGTCCTGGGCCTTTCACTGGCCGCTTCGCCTGCATTTGCCAAAGGCAAGACCAAGGCCCCGGTCACTCCGGCCGCCCCGGTGCTGAGCGCGCTGGTCGATCCCGATCCCAGCCACGATCCGGACAACATCCTGGCGCTGGATCTGTCGAACGGCGGGCGGGTGCTGATCCGGCTGATGCCGGCCTGGGCCCCCGGCCATGTCGAGCGGGTCAAGGGTCTGGCCAAGGAAGGGTTCTATAACGGGGTGATCTTTCACCGCGTGATCGATGGCTTCATGGCGCAGACCGGCGATCCCACCGGGACCGGGCAGGGCGGATCGCAATTGCCGGACCTCAAGGCCGAATTCAATTTCCTGCCGCACGTACGCGGCACCGTGTCGATGGCGCGCACGGATGCGCCCGATACGGCCAACAGCCAATTCTTCATCGTGTTCTACCCGCGCTTTGCGCTCGATCACCGCTATACCAATTTCGGGCGTGTGATCGCCGGGATGGACGTGGTTGACAGCATTGAGCGCGGCGAACCGCCTGCGAACCCGACCAAGATCCTGCAAGCCTCGATGCTGAGCGAGGGCAAGGCCCGCCCGGCGGCAGTGGCCCCGGCGGCCGCGCCCAGCATCACGGCGGATATGCTGAACGGGTCAAAGCCGGGCTAAGCCGACCGAACAAGGACGGGTTTTCGATCTGAGTTCGCGCAAAGTGCGCAAAGGCGCTGTGCAGGGCCGCAGCGCCTTTGCGCGAACCATTCATCCTCTGAAAATGGGGTTATGCGCTCGGCTCAAGCAGGCTAGGGGCACCCCATGCGCGTAGACCTGTTCGATTTCCACCTGCCTCCGGAAAACATCGCCCTGCGCCCCGCGCGGCCGCGCGATGCGGCGCGGATGCTGGTGGTGTCCTGCGACAAGCTCAGGATGAGCGAACCGCTGGCCGACCGCACCGTCCGCGACCTGCCGCAATTGCTGCGCCGGGGCGACGTGCTGGTGTTCAACGATACCCGCGTGATCCCGGCCCAGCTTGAAGGCCGCCGGGGCGAAGCGCGGATCGGGGCGACGCTGCACAAGCGGATCGATCTGCGCCGCTGGCAGGCCTTTGTTCGCAATGCCAAACGGCTGCGCGCGGGCGATGTGATCCACTTTCCCGCCGATGTCCGCGCCACCGCCGAATTGCGCCACGATGACGGCAGCTGGACCCTGGCCTTCGCGGGCGAGGAACCGGTTGAAGTCTTGCTCGAACGCGCCGGGCAGATGCCGTTGCCGCCCTATATCGCTGGCAAACGGGCGACCGATGCCGAGGACAAGCGTGATTACCAGACGATGTTCGCCGCACAGGATGGCGCCGTTGCCGCCCCCACCGCTGCGCTGCATTTCACGCCCGAACTGATGGCGGCGCTGGCCGCGGCGGGGATTGGCCACGAAACGCTCACCCTCCACGTTGGCGCGGGCACGTTCCTGCCGGTCAAGGCCGAGGATACCGCCGATCACAAGATGCACGCCGAATGGGGCACCATCGCCCCCGAAGTGGCCGCGCGCCTCAATGCCGTGCGCGCAGGCGGGGGCCGGATCATCGCCGTCGGCACCACTTCGCTCCGCCTGCTGGAAAGCGCGGCGACAGAGGACGGCACGATCCAGCCGTTCAGCGGCGACACCGCGATCTTCATCACCCCCGGCTATCGCTTCAAAGGGATCGATGGGCTGATGACCAATTTCCACTTGCCCAAAAGCACGCTGTTCATGCTGGTTTCGGCGCTGATGGGGTTGGAGACGATGCAAGCTGCCTATGCCCATGCGATTGGCGCCGGTTACCGGTTTTACTCCTATGGGGATTCATCGTTGCTGTTGCCCGGCTAAACTTTGACGCACACCCCCGGCGCTGCAATAGTGCCCGCCAGTCGAGGGGGAACAATAATGCGCTTGGGAAGTCTATGGGGCGCGGGCAAGCTGGCCTGCGCGGCTCTGCTGGCTTTGACCGGGCAAGCGGCCCTTGCGAAACCGGCAGCACCCGCCAAGGCCGATCTGATTCTCTACCACGGCAAGTTCCTGACCATGGACGCGCGCGGCAGCGTGGTTCAGGCGGTGGCGGTGCGCGACGGGCGGATCGTTGCGGTGGGCAGTGAAGCGCAGATGCGGCGCTGGGCCGGAGCGCAGACGCGGATGGTCGATCTCAAGGGGCAGACGGTGCTGCCCGGTTTCATCGATGGCCACGTGCATCCGCAGGTGGCGATCCGGATGAAAAGCTATCTCGATGCGCACTATTCCGCGATCCCGACCCTGCAGGGAATGCTGGCGGCAACGCGGGAGCGAGCTGCAGCCACCCCGGCGGGCGAATGGGTGATCGTGGCCGGAACCTCTGGCAATCCGAACTTCTGGCCCGAACAGCGGATGCCGACGAAGGCCGAGCTTGACGCTGTGGGCGGCGGACATCCGGTGCTTTACGTCAATGGCCCGCACACTTGGGTGGTCAACACCGCCGGGCTTGAGAAAATGGGCGTAAAGCCAGGCGCGGCGAACCAGCGCGGCGCGCTGATCGAACTGGACGCGGCCGGCAATCCGACCGGCGTGATCCGCGAGGGCGGACCGCTATCCCCGGACGCCAGGTTGCCGGCCGAACTGTTGCAACGCTATGAGATGGAGGACATTCCGCAGCTGATGCTGCCGCTGGGCTATACCTCAATCAACGATATCATGGCCCTGCCAAGCTATGCCGCCGTGCGCGAACTGGCGGTTTCCGGGCGTCATCCCAAGATCCGAAAGACCATCACCGTCTTTGCGGATTCGGGCGGCCATCACCTGCCGCAGGACCTTGCGGCGCTCAAGCTTCCGGCCTCGGTCGATCCGGCCTGGTACCGGTTCGGCGGGATCAAGATCTGGGCCGATGGCGACGTGCCGGTGCGCACCGGCTATCTGTTCGGCCACTATGCCGACGAGCCTGACAACCACGGGCTGGCAACCAACACCCAGGAAGAACTTGATGCGCTGGTGGCCAAAGTCCACGCTGCCGGATTGGGCATGTTCATCCATTCCACCGGCGATCGCAGCAATGTGATGGTGCTGGATGCCTATGAAAAGGCGCAGAAAGCGGGCGGAGCCAAGACCCTGATGCGGATTGAGCATCTGGGGGAATTCATGCTGGGGCCGCAGGTGCTGGAACGCACGGTGAAGCTGGGAGTCCAGGCCGATATCCAGCCCGGCTGGATCTGGACCCTGGGCGAAATCACGCGCAGGAACCTGGGCGAGGACGTGGCCCGCAATCATGCTTTCCGGTTCCGGACCATGATCAAGGCCGGGCTGAAGCCGGGCTTCGGCACCGATATGACCGGCTTTCAGCGCGGCACTGAAAATCCCTTCATGCACATCGAGGCAATGCTGACCCGCAAGCAAAAGGACGGCGCGGTGTTCCTGCCCGAAGAGGCCGTATCGCTGGACCAGGCGCTGCGGGTGATGACGGTCTGGTCGGCCCGCAGCATGGGCGAGGAAGCGGTCAAGGGCTCGCTCGAACCTGGCAAATTCGCCGACATGATCGTGCTGTCCCGCGATATCGCGCAGACCCCACCAGCCGAAATTCACGCAATCACTGTGCGGCAGACCTGGGTGGGCGGCGAACTGGTCTATTCCAGACCCTGAACTAGGCCCTGAACAACGTCCGCGCATCGATTACCCGGTCGATCAAATCCTCATCCGGCGGCAATTGCCCGTCGAGCATCAGCATGGCGAGGCCGTGGACGACGGCCCATGCTTGGATCATCAGCCGCTGGGCGCCGGCTTCATCTCCGGCCAGATCCTTGGCGTAAGTGCGCAGCATTTGCGCAGCTGCGTTTTCACCGAACACGGTCTGGCTGACGCTGGTACACTCACCGAACACCAGCTTGAACAGCGCCGGGTGGGCAAGGGCCCAGCGGACATAGGCGCGGCCCGTGGCGGCAAAGGCGCTGTCGGGAGTGGCGGCGGCGGCGGCTTCGCTTTGCCAGGCGGCCATTTGCGCGATTCCGGTTTGGGCGAGGGCGGAAAGCAGTGCGGCCTTGTCCGGGAAGTGGCGATAGACGGCAGTGGCCGAAACCCCCACGTCGCGGGCGATCTGGCGCAGGGAAAGATCCTCTGCCGCGGCGGAGTTCAGCGCTTGCAGCCCCGCTTCAAGCAGGGCCGCGCGCAGATCGCCATGGTGATACGATTTCGATGTTGACACTGTTACCATTGCCATTATGTTTACGCCATAAACATTAAAGGGAGATTCGCATCATGGCAAGCGCAGTCGAAACCGCGATCCGCGGCGTGGTCACCAAAGGGATCACCGCCGTCGCCACCTTCAACCGCAAACGACAGGATGCGGATCAGGACCATCCATTCCTGACCGGCATCCACACACCGATCCACGAAGAGCGGACGATCACCGACCTCAAGGTCACTGGCACGATCCCGGCAGAGCTGGCCGGCCGCTATGTCCGGATCGGGCCCAACCCGTTCAAGCCGGACCCGCGCGGGCATCACTGGTTCATCGGCGATGGCATGGTCCATGGCGTGCGCCTGAAAGATGGTCAGGCTGAATGGTATCGCAATCGATATATCCGCAGCCAGATCCTCGCAGCCAATGGTGGCCCCACGGCCGCCCCAGGGCCTCGGCGCACCCAGCGCGACGGGATCAATACCAATGTGGTGCAGATCGCCGGCAAGATCACCGCGATCGTCGAGGCTGGGTCGAACCCGGCGGTGCTGGACGACAATCTGGAAACCGTCGCCTACACCGATTTCGGCGGCACTCTGACCGCCCCATTCACGGCCCACCCCCACGAAGATCCGCTGACCGGCGAATTTCACGCGATCACATATGATGCCATGACTCCGGATCGGGTCTGGCATGTTGTGTTGACGCCTGAAGGCAAAGTGGTGCGCGAGCTGGAAATTCCGGTGGAGCATGGGCCATCGATCCACGAATGCACGATCACCAGGAACTATGTGGTCATATTCGATCTGCCGGTGACCTTCTCGATGAAGTCGTTGATCGCCGGGCAGGGCTTTCCCTATCGCTGGAACGCCGAACACAAGGCCCGCGTCGGCTTGTTGCCGCGTGGTGGTACGGCGGATGAGATCATCTGGTGCCAGGTTGATCCCTGCTATGTCTTTCACGTTGCCAATTCGTACGAGGACGAGGCGGGCCGCGTGATTATCGACAGCGCGGTTTATGAAACGATGTTTTCGGGCGGACCCGAAGGCCCCAATGGCAAGCCGCTGGGGATGGAACGCTGGATCGTCGATCCCAAGGCCCGCAAGGTCGAGCGGCAGACCATCGATGCCAGCCCGCAAGAATTCCCGCGCCCCGATGAGCGATTCTTTGGCCAGCCCTATCGCTATGCCTGGGCGATGGGTCTGCCCGACGATGGCGATGCGGCGTTCCTTGGCGCGCAGCCACTTTATCGGCATGACCTCAAGACCGGTGAGCGCCAGACCTGTGACTTCGGACCGAACCGCGTGCCCGGCGAATTCGTGTTCGTCCCGCGCAGCGCCGATGCCCCAGAAGGCGAGGGCTGGCTGATGGGCTATGTCATCGATGCGGCGAACGAGACCACCGATCTGGTGATCCTGGACGCCAGCAATATCGCGGCACCGCCCGTCGCCAGCGTGCACATCCCGCACCGCGTGCCGCCGGGCTTCCACGGTAACTGGCTGGCGGACGCCTGATCCGTGCGCTGCCTGGTTCTGGACGGCCACCCCGATGGGGGCCGCCTCGTCACCGCGCTGCTCGATGGCTATGTCGCTGCGCTACCTCCCAGGACCGAAGTGTCACGGGTGGCGGTGCGCGACCTGCAGTTCGATCCCAACCTGTGCCGCGGCTATGCCGTGGCGCAGGAGTGGGAGCCCGACCTGACCTGCCTCGCGCAGGAAATCGACGCCTGCGATCATCTGGTGGTGGGCTTTCCGATGTGGTGGGGGGCTGAACCGGCCACACTCAAGGGGCTGCTGGACCGCGTGCTGCTGCCCGGCTGGGCGTTCCGGTATCACAGCAAGGACGCAATGTGGGACCGACTGCTGGCCGGGCGCTCGGCCGATCTGGTAGTCACCATGGATACCCCGCCGTGGTACCTGCGGCTGGCGTTTGGCGATGCCGTGATCAAGCGCTGGACGCGGCAGGTGCTGGGCTTTGTCGGGTTCAAGCCGGTGCGCGTGTTCCGCTTTGGTCCGACCCGGCGCGGCGGGGCAGAGCGCGGCATGCCCAAATGGCAGGCCCGACTGGCCCGCGCCGCCGCCTCCGCCCCCGCGCTGGCCCGCGCGGCAAAGCTGCCCGCGCCGGTCGCTTGATCTTGCGCAAGGCGGGGGCCGCGGTGGCCTGACAAGGTGGCGTCCGGAAGGATGCCGGATGGATGCTGTCAGGCTGGCGCTGGTCGAAACCGCGCTGGATCGCGCGGGCGCGCAACTGGGCGATATCACGCAGCTGGTCATGGCGCGCTTCCTCGCGCGCTGCCCGGATGCGCAGGCGAGCTTTGTCCACCATTGGCCGCACAACCCGGAGCGGCTGGCTGCCGAGATGGTCGATAACGCGCTCTATTGTGCGATGACCTGGTTCGAACGCAAAAGCGAGATCGAGATCCTGATCCAGAGCTCGGTCCCGCACCATACCGACTCGCTGGGAATCCCGGCGCAGTGGTACGCCGAACTGCTGGGCGCGACGGTGGATGTGCTGGCCGAAACCTGTCCGGCGGAAGCGGAGGAGGAAGCCGCGATGTGGGTGCAGTTGCGCGCCGCGCTGACCGGCCTGGCGGCGGCGGGGTGATGGCTGGCGCTTGGCTGCCTTTCCCGCTAACGCGCCGGGCATGACCGCCCCGCGCTTTCAGTTTCAGATCCACGCCATCGATGGCAAGGCCCGCACCGGCACGATTGCAATGCGCCGGGGCGAGATTCGCACGCCCGCGTTCATGCCGGTCGGCACTGCGGCCACGGTCAAGGCGATGAAGCCCGAGACGGTGCGCGGCACCGGGGCGGATATCCTGCTCGGCAACACCTATCACCTGATGCTGCGCCCGGGGGCCGAGCGGGTGGCGCGGCTGGGCGGGCTGCACAAGTTCATGAACTGGGACCGCCCGATCCTGACCGACAGCGGCGGCTATCAGGTGATGAGCCTGTCCGACCTGCGCAAGATCACCGAAGAAGGGGTGACTTTCAAAAGCCACCTCGATGGCTCGAAGCACCTGCTCACCCCCGAACGCTCGATGGAAATCCAGCGGCTGCTGGGCAGCGACATCGTGATGGCGTTCGATGAATGCCCCCGCGCCGACGCCCCGCGTGAGGTGATCGAGAAATCGATGCTGATGTCGATGCGCTGGGCCGCGCGCAGCCGCGCCGGGTTTGACAGCGGGGAAGAGCACGCGGAACGCTCCGCGCTGTTCGGCATCCAGCAGGGCGCGCTCGACGAAAGCTTGCGCCGCCACAGCGCCGATGCGCTGCGCGAAATCGGCTTCGATGGCTATGCGATCGGCGGGCTGGCCGTGGGCGAGGGGCAGGAGGCGATGTTCAGCGTGCTCGATTTTGCGCCCGACATGCTCCCCGCAGATGCCCCGCGCTACCTGATGGGGGTGGGCAAGCCCGACGATCTGGTCGGCGCGGTGGAGCGCGGAGTCGACATGTTCGATTGCGTGCTGCCCAGCCGCTCGGGGCGGAACGGGCAGGGCTTTACCTGGTCCGGCCCGGTCAACCTGCGCAACGCCCGCCACGCCGAAGACCCGGCCCCGCTGGATGAACGCTGCCCCGGCGATTGCTGCACCAAATACAGCCGGGCCTATCTGCACCACCTGATCAAGAGCGGTGAAATCCTGGGCGCGATGCTGCTGACCGAGCACAACCTGACCTTCTACCAGCAACTGATGGCCGCGATGCGGGCGGCGATTGCGGAAGGACAATTCGCGGCGTTCGCGCGTGGGTTCCGGGCAGACTATCTGGGGGCCAAGGGTTAAGGCAGCTTTCCGTTCAAGCGCCATTGATCCCAATCACCGTCTCCCTGAATTCGTTTCAGGGTCCATCGTGAGCCGCTATCCGAACCTGCCATTGTCGCGCCACCTTGCTGCACGGCGGTTCGGCCTCTCATGGCCGGGCGAACCGGCCTGTTGGACCCTGAAAACAAGTTCAGGGTGACGGACATGGCAGGATCCATAGTTCAACTGATTTTGTGACATAAATCACACTTGTCTCCCCCGCCTGCACCGCGCAATCCTGAACTCTCTTCAGACGATTCAGGGGGTTGCATGTTCAAGAGGTTGCTAGCCGGGGTGGCGCTTGCCGGGATTGTCATGGCCGCTCCGGTCCGGGCCGAAGATGGCCAGACCGTCGCCGCAAAATTTGGCGCGCTGGAATCGGTGCAGCAGATCAGCCTGTCACCCGATGGCACCAAGGTTGCCTATGTCAAACCGCACCCCACCGTCGGCACCGTGGTCTATGTTGCCGATCTGACCGGCACCGTGCCGCCGAAAATGGCAATCGCCTCGCACGGCAAAGATGAACAGATCTATTGGTGCGGCTGGTCCAGTGACACGCGGCTGGTGTGCAAGATCCACATTCAATACGAAATCGCCGGCCGCTGGCTCAGCTTCACCCGGGTCTATGCCCTGAATGCCGATGGCGAAAAGGCGGTGATGCTTACCGCCAACACCAATTCCCGCGGACTGGCCGCTCAGTTCGATGGCGGCACGGTGATCGATTGGGATGTGGCCGGAAAGCCCGGATCGGTCCTGCTCACCCGCTATTTCGTTTCGGAAATGCGCGAAGGGGCGGCGATTGCCGAACAGCGCCCCGGCTTTGGGGTTGAGGAAGTCGATACCCTGTCGCTCAAGCGCCGCACGGTTGAACGCGCACGCGGCGATGCGAACGAATATATCTCGGACGGCAACGGCAATGTCCGGATCATGGGCACCATCGGGGCCAATCCCGATGGCTACATCAACACCAAGTCGAGCTATTATTACCGCAAGCAGGGTTCGAAGACCTGGGAACCCCTGTCACGGCTGGACCTGACAGCAAGCGGGGTGGGCGGGTTCAATCCCTATGCGATCGATCCGGTCAAGGACGTGGTCTATGGCTTTGATGACAAGGACGGCTACTCGGCGCTCTACACCGTGGCGCTGGACGGTTCGGGCAAGAAAGACCTGGTGCTGGGGCGCGGCGACGTCGATGTCGATGGGCTGGTGCGGATCGGGCGCGATAGCCGGGTGGTCGGGGTCAGCTATGCCACGGAACACCGGGTCACCGAATTCTTCGATCCCGAACTGAAGAAGCTGGGCGCTGCGCTGGGCAAGGCCCTGCCGGGCAAGCCGCTCGTATCATTTGTCGATGCCAGTGCGAACGAGGCCAAGCTGCTGCTGTTCGCCGGGTCCGATGTCGATCCAGGCAAATTCTATCTTTACGACAAGACCAGCCGCCAGCTTGGCGAAGTGCTGCCGGTGCACCCCGATCTGTCGGCGGCGGCCATGGCGCCGATGAAGGCGATCACTTTCCCGGCGGCGGATGGCACCCAGATTCCGGCTTACCTGACGCTGCCCCCGGGCAGTTCGGGCAAGAATATCCCGGCAATCGTGATGCCGCATGGCGGGCCTGCCTCGCGTGACGAATGGGGTTTTGACTGGCTGGTGCAATTCTTTGCCGCGCGCGGCTATGCCGTGCTGCAACCCAATTTTCGCGGATCAGCCGGATATGGTTCGGCCTGGTACAAGAAGAACGGTTTTCAATCGTGGAAGATCGCGATCGGCGATGTGGTTGATGCCGGGCGCTGGCTGAAATCGCAGGGGATCGCCGCGCCGGACAAGCTGGGGATCGTTGGCTGGTCCTATGGTGGCTATGCCGCACTGCAAGGCGCGGTGCTGGATCCTGACCTGTTCAAGGCGGTGGTGGCGGTTGCGCCGGTAACCGATCTGGAACGGCTGCGCAACGCGGGGCTGGGGTCCTCCAGCTATGAACTGCTGGAAAAGTTCATCGGCCACGGCCCCCACATCAAGGAAGGCTCCCCGGCGCAGAATGCCGCTGTGTTCAAGGCGCCCGTGCTGATGTTCCATGGTGACCGCGACCAGAATGTCGACATCGCGCAGGGCCGTTTTATGCGTGACAAGCTGCAGGCCGCAGGCAAGCCGGTGCAATGGGTGGAATTCCCCGGCCTTGCCCACAGCCTGACCGACAGCGCCGCGCGCACCCGCCTGCTGTTTGAAAGCGACCAGTTTCTGCGCAAGGCGATGGGCATGGCGGCGAATTAGGGCGTTGAACGCTTAATCTGAAACGCTCCCCTCCCCGGTGGGGAGGGGAGCGTTTCAGA
>NZ_MWLM01000031.1 GCF_002198665.1 Novosphingobium sp. B 225 | reverse complement strand
CTCCGCCCCGCCCGCGGCGGGCCACCTCCCCCAATGGGGGAGGATTTTCAATCATCAGTCCCCCAGCTCCGGTGCCCAGGCCACCCCGTTGATATGTCCGCCACCGTCCACGAACAGCGTGTTGCCGGTGACATAGCGACAATCCTCGCTGGCGAGGAACAGTGCGACCGGGGCGATATCCGCCTCGGGATCGCCCATCCGGCCCATCGGGTTCGCCGCCTCGATCTGTGCCATCATTTCCGGCGCGACCGCTTCGACTCGGCGGCTGGCCGCGCTTTTTGCGGCGGGGCAGATCACGTTGCAGCAGATCCCCCAGCGCGCCCATTCGCGCGCGGCGGTGCGGGTCAGGGCGCGCAGGGCTTCCTTGGCGCTGTTGTAATCGGCACTGCCCATGTGGGCGTTGACGCCGTTGAGCGAGCCCATGTTGATCACCCGCCCCCAGCCTTGCGCCTTCATATGCGGCAAGGCGGCTTCCATGGTCCATTTGGGCGCCCAGAAAGTCATCAGCAAGGCGCGCTGGAACACGTCGTCACCCTTCTGCTCCAGCCGCCGCGGGCCGTCGCCGGTATAGGCGTTGTTGACCAGAATATCGACCGGACCGGCCGCCGCCATCATCGCGGTGACCGCCGCATGGTCCGACACATCGACATGCAAGGCCCGCGCCGCGCCGCCCTCGCCCCGGATCCGCGCCGCTTCGGCCTCGGCCTGATCGAGGTTCCAGTCGGCCATCACCACTTCGGCCCCTTCGCGGGCAAAGAGCCGCGCGATGCCCAGCCCGATCCCGTCCGCCGCACCCGTTATCAGTGCCCGCCGTCCCGCCAGTCTGCCGCTCATGTTCCCTCCCGCGCCGCGCCTTGCAGCTCATTGGTGTCGAGTTCGCGCAGCGCACCCAGCATGCCGTACCATTTGCGGGGTAGCAGGCTGTGATCGCGGTCACGTTCGGCCAGAGCCTGACAATCGCGGCGCAGCTGTTCAAGCATTTCCGCGAGTTCTGCCGCGCCGCGCGGGGAAAGCTTCACAACTTCGGACACAAACACCGCATCCTCCGCCGCGAAGTCCATGGTCAGGAACTGGCGCTTCATCCGTTCGTTGAACAAGGCCCGCATCGGTGACTTGCGCCAGACGATCGTGCGGTCGATCCGGGGCCGCACCCGCCCGCCGGGCAGCCGGTCAATCAGGGCCAGCCGCTCCAGCCGCGCGAGCGACAGTTCCAGCACCGGCGCGGGCACGGCAAAGTCTGCCGCGATCTCTGCCGGGCTGTTGCCGCCCAGCACGGTCATGAACAGGAACGAAAGGAAGATGTCGCTGGAAAGCGCACGTTCCTGTGCCAGGGTCAGTTCCTGCGCCAGCCCGGTGGCGGGATGCTCTGCCTCGCGAGTCAGGTCGGCGAGCGAGAGGCCGCAGAGCTCGGCCAGCGTCGCCAGTCGGTCCAGAGTCAGGCCCTTGCCGCTCAGCCAGCGCTTGGCGGTCGCCTCACCGATCGAAAAGTGCGTGGCGAGCCGTTTCGCCGTCCACCCGGCTTGCCGCAAGTGCAGCCGCAACGCGGCCAGCAAGCTGTCGGTTGTAGATTGGGATCGTTTCATGATCCGTAACTCATCATAATTCGATCCGATTGGCCAGCCGCGATTTCGCGTCAGCCCCCACAGGGGAGTAACCTGCGCGGCGCAGCGGATGAGAGTCGGCACGATCCGGCCCGCCGCCATGACCTGACTGGGAGAACACGAGATGACTGGCATGCTGATCAAGAACGGCACCGTGGTGGACGGCACCGGTGCCCCCGCCTTTGCCGCCGACGTGCGCATTGCCGATGGCACGATCACCGAAGTCGGGCAAAACCTGACCGCCAATGGCGAGCGCGTGTTCGATGCGGCCGGCTGCCATGTCACTCCCGGCTTTATCGAAAGCCACACCCATTACGATGCCAGCATGTGGTGGCAGCCCGATCTCGATCCGCTGCCCGGCTATGGCGCAACGACGATGATCATGGGTAACTGCGGATTTTCGATGGCCCCGCTCCACCCCAGCCAGGCGGCCAAGGAAGAGGTCATGGGGATCTTCTCGTTCTTTGAGGATATCCCGCTGGAACCCTTCAAGCAGTTCGTGCCGTGGGATTGGCACAAATGGTCCGAATACCGCACCTCGTTCGAAAGCCGGGTCAAAGTGCCGCTCAACTATGCCAGCTTCGTCGGCCATATCCCGCTGCGGATCGCGGCAATGGGGGTCGAGGCCTGGGACCGCGCGGCGACGCCGGAAGAAGTCGCGGTGATGGCTGATCTGCTTGACGATGCGCTCAGCGCCGGGGCGCTTGGCCTGTCGGACAACATGCACGACCATGACGGATCGAACCGGCCCGTCCCCACGCTGCTGGCTGACGATGCCGAATTCACTGCGCTGTTCGACGTTATGGAGCGCTATCCGGCGACTTGTTATCAGGTGATCGTCGATACCTTCATGCGGATGACCGGCCCGGCCAATATGGAGCGGCTTTCCCGCCTGCTCTCGGGCCGCAAGATCCGGGTGCAGGTTGCAGGGGCGGTGCCGACGCTCGATTTCCAGAAGCCGATCCTGCCCGCAATGCAGGCCAGCCTGGCGGCGATGCGCGCCGCCGGGGTCGATATCTGGCCGGGGGTAGCGCACGTTTCGCCCACTTCCACGCTCAGCCTGGTCAAGTCGCTGATCTTCGCCCAGTCGAACGACTATATCTGGCACGAAGTGGTGCTGGCCGAAGATCACGCCGAAAAGCGCCGTCTGCTGGCCGATCCGGACTGGCGGGCACGGGCGCGCGAAAGCTGGGATACTCAGGCCTGGGATCACAGCCCGCTGAAAAACCCGCAAGACCTGTACCTGCTGGATAGCGAAAACGGCGCAGGCCCGATCAACATCACGCTGAAACAGTACGCCGATGACAAGGGGCTGCACCGCAGCGATGCCATGGCCGAATGGATCCTGGCCAACGGCACGCTTTCCACCGTCCACATGGCCCCCTTCCCCAAGGACGAGGCGCTGACGATCGAGCTGATGCGCGATCCCAAAACCGTCGGCAACATCTCGGACGCGGGCGCGCATTTGCAGATGCTGTGCGGCGGCGGCGAAAACGCGCTGCTGCTGACCCAGTATGTCCGCGATGAAAAGACCATGACGCTGGAAGAGGCGATCCACGTAATGACCGGCAAGCTGGCCGAACACTTCTTCCTGTCCGATCGCGGCGTGATCGCACCGGGCAAGCGCGCCGATGTGGTGGTGTTCAACCTGAACGAGGTCCAGCGCCAGCAGATGGAAAAGGCCTGGGACATGCCCGATGGCAAAGGCGGCACCACCTGGCGCTTTACCCGCAAGGCGATGCCGACCCGCCTGACCATGGTCAATGGCGAGCCGACCTTTGAAAACGGGGCCTATACCGGGGCCAAGCCCGGACAGTTCCTGTCCCCCAGCAACGATGACGGCCACATGGCCGTTGCAGCGGAGTAATCCCCATGGAAGTCAAGGTTGGCGAAGGCGAGCGCGCCTATTTCAACGGCGGGATGCAGAATGTCGGCACTGACAGTTCGGTGCTGGTCAGCTCGTCCAAATACCTCAACCACCAAGAGCTGCGACACCTGATCGCGCAGGAAATGCTGCGCCGCAACGGCCCGGACCTGCCGACCACCGCCTTCATTCCCGAAGTCGCGCAGATCATGATGATGCTGGAGGATTTCCCCCGGCTGATGGAACTGTTCGAGGAAGAAAAGGCCCGCCTGCCACAGTTCAAGGCATGGTGTGACAATCGCAGTCTGTCGGACTTCAAAAAGGACGATGTCCGCCACTGCAAGCCCGGCACGCTGGGGGCGGCGCTGTTCAACTGGATGGAAACCAGCGGCTATGAACTTGACGTATTCTACCGCGAACTGGTGGTGGTCAACGACCTGACATTCTATCTGCGGCAGGCCGCGCTGAACCACGATATCGAACACCTGGTAACTGGCTTTGGCCCCAACCACGGCGGCGAAGTGGCGCTGCTCAACGCCAACATGTACAGCCGGGTGCGCTATTTCCGCCCCGAACTGGCTGCCTTCTTCAACCGCATCCAGGCCTATCTGAAAGCCAAGACGGTGATGAAGGATGCGCTGCACTATCCCGAGGCTTTCGCGCTTAACATCGAAGCAGAATTCGTCGGCGCAAGTCAGGCGCACAACTGGACCTACCCGATCATGCTGGCTGACTGGCGTTCGATGATCGACTGGCAGATGGCTGATATCCGTAAGGAACTGGGCATCACCCCGGTCCCGGCAGAAGACCTGTGGTCTGACACCAACCGCCTCTGCGATGAAAGCGACCCGGCCTATGGCGAACCGCTGATGGAAGCGGCGGAGTAGGCAAGGGAACATCCTGTGCCAAATAGCGGCGCGTCAATCACTCCCTCCGATTGACGCGCCGTTTCGCGTCTGGGAAGCATGTCGCCAAGGTATTGGTGAGGGACTGACATGCGCGGACTGGCAGGCAAAGTGGCGATCGTGGCGGGCGGCGCGCGCGGGATTGGCGCAGCGACGGCGCGGCGTCTGGCCGAAGAGGGCGCGAGCGTGGTGATTGGCGATCTGCTGGTCGATCAGGCGCAGGAAACCGCCGCGGCGATCATGGCAGACGGGGGCCAGGCGATTGCCGTGGCGCTCGACGGGACCAATGCGGAATCGCAGGCAGCGATCGTCAAAGCGGCGCGGGACGCGTTTGGCGGGCTTGACATCTATATCTCGAATCTGGCCGGCGGGACCGACGGCGATATCGATGCGCTCAACTGCCCGGTCGAAGTGCTGGACAAGAGCTTTGCGATCAACACCAAGAGCCACTTCCTGGCAACGCAAGCCGCTTTGCCTGCGATGCTGGAGCGCGGCGGCGGGGCGATGCTCTATACCTCAAGCGGCGCGGCCACTGGCGGCGCGCCGTGGCAGGTGGCCTATCCGATGACCAAGAACGCGATCCATGCCCTAGCCCGCCATGTCGCCAGCCGCTGGGGCAAACAGGGCATCCGCGCCAACGCGGTCTGCCCGGGCCTGGTGCTGACCGAGGCGGTCAAGATCCACCTGACTGACGAGTACGTTGAAAAGGCACAAAAAGGCATTCCCCACACCCGCCTTGGCCAGCCGGAGGATCTGGCCGCCGCGCTGACCTTCCTCGCCAGCGATGACGGGGCCTGGGTCAACGGGCAGGTCTGGCACGTCAACGGCGGCGCGCAGATGCGCGATTGACGCAGGCCTTGCACACCTCCTCCCCCACCCGATTGAGCCCGCGCCCGCTGGTCCTGGCACTGCTGCTGGGCGTGGCGGTGCTGTGCTATGCGGATCGCTATCTGCTGGCCGGGCTGGCCCAGCCGATCAAGCGCGAGTTTGGCCTGTCGGATTCGGTGCTGGGGGTGCTGCTCGGCCCGGCCTTTGCCTTGCTTTACACCATTCTGGGAGTGCCCGCCGCGCGCCTGGCGGACCGCACCTCGCGGGTGGCAGTGGCCGCTGGCGGCTGCATGCTGTGGTCGGTGTTCACCGCGCTGACCGCGCTGGCGCACGATCCGCTGGTGCTCGGGATAGCGCGAGTCGGTGTCGGGATTGGCGAAGCGGCTTATCAGGCGCCAGTGATGGCGCTGATTGCCGCCTATTTCCCGCCGCACCAGCGCGGCCGCGCGCTGTCGCTAATGGCCTGCGCGATCTACATCGGACAGATGAGCGGCATGGCTGGCGGCCCGGCGATTGCCGCTGCGCATGGCTGGCGCACACCCTTTGCCGTGCTGGGCTGTGTCGGGCTGGCGGTGGGGCTGGCGGCGTGGCTGCTGATCCGTGAGCCGCCGCGCGATGCCCTGCCTGCGGGGCAGGTGCAGAATGAAAGCCTGATCGCACTGGCCCGGCGGCTGGTGCGGGCGCGCAGCTGGCTGCTGCTGACGGCCGGGATGGGGCTCGGTTCCTTTTCGGGCGTATCATTCGGGCTGTGGGGCCCGACCCTGTTCGAGCGTGCCTATGGCCTGACCACGCAGGCCGCCGGGGCCGCGTTCGGGGTGCCGTTTGGCCTGGCCGGACTGACCGGGACGCTGTGCTACGGATTTGTCTCAGACCGGCTGGGGCGCGGCGGATCGGCGCGGCCCTTGCAGCTTGCCGCGGCGGCGCTGGGCGTGGCAACCTGCTGCATCCTGGCGATCACCTGGGTGCCCAGCCTGGGCTATGCGCAGTTGCTGGCGATTCCTTCCGGACTGCTGGGCGGCGGCTGGTCGGTAGGGATCTTCGTGGGCTTCCAGTACATCCTGCCCGAACGCCACCGCGCGGCGGGCACGGCGATTGCGCTGCTGGCGATCGGGCTGATCGGCAACCTTGCCGGGCCGTGGGTGGCGGGCATGCTGAGCGACTTGTTCGGCGGCGGACTGAACGGCCTGCGCCTGTCACTCAGCCTGGTGATCCCGGCCGGGCTGATCGGCGCCTGGGCGATGTGGCGGGCGAGCAGTCTGCTCGATGCCGACCGGCGGGCGCTGGCCGGGGAAGCCTAACCCCCCGGCTGCTTGGGCGCGCCCGGCATGGCCATGTAGTAGTGCCCAGCGTTCAATCCGCCATCGACCGACAGTTCAGTGCCCATGCAATAGCGCGCATCGTCCGACGCGAGGTAGGCCGCCGCCGCGCCGATATCCTGCGGTTCGCCCGCGTACTGCGCAGGATAAATCCAGTAGCCCTTGTCATAGAGCTCCTTGGGCACGTTCATCGGGTTGGCGAGCGGGGTGTAGATCCCACCCGGATGGATCGAGTTGACGCGAATCTTGCGCGGCCCCAGTTCCAGCGCGCAGGCCTTGGTAAAGCCGCGCACCGCGAACTTGGACGCGCAATAGACCGACAGCGAGTTGGCCCCGGCGATCCCGTCAGCGCTGCTCATGTTGACGATTGCCCCGCCCCCGGCGCGCTCGATCGCTGGGATCACGGACTGGGTGCCGATGATCACGCCCTTCAGGTTGATGTCGAGCAGGCGGTCGATCTCCGCGTCGCTGAGGTCCTCGACCCGCTTGAACACAATGATCCCGGCGTTGTTGACGAGCGTGGTGAGCTTGCCGAACTTCGCCTCGGTCGCGGCAACCACCGCGCTCCACTGGGCCCGGTCGGTAACGTCATGGTGATGGAACGCGGCGGCAGCCCCCAGTTCATCCGCCAGTGCCTGACCCTGTTCGGCCAGCACATCGGTGATCATCACTTGCGCGCCTTCGGCCACGAAGCGGCGGACGATCCCTTCGCCGATCCCGCGTGCCCCGCCGGTGACGATTGCAACGCTGCCTTCAAGTCGATTCATGGCCGTTCTCTCCCTTGCCTTGACCGATGCGATAGGGGCTGGCCAAGCCCCCCGCAATACGCAATCATGGCCATCGGGTTCACATTCGGACCCTAAACGCGAATCACACGGGGCGTCTGTCAACGCAATTGCGCAAACGAAGGGGAGAGAATACCGATGCCGGTCAATCCGCAGATCCAGGCCGTGCTTGACCTGTTCGCTCAGGCCCCACCGGTCGATTATGCGACGATCACTGCCGCCACCCTGCGTGAGGTGAATGACCGCCCGATGGGCTTTGGTGATCCGATTGCCATGGCCCGGGTCGATGACCTTGAACTGGTGCTGCCGCTGCGCAACCTCCCCGCGCGGCTCTATGTGCCCGAAGGAGCAGAAGGCACGCTGCCGCTGGTGATCTATTATCACGGCGGCGGCTGGGTGATCGGAACGATCGAAACCCACGACGGCACCTGCCGTGCGCTGGCACGGGCCAGCGGTGCGGCGGTGTTGTCGGTCGGCTACCGCCTTGCTCCCGAACATCCCTATCCCGAACCGGTTGAGGATTGCTATGACGCGCTGGTCTGGGCCAGCCGCCACGCGGCAGACCTGGGCTGCGATCCAGCCCGGCTGGCGGTGGCGGGTGACAGCGCGGGCGGCAACCTCTCCGCCGCGGTGGCGATCATGGCTCGCGACCGGGCCGGTCCGGCGCTGCGCCACCAGTTGTTGATCTATCCGGTCACTGACGATGACTATTCGCTGGCTTCCTATGCCGAGAATGGCGGCGGGGAATATTTCCTGGGTGAAGCAATGATGCGCTGGTTCTGGGAACAGTACCTGGGCGATGTCCGCAGCGCCCCGCTCGCCCGCGTCGGCTCCACCGCCAACCTGGCCGGTCTGCCTCCGGCGAGCGTCTACACCGCCGAATTCGATCCGTTGCGGGACGAAGGCATGGCCTATGCCAAGCGGCTGGAAGCGGCTGGAAACAGCGTGGACGCGGCGGTGGCGCCGGGGATGATCCACGGGTTCTTCTCGATGCTGGATTTCGTGCCCGATGCCCTGCCGTGGATCGAGCGCGCCGGCGCAAACCTGCGGCGCGATCTGGCCTGATGGCGCAGTTCGACGCCCCGTCACAGCTGCGCGACCTTGCGCACCGCTATGCCTGGGCTGTCGACCGGCGACAGGGCGCGGAGCTGGCGGACCTGTTCACGCCGGACGGGGCGATACGTGGGTGGGGTGAGAACCCGATCGACTATACCGGCCCTGCCCGGCTGGCCGAGATGATGGGCGATCTCGGCATGTTCGAACGCACCATGCACAATGTGTTCAACCAGGTGTTCGACCGGACCGATGACGGCGCGGTTACCGGCATGACCTATTGCATCGCCAGCCATATCCTGCCCGGCGCCGATCCGGTCTGCGTCGACATGGCAATCTGGTATCATGATCGCTACGCGCTGGACGGCACGCAATGGAAGTTTGCCGAGCGCCGGCTGGAGATGCTGTGGATCGAAAACCGCCCCGTGCGCCGGTTCGATCCGGCGATGATGAGCGGGGCAGCGAAGGATTTGCAGTGAACAGGCAGTGCACGCACCTTGACGAGGACCGCTTGGCCCCGCAGGTGAAACGCGAACCGGATGGGGCCGATGAAGACCGATTTTACCTTTGACGAGACCGACCGGCTGATCGTGGCCGAACTGCGCAAGAACGGACGCGCAACCAACCAGCAGATCGCTGAGCGGCTGGGGCTGACCGCCACCACCGTGTCGAGCCGGATCCGCCGGATGGAGGACGCCAACCAGTTGCGCGTGGTCGCTGTGTCCGATTTTGCCGCGCACGGCTATGACGTGCTGATGCAGCTGGCGATCGAGGTCGATAGCCGCCCGGCCAGCGAAGTCGCGCACGAACTTGCCCAGTTCCCCGAAGTGTTCGCGGTCCACATCGTCACCGGGCGCTACGATATTGATGCGCTGGTGGTGCTCCACGATTTTGAGGACCTGTCGCATTTCATGCTCGACCGGCTCGGTTCGATCCGCGGCATCCGCAAGATCGCCCCGTCGATCGCGGTCGACATTATGCGCTACCAGTTCGACGTCGCCCCGATCGAAGCGCGCGCATAAAGGGGGGCCTGAGCCATGGCGAACATCCAACTCGACGATCTCGACCGCCAGCTGATCGACCTGCTCGCCCGCGACGCGCGCGTCTCCAACCGCAAGATCGCGACCGAACTGGGCGTCACCGAAGGCACCGTGCGCGGCCGGATCAAGCGGCTGCAGCAGGACAAGCTGATCACTTTCACCGCGATCACCGGGCTGCAGATGGCCAGCAAGTCGCGGCTCGCTTTCATCTGGGTTCAGGCCGATGTCGAACGCACCCGCGAGGTTGCGCGGCTGATCGCCGATATGGACCCGGTCAACGCGGTGATGATCACCATGGGTTCGTTCAACATCATGGCGATGTGCCTGTTCGACGAACTGGATGATCTGGTCGAAGTCGCCTCGGACCGCATCCTTGCGGTACCGGGCGTCCACCACGTCGAAACTTCGATCGCGGTGAAGACGGTGAAGTACAACGCCCGCGTGGCCAAGATCACCGAAAGCTCGCCGCTGGACAGCGACGGGGACTAGGCACCAGCCCCCGTTTTTCACCGTCTGCCTCCATTTTTTCACCGTCTGGTAGACACCCAAAGGGGGGCGAATTCGTGTGACTTTAGCCGGGGCTCGCAAGGCATCCCGGCTGGCGGCGGACAACTCAAGAAGTGGCGGAATTCCGGTCACTTTGGCCATCACCGCAGCCACTTGACCGGCTTGGACAGTGCGCCAGGAAACGCTGGTACAGCCGCGCCAATCTGTGAACTTGGCTTTTACCGAAACATCGCCGTCAGGCAGCGACGCAACGCTACGATCCGGTGCGGGTCTGGATGCAAAATGCGAAAGAAGCTTCATCGCCAAGGCTAAGCCAGATTCGCGCGATGTAGGAAAGTTGTTTGTGCAACCCGGTTCAATCCCCCGCGTTGTCGAACTTTCTCACCTCAATCGCACTTTCATCAAACCCGTCGAGCAACCGCGCGTTGATGCCTGCCTTGCCGAAGTCCTGCTCCAGCGTTTGCCAATGGGTGCCGCAGCCGCAGGTGGGGCAGTGGTGGATCCCGATCAGGCGGTCACCCCAGACATAGGCAGTCGTCTCACCCGTGACGCGCACCTGTTCCGGCGGGAAATAGGCGACCCGCCAGGCAAGGCGGCGGCATAGCGAGCAATTGCAGTCCGCCACCCATTCCGGCGCGCTGGGCAATTCGATCCGTACCTGGCCGCAGTGGCAACTTCCGTGAATGGTCATGGCGATGGCATATCGGGATAGGACAACATGAGCAAACACGCCCGTCCGAACCCGACGGCGATGCCAGGCCCCTCTCAACCCCCAAATCTGCGTAACTGATCCTGACATCTGATACGCAAACACCATCCAGATTGCGTGTTGCCCTTCATTCTCCGCTGCGCTAAGGGAGAATCGTTACGAAAAGAACGCCCCATTGGGGGAAGGGAGAGAATCAGCCGTGGCCAAGACCGCAGACTATGGGCTGGGAGAATTCACCTATCCGCGTGGCTGGTTCATGATCGGCACCGCTGCCGATGCCACCACCACCCCTGCCGCCGTGCGCTATTTCGGCGAAGATCTGGTGCTTTATCGCGGCGAAACCGGGCGCCCGCACCTGCTGGCAGCCTATTGCCCGCACATGGGGACGCACCTGGCGAAAAACACCACTTCCTATGTCGTGGTCGACAAGAAACATGTCGAGGGCGACAATATCCGTTGCCCCTACCACGCCTGGCGGTTCGGCCCGGACGGCCAGTGCAACGAGATTCCCTATAGCCCTGCACCGCCGCCCAAGGCAGCCTGTGTCAAATCCTGGAAACTGGTCGAACGGGCCGGTTGCCTGTGGACCTGGTACTGCCCCGAAAATGGTGAGCCGGACTATGATCTGCCGGCGTTCGAGATGTGGGACCAGCCCAACTGGGTCAACTGGAACGTCGAATGTCTGGGCGAACTGGCCAGTCATCCCCAGGAAGTGCTGGATAACATGACCGACAAGGGCCATCTGGAACCGGTTCACGGGTCGATCGACATGATCCAGTTCGAAAACGAATTTGACGGGATCAAGGTTCGCCAGATCCTGCTGGCCGGGCACAAGACCCTGGCCGGATCGGGCGCCGAACCGATGCTCAACGATACGTGGTATACCGGGCCCGGCATCCTGCAATCGATCATGGTGGGCGAATATCCCTCGCACATGCTGATCGCCCACACCCCGATCGACGATGGCGTGATCAAGGTGTGGTACGGCCTGTTCGTGAAGGTCAAGAACGCCGAACCGACTGAGGAAGACCGGGCGCTGGCGCAGGGGTACGAACAGGGCGGGATCGCGGCCTTTGCCCAGGACTTCGAGATTTGGGGCAACAAGCGCCCCTGCATCAATCCGATGATGGTGCGCGGCGACGGGCCGTTCGACAAGCTGCGCATCTGGTACAAGCAATTCTACAACCCCCGCGCCCGTGCGGGAGAATTCCAGACCCGTGTGAACGGCCACTATGTTACCAAGGGCACCCAACAGGCCCCGTGGGACACAGCGGCGTGAACCAGGGCAATGCCCGGCGATCGAACCCTGCCTTCGCAAAGTCGGCAGGTTCTTTCGTCCAAGCCGATAGAAGGAACAATTTCGGCCACAACTAACCCAAGCCCGCGGCGTTTGCATAGAAGGATTTGACCCCGGCTATGAGACTTGCGAGCCTGTTTCACCAAGGATGGCCCAAAGACCATCCTGACCTTGGAGGGGATTTTCTATGAAGGTACGTCGCTTCGGTACGCGCGTCGTTTTGCTTTCGACAGCAGCACTGTCCACATTCGCCACGCCGGCATTCGCCCAGGCGGCCGCAGAAGGCGAAACCAACCTCGACGAGATCGTCGTCACCGCTAACAAGCGCGAGGAAAACCTGCAGAAGGCTCCGCTGGCGATCACGGCGATCCCCGCCGCCCAGCTGGAACTGCGCGGGCTGGCCGAAGCCAAGGACCTCTCGGCAATCGCCCCGAACGTGTCGGTCGTCGGCGCCACCACCAATGCCACCGCAGCGGTCGTCTCGATCCGCGGCATTCCCTCGGCAGCTGACGAAACCCAGGGCTATGACAGCCCGATCGGCATGTATCTTGACGGCGTGTTCCTCGCCCGCTCTTCGGCCGCTTCGTTCGAAGTAGCGGATATCGAACGGGTCGAAGTGCTGCGCGGGCCGCAGGGCACCCTGTTTGGCCGCAACACCACCGGCGGCGCGATCAACTTCATCACCAAGAAGCCGTCGCATGATGCCGGCATGAAGCTGCGCGCCGGGATCGGCAACTACAACGCCTGGAACGTGCGCGCGGTCGCCAATACCGGCGATCTCGGTCCGGTCCAGATCTCGCTGGGTTACAACCACCGCGAACGCCACGGCACGGTCGACAACCTGCTGCAGCCCAGCGACAACCTTGATCCGGGTGCGCAAAAGCTGGATTCGTTCCGCGTTGCCCTCAATTGGGACGTGACCGACACCTTCAGCATATACAACGTGTTCGACTGGACCAAGATCAAGGGCGTGCCCAACGCCTCGCAGCTGGCTGATATTGGCAACGGCGTGTTCCGCCCGAACGTTGTCTATGAAGGCAACACCTTTGCCCAGGTCCAGCCCGCCAACATCGCCGGGTTCCTGGCCCAGCCCAGCGTGACCGTGCCGGCCGGTTGCCCCAAGGCGGCGAACCGCGCCTACCAGTCCTCGCTGTGCCTGGGATCCTATGGCCCCTCGACCGACAAGATCTGGGGCGACCTGCTGCGGATGGAACTGTCGCTGCCGACCATCACGGTGCGCAGCTCCACTTCGTACCGCAAGTGGGATAACACCATTACCAGCAACACGCTGGATGGTCTGGCCCAGCTCAACGCGCCGCTGTTCTCGACCGCATCGTTGTTCAACGGCATGCCGGCCGGGCTGATCGGCTTCGTCCTGCCGCCCGCGCAGGCCGCCTTCGCGCCGTTCATCGCCGCGACCCCGGTGCCCAGCACCTCGACCGCGCTGTTCCAGGCCGACAACAACCGCGGCCAGCACCAGTTTAGCCAGGAACTGGAATTCGTGTCGCAGAGCGAAGGTCCGTTCCAGTGGGTGCTTGGTGCCTACTACTTCTCCGAACGCGGGCATGAGCTGAACCATCAGAAGATCGGCTTTGTGCTCGATACCAATACGGCGGTGTTCACCACCGGCAGCTTCGGCGCGCTGGCTCCGCTGTTCCAGGCCGCCAACCCGGCACGCTACCGTGTGGTGCCGACGCTGTCGGACCTCGCCTATACCGCCTGGGGCAACAGCCTCGCGCTCTATGGCCAGGGCACTTATCGTCCGGGCGGCAAGGATGGCCCGCTGGGAGTCACCCTGGGCCTGCGCTATACCTGGGACAGCAAGGGCGTGGACCGCACCCAGAACGGTGCAGCTCCGTTCAGCGCCGCTGAATATGCGCTCAACAAGCGCAAGGCGACCTTCAGCGCACCGACCGGGCACCTTACGGTTGACTATCGCGCCAGCGATTCGGTCAACCTCTATGCCCGCGTTGCCAAGGGCTATCGTTCGGGCGGGTTCAACCTGCGCCAGGCGACCAGCGTGGCCAACAACATCGGCCTGATCCCGTTCAACGATGAAACGCTGTGGTCCTATGAAGTCGGCGCCAAGACCGAATTCATGAACCGCGTCCGCCTGAACCTGTCGCTGTTCCACAACGTCTACACCGATCAGCTGGCCACCATCCCGATCCCGATCACCGGGGGCGGCAGCTTCGGCACGCAGACGGTCAATGCCGGCAAGACGATCTACAACGGGATCGAACTGGAAGGCATGTTCAAGCTGAACGACATGCTCTCGATCGACGGCAACTTCGGTTACATCGATATCAATATCAAGGACTTCCCGGGTGCCGACATCACCGGCACCACCCGCAACATTGCCGGGCTGGTCCGGGCGGGTGCCTATGCGCCGAAGTATTCGGCCAACATCGGTGCCAACCTGACGATTCCGGTCAGCGACATGACCAAGGTCATCGGTCGGGTGGGTTACAACTACACCTCGGACTTCCAGATGTTCGGCAACACCCTGACGGCCCCGTTCAGCACCGCTACCAAGGGCGATGCGCGCGGGCTGCTGGATGCGCAGCTCAAGATCCAGGGGCTGGGGATGGAAGGCGTTTCGCTGACCATCTGGGGCAAGAACCTGACCGACAAGCACTATGTCGTGCGCTCGGTCGACTTCGGCCAGCTGGGCATGGGCACCGTGATCTATGGCGATCCGCGTACCTTCGGCGCGACGCTGGACGTGGCTTTCTAAGCCAGGCCGTTACGGCCAAAAGAATGGGGCGGTTGCCGGTGTGGCAACCGCCCCTTCTTTTTTGAAATCCACACCCCTCTGATGGAGGTGCCGAGCGCAGCACCTGCCACCTCCCCCAAAGAGGGAGGACTATGAGGCTCTAAACTGCGGTCGATCCCCCGTCGATCACCAGCGGGTGGCCGGTAACGAAACTGGCCTGATCGCTGCACAGCCAGACCACCGCTGCGGCGATTTCCTCGGCCTGGCCCATCCGGCCCATCGGGGTCATCCCGTCGATCACCTTGCGCATTTCGGGGTTGGCTACCAGAGGCGCGGTCATCGGGGTTTCGATCACGCCGGGGCAGACCGCGTTGACCCGGATCCCGGCCTTGGCCCAGCGCAGTGCGCCGTGCCGGGTCAGGCCCACGACCCCGTGTTTGGTGGCGACATAGCCCGGCTGCGCGCCGTTGCCGGTCAGGCCATTGATCGAACTGGTGTTGACGATCGCCCCGCTGCCCTGTGCCAGCATCACCTCCGCCTCTTCACGCATGCAGTACATCACGCCCGACAAATTGACCGACAGGCTGCGCGCCCAGACATCATCGTCATATTCGTCCGCGCCCAGGTTGTTGATCCCGGCGTTGTTGAACGCATAGTCAAGCCGCCCGAAAGCCGAAACGGCAGCCGCGACCATCGCCTTGACCTGCGCCGGATCGCCAACGTTGCAGCTGAAGAACTGGGCCTTGCCGCCTTGCCCCTCGATCAGAGCCAAGGTTTCAGCGCCGCCCTCGGCATTGACATCACTGACCAGGACCGCCGCGCCTGATGCCGCAAAAGCGAGCGCGGCCGCCCGGCCGATCCCGCCGCTGGCCCCGGTCACCAGCGCGACCTTGCCGTTCATGCCATAATCGACCATCGAGACACCCTTCTCCATTGATTTGCGTATCCCAGCGATTAGACTTCATCGCAAATCGCGGTCAAACGAATAAATTGCTTAGAGGATGCGAATGTCAGGCTTGCTGTTTTCTCCTGTCACTTTGGGCGCACTGAACTTGCGCAACCGCGTGATCATGGCCCCGATGACCCGCGACCGGGCCGGGCCCGGCGACGTGCCGACCGCGCTGATGGCACAGTACTATACCCAGCGCGCCGGGGCTGGTCTGATCGTGACCGAGGGGGTTCAACCAACGCCCGAGGGCAAGGGTTACTGGCGCACCCCCGGGATCCACTCTGCAGAGCAGATCGCCGGATGGGCCACAGTGGCCGATGCAGTGCACGCGCGCGGCGGGCTGATCGCGATGCAACTGATGCATTGCGGCCGGGTGGTGGTTCCGGCCAATCGGGGGTTTGATGCGGACGTGATCGCGCCCAGCGCCGTCGCCTGCCCGGACAAGGTCCCCGGTCCCGATGGAACTCCCACCGAAACCGCCCTGCCCCGCGCCATGACCGAAGCAGATATGGCCCGCGTCACGCAGGAATATGCTCAGGCCGCGCGCAACGCCCGCATGGCCGGGATCGACGCGGTCGAACTGCACTGCGCCAGCGGTTACCTGATCAACCAGTTCCTCAACCCGGCGAGCAACCAGCGCACCGATCAATACGGCGGCAGCGCCGAAAACCGCGCGCGCTTTCCGGTCCAGGTGCTGGCCGCCATGGCCGAGGCAATCGGTGTGGATCGGGTGGGTCTGCGGATCAGCCCAGGCAATCCCTATAACGGGATGGACCCGAGCGACCCGGCTGCGACCTTTGGCCCGTTCCTCGACGCGGTAAACGGCATGGGTCTCGCCTTCCTCCATGTGGTCGATATGGGCCTGCCCGATCTCGATACGCTGGCTTTCCTGCGCGCACACTGGTCCGGGCCGATCATCACCAACAACATGCTGAAGGCCGATAGCGCCGAGGAACTGTTGCAAGCAGGCCGGGCCGAGGCGGTTTCGTTCGGCCGCGCCTATATTGCCAATCCCGATCTGGCCGAACGGATGCAGGCGGGCGCACCGCTGAACAAGCCCGACTACGCACTGCTCTACACCGGGGAGGAGCGCGGCTTTACCGATTACCCGGCGCTGGACGCTGCCTGATGGACTGGGCGCCGATCCTGACCGAACTGGAACGCCGCCGCACGGCAGCGCGGGCCATGGGCGGTGAGGAGCGGCTGGCCGCGCACCATGCCAACGGCAAATTGAACGCCCGCCAGCGCGCCGCAGCGCTGTTCGATCCGGGCACTTTCGTCGAAATTGGCACGCTTGCTGGCGCGCCCGGTACAGATGGCCTGCCCCCGCCCGCTGACGGCCTGATCGCCGGTTCGGGCCTGATCGAAGGCCGCCCGGCGCTGTGCGGGGTGGAGGATTTCACCGTGCTGGCCGGATCGATCGGCGATGCCGGATCGAGCAAGCGCTACCGCCTGACCGAGCTTGCCGCGCGCGAAAAGATGCCGCTGGTGTTCATGCTGGAAGGCGCCGGGCACCGGCTGACCAACCATCACGCCAACCCTGCGCCGAATGACCTGCACGGGCTCGCCCGCCTGTCAGGCCAAGTGCCGATGGTCTGCCTCGTCATGGGTCCATCCGCAGGCCACGGCGCGCTGACCGCGCCGCTGTCTGACTTTGTGGTGATGACCCCGCAGGCCAGCCTGTTCGTAGCGGGGCCGCCAATCGTCAAAGCCGCGATTGGCGAGGTGGTGACCAAGGAAGAGCTGGGCGGCCCGCAGGTCCACCTCGCCTCGGGCGTGGCGCACAATCTGGCGGCGGACGATGCCTCGGCGGTGGCGCTGGCGCGGCAGTATCTGTCATACTTTGGCCCCTCTTCGGCACCTGCAGAGAGCGAACGCCAGCTTGACGCGATCCTTGATCTGATCAACCCCGATCCACGCGTGCCCTTTGCCGTGCTGCCGATATTGGCCATGCTGGCCGACGCGGAATCGCTGCTGGAAGTGCAGCCGCACTACGGCGGTGCGCTGGTCACTGCCCTCGCCCGGCTCGGCGGCCAGGCGGTGGCAATTGTTGCGAGCAACCCGGCGGTCAACGCCGGTTCAGTCGATGCCGCCGCCGCACAGAAGGCCGCGCATTTCATCGAAGTGGCTGACGCGCATGGGCTGCCGCTGGTGTTCCTCGCCGATACGCCGGGCGTGATGCCCGGCAGCGTCAGCGAGCGCGCCGGAACCTTGCGCCACGCTGCCCGGATGTTCGCCGCGCAGCACCGGGCGCGCGTGCCAAAGCTGCACGTGACGCTGCGCAAGGCTTTCGGGTTCGGCAGCTCGATCATGGCGATGAACCCGTTTGACAATCAAACCGTCAGCCTGGCTTTCCCCGCGATCAGCCTGGGCGCGATGCCCGCCGGGGCTGGCGCAAGCGCCGCCGGGCTCGACCCCGATGCTGCCGCCAGAGCGCTCGCCGAACAAACCGCAAGCGCGTGGAACCTGTCGGGCCGGATGGCCTATGACGAGGTGATCGATCCGCGCGAACTGCGCAATGCCCTGCTCCACGGCCTGCGACTGTGCGCTGGCCGCCAACTCTCCCCCCGCAATCACGAGGGAATTCTGCCATGACCTTTACCTTGCAGCAGCTGTCCGACCTGGAAGAGATCCGCCAGCTCAAATCGCGCTATTTCCGCTGCATCGACACCGGCAATCATACCGAACTGGCCACTTGTTTTGCCGAAGATGTCAGCGTCGACTACCGCGGCGGCGGCTATCGCCTGCGGGTTTCGGGGCGGGCCGACATGGTGGAATTCGTCGCCTCCAGCTTCAATTCCGATGTCATCGCCATGCACCATGGCCACACGCCCGAAATCAGCTTTGTCGATGATAACACCGCCAAGGGCACCTGGTATCTGGAAGACCGCTTCATCAATCCCGAACGCGGCGAAGACACGATGGGTTCATCGCTTTATTACGACACTTATGTCCGCACTGCCGATGGCTGGAAGATCCGCCATAGCGAGTATGACCGGGTCTACGAAATCGTCAGCCCGATCAGCCCGCAGCTCGATATCCGCCACGCCATGCTGCGCGAAACCGGGCGCAAGCCGGATGAACGCAGCGATACGACCAAGTGGCTGGAATGGTTCGACTGAGCCATGCCTGACTGAAAGGCGCCGCTGCCCTCCCCGTGGAGAAATGCGGCGCTGCACCCGCAATCAGGCCATCGGCCTGCGCGCCCGGAGCGCCTGGGCCAAAGTACCCTCATCAAGGTAATCCAGCTCACCCCCAACCGGCAGGCCGTGCGCCAACTGGGTGATCCGTACCGGGTACTGTTCCAGCCGTTCGGCGATGTAGTGGGCGGTGGTCTGGCCCTCCAGCGTGGCGTTCATCGCCAGCACCACTTCGTCGATCCCGCCCGCAGCCACGCGGTCAAGCAGCTTGCCAATCGTCAGATCCTCGGGCCGCACCCCGTCGAGCGCAGAGAGGCGACCACCAAGCACATGATACTTGCCCGCGAACAACCGCGCCCGGTCAAGCGCCCACAAGTCCGCAACATCCTCCACCACGCACAGCGAGCGCATGTCACGGCGGGAATCGCTGCAGATAGGGCAGGGATCGCTGGTATCGACATTGCCGCAGGTCTGGCATTCAACCAGCGTCTGTTGCACCCCTTCCAGCGCGGAAAGCAGCGCCACCAGCGCGGTTTCGCGGCGTTTGACCAGCCACAGCACCGCCCGCCGGGCCGAACGCGGCCCCAGCCCCGGCAGGCGCGACAGCGCGGTGGTCAGTGCTTCGATCTCTTGCGATGCCATGGGGGGACAGATAGGGCGCACTTTCACGAAAGGCAAAGTGATGCGCATCATATTCATGGGCACTCCGGACTTCGCCGTCCCGGCGCTGACCGCGCTGGTCGAAGCGGGGCATGAGCTGTGCTGCGTTTACAGCCAGCCGCCGCGCCCCGCTGGCCGGGGCAAACAGCTGATGCCCAGCCCTGTTCAGCGCAAGGCCGAGGAACTGGGACTGCCGGTGCGCCATCCGGTTTCGCTGAAAGGCACGGACGAGCAGGCCGACTTCGCCGCGTTAGAGGCAGATGTGGCAGTGGTCGCGGCCTATGGCCTGATCCTGCCGCAGGCGGTGCTGGATGCGCCGAAGCTGGGCTGTCTCAACGTGCATGGCTCATTGTTGCCCCGCTGGCGCGGTGCGGCGCCGGTGCAGCGGGCGATCCTGGCGGGGGACAGCGTGACCGGCATCACGATCATGCAGATGGAGGCCGGGCTCGATACCGGGCCGATGCTGGCCGTCGCGCGCACCCCGGTGGAGGACAAGAGCGCCGGTGAACTTACTGCCGAACTGGCCGAAATCGGCGCGCGGCTGATGGTGGAGGTACTGGCCGACCTGCCCAGCCACCGCGCCGAGGTGCAGCCCGAACTGGGCGTGACCTATGCGAAAAAGATCGACAAGGCCGAAAGCCGGATCGACTTTGCTCACGCCGCCGAAATGGTCGAACGGCAGGTCCGCGCCTTTGCCCCGGCCCCCGGCGCATGGTTTGAACTGGATGGCGAGCGCTTCCGCGTGCTCAAGGCCGAAGTGGTAAACCGCGAGGGTGCGGCGGGCTACACACTGGATGACCGCCTGACCGTGGCTTGCGGGCACGCGGCAATCCGCCCGGTGCTGATCCAGCGCGCGGGGCGGCCGGTGATGCAAGTGGACGAACTGCTGCGCGGGCGCAGTGTGGCGGCGGGCACTTTATTGTCATAACGACGCCCGTTCGTGTCGAGCGAAGTCGAGACACATGCGCGGGGTGTCTCGACTTCGCTCGACACGAACGGCAAGAGAATGAAATGACCCGCTTCGCCCTCACCCTCGAATTCGATGGCACCCCGTTCTTCGGCCTCCAGCGCCAGGCCCACGGCCCCAGCGTGCAGCAGGCGGTAGAGGAAGCGGTGTTGGCCACCACGGGCGAGCAGGTTACCCTCCACGCCGCCGGGCGCACCGATGCCGGGGTTCATGCGCTGGCGATGCGGGCGCATCTGGATGTGGCCAAGGACATCGCCCCGTTCCGGCTGATGGAGGCGCTCAACCACCACTTGCGACCCAATCCGATCGCGGTCACGGCCTGTGCGGTGAAACCGGATGACTGGCACGCGCGGTTTTCCTGCATTGGCCGCGAATATGTCTATCGGATCGCCAACCGCCGCGCGCCGCTCACGCTTGATCGGGACCGCCTGTGGCAGCTGCCCCAGCCGCTCGATGCAGCGGCGATGCACCGCGCCGCACAGGCCTTGATCGGGAGCCACGATTTCACCACCTTCCGTTCAGTCCATTGCCAGGCACAAAGCCCGATCAAGACGCTGGACCGGCTGGACGTAGAGCGGATCGGCGATGAAGTTCAGATCCGCACTGCTGCGCGCAGCTTCCTGCACCACCAGGTCCGTTCGATGGTTGGCTGCCTCGCGCTCGTCGGGATGGGCCGCTGGGATGAGGCGCAGGTGGCTGAGGCGCTGGCGGCCCGTGACCGGCAGACACTCGGCCTCAATGCGCCAAGCGATGGACTCTATTTCGTGCGGGCGCTTTACCCCGGCGAATGAGTCACTAGGTTGCATTCTGAAACAAGAATCGGGAGATGACCAATGACCTTTACCGGCAAGCAACTGACCACCCAGCTCGATGCGGACGGCACCTTGACCGTCCAGCTCAATGACAAGACCTGGGATGCGCCAAAGCCCGGGCAGGTGCTGATCAAGGTGGAAGCGACCCCGATCAACCCGTCGGATCTTGGCCTGCTGTTCGCCAGCGCCGATACCGACAATGCGGTCTATAGTCCCGGCAAGGTCGTGGCCCGGATGCCCGATGGCGCGACCCGTGCATTCAAGGCACGGCACGGCATGGCGATGCCTGCGGGGAACGAAGCGGCCGGCACAGTGGTTGCAGCGGGCGAAGGCGCCGAACATCTGATGGGCAAGCGGATCGCCTGCGTGCCGGGCACTGCCTATGCCAGCTACGCCATTGCCGAGGCGCAGATGGCTTTCCCGGTCGATGACAATGTCAGCGCAGAACAGGCCGCAAGTTCGTTCGTCAATCCCATGACCGCACTCGGTTTTACCGAAACGATGAAGCTGGAGGGCTACACCGGCATCGTCCATGCTGCGGCGGCTTCGAACCTGGGACAGATGCTGGTCAAGATCTGCCAGGAAGACAATATCCCGCTGGTCAACATCGTGCGCAGCACAGAACAGGTGAAGCTGCTGAAAGACCTGGGCGCGACCCACGTGCTCAACATGACCGACCCGGATTTCATGGCACAGCTGACTGATGCGATAGCCGAAACCAAGGCAATGCTGGGCTTTGATCCGATCGGTGGCGGCACGCTTGCCAGCCAGATCTTGACCTGCATGGAAGCCGCGGCCAGCCGCGGCGCGGCATTCAGCCGGTATGGATCGAGCGAACCCAAGAAGGTCTACATCTATGGCGCGCTCGATATCGGCCCGACGATTCTCAACCGTGCGTTTGGCCTGACCTGGGATCTGGCCGGATGGCTGCTGACACCGTTCATGATGAAGGCCGGGATGGAAGTGGTCGGCCGGATGCGCGCGCGGGTGATGAAGGACCTGACCACCACCTTCGCCAGCCACTACAAGGCGCGGGTCAGCCTGGAAGAGATGCTGACCAAGGACGCCGTGAGCGAATACAACGCACGGCGGACTGGCGAGAAGTATCTGGTGGTGCCGAACGGCTAAAGCCGTTCGCCGCCCGGCCCATGCCGTTTGCAGAACGCGACGTTGACCAATCTCGGCGGGCGTCCATGATGGGCGCAACAGGGAGTCTTGCCTTATGAACCGATCGATCCGCGCCGCATCGCGCCTCGCGCTTGCCGTTGCCCTGACCGGGGTTGCCGCACCTGCCCTGGCGGAAGACGCGCCCAAGTGGGACGTTGCAGCCCCACCAGGCATGAAGCTGCGCGAGATTCCGATCGACACCAGTGAAGGCACCTGGATGAATCTGGACGTCAGCCCCGATGGGCAGACGTTGGCCTTCGACCTGCTTGGCGACATCTACACCTTGCCGATTGCGGGCGGCACCCCGACGCGGATTGCCGAAGGGCTGCCGTATGAAACCCAGCCGCGCTTTTCCCCCGATGGCAAGCGGATCGCCTTTACCTCTGACCGGGGCGGCGGCGACAATATCTGGATCATGAACCGCGATGGCAGTGATAAGCGGCAAGTGACCAAGGAAAGCTTTCGCTTGCTCAACCAGCCGAGCTGGAGCCCGGACGGGCGGTTCATTTCCGCCAAAAAGCACTTCACCACCGGTCGCTCGCTCGGCACAGGCGAGGTCTGGCTCTATCACGTATCGGGCGGCGATGGGGTGCTGCTGGTCAAGCGGCCGAGCGAGCAGCACCAGAAAGAACTGGGCGAGCCGATCTTTGCGCCGGATGGCAAGCACATCTACTATACCAAAAATACCACACCGGGGCCGGTGTTCGAATATGCGCAGGACAGCAACGGGCAGCTGTTCGAAGTTGAGCGCTATGATCTCGATACGGGCAAAAGCGAAAGCGTGATCGGCGGTGAAGGCGGCGCGGTGCGGCCCACCCCGTCGCCCGATGGCAAAAAAATCGCCTATGTCCGGCGCGAGCGGACCAAGTCCAAGCTGTATGTCCGCGACCTGGCGACCGGCACCGACCGCAAGGTCTATGACGCGCTCGATCAGGACGTGCAGGAAACCTGGGCGGTGACGGGCGTCTATCCCAATATGGCCTGGACGCCGGATTCGGCCAGTTTGGCGTTCTGGGCCGGGGGCAAACTCAACCGGGTCGATACGGCCAGCGACAAAGCGAGTGTGATCCCGTTCCGCATCGCCGACAGCCGCAGCGTGATCGATCCGCCGCGTCCGCCCGTCGCCGTTGCGCCGGACAGTTTCCAAACCAAAATGCCGCGCGGCGCGCAAATGTCGCCTGATGGCAAGACGGTGGTGTTCGAAACACTGGGCAAGCTGTGGCTCAAGAGCGCGAGCGGCGGTGAGCCGCGCCGCCTGACCGGCGATGCCGAAGCGATGGAGGCCTATCCATCGTGGTCGGCGGACGGCAAGAAGATCACTTTCGTGCGCTGGACCGATGCCGGACTGGGCTCGGTACAAGTGATTGGCGCAGGCGGCGGCAAGGTCACGGCCCTCACTCAGCAACCCGGCCACTATGCCCACCCGCGCTTTTCGCCCGACGGCAAGCTGGTGGTGTTTGAAAAGGATGGCGGCGGTTACCTCACCAGCCCGCGCGGTGGCAGCGAGCCGGGAATCTACCGGGTGCCTGCCACTGGCGGAGCCGCAGTGCGGATCACCGAGAATGGCCGCTCGCCCCAGTTTGGCGCGGGCAGTGATCGGGTATTCGTGTTTGAAGGCGGTAAGGACAGTTCGATTGTCAGTTATGATCTGAATGGCGAAGCGCGCCGCGTCCATGCCAAGGGCGAGTTGGTCAACGATTACAGCATTTCGCCCGATGGGCAGGCCCTGGCCTTCCGCCAGAACTATCAGGCGTTCGTGACCCCGCTGCTGCCGGGAACGCAGGAAGTGTCGCTCGGCACCAAGAGCGGCGGACTGCCGGTGACCAAGGCGAGCGAGAACGGCGCAGACTGGATCCATTGGAGCGGAGACAGCAAGCGGCTCCATTGGTCGCTGGGCCCGGTGGTCTATACCGCCGAACGCGCCGTACTGTTCGCCGATGCGCCTGCCGCCAAGGACGCCAAGCCGACATACACCCCACCCAAGGTTGGCATTTCGCTCTCGATGACAGTCAAGGCCGACAAACCCACCGGGCGTGTCGCGCTGGTTGGTGCGCGGGTAGTGACTATGGCCGGGGCCGATGGCGGCGTGATCGATGACGGCGTGCTGTTGATCGAAGGTGACCGGATCAAGGCAGTTGGCAAGCGCGGCGAAGTGACGGTCCCGCCCGGCACCCCTACACTTGACGCCAGCGGCAAGACCATCATCCCCGGGCTGGTCGATGCCCACGCCCATGGCCCCTTGGGAGTGGATGAAATCACCCCGCAGGCCAACTGGGTCGAAATGGTCAACCTGGCACTGGGCGTGACCACCCGGCATGACCCCTCAAGCAGCGCACGCACCGCCTTCCCCAATCTCGACATGGTCCGCGCGGGCAAAGTTATCGGCCCCCGCACGTTCTCGACTGCCGAGATCGTCTATGGCGCCAAGCAGAACGGTGTTTATGCCGAGATCAATTCCTACGAAGATGCCTTGCAGCACGTTCGCCGCCTCAAGGCACAGGGCGCGCACAGCCTGAAGAACTATAACCAGCCGCGCCGCGACCAGCGCCAGCAAGTGACCGCCGCTGCTCTTGCCGAAGGCATCCGCTCAGTGGCCGAAGGCGGATCGCTGTTCGGGTTCGATATGTCCCTGATCGCCGACGGCAACACCACGATCGAACACAACCTGCCGCTCGACGTGTTCTATGACGATGTGCTGCAGTTCTTCGGCAAATCGAAGACCGGTTATACGCCGACACTGGTGGTCACCTATGGCGGCCCGGCGGGCGATCCATACTGGCGTTCGCATACCGAAGTGTGGAAGCAGCCCTTGCTGCAGAAACATGAGCCATCCGCCCTGCTGACCGCCGGCAGCGCGCGTCGCACCCTCGCGCCCGAAGAGGACTACCGCGATGGCAACAGTGCGCGCGAGGCGCGTAAGCTGGCCAAGCTGGGCGTGCCGGTTTCGATCGGCGCGCACGGACAGGAAGCCGGGATCGGCGCGCATTGGGAACTGTGGTCGTTCGTGCGCGGCGGGATGACCCCGGTTGAGGCCTTGCGTGCCGGCACAATCGAAAGCGCGCGGTCGCTGGGGTACGATCAAGACGTCGGCTCGCTCGAAGCAGGCAAGCTGGCGGACATGGTGGTGCTCGATGCCGATCCCACACAGGATATCCGCAATTCGGAAAAAGTCTCCAAAGTGATGATCGGCGGCCGCCTGATGGATGCGGCCACGCTGAACGAGGAACTGACCGGCACAAGGCTGCGCCCGGCATACTGGTGGGAGGGCAAGGACGGCGCAAGCGGCTGGTCCGGCCCTGCTAGCGGCGGGGAAACGGCACATGCAGATTCGGATGACGGGTAGAGCCTGACCAAAGCCCCTTCCTCTTTAGAGGAGGGGGTTGAAGGTGGTGCGGTTCAGGCGATGTGGTCGCGTGCCGCCACCATCCCCCGGGCGCTCCTCTGAAGAGGAGAGGGAGTCAGCGCTTCGCCAATCCCCGCAGCCACGCCAACACTGCGGCATCACCCCGACTGTCCGCACTGCGCCAGGACAGCGCATCCTTCTTGCCGTTGATCGCCTTGCCCTTCGCACCCACAGCAAACATCGCGGGCGTGCTCTTGAGGCGCTTCACCCCGAACCGGGCGATCTGTTCGAGATTGCGCCCTTCCCCGGTCTGGGGCTTGCCGACGTCGATGAAGGTCACCGAATAGCGTTCGGCGAACTCGGCCTTGAATGCGTCGCCCGTCAGCACCCGCGCCAGCGCGCGGCTGTCATGACACCAATCCGCCCCGAACACGATCAGGGCGATCCTCTGCCCCTTGGCCGCATCGGCCAGTGCGGCATCCACTGCAGCACTGGCATCGGCATCGGCGGGATAGAAATGGGTCGCGCTGGCCATCGGCTTGCGCGGCTCAACCTTGCATGTCTCGTCCTTGGCCGGCGAGGCAGTTTCGGGCGGAGCGGCCCCCGCCACCAGCAACAGCGGCGCGAGGCAGGCAAACATCAGCGTCAGGCCTTGCCGACCACGCTTTCGGGCAGGTCCTGCCCGAACACGCGCTGGTAGTATTCAGCCACCAGCATCCGCTCTGTCTCGTCACACTTGTTGAGGAACGAGAGGCGGAAGGCAAAGCCGGGATCCTTGAAGATCGCGGTGTTCTGCGCCCAGGTGATCACGGTGCGCGGGCTCATCACGGTGGAGATATCGCCGCCGATGAAGCCTTGACGGGTCAGATCGGCGACCTTGACCATCTTGTCGACCACGTCATCGGCGACACCGGTGGTCTTCTTGAGCACGATTTCGCTTTCCACCGCGGCGGGCAGATAATTGAGCCCGACGACGATATTCCAGCGGTCCATCTGCCCCTGGTTGATCGCCTGCGTGCCGTGATAGAGGCCGCTGGTATCGCCCAGCCCGACCGTGTTGGCTGTGGCGAACAGGCGGAAGTTGGGGTTCGGGCGGATCACCCGGTTCTGGTCAAGCAAGGTCAGCTTGCCTTCGGTTTCCAGCACGCGCTGGATCACAAACATCACGTCCGGACGGCCCGCGTCGTATTCGTCAAACACCAGTGCAACCGGGTGCTGCAGCGCCCAGGGCAGCAGCCCTTCGCGGAATTCGGTGACCTGCAGCCCGTCACGCAACACGATCGCATCGCGCCCGATCAGGTCGATACGGCTGATATGCGCATCCAGGTTGATACGGATGCACGGCCAGTTCAGCCGGGCGGCGACCTGTTCGATGTGGGTCGATTTGCCGGTGCCGTGATAGCCCTGCACCATCACGCGGCGATTAAAGGCAAACCCGGCCAGAATCGCCAGCGTGGTGTCCGGATCGAACACATAGGTAGGATCAATATCGGGCACACGTTCGTCCGCCACCGAAAAGGCCGGAACCTTCATGTCGATATCGATACCGAAGGTTTCACGCACGTCCACTTCGCGGTCCGGAGCGGACAGCACGGTGTTATTGCGGGTGTCGAGCTGGCTATCAGAAGTCTGGGTCATCGCTCGCATCGCCTATACGCGCGCGCGCGGCGGTGCAATAAGCTTTGCGTTGCAAAATGCGACCCGGCTGGGGATAGGGGTCAGGCAATTCGGGCGGGCGGTGCAGAGGCGAACCCTGTCGCACGGCAGGCGCGGTCCCGCCCATCAGCCTTTGCCCGGTAGAGCGCGGCATCGGCCAGCCGATACAACCGCTTCCAGTCTTCATGGGTTGCCACGGCACCTTCAGCAAAGCCCAGGCTGACCGTGACCTTCGTCCCCAGCGGCATCGGGTGACTGCGTACGGCGTCCAGCAGTTGTTCCGGGCGGCATTCATGGGCGCGAGCGCAGGGGATCAACAGGGCGAATTCCTCTCCGCCCAAACGCACGGCAAGGCTTTCCGCAGGTCGAACTGCCTGCAGCGCCCTGGCCACTTCGCACAGCACTTCATCGCCGTTGTGGTGGCCGACACGATCGTTGATCGCCTTGAAATGGTCGATGTCGACCAGCAGCAAACGTTGCGGGTGTTCGCGCCCGATCGCCAGATCCAGAAACGAGCGGCGGTTGAGCAGGCCAGTCAGCGGATCGGAATTGGCCAGCCGCATCGCGGTTCGTTCTCCTGCGCGAGCCAGATCGCGCTCTGCGCTGATATCACGCAACCGGGCGACAATCAGAAGGGTTGAAAACAGCGATTCGATCGACAGCGCGATCATGTTCCCGTTGTCGAGCCAAAAGCTGTATTCGATCAGGCCCAGACCATAAGCCGCCCGGACAAGCGAAGCGCTAACCGGCGCGCTCCAACTCAGCACAAACAGCCAGAAATGCTTTGCCCTGGCCCGCCACGCCTGAACCAGGATCGGCACCAGCATCGACAGCCAGAGCCCACCGAGGGCGAAGTAGGCAGTATCAAGCACATGCCCTTGCCAAGGGGCCAGCGCGGCAAATGCCACCGCCACCGCCAGAGCGGCGTAACCCAGTATTGCGATCAGGTTGCGCAGCCGCCGGGACAGCATTTCCTGCCCAAAATAATCCACGATGAAGCGGAACGCCGCGATCCCGGTCAGCACCAGCAACAGATAATTGATCCGCAACCGATCGTTGTTATCAAGCCACGGGAACGCCAGCAGCACCGCGCCAGATGAAGTAAAGGTATAGGCCGCAAGCCCCGCAACCATTGCGCAGTAATAGAGCTGGAACCGCTGCCGCAGTGCAGACCAAAGCGCCATGTTGTAAACGATCAGTGCCAGCGCCAGACCCCCGAACGCGGCATACAATGCTGTCAACCAAGTCTGTTCGCGGTCCGCCTCGCTCCGTTTGCCCAGGCCCGCCCCGATCAGGACACCGCGCCAGTTGGCACTTCCCGTGATCTCGAGATAGGCCCCGGTGAGCGGCGCGGCGCGGACGGGAACCGGGAATTCAAGCTGCGCGCCAATTGTCATATATCGCGCCGCACTCGAGGAATCCCAGCGCAGTTCGGCCGTGGAACCGTCCCCATACCGGAACACGATCCGTTCAGCCTTTTGCCAAACGCTTGTGTGCCGAAGCACCAGTGGGTCAGCCGGATCGACCAATTGCGGGGCGAAGTTCAGTCTGACGCCATAATTTCCAGAGCCAAGCGTGTGAGGATCCGCGGCGCAAGCAACCGGAGTAGCCTGTGCAATCAGCTTGGCAGCGCCCGGTTGGGATTGATCGAGCGGGAAGACACAGGAGCTTACCGGCACCGCAGCATGCGCCACGCCGCCCGCGCCCAGCGCAAGCACCAGTGCAGCCAAAAGCCGCATCGTGAGGCGGATCGCATTCCCCATCGGGCAACCTCTAAACAAAATTGGCCAAAAAGGGGTTAACGGATGTCGTTTGCAGATTCACCATTGTAACATACCGACCAGTTGGTATGGTTATGGCGATGATCCCGAATCAAGCCTTTCGCCCCGCCCCCCTAACTGCCCGCGACAGATTGCTGGAAGCGGGCGTGAAACTTGTTCGCGAACAGGGATTTTCCGCCACTTCAGTCGATCAGCTGTGCCAGCACGCCGGGGTTACCAAAGGCGCCTTCTTTCATCACTTCGCGTCGAAGGAAGCGCTGGGCGTGGCACTGGCGAAATACTGGTCGGACAGCACCGGCGCGTTCTTCGCCGGAGCGCCGTTCCATCATGCGGAATATCCGGTCCAGCGAGTGCTGGGCTATATCGATCTGCGTATTGCCCTGCTGGCAGGCCCCGTAGAAAGTTTTTCGTGCGTTGCAGGGACGATGGTGCAGGAAGTGTTCCTGACCAGCGAAGCGATCCGCGCTGCCTGCGAAGCCAGCATCATGGGCAATGCCCACGCGCTGGAAGCAGACCTCGCCGCAGCTATCGCGCAAAGCGGCGCAAGGGAGGTGACGGCGGCTGGCCTGGCGCGTCATGCTCAGGCGGTGATCCAGGGCGCCATTGTGCTGGCCAAGGCGAAAGGCGGTGCGGCCGCGGCCGGAGTGGCGCGCGAAGAACTGCAACATTTGCGACGCTATTTTGCGATGCTGTTCCAGCAGGAGATGACAGATGCCGGTTGATCAGGCCGCCGCGATCGAAGTCACCGCCTATCGCTGGGTCCCGCCAATGGCGCGTGGGTTCGTGAAGGACATGCGCATACGCTGGGCTCTGGAGGAGATCGGCCTGCCCTATCGGGTCCGGCTGGTGGGCGGAGCCGGCGGTGAAAAAGCGCCTGAGCATCTGGCCGACCAGCCATTTGGGCAAGTGCCGGTACTGCGCGATGGCGACCTGACTCTGTTTGAATCTGGGGCCATCCTTGTCCATCTTGGAGCCAGGGATGAACGACTGCTGCCGGGTGATCCGGCTCAGCGCGACCGCGCCATCGGCTGGACTTTCGCCGCGCTGAACAGTGTCGAACCGATGACCCAGGCCCTGCTGCTGGCGCGCCACACGTCCGAAGGGCAGCCCTGGCAGGCAGAGGCGGTCGCCGCAATGCGGCCATACGCCGAAAAGCGGATCGGCCAACTTGCTGCGGTTCTGGGCAATCGCGAATGGCTGGAGGACAGGTTCACCATCGGCGATCTGGCCATGGTCGATGTGCTGCGCGCCGCGCCCGAACCGGACTTGGTGGCAGCTCACGCCAACCTTGCCGCCTATGTCGCACGGGCGACGGCTCGGCCCGCGTTCCAGGCGGCCATGGCCGCACAGCTCGCCGATTTTGATTCAAACCCGGCCTGATCCGGGCAAGCGTGGGAGAACGCGCATGGCGCACATGATTTTCGTCAACCTGCCCGTAACCGACCTGGCGCGGTCAATCGCATTTTACGAGGCGCTGGGATTCACCCACAACCCGCAATTTTCCGACGACGCCGGGGCCTGTATGGTTCTGTCAGAGGCGATCCACGTGATGCTGCTGACCCACGGCAAATGGCAGGGCTTCACCACCCGTCCGATCTGCCCGCGCGAATCGAGTGAAGTCTCGCTGGCAATCACCTGCGATAGCCGCGAGGCTGTCGACCGGCTAGTCGAGGCCGGCGCCGCGCGAGGCGGAACGGCTGACGTCAATCCGCCCGAAGACCATGGCTTCATGTACCAGCGCACAATCTGCGATCCCGACGACCACGTCTGGGAACCGTTCTGGATGGACATGTCCGCCGCCCACGAAGGTCAGGGCGATGCCTGATCCGATCGCAGGACACCACGCAGAACTTGCGCCTGCCGATCTGGCGATTTGTGCTTGCCTGCGCCGCGAGATTGATGCCGCCCTGCCGGTCGCAGAGAGCAAGGTTTGGCATGGCCATCCGGTGTGGTTTCTTTCGGGCAATCCGATCGTTGGTTATGCAAAGCGCAAGTCCGGAGTCTCACTGCTGTTCTGGAGCGGTCAGGACTTCGACGCGGCCGGATTGAAGCCGGAAGGCAAGTTCGAGGCAGCCGAGGCCCGCTTTCCGACAGAGGCGGACATCGGCCTTGTCCAGCTGCGCCGCTGGCTGGGTCAGTCACGGCAGGTGCAGTGGGATTACAAGAACATCGTCAAACGCAAAGGCGCGCTTGAACGGCTGGAACTGACGGAGACTGTTGCATGAGCTTTCAGGCCTATCTTGATAATATTCAGGCTAAAACCGGCAAGAGTCCGGCTGACTTCAAAACTATGGCAGCGGCCAAAGGATTTGCCGACAGTTCTGGCCTGACTCCGGGGGTCAAGGCTGGGCAGATCGTCGCCTGGCTCAAGGACGAATTCGCGCTGGGCCACGGCCACGCCATGGCGATCGTCGCTTTGCTGAAAGGCAAGCCGCAAGGAGATGGAAAATGAGCTACATCGACGGCTTTCTGATCCCGGTCCCACACGCCAAGCGTGACCATTACCAGCGTATTGCCCAATTGGCGGCGCCGATCTTCATCGAGCATGGCGCGCTGGAAGTGGTCGAGACCTGGGGTGACGACATGATGCGCGGGCACACCACCGACTTCTTCATGGCGGTCAAGGCCGAGGAGCACGAAGGTGTGGTGTTCAGCTGGATCAAGTGGCCGGACAAGGCCACTCGCGATGCCGGCAACAAGGCCGCGATGGAAGATCCGCGCATGACCGGGGCAGACTGTGCCAACATCTTTGACAGCAAGCGCATGATATTCAGCGGGTTCGTGCCGCTGGTCGAACAACGGGCATAAGGAAAACGCCGATGGGTACTCTGCAAGGCAGCTGGATCTGGTACGAACTGATGACCCCCGATCCGGAGGGTGCCCGCGCCTTTTATGAGGCAGTAGTGGGCTGGACGATCCATCCCGGCACTGCGGAAACCGGGGACTATGGCTTCATCGCCAATGCCGATGGCGGGATGACCGGCGGGCTGCTGCGATTGACCGGCGATATGACCGAACACGGCGCGCGGCCGTGCTGGCTGGGTTATGTCGGGGTGGACGATGTCGATGCGAGCTGTACCGTGATCGAAGCTGCCGGCGGCAAGGTGCTGATGCCCGCCACCGATATCGCCATGGCCGGGCGGGTAGCGATGGTGGCCGACTGCTGCGGCGCGCCGTTCTACGTGATGACCCCCACCCCGCCCCCCGGCGGCGGGGAAAGCACCAGCTTTTCCGCCATGCCCAATCCCGGCCGCTGCGGCTGGAACGAGCTTTACGCCGGCAGTCTGGATAATGCGCTGACATTCTACACCGGCCAGTTCGGCTGGACCCTGCCCGATGCGATGGACATGGGCCCGATGGGCAAATACCAGTTCATCGCGCATAACGGGGTGCAGATCGGGGCGATGATGACCAAACCGGACGAAGTGCCAGTGCCGGTCTGGTGCCACTATTTCTGGGTGGAGAGCATCGCCGCCGCAAAGGATCGGGTAACCGCGCTTGGCGGGCATGTGGTCAACGGCCCGCATCAGGTGCCGGGCGAGTTGTGGATTATCCAGGGTCTGGATCCCCAAGGTGCGCTGTTCAGCTTGGTCGGCAATGCATGAGCCAGATGCTGCCGGTCCACGTTTTGCGCTGCGCCTGCGGCGCGGTGGAATGCCGCGCCAGCGGCGATCCGATCGGCACTGCGGTCTGTTATTGTGACGATTGCCAGGCTGCGGCGCACAGCCTGGCTGAACGCCCCGGCGCTGCACCCGCTGCGGACGAGGATGGAGGCACAGCCCTGACTCTGTTCCACCGCAAACGCTTCACCTGTACCAGAGGCGCAGACCGGCTTGAGCAGGTCAAGCTGCGCAGTGACAGCGCTACTTTCCGCATGATCGCAACCTGCTGCGACAGCATGATGTACCTGGGGTTTGAGCGAGGCCCCTTCTGGGTGTCGACTCTCTGCAACCGCTTCATCGGCCCGGTCCCGCCGGTCGAATTTCGGCACATGACCCGCTATCGCACGAGTTCGTTCGCCTATCCGGACCAGGCCCCGCGCAGCAAGGGCTTCGCGCCGCGCTTCGTGGGCCGAACGATCAAGGTTGGGCTGTTGTCGCTGCTGGGCCGCTATTGATCCGTGATCGCATGGCCGCTTGAGGAGTTTGCCGTGACCAAAGCCACCCTGTGCCTGTGGTACGACCACACCGCCGAAGAGGCCGCTGCATTTTATGCCGAGACGTTTCCGGACACCTGGATCGGCGCGATCCAGCGCGCTCCGGCGGACAATCCGTCTACCAGCGAAGGCGCAGTGCTGGTTGTGGAAATGACGCTGCTGGGGGTGCCGACAATCCTGCTCAACGGCGGTGCCACGTTCAAGCACAGCGAGGCGTTCTCGATCCAGATCCACACCGAGGATCAGGCGGAAACCGACCGATTGTGGAACGCTATCGTCAGTAATGGCGGCGCGGAAAGCATGTGCAGTTGGTGCAAGGACAAGTGGGGCATATCCTGGCAGATCACCCCGCGCGCACTGACGCATTGGATGGCCGATCCCGACCCTGCAGCGCGCAAACGGGTGTTCGAAGCGATGATGACGATGAAGAAGATCGACATTGCCGCGATCGAAACCGCACGAAAGGGCTGACCCGATGCTTGCGCTCTACGGCCACCCCTTTTCCAGCTACACCTGGAAGGTAAAGATCGCGCTTTATGCCAATGGCACCGCGTTCGACTTTTGCTCGCTGGGCGGGGAGGTACCGGAGCATGACGCTTTCGTTGCCGCAGCCAGCCCGCTGGGCAAGTTTCCGGTGCTGCGCGATGGTGACGTGGTGGTGTTTGAAGCCAGCTCGATTATCGAGCACCTGCATCTCCATCACCCCGGCCCCGCACCGCTGCTTCCATCCGATCCGGCAAAGGCAAACAGAGTGCGGATGCTGGACCGGGTGTTTGACAATTATGTCATGCACCCGATGCAGGAGATCGTCAGCGCGCATATCCGCAGCCTCGATATGCCAGATCCCGCCACCGAAGGCCGCGCACGCGATATGCTGGACCGCGCCTATCGCTGGATCGACACTTGGCTGGCAGACTATCCGGCGAGCAATGCGATCACCCTGATCGAATGCGCCGCCGCGCCCAGCCTGTTCTATGCCGACTGGTGTTATCCAATCCCGATGGAGCTGGACCGGCTGCGGCAATGGCGCGCGCATCTGCTGGCTTTGCCGGCCGTAGCCGCTTGCGTGGACGAAGCGCGGCCTTATCGTGCCTATTTCCCGCTCGGCGCGCCGGACCGGGACTGAGAGAGGAAAATCTGAATGTATGAATTGAGCGTCACCCGCCTGATCAATGCCGCGCCGGACAAGGTGTGGGATGTGCTGGTAAATCAGACCGATGCCTGGTGGTGCCCCAAGCCGTGGCGCGCCGAAGTGGACTGGGGCAGTCGCCAACCCGGCGGCTTCACCCACACGGTGATGCATGGCCCCGAAGGCGAGCGTAACGAGCATCCTGGCTTCATCGTCGCCTGGGAAGAAGGCCGCCGGATTGCCGTGACCGACGCGATCGAACAGGGCCTGCAACCGGCTGGCCCCTTCATGCTGGGCATCTGGGAAATCGCGTCCGAAGGCACCGGCACCCGCTATACCGGCCGAGCGCGGCACTGGACTTCCGAAAGCATGGCTCATCACCGCGAAATGGGTTTCGATCAGGGCTGGGGCATCATGGCTGACCAGTTCAAGGCACTGTGCGAAGCGCCGTGATGCGGCAAGTGTTCCTGAAGCTGTGGCTCCTGTGCGGCGCGCTCGACGCCGCTTATGCTACCCTGCTCACCCTGGTGCGGGGCGATGGAGACATCGGCAAGCTGTGGCGCGGGGTAGCGGCGGGACCGTTTGGTGACGCGGCCAGCCAGTGGGGCACGCCCGGCGCGCTGCTGGGGCTGGGTGTGCATTTCGCGATCATGGCGGCCATGGTCGCGCTTGGCCTGTGGCTGGCGCGAAACACCCCGCTGGGCGAGGTCGCGCCGTGGAAAGCGGGGACCCTTTACGGGATAGTGCTGTACGGTGTGATGTACGGGATCGTGCTGCATTTCCGGTTCGGAGCCCCCTTCCCCAATCCGGACCAGATCAAGCTGGCACTGGGCCTCTTTCCGCACGTGTTCTTCGTCGGCCTGCCGATCTTCTGGCTGGTCAAGCGAACGCCGCGGCCTTCCTAAGCAGCTGGTAGGCTTCGACCACCCCCTGCAACCGCGTTTCATAACTGCGATCCCCGCCATTGCGATCAGGGTGGTAACGCCGCACCAGCTGCGAATAGCGTTCGCGCAGTGCCTTGCGGTCGGCATCGAGCGGCAGCCCAAGAGCATCGAGCGCGCGCCGCTCATCCGGGCTGAGCAGCCTTCCGTCGGCCCGTTCGGCTGGCCGGCGCGCGCGGGCGCGCTTGCTGATCGCGTCCAGTGGATCGGCAAAGTCTGCCCAGCGCGGGGCGGAATCGATTCCGGCTGTGGGTGAAAAGGCTCGGGTTTCGCGTTCCCAGCCGTTGATCGGGCTTTGCGCGCGCATGATTTCCTCGGCACTCATCCCTTCGAACCAATCATACCCGGCGTTGAATTCGCGGACATGGTCCAGGCAGAACCAGCGATAGTCACCGGGGCCGTCAAAGCTGGAGCCGCGCGGACCGGGTGCGCGGAACTCCCCCGCTTCGGGGCAGCCGGGGCGGTCGCACAGCCGGCCGGGATTGGTCACCCGGCCATGGAAACGGTCACCAGCCATGAACTCACACCCAGTCCAGCACGAGTTGTCCGCTGCGCCACTGTTCCTGCAGTACGGCAATCTCTGCCCGGATCGCGGCAATCGCGGCGTCGCTAAGGTCCGGGCACGGCACTTGTGAGCTGCCACAGGCTGCGCGGTAAACACTGCGCAAGGTTTCCGGATCGCCCGCCCCGCCCCACAGATCGGCTTCGAAGCATTCGACCAGCCGTTCAGCCTGGAGTAGCTCTACGATATGGTCCTGCGGCATGCTGGCCCGACTGGCGCTCGCATGCCCGGCCAGCTTGGCCAACTCAGACAGCTCTTCGGGATGCTGCCCCGCCGCAACCATTCCCCAAAAAGCGCGCCGCATGCCCATCACCCGCTCGACCACGAAATGCATCGCATCGTGTGGGAACGGGCCCTTGTGCGGGAACGTGGTGTCCGCACGGCTGCCATCGTCTCGCACAATCGCGATCCGGCATTCACGCGGGGTATGGATGATCGTAACGCGCATCGCGGTGCATATAATGGCTTTGCGGCGCTTGTCGAAGGGGCTGCTGCAGCCTAGCTTGGCGCGCATGACCGGACCCATCGCCACCGAAATAGAAGCCCTGCTGAATCAGGCTTTTTCCCCCATCCACCTCGCCGTAATCAACGACAGCGCGCGCCATCACGGCCATTCCGGCGATGACGGATCGGGCGAATCGCACTTCACGGTGGAGATCGAAAGCGCCGCTTTTGCGGGCAAGTCCAGGCTGGAACGCCAGCGCATGGTTATTACCGCATTGGGTGACATTCCCGGGCAGCGGGTCCATGCCCTGGCGATCAAGGCGCAGGCCCCGGAAGAATGACCCAGCCCCGCCGCATCCGCCGCGCGGCACGGCTGCTGCTGCTCGATCCCGCGGACCGGCTACTGCTCTTCCGCTTCAGTGTGGCCGGGCGCAGCCCATTCTGGGCGGCAGTTGGTGGCGAATGCGATCCGGGCGAGGAGTTCCACGTTGCGGCACGCCGGGAACTGCTTGAGGAAACCGGCTTAAGCGCCGATCCCGGGCCGGAATTTGCCCGGCGCTGCTATGACTTCATCACCCCCGATGGCGAACCGGTGACCGCCGATGAAAGGTTCTTTCGGGTGTGCACCATGACGACCGCGATCGACATGTCAGGGCACACCGAACTGGAACGCGTAATCATGCGCGAGGCGCGCTGGTTCACCCGCGCCGAACTGACCGACTGGCCCGAACGGATCTTTCCGCTCGACCTGCTTGAACTGCTCGAACTCGCAGAGATTACCGCATGACCGATCCGGTCATCCAGACCGTCCTGCCCGTCACGCACGATCTGGGTGCGTTCCAGGTCCGCCGGGTGCTGCCCAGCCCGCGCCGGGTGATGGTGGGGCCGTTCATTTTCGTCGATCAGTTCGGCCCGGCCGACCTGCCCCCTGGCCCTGGTATCGACGTGCGCCCGCATCCGCATATCGGCATTGCGACAGTCACCTGGCTGTTCGAAGGCGCGATCGATCACCGCGACAGTCTGGGCACTTTCGCCACGATCCGCCCCGGTCAGGTCAACCTGATGACGGCCGGGCGCGGAATCGTCCATTCCGAACGCGGGCTGCCTGCCGAGCGCGATCTGCCCAAGCGCATCTATGGCATGCAGACCTGGCTGGCTCTGCCCGATGGCCGTGAGGAAATCGACCCGGCGTTTGAAGCCCAGACCGATCTGCCACTGATCGAAAACAATGGCACCACTGCCCGCGTAATCATGGGCAGTCTGTGGGGCCAGACCGCCCCGACTACCCTGCACAGCCCCACGATTTATGCTGAGATCGTGCTGGCCCCCGGCGGCACGATCCCGATCGATACAGAGGCAGAGGAACGCGCGGTCATGCTGGTCGGCGGTGAGGCGATGATCGACGGTGTGGAACTGGGGCTCTACGAATTGGCCATTCTCGCGCCGGGACGGACCATGCGGCTGGGATCCAGCCTGGGCGGGCGGGTGATGCTGCTGGGCGGCGCGGCAGCCACATCGCCCAGGCATGCTTATTGGAACTTCGTCCACTCCTCACGCGAGCGGATCCGGCAGGCGATAGATGACTGGACACAAGGCCGCTTTCCAACCGTTCCGGGCGATGCGGATGAATTTATCCCCTTGCCCGACGCGCCGCTGACCCGCACTGATTGAGCCGAATTCAGGGAGAGCAACGATAATGAGCGAAGCAGCCAAAACCGCCTGGATCACGGGCGCATCATCGGGCATCGGTGCAGCGCTGGCGCGGGCCTATGCGGCACGCGGCTACCGCGTGATCCTGTCCGGCCGCAATGAAGCCGCGCTAGCCGATGTCGCCGCGCAGTGCGGAACGCCGCACCTGATCCTGCCGTTTGACACCAGCGACTTTACCGCTGCGCAGGCCGCCGCCGACAAGGCCTGGGACTGGAGCGGCGGGATCGACGCTCTGGTCAACAATGCCGGGATCAGCCAGCGCAGCTTGGCGGTCGATACCGATTTCTCGGTCTACCAGAAGATGATCGACATCGATCTGCTCGGCCCGATCGCCCTGACCCAGGCGCTGCTAAAGCGCATGGTTGCACGCAAGACCGGGCAGATCGTGATGATTTCCAGCCTGGCCGGCAAAGTCGGCTCACCGCTGCGCTCGGCCTATTGCGCGGCCAAGCACGGGCTGATCGGCTATGCGGATTCGCTACGGATCGAGCTGAGCCCGCATGGCATTGCGGTGATCGGCGTCACGCCGGGTTCGATCCGCACTGACGTGTCGCGCAACGCAATCACTGCCGATGGTGGCCGGCGCGGGGTCAGCGATGACGCAATCGATACCGGGATCGACCCGGACGAATTCGCTCAGCGAATGTTGACCGCAATCGACGCGGGCCAGCGCGAGGTGGCGATTGCCGAACACGGGATGGAACAGTGGATCGCGCAGGAACGCCGCACGCCCGAAGCCCTGTTCGACAAAATGATCGCCGCGTTCAATTCGGGCTATGCAGCAAAAATGGGGGTTGGCGAGCAGTGAGCATGGAGCAGATCCGCGTCACTCTGGCCTGCGGGATCGAGCTCGATGTGGTCGATACCGGCCCGCGCGATGCGCCGGTGCTGGTGTTTCTGCACGGCTTCCCAGAAAGCCACCGCACCTGGCGCCACCAGATCGCGCACCTGTCTGGCCGGTTTCGCTGCATCGCGCCCGATCAGCGCGGATATCGCGGATCATCAAAACCGCAGAATGTGGAAAGCTACACCCCGGACAAGCTAATCGGCGATGTCTTCCAGCTTGCCGATGCACTGGGCGTTGGCAAATTCACGATTGTCGGGCACGATTGGGGCGGCGCAATTGCATGGGGCGTGGCCCTGATGGGCCAGATGAACGGCCGGGTGAATCGCGCGGTAATCGCCAATGCGCCCCATCCGGTGGGCTTCGCTCGATTGGTCTGGACCAACCGGCATCAGCGCGAATCGAGCCAGTACATGCGGACGTTCCGCGATACGTCCAATGACGCGTTGGTGCGCGAACTTGGCCTGGGCGGGATCCTGCTGAAAGCATTTGGGGACAGGCTGGCTACCGGTGACCGGATGGAGCCCGAGGAGCGTGCCGCGCTGACCAGCGAATGGGCCAATGTTGATGCTGCCTTCGGCATGCTCAACTGGTACCGCGCCAGCCCGCTCTATGTCCCTGCCATGGACGAACCTTACGCAGTCCCGGCAGAAGGTGGGCCGCCCGACCTGCCTCCCTTGACCCTGCCGACATTGGTGGTCTGGGCGCTGGACGATATTGCCTTGCCGCCAGAAAACCTTGATGGTCTTGAAGCAATGGTGCCCAACCTCGAAGTGGTCAAGGTAAGCGATTGCGGCCATTTCGTGCCGTGGGAAGCTCCACAGGCGGTCAACGCGGCGATGGATGCCTTCTTGACCCGGACCGCCACCGATGCCTGACAGCCCGCGCCGCGGCGGAATCGGCGCGGCGGTTGCCGCCGCCGAACGCCGCGCCCGCAATTCGCTCCTGCGCAACCACGGCGGCGGCCATGCGCCGGTTTCGAACCTTGAGCTGTTCTTCGATCTGGTGTTCGTATTTGCGATCACCCAGCTTTCGCACTTCTTCGGGCATCATCTCAATCCATGGGGCTTTGCCGAAGGACTGATGCTGTTCCTGACGCTGTGGTGGGGGTGGATGTACACCACCTGGGTCACCAACTGGCTCAATCCCGATCGGTTGCCGGTTCGACTTATGCTGTTGGCACTGATGCTTTTGAGCCTGGGCATGGCGGTCAGCCTGCCCGATGCCTTTGCAGACAAGGCGCTACCCTTTGCGCTGTGCTATGTCGCGATCCAGCTGGGGCGGACGCTGTGCACCGCCGCCATGTTCCACCGCGAACGAGCGCACAACACCCGTAACATGGTGCGGATCGCCGTGTGGTTCGCCGCCAGCGCGCCGCTGTGGATCGGCGGGGCAATGGCCGGCGGACCGGCGCAAGTGCTGTGCTGGCTGGCCGCGCTGGCCATCGAATATGCCGGGCCTTTCGTGCTCTATCGTGTGCCTTTCCTGGGACATTCGCTTGCGAGCGAGTGGGACATTTCGGGCAGCCACATGGCCGAACGCTGCGCGCTGTTCATTATCATTGCGCTGGGCGAAGGGATCGTCGTGACCGGTGCGACCATGGCTGGCACCATGCCCACCTTGGCAACGTCGCTGGCTTTTGTAACGGCTTTCGCCGGGTCGGCACTGTTGTGGTGGCTCTATTTCGACATGGGCGCGGTACGCGGGGCACAGTTCATTTCAGGCCATTCGCAAGTCGGACGCGTGGCACGCAACGCCTTTACCTATCTCCACATGCCGATCGTGCTGGGGGTGGTTGTGCTGGCGGTGGGCGATGCCATGCTGCTGGAACGCTGGGAACAACCCGTTAGCCGTGCGCTGATCCTTATCCAGACTGGCGGGATGCTCACTTTCCTGGGCGGACTGGGTCTGTTCAAGCGGTTTGGCAATACTATCGGCAATTTCCCGCTATCCCATACGGTTGCTATGGTGCTGGTCTGCGGGCTGGGCTTGTGGGCGTGGTGGCGCGAGCCGGGCACCCCGCAATTCGGCACCTTGGGGATCGCCATCCTGCTGCTGACTGCGGTGTGGGAATGGGTCAGCTATCACGGCGGCTGGATGGAGCGATGGGCGCGGCTGGGCCTGCCCTATCCTGAACGGATGCGCGAAAGCTTTGAACGGCGGCGGCGCGAGACCGAACAGCTGCGAGGTTAGAACCTTTCCGACCTAGAATATCGCAATGTGACGGAGCCGGGATGGGCCAAAATCAGCCCGCTCAGTCGGGTTGCCTCAGGAAGCACCTCGGACTGCGTCGCGCCACTGGCACTGGCTACCAGCCAGCACTGCGCAGCGCTCCTTGCCAAGAAGCTTCCTGAGACAATCAGGGTGGATCAATCCAGGTCAGAAAGACTCTCGCCCCGCCAATCCACCCAGGCGCCATGGGCATGTGCCTCGCCCAGCAGCACCGCATCCTGCCCCCCCGGCCAGTAACGCGCGCGCAATTCGTGGCGAAAGGTCTGGCGGTTGGTTTCGACCATGATCCAGGCCAGTGGCCGCTCAGGCGTGGCCTCTGTTCCGGCACGCTCCATCGCCGCGCGGATCGCGTCGCGCGTGGCGGGCGGGAAATATTGCCAGACGATGGTGTGGAACAGCACCCGCGTCACCCCCGCTGCTTGCGGCAGGGCGAGTTGCCGCAGCACCCATTCCCCGGCATCGGCGGCCTCAACCTCTGGTGCGTGCTGATTGGCAAGCGCGATAGCGGCGTCGATCCGTTCCAGCCGGTGGGCCACTTCGGCCCAGACATAGCTTTTCAGCCGCAAGGCTGAAGCCGCATCGGTCAGATCGACCGGAGCCAGATCACAGCCCCGGATTCCTGTGATCTCGACCGAACCGGACGGCGGCGCGCAGCCGCGCCATTCGGGTCAGATCCGCATCGGACTGTCAGGATCGCCCGATTCCACGCCGCCGAAGTCAAAGTGGAACCGGTCCATCATCGTATTGATTCCGGCACTGGCCCCCAGTTCCAGCAATTCGAAGCGCGGCCCCAACCGCTGGCTGAGCCACAACAGTTGGACCATCACGCTGGCTGATCGCCCGGCCTCATTGGTCTGCGGCGGGCCATCAAACCAGCCCGCGAGTTCCATATCGTGCGCAGAAACCGCCGCCGCGACGACAGCATTGACCGCCCCCTGATCAGTCATTTCCTGCCGATAGACCGCGCCCAGATCGGGCACTTTACCGGTCAGGTAGAGATTGTGCAGACCGCCGGTAAAGCGCAGCGGCATCGCGTCTTCCAGGCTCAGCCCCGGCCATTCGCGCATTCGTCGGCCGCATTCGCTGTTCCCCTGCAGCAGCGGGATCGCGCCCCGGATCGCCCGCGCGGTGGCCGGGGCGCCGTTCCTTTCGGCATGATCGGCCTGCCATTCGAGCGCGGACAGCACATTGTTCATTTCCATGATCGGTGGCTTGGCATTGCTCATCCGGTTGCCCTTTCGCCTTACCGCGCCTAAACGCGCCCCACTATGTCCCGACCACTGACCTTCGCCGTGCCCAAAGGCCGCATTCTTGACGAGGCGCTGCCCCTGATGGCGCGTGCCGGTGTCGTGCCCGAAGCCGAGTTTCATGACAAGAAGAGCCGCGCGCTGAGCTTTGCCTGCGCTCCCAATGACATTTGGGGCAGCGACATGCGCCTGATCCGCGTGCGCGCATTCGACGTGGCGACTTTTGTGGCCCACGGCGCGGCGCAGGCCGGGATCGTCGGATCGGACGTGGTCGAGGAGTTCGCCTATCCGGACCTTTATGCCCCGGTCGATCTGGACATCGGGCACTGCCGCCTGTCGGTGGCCGAACCGGATGGCCAAAGCGAGGATCCTGCTCGCGTCAGCCATTTGCGCGTGGCGAGCAAGTACCCCAACCTGACCCGCAAGCATTTTGAGCAAAAGGGTATTCAGGCCGAAGTGGTCAAGCTCAACGGGGCGATGGAACTTGCTCCCGGGCTTGGCCTCGCCAGCCGGATCGTCGATCTGGTTTCGACCGGCAAGACGCTGAAGGACAACGGCCTGGTCGAAACCAGCCAGATCCTGCAGATTTCCGCCCGCCTGATCGTCAACCGCGCTGCGCTGAAAACCGACGAGCGCGTAGCTGCGCTGGTCGAGAATTTCCGCGCGCTGGTCAGCCAGCAGCAGGCCGCCTGATGCTGCGGCTGAAGAGCAGCGACAAGGGCTTTGAACAGGCTTTTCGCCGCCTGGTCGCCGACCGCCGCGAAAGCGACGAGAATGTCGCGCGCGACGTTCAGGTGATCCTCTCCGACGTGCGCAATCGCGGCGATGCGGCGTTGGTGGACATGACCGCCAAGTTCGATGGCCATGCCCTGACCACCGAGGACGACTGGCGGATCACGCCCGAAGCCTGCCGCGAAGCCTTCGATGCGCTCAAGCCCGATCTGCGTGCCGCGCTGGAACTGGCCGCAGCGCGAATCCGCGCCTACCATCAGGCACAATTGCCGATGGACCGCGATGCTGTGGATGAGACCGGGGTTCGGCTTGGAGCGCGCTGGCTGGCTGTTGACGCCGCCGGGCTCTATGTGCCGGGCGGCCGCGCGGCCTATCCCTCGTCATTGCTGATGAATGCCATCCCCGCCAAGGTTGCCGGGGTTGAACGGCTGGTGGTGGTCACCCCTACCCCCAAGGGCCAGATCAACCCGTTGGTCCTTGCCGCCGCGCATCTCGCGGGCGTCGATGAACTGTGGCGCATCGGCGGTGCGCAAGCCGTGGCCGCGCTCGCCTATGGCACCGAGCGGATCAAACCGGTCGACGTGATCACCGGTCCCGGCAATGCCTGGGTGGCAGAGGCCAAGCGCCAGCTTTATGGCGTGGTCGGGATCGACATGGTGGCCGGCCCGAGCGAGATCCTGGTGATCGCGGACGGCCAGAACGATCCCGAATGGACCGCCGCTGATCTGCTTAGCCAGGCTGAACACGATCCCAGCGCGCAATCGATCCTGATCACCGACGATCCGCTGTTCGCCGATACGGTGGCGGACCGGATCGGGGTGGAGCTGGCCATGCTGCCCACCGCCCGCGTCGCGGCGGACAGCTGGAATACACACGGCACGATCATCGAAGTTACCAGCCTGGACGAGGCCCCCGCGCTCGCCAATGCGCTGGCCGCGGAGCATGTCCAACTGGCGGTTGCTGATCCCCAGCCGCTGATGGACGCAATCCGCCATGCCGGGTCGGTGTTCCTGGGACGGATGACCCCGGAAGCGATCGGCGATTACGTTGCCGGGCCCAATCACGTGCTCCCAACCGGGCGCCGGGCCCGTTTTTCTTCTGGACTTTCCGTGCTGGACTTCATGAAGCGCACCAGCTTCATCCAGCTTGACGAAGCGGCGCTGCGGGCGCTTGGCCCGGCGGCGATCGAGCTGGCCGAAGCCGAAGGGCTGCCCGCCCATGCGCGTTCGATCGAAGTGAGATTGGGAATATGAGAGCGCATAACAGCAAAGCCTCGCGCGCACGCGCCGCTGCTCGGCTCGCCGCCGTTCAGGCACTCTATCAGCGCGACATGGAGGCTACTCACCTCCCCACCCTGCTCGACGAGTTCCATCGGCATCGGCTTGGCGCCGAAATCGAAGGCGATCAGTATGCCCAGGCCGAAGTGGCATTCTTCGATGATGTGGTTTTGGGCGTCTATGCCCGGCTGGACGAGATCGATGACGTGCTGACCAGCAAGCTCGCCGAAGGCTGGACCCTGTCCCGGCTGGACAAGACCATGCACCAGATCCTGCGCGCCGGAACCTATGAATTGCTTGCCCGCCCGGACGTGACGACCGGCACGGTAATCAACGAGTATGTCGATGTCGCCCACGCCTTTTTCGAACGCCGCGAAGCGAAGTTCGTCAATGGCCTGCTGGACGCCGTGGCGAAGGATGTGCGTTAGGATCCCACTGATCCAGCGCCGCTTTCAGATGCGGCCAGAATTGGGGAGAGTTTCAGGCGAATGACCACCGAGCCCCAATTCATCGCAGCCCTTCAGGCCATCGCAACGCACCCTGCCGCGCGCGGACTTGCGGATGATGCAGCGGTGCTGGAGATCGGTGGCGAGGCGCTGGTGCTGACCCACGACATGCTGGTTGAAGGAGTTCACTTCCTGCCCGGACAGGACCCGGCGGATGTGGCGTGGAAGCTGGTGGCCACCAATCTGTCTGACCTTGCCGCCAAGGGCGCGGAGCCGCTGGGGGTTCTCCTGGGCTATCAACTTGGTGAGGATGACGCGCGCTTCCTCGAAGGCCTGCAAGAAGTGCTGGAGCATTACGGTGTGCCGCTGCTGGGCGGGGACACCGTGGGCGGAGCGGGACCACAGACCATGGGGCTGACCGCATTGGGACGCGCCACTCATCGGCCGGTGCCCTCTCGCGGCGGGGCAAAGCCGGGTGACAGGCTTTACCTGTCCGGTCCGCTTGGCGCGGCAATGGTGGGGTTTGAGGCGCTCAAAAGTGGCACTGGCGACAGCACGGCCTATCGCCGCCCGATGGCGATGCTGGCCGAAGGCTGGGCGCTTGCGCCGCATGTCACTGCGATGATGGACGTATCGGACGGGCTGCTGCTCGATGCCGTGCGGATGGCGCGGGCCAGCGGGGTTTCTTTCGACATCGTCCCCGCCGCGGTCCCCCTATCATGCCCCGAGTACCTCCGCGACGAAGCGCTGCGGTGGGGGGATGATTATCAGTTGCTGTTCACCCTGCCGGCAGGGCTGGAACCGCCGATTACCGCGCATCTGATCGGACAGGCGCTGGCTTTTGCCGAAGAGTCTCTGTTGCTTGATGGACAGGCCCCGCCTGCGCACGCGGCATTGGGCTACGAACACCATTGATTTTTCCCCAACTGCGCGGAAATCCGCCGCATTGGGCACTTGCACGCCTGCTCTGCTTCCCTATACGGGTCCGCGCATAAGAGGTCCGTGCCAAAACGGGCCCTATGGGGACATTAGTTCAAGGATAGCCAAAGGGGGTACCCTCACGTGAGTCTCGTCGCAATTTCAATCGCCCTGGGGGCGTTAGCCATCGTGTATGGCTTCGTTACCAGCCGTCAGGTGCTCGGCGCCTCGGCCGGTAACGCCAAGATGCAGGAAATCGCCGGTGCGATCCAGGAAGGCGCGCAAGCCTATCTGAAGCGCCAGTACACCGCGATCGCCATTGTTGGCGTGGTCGTGGCCGTGATCATCATGCTGACGCTAGGCGGAATTTCCGCTGCCGGCTTCGTACTGGGCGCAGTGCTTTCGGGCGCGGCGGGCTTCATCGGCATGAACGTGTCGGTTCGCTCGAACGTCCGCACCGCTGCCGCTGCGCAGGTCGGGCTGCAACAGGGCCTGACCCTGGCGTTCCGCGCGGGCGCGATCACCGGCATGCTGGTGGCAGGGCTTGCCCTGCTCGCGATCGCCGGGTTCTTCTGGTACCTGACCGGTCCGGCTGGCTATGCCGCCAATGACCGCGTCGTGGTGACCGGGCTGACCGCGCTGGCGCTCGGCGCTTCGCTGGTTTCGATCTTCGCGCGTCTCGGTGGCGGGATCTTCACCAAGGCGGCTGACGTGGGCGCGGACCTGGTGGGCAAGGTCGAAGCGGGCATTCCCGAAGACGATCCACGCAACCCCGCCGTGATCGCCGACAACGTCGGTGACAACGTGGGTGACTGCGCCGGTATGGCGGCTGACCTGTTCGAAACCTATGTCGTGACCGTTGGCGCCACCATGGTGCTAACCGCACTGCTGGTGAAGGGCGTGGCCGACATCGTTCCGTTGATGAGCCTGCCGCTACTGATCGGCGGCGTGTGCATCGTCACCTCGATCATCGGCACTTATTTCGTCAAGCTGGGCAAGTCGAACAACATCATGGGCGCCATGTACAAGGGCTTCCTGGTGACTGCCGTGCTTTCGATCCCGGCGATCCTGTGGGCCATGCGCACTGCGCTGGGCGACATGACCGTGCCGATCGGCGATACCGGAATCACCGGCGAAGCACTGTTCTGGTGCGCGCTGCTGGGCCTGATCATCACCGGCCTGATCATCTGGATCACCGAGTACTACACCGGCACGAACTATCGCCCGGTGCGTTCGATCGCCAAGGCTTCGGAAACCGGCCACGGCACCAACGTGATCCAGGGTCTGGCAATCAGCCTGGAATCGACTGCCATGCCGACGCTGGTGATCGTCACCGGCATCATCGTGGCCTTCAAGCTCGCGGGTCTGCTGGGCATCGCCTATGCCGCCACTTCGATGCTGGCGCTGGCCGGCATGGTCGTTGCGCTCGACGCGTACGGTCCGGTGACCGACAACGCCGGCGGCATTGCCGAAATGGCGGGTCTCGACGATTCGGTCCGTGAAAAGACCGACGCGCTCGACGCGGTGGGCAACACCACCAAGGCTGTGACCAAGGGTTACGCGATCGGTTCGGCTGGCCTTGCCGCGCTGGTGCTGTTCGCCGCCTACACCACCGACCTTCGCGAGTTCTTCCCGGACCTGAAGGTCGATTTCAGCCTTGAAAATCCCTATGTGATCGTCGGCCTGCTGCTCGGCGCGCTGCTCCCGTACCTGTTCGGTGCGATGGGCATGACCGCCGTGGGCCGCGCTGCCGGTGACGTGGTGATCGACGTGCGCAACCAGTTCCGTGACAATCCGGGCATCATGGATGGCACCAGCCGTCCCGACTATGCCCGCACGGTTGACCTGGTGACCAAGGCGGCAATCAAGGAAATGATCATCCCGTCGCTGCTGCCGGTGCTTGCGCCGGTTGTTGTCTACTATGTGATCACCCTGGTCGCCGGTCAGGACAACGGCTTTGCCGCGCTGGGTGCATTGCTGCTGGGCGTGATCGTGGGCGGCCTGTTCGTCGCGATCTCGATGACCTCGGGCGGCGGCGCATGGGACAATGCCAAGAAGTACATCGAAGACGGCAACCACGGCGGCAAGGGCAGCGATGCCCACAAGGCTGCGGTTACCGGTGACACGGTTGGCGATCCTTACAAGGATACCGCTGGTCCGGCCGTCAACCCGATGATCAAGATCACCAACATCGTCGCGCTGCTCCTGCTCGCGGCGCTGGCCCACGGCGCGAGCTAAGCTCCGCCTGCCCGCCAGGGTGAAGCAGACCCCGTCCGGAGCGATCCGGGCGGGGTTTTGTTTTCTCAAGGTTCGAACCTGGCCGGGTCTCTGAGCGTTAGGCTTTCCTTGGCATTTCAGCGCTAAACCGGCCCCGCAGTGGCGCTCCGCCAACTGTGTGAGGAACGGTAACAGTGGCAAGCAAGGCAGAGCTGGCTCCGCCCGGTGCGATGCAGCACTATGCTGCGCCCCTTGTTGCGCCCGTGGCCCGCATCCGCCCGGTCGACTGGCGCATCTTCGAGGATCCGGAAGCCCGCCTCGCCTGGGACGCGCTGACCGCTTGCGCCAGCGAACCCAATCCGTTCTTCGAAAGCTGGTACTTGCTCCCTGCCCTGCGCGCCCATGATCCCGAAGGGTCCGTGCGCCTGCTGCGGTTCGAATGCGATGGCGAACTGGCCGGATTGCTGCCAATCCGGCGCGAGCCGCGCTATTACCGCTGGCCGATCCCACAACTGACAACCTGGATTCACGGCAACTGCTTCCTTGGTGCACCCCTGGTTGCTGCCGGGCTGGAGCGGCATTTCTGGCGGGCACTGCTGGATTGGGCCGACCGTGCGCCCGGCCTCGCCCTGTTCCTGCATCTGCCGCACATGCCGCTGGACGGCCCCTTGCAGACCGCGCTGGCGCAAGTGCTGGACGAACAGCAGCGCCTTGCCGGGCTGGTGCACATCGAACAGCGCGCCCTGTTGCAGTCCGATTTTTCCCGCGATGCCTATTTCGAAGCCGCGCTGTCCGGCAAAAAGCGCAAGGAACTGCGCCGCCAATTCGCCCGCTTGTCCGAACTGGGCGAAGTGACGCTGGAGCGCACAGAAGGCGATGAGCATCTCGGCCGCTGGATCGACGATTTTCTGGCCCTGGAACATTCGGGCTGGAAAGGCGGCGCAGGCTCTGCCCTCGCCTCGCATCAGACCACCACCCGCATGTTTCGCGAGGCGCTTTCGGGCGCAGCCAGTCATGGGCGACTCGAACGGTTGACACTGAACCTGGATGGCGAACCAATCGCCATGCTGGCCAGCTTCCTGACCCCGCCGGGTGCCTTCAGCTACAAGACCGCGTTCGACGAGCGCTATGCCCGATACAGCCCCGGCGTGCTGCTCCAGCGCGAGAACCTCGCCATGCTGGACCATCCGCTGGTGCGCTGGACCGATAGCTGCGCCGCGGCCGATCATCCGATGATCGACCACATCTGGCGCGAACGCCGTGCGATCGGACGCTTGTCGATCGCGATTGGCGGCAAGCTGCGCCGCGCCGCGTTCCGTCAACTCCTAAAGGCCGAATTGGGCCGCAATCCCAATGGAATAATGCCATGACCGTGTTTTCAAGCGATGACCGCGCCACCTTTGCCGCGAATTATCCCGAAGTGCCGCATAAGCTGCACCACCGGCTGGGCCACCACCCCTTGCTGGATTTGGATGCCCTGGCCAGTCTGGCGGAAAAACTGCCTGCCAGTTCGATCGAATACAACAAGGCCGACCTGCCGATCGGGATCACCGAAAAGCCCGGGGCGTCGGGCCTGAGCATTGGCGACACGATCCGCCGGATCGAACAGACCGGCAGTTGGGCCGCGCTCAAGAATATCGAACAGGTGCCCGAATATGCCGCGCTGCTGGCCGATCTGCTGAGCGAGATCCAGCCAGAGATCGAAGCCAGGACCGGGCGGATGATGAAGACCCAGGGCTTCGTGTTCATCACCAGCCCCAATGGGGTCACCCCATACCATTTCGATCCTGAGCACAACATCCTGCTGCAGATCCGCGGCAGCAAGGTGATGACCCAGTTCCCCGCGGGCGATCCGGCCTATGCCCCGGACGAAGTCCACGAAACCTACCACACCGGCGGCGGGCGCGAACTGACCTGGCGGGATGAATTGGAAGCGGGCGGGATGAAATTCCCGCTTGGCCCGGGCGAAGCGCTGTTCGTTCCAGTGATGGCCCCGCATTACGTAAGGAACGGCCCCGAAGGTTCGGTTTCGCTGTCGATCACCTGGCGCAGCGAATGGTCTTTTGCCGAAGCCGACGCACGCGCGTTCAACGCGGTGCTGCGGCGCATCGGCATGAAGCCGGTGAGCACCGGGCGCTGGCCGCATGGCAATCAGGTCAAGGCGCTGGGCTGGCGGCTGATCCGGAAGGTCCGGGGGTAAGCTGGCAGCCCCCTTCCTCTTCAGAGGAGGGGGAGAATATGCCAGCTCTCGTCCCCCGCCCCCGCTTGACCTTCCCCACAACCCCCACCAAAGGGTTGCGATGGAAAACGAACCTACCCCCGAACAGCAGGTGGCCGGCCTGGTCAGATTGCTGGAGGTCAAGCCCGGCGAAGCGGATCACTTCACCGGCCGGCGCAAACGCGGCGGGGTGGGCCGGGTTTTCGGCGGACAAGTGATTGCGCAGGCGCTGCTTGCGGCGGAACAGACCGTCGATCCGGCGCGCCCGGCGCATTCGCTGCATGCCTATTTCCTGCGCGGCGGAAGCGAGGATTTCGAGACAGACTATAAGGTTGAGCGCGATTTCGACGGCGGATCCTTTTCCAACCGCCGCGTGGTTGCCAGCCAGCAGGGTCGCCCAATCCTGAACCTGACCGCCAGTTTCCAGAAGCACGAGGAAGGGCTGCATCACGTTGACGCGGAGATGCCGCAAGTCCCTCCGCCCGAGGATCTGGAACCGGAGGTTGAGGTGCGCCGCCGCTTTGCGGAGCAGGCCCGGCCCGAAGCTCGTCACCATTTCCTGAGCCCGCGTCCGGTGGAAATGCGCGCGGTTGAAGGACGGCACTGGATGAATCCCACGCCCGCCCCGCCGCGCAGCCATTCGTGGTTCAAGGCTGTTGCTCCCCTCCCCGATGATCCCCGCATCCATCGCGCGGTGCTGGCCTTTACCAGTGACATGACGCTGCTGGGCACATGCGCCCTGCCCCACGGTCTGTCATGGGCGCGAGGCGAAGTGGTCAGCGCAAGTCTGGACCACGCGGTATGGTTCCACGAACCGTTCCGCGCTGATGAGTGGCTGCTCTATGCCACCGACAGCCCATGGAGCGGCGGCGGACGCGGCTTCAACCGCGGCCGGATCTTCACCCGCGATGGCCGCCTTGTCGCCAGTGTTGCGCAGGAAGGCATGATCCGTAAGGTAGTCCCCAAGCAGCGGGACTGAACCGCAAAGCCAGAGGGGACGAGCATGACCGCAGCAGCACAGACCACCATCGGCGGCACATGCTCAGATCGCTTTGCCGCAGTGCGTGAAGCTTTCGCCGCCAATTTTGACCGACATGATGAAATCGGCGCATCCTTTGCGGTAACTCTGCAGGGTGAACTGGTGGCCGATCTGCACGGCGGCTGGGCCGATCCGGCCCGCACCCGCCCCTGGACATCCGATACTGTCGCCAACGTCTGGTCCACCACCAAGGGCGTGCAGGCTACCTGCTATGCCATGGCGGTCGAACGCGGATTGTTGTCCTACGACCAGCCGGTGACTGATTTCTGGCCCGAATTCGCAGCCAATGGCAAAGGCGCGGTAACGGTTGGTCAGTTGCTTTCGCATCAGGCAGGGCTATGCGGCTTTGTCACGCCGGCGGGCGAACCGGACGTGGTTGGCGGCAGCACCGCCGCCGCGCGTCTCGCCGAGCAGGCCCCGCTGTGGGCACCGGGCAGCGCCAGCGGCTATCACGCGCTGGCCATCGGCATTCTCGGAACCGAACTGTTCCAGCGGATCGAGGGCCGGTCGATCCGGCAATTCGTGGCCGAAGAAATCGCCGGGCCGCTGGAGCTGGATTTCTCGATCGGCCTGCCCGCGGGTGAAGACCACCGCTGCGCCGAACTGATTCCGCCGCCCGCCATGCCGGTCGATCCGACCAGCTTCACCCCGCCGCAGATCGCCGCGCTGGGCAATCCGCCGCTGCGCGCGGGCTTTGCCATGACCCCCGAATGGCGCGGGGCAGACCTGCCATCAGCCAACGGGCACGGCACCGCGCGGGCGCTCGCCAGCATCTATGCCCGCCTGATCGCGCCGCAGGGCGGACTGGTCTCTCCCGCAACGCTGGCCAAGGCGACGGCCCAGCAGATCCGCAACACAGACCTTGTGCTGAACATCGAATGCGATTGGGCAGCCGGTTTCCTGCGCAATTCCAGCGGCGTGTTCGGACCGGTTGAAGCCACTTTCGGTCACACCGGCTGGGGCGGCTCCTTTGCCGTGGCCGATCCCGAAAACGGCCTGACCATGGCCTATGTGATGAACCGCATGGACGCCAACCTGCGCGACGACGCCCGCGCCAAGGCCCTGATTGCGGCGGTATATGCTGGGTTGTGAGTGGGGTAGCTTTGGCAATCCACCACCACTCCCCATCTCTGTTCGTGTCGAGCGTAGTCGAGACACGCCAGCGCTGACGTGTCTCGACTACGCTCGACACGAACGGATGTTGTGTGATTGGAATCAGAGCGGCGTGCCCAAACAATTTTCCTACATCGGATCGATTTGATAGGCCGATTCGCAACGCAGCCCTGCGCAGGCTGCGGTCTTTCTCATTGTCGGTTTTAGCGGTGCGAAGAAGGCGCCGGGTGACAGAGGGTGACACTTCCTCTCTGGACAGTGTCAACCGTGTAAACCTGTCAGCCCGTGTCACCCGCCGGGATGATAGAAATCATACACCGTCTGCGCCACTGCCGCGCTGACACCGGGGGCGCGTTGCAGGTCTTCGAGCGAGGCTGCGCGGACCTTGCCGGCAGTGCCGAAATGCAGCAGCAGCGCGCGTTTGCGGGCCGGGCCGATACCGGGCACTTCGTCCAGCGGAGATGCCTGGATCGCCCGGCTGCGCTTGTCGCGGTGCGCGCCGATGGCAAAACGGTGGACCTCGTCACGCATCCGTTGCAGGTGGAACAGCAAGGGTGAATTGACCGGCAGCATCTTTTCGCGCCCGTCGGGAAAGTGGAACACCTCGCGCCCGTCGCGGCCATGGTGCGGCCCCTTGGCAATCGCGATCAAGGGCACGTCCTCGATCCCCATCTCTTCCAGCGTGTCGCGCGCCGCGCTCATCTGGCCCTTGCCGCCGTCGATCAGGACCAGATCGGGCCACATCCCGCCATCGCGGTCGGGATCTTCCTCTGCCGCGCGGGCAAAGCGGCGGCCAAACACTTCGCGCATCATGCCGAAGTCATCGTTGGTCTGGGCCTGCTTGATGTTCCATTTGCGGTACTGGCCCTTGATGAAGCCCTCAGGCCCGGCCACGATCATCGCGCCCAACGCATGGGCCCCCTGGACGTGGCTGTTATCGTAAACCTCGATCCGTTGCGGCACTTCGGGCAGTTCAAGGAATTCCGCCAGCTCACGGCCCAATCGCGCCTTGGCCCCGCTTTCTGCCTGCCGCCGCTCCAGCGCTTCCGCCGCGTTGCGTTCGGCCTGCTGGATCAGGCGGCGGCGGTCACCGCGCTGGGGAATCGAGATCTCCACTTTGCCGCCCGCGGCCCCGGCCAGCGCCTCGGCCAGCAAATCGGCTTCGGGCAGCGCGCGGTCGATCAGGATCAGGCGCGGCGGGGGCACTTCCTCATAGAACTGGGCGAGGAAACTGGTCAGCACCTCGGCCTCGTCCAGTCCCTCGGTATGGCTGGGAAAGAACGCACGGTGGCCCCAGTTCTGCCCGCCGCGAATGAAGAATGCCTGCACGCCGAACTGGCCGTTGCGCATAGCGATCGCGAAAACGTCGGCATTGCCCACGCCTTCGGCATTGATCGCCTGGCTGCCCTGGATGAACGTTGCCGCGCGCAGCCGGTCACGCAGCATGGCAGCACGTTCGAAATCGAGCGCGGCGGCGGCCTCCTCCATCTGGGAATTGAGTTTGGCCTGCACCGCGCCGCTGCGCCCGCCAAGGAAGTCCTTGGCCTCGTCCACCAGCTCGGCATAGCCCGACGCGTCGATCCGCCCGGTGCACGGCGCAGAGCAGCGCTTGATCTGATAGAGCAGACATGGCCGGTCACGCCGAGAGAAAAAACTGTCGGTACAAGATCTTAGCAGAAACAGTTTCTGCAGCGCATTGATCGTGGTGTTGACCGATCCGGCGCTGGCGAAGGGGCCGTAGTAATTGCCTTTGGCCCGCCGCGCGCCGCGGTGCTTCATGATCCGGGGAAAGTCATGTTCGGCGCTCAGCAGGATGAAAGGAAAGCTCTTATCGTCACGCAGCAGCACGTTGTAGGGTGGGCGATACCGCTTGATCAGCTGCGCTTCCAGCAGCAGCGCCTCAGCCTCGCTGTTGGTGGTGACGATGGTCATGGCGCGGGTCTGGCTGACCATCCGTTTCAGCCGCAGCGGCAGCCGCTCAACCTGGGTGTAATTCGCCACCCGGTTCCTCAGCGCCCGCGCCTTGCCGACATAGAGCACGTCACCGCGTGCATCGAGCATGCGGTAAACCCCGGGCTTTGGCTTCAGCGTCGCCAGCACCTCGCGGATTGCCGCAACTCCGGCCTCCAGGTCAGGCTGGCTGCCCTTCATGGTATAGGTCGCCCGCTCCTCGTTGAAGCGCTCGGAAGCATTGGGCTGATCGGGGCGGCCGCTTTTGGACATTGCGGATCAGATAGGCGCTCGGCCCGCGGCGCGAAAGCGGCTTGTTGACGCCTATCCCCGGTGTGTTAGGCTCTGTTTCCAAGACCGTCACAAGACGGGCATAACAATGGGAGGCAGGGCGCTTGCGGCAACTCCAGGGGATGGATGCTTCCTTCGTCGCGCTGGAAACGCGCAATTCGCCGATGCACATCGGATCGCTGCTGATTTACAACCCGGCCACTGCGCCCGGCGGGTTCGTGCGGTACAAGGATATCCTGCGCTTCTTTGAAAGCCGGATGCAGCTGTCCAAGACCATGCGCCAACGACTGGTGCGGGTGCCGTTCGATCTCGATTACCCCTATTGGATCGAGGACGCGGAATTCGATCTGGAATACCACGTCCGTCACGTTGCCCTGCCCAAGCCGGGGGACTGGCGGCAACTGTGCATTCAGGCCGCGCGGATCTTTGCCCGCCCGCTCGATCTCAATCGCCCGCCGTGGGAATTCACGGTGATCGAGGGTCTGGACAACATCCCGGGCGTTGTCCCTGGCTCATACGCCATGGTCACCAAGGTCCATCATGCCGCGATCGACGGGATGAGCGGGATCGATCTGATGGAGGCGCTCCACACGCTTGACCCAAATGCCCCGCCGCCGAACCAGCCAGACACCTGGCAGCCAGAAGAAGTGCCCAACGTGCCGACCCTGCTGGCCAAGAGCTGGCTCAACGGCATCCTCAACCCCGCGCGCCAGCTGGACGTTGCGGCCAAGGCGGTGCCAGGGCTGGCTCGCGCGCTCAAGGGCCTTGCCGCCAAGGACTTCAAGCTTCACGGCGAAATGATCGCCCCGCGCACCCGCTTCAACGCGGTGCTTTCCCCCAATCGCGTGGTCGAAGGCCGCTCGATCCCGCTGGCCGATATCAAGGCGATCCGCGAACTGACACCGGGGTGCAAGGTCAACGACGTGTTCCTGACCGTGATCGGCGGAGCGCTGCGCAAGTACCTCGATCACCACGGCGAGCTGCCGGACAAGACGTTGACCGCAATGGCCCCGATCTCGGTCCGTGCGGGCGATGAAAAGGGCGACATGGGCAATCAGGTCGCCGCGATGATCGCCCCTTTGGGTACACACATCGCCGATCCGGTCGAACGGCTTGCCTATGTCCATTCGCAGACGGTCAACAGCAAAGCGATGACCGACGCGATCGGCGCGCGCAACATGACCGAGATGAGCAAGGTCAGCCCGGCCCTGTTCATGGCGCTGGGGGCGCAGCTCTATACCCGGCTGGGCCTTGCCAACCGGGTTGGCCCGCCCTTCTCTACCGTGGTTACCAATGTGCCAGGGCCACCGGTGCCGATCTATTCCAGCGGTGCGCGGCTGGAAAGCATGATGGGCCTGCTCTGCCTGACTGACGGGATGGGCCTGGGCCATGTGGTGCAGAGTTATTGCAAGGAGGCAACCATCGCCTTCACCGCCGATCGCAAGCTGATGCCCGATCCGGATTTCTACGCACAGTGCATCGAGGATAGCTTTACCGAGCTGCGCGATGCTGCCCGGCAGGAACCCAAGCCCGCGCCCGCCAAAGCGGCGAGCGCGAAACAGGACAAGCCCTTGGCAAAGCCCAAAGCCAAGCCCACATCGAAACCCTCGGCTAAAGCCAAGGCTCCGGCCAAAGCCAGAAAGGCAAGCAAATGACCGCCACAACCGCCGCCCGCAAGGCCCTGGAGATCGAGGCGCGCCCGCCGCACAAGTTGCTTGCCCTGGCCGAGGGCCGCGCCGTGTTCGAGCTCGCCTCGTTCTACGCCACTCGCCACTTGCTTGGCATGCTGCCCAAGGGCGATGGCCATCCGGTGCTGGTCCTGCCTGGCTTCATGGCCAGCGACAGCTCGACCGCGCCGATGCGCCGCTTGCTGAAAGACCTGGGCTATGACGCCTATGGCTGGAAGCTGGGCCGCAACGTGCGGGTTGATCTGGCGCGGGTGCATGAGATGGAGCGCCTGCTGCTGGACATCCACGCCAAAACGGGCCGCAAGGTTTCGATTGTCGGGTGGTCACTTGGCGGGGTGTTCGCCCGTGAACTGGCCAAGCTACACCCCGAAGCGGTGCGGCAAGTGATCTCGCTCGGCAGCCCGATTCATGATGATCGCCGCCACACCAATGCCAGCAAGCTGTTCGAATGGCTCAACGGCAAAGAGCCCGAAGTCACCAAAAAAGGCCACTTCACCGGGCTGCATCAGGCTCCGCCAGTGCCGACCACTTCGGTGCTGACCAAAACCGATGGTGTGGTCCACTGGCGCGGTTCGGTGCAGCAGGCCGATCATGCGCAGTGCGAGAATGTGGAGGTTCACGCCAGCCACTGCGGGCTGGGGGTCAACCCCAGTGTGATGGTGGTGCTGGCTGACCGCCTGAAACAGCCTGAAGGCGAATGGCAGCCGTTCAAACCAGGCCTGACCAACCGCTGGATGTTCCCGAAAACCCGCCTGCATTGATCGCTGAAACAAGCCGGGCCGCGCAGCATTTCGCCGCGCGGCCCGGTTCATTCATTCATGCGGGCCGGTCAGATCGCGCGGCCGTCGATGCTGACTTGCCGGATCCGGCCATCGCCGTCGATCGTGCAGGTAAAGGCCCCGCCACCAGCGGCCTTGCCCTGAACCCGCCAGCCCTGCCCTTCGCGATTGACGCTGTCGACCGCATCGACGCCGGACTTGCCGCGTGACACTTCATCGATGCACCGCCCGATCGCAGTATTGATGCCGTTGCCTTCGTTCCATTGCGGGCGATTGTCATCGCCATAGTCGCGCGTGTCCTGGCGCGGAGCGGGCGGCGGCGGAGGCAGCGGTTCGCGGTATTCCGGCTGGTTGCGCTTGCTCTTGCTGCCGTTGCTGGCAGCGCTGGCAATTGCGGCGATGCCGCCGATGATCAGGATGCCAGCGAAAATATCGCCGGCGTCGACCCGGTCATGATGCCGGCCCCAGCCGCCACCCCAGCCGCCGCCCCAACCGCGATCGCGGGCCAAGGCGGGGGTCGCCATCATCGAAAAGGCCGCAACGCCCGCCAACATGGCGGCGCTGCGCGAAAGTTTGCGCGTCATGGTACGAACCCTCCAGCAGCACCGCCTGCGGACCCAGGCCGCAGGACGAATCGGTGTAGCTTTGTCTCTCAAACTAGGCGGTCCAAACTGTCTCCAGTCTGAACCGCCTGTCGCTGCTCACACACGGTCTGGCTTACAGGCCGCGGACCCCGTCGAAGTCCATATCGACGATCCGGCCCTGCTCGATCCGGCACTTGAAGCTGCCGCTGTCATAGCCGCGCATCCCGGCATTCCAGCCGCGATAGTCGCCGCCCCAGCCCCGGCCGTAGTTGCCGTCACCATGGCGCCAGCCGCGGCCCATGGAGTTCACCGCGATCCGGCCGCGCACTTCGAACCCATAGCGGGTTTCGCGCACGTCGCGGATGTCGGTCACGTCGGCGCGGCCATAGGAATAGCGGCCCGCGCTGCGTTCGGCGGCAAATATGCACTGCTGCACCGCCTGGCGCGGGTTGCTGCGCGCGTAGTTGCCGTAGCCATAGCCGCGATCATAACCCCGGCCATAATCGCCGTATCCGGCGCGGCCATAGCGGTAGTCACTGCGGTCGTTGTTGCTGGCCGATGCGGCCACCGCCGCGATCCCGCCGATTACCAGCGCCCCGGCAATCACCTCGCCCGCGCTGATGCCGTCGCGGTCATGCCCGCGATAGCTGTCGGCCAGGGCCGGAGTTGCCGAAGAAGCCGCCATCGCGCCAGCCGCGACTGTGGCGAGAGTGCCCTTGGCCAAAGCTTTTGAAAGGGTCTTCATGGCATTTCGTCCTTCATTCTGCCGGAGCGGAATAGCCCGGCGTTGAAGGTGGTCTAGCGAATCGGGTGTGGCGCGAGCCTGAATTGGGCTGACAGGCGTTGTTAATCTGAATGGCACTTTTTATGAACAGGGTCACAAGTGTCCAAATTGCGCACTTTTCGCGGAGTTTGGCACTGTTCAAAAATCAACCACGCACTGAAATCAAACGATATTTCCAGAGTTAGTTGAGGAAACACATCCGCGGCGCGGATATGTGCGAAATGTTTTGAGCGCCCCCATCCCGGCGAACCCCACGCGAATCCAACAATGTCAAAGAGCGGACGGAACCCTATCAGGACCGGCGCCTGTAGGAAAATCATTCACCCGGCACGGCCAGTCCGGTCCAGTGGGCGAGGAAACCGAGCACGTCGGCATTTTCGGCCACGGCCTTGTCAGTCGGCTTGCCTGCCCCATGTCCGGCGCGGCTTTCGATCCGGATCAGGTGCGGCTTGGGGCCAAGCGCGGCGGCCTGCAGCGCGGCGGCATATTTGAAGCTGTGCCCCGGCACCACCCGGTCATCGGTATCGGCCGTAGTGACCAGCACCGCCGGATAGTCCCGCCCGCCGGCAATGTTGTGATAGGGCGAATAGCCGCGCAGCACGCGGAAATCGGCCTCGTTGCCCGGATGGCCATAGTCATCGACCCAGTACCGCCCGGCGGTGAACCGATCAAACCGCAGCATGTCCATCACCCCCACCGCCGGACTGGCGGCAGCGAACAGATCGGGCCGCTGGTTGACCACCGCGCCGACCAGCAGGCCGCCATTGGACCCGCCCTGGATCGCCAGCCCGCCCCGCGGCGTCACACCCTGGGCAATCAGATATTCCCCGGCGGCGATGAAATCATCGAACACGTTCTGCTTGTTGTGCAGCCGTCCGGCATCGTGCCACGCCTTGCCGTATTCGCCCCCGCCGCGCAGATTGGCGAGCGCAAAGGCCCCGCCCGCTTCCAGCCAGGCCATCCGTGCCGCCGAAAAGCTGGGGGTCAGCGCAATGTCAAACCCGCCATAACCATAGAGCAAGGTCGGCACCGCCTTACCGGCCGCCGCCACGCTATGCTTGCGAACCAGGAACATCGGCACCCTGGTGCCATCCTTCGAGGTATAGAACCGCTGCTCGATGCCATAGTCCGCCGGATCGAAGCCCAGCTTTGGCTGGGCAAAGGGCTGGGTCTTGCCGGTCGAGCTGTCATAACGGAACACGGCGCTGGGCTGGTTGAAGCTGGAAAAGCTGTAGAACGTCTCCGGATCCCCCGGCCGCCCGGTAAAGCCAGAAGCGGCCCCGATCGCATTGAGCGCAATAGTCTGCACCCGCCGCCCGTCGAGCGAGACCATCTCCGCCATCGATGCGGCGTCTTTCAGGTAATTGAGAATCAGCTGGTTACCTACGATCTGCGCGCGTTCCAGCGTTTCCTCACGCTCGCGGATCACGTCCACAAACCCGCGTTCGGGATGCTTCAGATCGGTTGCCACCACTTTCAGCCGGGGCGCACCCTTGTTGGTGACGAACCACAGCTGATTGCCCATGCCCTCGATCAGACGCCAGTCATGGTCCAGCCCGGTGACCAGCGGCTGCGCGGTCCAGCCCTTGGGCTTGCCGTGCCGTCCCAGCGGAATAACGTGCAGTTCAAACCGGTTGTCGGTGCCCCGCGAAGTCGTGATCAGCGCCCAGCGCTGATCGTGAGTAACTTGCGCGAAATGGCCCAGTTCGGGCCTGTCAGGCGTGGCATAGACCAGCGTGTCCGCGCTCTGCGGCGTACCGATGCGGTGAAACCGCACTTCCTGCCCGGTATTGAGCTGTTGAAAGGCCTGCCCTTCGCGTGGTTCGGGGAACCGCGAATAGAGGAAGCCGCTCGACCCGATCCAGGCGATATTGGTGAATTTGGCCCACTTGATCTCATCCGCCAGCACTTTGCCGCTGGCCGCATCGACCACCCGGATCGTGCGCCAGTCCGATCCGCCATCCTGCACGGTATAGGCCAGCAGCGATCCATCGTGCGCCGGTTCCCAATCATCCAGCGCAGTCGCGCCGTCCCTGGCCCAGCTGTTGGGATCAAGCAGCATCCGGGGTGCGCCATCCAGCCCGGTGCGCACGAACAGCTGCGATTGGTTCTGCAACCCCGAATTGCGGGTATAGAAATAGGCCTTGCCCGCCTTTACCGGCAGGCCGAACCGTTCGTAATCCAGCAACTGGCGAATGCGCCGGGCAAACCATGGGCGTTCGGGCAGCTTGCCCAGATAGTCCTGCGTCACCGCATTCTGCCGCTTTACCCAATCGGCCACCGCAGGTTCTGTGCGGACGTCCCCTTCAAGCCAGCGGTACGGATCGGCCAGCTGTTCACCGAAGATGGTTTCGACCACGGGCCCGCGCTGGGTTTCAGGATAGGTAATGGGCTGCATGTCCTTTGCCTGGACCAGTCCCGCCCCCAATAACAGCAAGCCGCCCAGCAGGGCGCGGCACGGGCGGATCATGGTATTCTCCCCAACGGATTGGCCAAAAATGAAAAGGCGGGACCAAGCCTAACGCTTGCCCCCGCCTTTGCAATCGGCCCGTCGACGAGCGACGTTGCGGCGCGACTTATTCTTCTTCGGCGGTGAACACCGGACCCGAATCCTGGCCCTTGGCCGAGACATCGCGGTCAACCAGTTCGATCACGGCCATCGGCGCGGCGTCCGAAGCGCGGATCCCGGCCTTGATCACGCGGGTGTAGCCACCGGCGCGGTCGGCATAGCGTTCAGCCAGCACGCTGAACAGCTTGACCAGCTGGGCATCGTCGAGCAGCCGGGCGTGGGCCAGACGGCGGTTCGACAGGCCGCCATGCTTGGCCAGCGTGATCAGCTTTTCCACATAGGGGCGCAGTTCGCGTGCCTTGGGCAGGGTCGTGGTGATCTGTTCATGCTTGATCAGCGCAGCCGACATGTTGCGCAGCAGCGCCTTGCGGTGGCTGGAGGTACGGTTGAGCTTACGACCGCCGTATTTATGACGCATGGTATCTGTCCTTCGTTCGTAGGGGGCCCGTATCAGGTAGCCCGATCCTGGCCGGATTAAGGGTCCGGCCGTTCCCTGGGTTTCGCTCTCGCCCCTTTAGGGGAGAGATACGAAGGCCTGGCAGCTTGCTGCCTGGCCGAAGTTGAGAGGGGCAAGGGGAGCGCACTCCCCTTTCCCAACCCTCTCCCCTAAAGGAGAGAGGGCTTAGCCTGTTAGCCCAGCAGTTCCTGCTCAAGCTTCTTGGCCATTTCTTCGATGTTTTCAGGCGGCCAGCCGGGGATGTCCATGCCGAGGCGCAGGCCCATCGAGCTCAGGACTTCCTTGATCTCGTTGAGGCTCTTGCGGCCGAAGTTCGGCGTGCGGAGCATCTCGGCCTCGGTCTTCTGGACCAGGTCGCCGATGTAGATGATGTTGTCGTTCTTGAGGCAGTTGGCCGAACGCACCGACAGTTCCAGTTCGTCCACCTTCTTGAGCAGGTAGCGGTTGAGCTGGTTGGTATCGCCTTCTTCGGCAGGCGCAGCGGCCATACCGATCATCGGCGAACCGCCCACCGGCATCGCATCTTCGAAGTGGACGAACAGCGCCAGCTGATCCTGCAGGATGCGCGCGGCATAGGCCACGGCATCTTCCGGGGTGACGGTGCCATCGGTTTCGACCGACAGGCTGAGCTTGTCATAGTCAAGCTCTTGCCCGATGCGGGCATTGTCGACCTTGTAGCTGACCTGGCGAACCGGCGAATAGAGCGAATCGATCGGGATCAGCCCGATCGGCGCGTCGATCGGACGGTTGCCGACGGCGGGGACATAGCCCTTGCCGGTGTCGGCGGTCAGTTCCATGTTCAGCGTTGCACCTTCATCGAGGTGGCAGATCACGAGGTCCTTGTTCATCACCTCGATATCGCCGGTCACCGCGATGTCGCCAGCGGTGACTTCACCCGGGCCGGTGGCCGAAAGCTGCAGGCGCTTCGGGCCTTCGCCCTGCATGCGCAGCGCGATCTGCTTTACGTTCAGCACGATGTCGGTGACGTCTTCACGCACCCCGGCAAGGCTGCTGAATTCGTGCAGCACGTTTTCCATCTTGATCGAGGTGATCGCGGCGCCCTGCAGCGAAGAGAGCAGCACGCGGCGCAGCGCGTTGCCCAGCGTCAGCCCGAAGCCGCGTTCGAGCGGTTCGGCCACGAAGGTTGCGCGGCGCTTGGGGTCGTTGCCCGGCTTCACCTCGAGGGTGTTGGGCTTCTTGAGTTCCTGCCAGTTCTTGATGTTGACAGTCATGGAGGTCCCCTAATGCGTTTTTGGCCCTAAGGCCTTGTTTTGGCGGAAAGGCCGCTGCCCCAGCTGGGACCGCGGCCGTACCGAAACTGCGACGGGCTGTGGCCCGCCGCGGTGCAATCGATCAGACGCGGCGGCGCTTTGAAGGACGCACGCCGTTGTGCGGGATCGGAGTCACATCGCGGATCGAAGTGATGGTGAAGCCGACCGCCTGAAGCGCACGCAGCGCGCTTTCGCGGCCCGATCCAGGGCCCTTCACTTCGACTTCAAGGGTGCGCACGCCGTGTTCGGCGGCTTTCTTGCCGGCGTCGTCCGCTGCCACCTGAGCGGCATAGGGGGTCGACTTGCGGCTACCCTTGAAACCCATCATCCCGGCGCTGGACCAGCTGATCGCATTGCCCTGCGCATCGGTGATGGTGATCATGGTGTTGTTGAAGCTGGCATTCACATGGGCGATGCCGCTGGTGATGTTCTTCCGCTCGCGGCGCTTGATGCGCTGGGGTTCGCGTGCCATTTTTTTCGTCCTACTCGAATATCGGGAAGGGAAAGCAGTAAGCCCGAAGGCCCGTGCTTACTTCTTCTTGCCGGCGATCGGCTTGGCCTTGCCCTTGCGGGTGCGGGCGTTGGTGTGGGTACGCTGACCGCGAACCGGCAGGCCCTTGCGATGGCGCAGGCCGCGATAGCAGGCCAGGTCCATCAGGCGCTTGATGTTCATTGCGGTTTCGCGACGCAGATCGCCTTCGACGGTGTGATCAGCGTCGATGGTTTCGCGGATGTGCAGGACTTCCTGGTCGGAAAGGTCCTGAACGCGGCGGGTATGATCGATACCCAGCTTGTCCGCGATCTGCTTGGCCTTGTGGGCCCCGATACCGTGAATGTAGGTGAGCGCGATGATAACGCGCTTGTTGGTGGGGATATTGACCCCGGCAATACGAGCCACTTAGTTCTCCATGCTCCACAGGAAACAGCAAATGCGGTTTCCCATCTCAACGCTTCACCCGGGCCAGAACGGCAAAAGGCCCGGTTGGCGCGCGCAAAGGCTGCCGCCTGCCGGACTGACCCGCTCTGTCGAGTGAAGGGCGCGCTTAGGGCGATTCGTTGCCGCTGTCAACGCCTTGGACTGGCGCCTTCGCCGGAGCCTTTGCCGGAGCCTTGGCAGGCGGCTTGGCTGCGGGTCTGGTCCGGGGTGCGGGGCTGGCGGCGGGCGCATCCGGTTCCGGGCCCTGCGCTGCGGCTTCCGGCGCGGCCGCGGGGACGGGTTCGAGCAACTGTGCCAGCCGGGCCAGCTGCTGGCCCAGCACCGCATCGACCGCCGGAGCGATCTCGGCCGGCTTGGTGCTGAAATAGCCGCCGACGGTATACTCCCAGAAGATCCGGGTCTTGCCCTGCTCAGCCGGCTTGAGCAGAATCGCCAGTTTGCCAGTTACCGCCTCGCCTTGCAGCGGGCCCAGTTCGCCTGCCATCAGCAGGACTTTGCCCGGGTTCACGTGGATCACATGCATATGTTCCACACTGCCGCGCCGCGCGCCTTCGGGGGCGGCGGGATCCTTGGGCATCAGTTCGCAGAAGCAGCCGGTGGCCTGGGCATCGATATAGAGCCCGCTGGCGTCCTGCGACCAGGTATGCGCCCGGTCCCACCACTTGGCGGGGGCCAGCAGCGCAGACCAGACATCCTGTGGACTGCGCGCAACTTCGACGCTTTGGCGGACGGTGAAGCCAGTGTCGGCACTGTCGACCACTTCGGCCCGGGCCGCCGCGGCGAAGGTCAGGGCCAGACTTGCGGCCATCGCAAATGCGCGGAACTTCATTGGCACCCTCTCCTGGTGTTGATGCATTCAGCCGTCATATCTCGGCCAGCGGGTTGTCTTCCACAACCGGCGGTTCAAGCTTGCGGCAGTTTTTCACCGGGTCCCTGGCGAGCTCCTGCAGCTTCGCCTCCGCCAGGCGGAACTGGTCCATCACCACCGGGATCGGCGTCAGGTCGAGATGGCCGGAGCGCACGTGGATGTAGTCTACCCCGTACTGCCCCAAGACCGGCGTCGACAGGCTGAAGGAGACCAGTTTGTCCTTCTCACCCAGCGCCTGAAGTTCGGGCCAGCGCACTGTGATCCGGGCGCTCTTGCGCCATCCCGGCACATCCGCCAGCCCGCCAAGCCGCGCCGGATCCAGACCAAAGCCAGGTTGCGTCACCTGCAGGACGAGCAGGCGTTTGATCTTCTTGCGCTGCTGCGCCTCGATCTGCACCTTCACGGCAGCGGGATCGAACCGGGTTAGACGCACTTGCGACGGGTCAGGGCTGATCCATTCCGAAGCGCTGCCAAAAGTGAGCGTCATCGAAATCTCGTCGAGATCGGCCCTGCTGACATAGGGCCAGCCGATGCTGCCTGATTGCATCCAGACCGTGTACAGGTTCAGTATCGCTCCGGACGCATCGACAATCGCATAGCCATAGACGTTTTCGGGACCGGTTTTCGAATCCCACTCCCTTGGCCGGTCACCCTTCAGTGTCCGGTTGAAGAATAGGGGACGCTTCCCGTGCCACGTCGGCGCGAAGAAGTTGGTTTCGACATTGCAGGAATACTGCACCGGAGCCACCGGCACCGGCACCGGCTCCTGCGCCTGCCCCGCCCCGGTCAGGGCGAGCAGCGTGACAGCGATCAGGACGTGTGGGAGCCGCATGACCGGCAGCATAGCGATTCTGTCGCCATGCGCCAGTCTGCTCGCCGCCGTGTCAGGCAGCAATAATACGTTCGATCGCCGCGGTCACGTGGTCCATTTCGGCCATGCCGTTGACCCGCGCCACGATTCCGCGCGCGTCGTAGATCGGCAGGATCGGCGCGGTCTTGGCGCGGTATTCGGCCATGCGGGTGCGGACGGTTTCTTCGTTATCGTCCGGGCGGCGCTTGAATTCGTGGCTTCCGCATTTGTCGCAGGTGCCCGGCTCGCGCGGCTGTTCGAACGTGTCGTGATAGCCCTTGCCGCAATTGGCGCAGGTGTAGCGGCCGATGATGCGTTCGACCAGCGCGTCTTCATCGACGCCAAGTTCGATCACGTGGTCCAGCTTGCGCCCGCGCGAGGACAGGATCGCGTCGAGCGATTCGGCCTGGGCCGCAGTGCGCGGATAGCCGTCAAAGATTGCGCCCACGCCCGCGCCCATCGCGTCCAGCTCATCCCCGATCAGCGCCGAGACGATCTCGTCCGAAACCAGCTCACCCCGGTCCATCACCGCTTTGGCCTGCAGGCCCACCGGCGTGCCCGCCTTGACCGCGGCGCGCAGCATGTCGCCGGTCGAAAGCTGGCGCATGCCGTGCGCTTCGACCAGACGCTGGGCCTGGGTGCCCTTGCCCGCTCCCGGCGGTCCCAACAGGATGATGTTCACGTGCAGATCCCCTCTAGTCTTGCTCGTGGGCCGCTTGGCCTCAGCGCAGGCGGCCTTTCAGCTTCGCCTTCTTGATCAGGTCGCCATACTGGTGCGCCAGCAGGTGCGACTGGATCTGGGTGATAGTGTCGACCGTAACATTGACCACGATCAGCAAACTGGTCCCGCCGGCAAAGAACAGCGACATCCCGGTCTGCGCGATGACCCATTCGGGCACCACGCACACCACCGTCAGATAGATCGCGCCGATCACGGTGATGCGGGTCAGGACATAGTCGAGATAGGTCGCCGTGCTCTTGCCCGGGCGGATGCCGGGGATGAACCCGCCATTGCGCTTCAGGTTGTCCGACGTTTCCTCAGGATTGAACACCACCGCGGTGTAGAAGAAGCTGAAGAAGATGATCCCGGCCGCATAGAGCGCCATGTACAGCGGCTTGCCGTGCGCCAGATACTGGTTGAGGCTGATGATAAAGCTGCCAACCCCGGTATCGGGCGAAACCGAATTGCCCGCAAACTGCGTAATCGTCAGCGGCAGCAGCAGCAGCGAGCTGGCGAAAATCGGCGGAATCACGCCCGCAGTGTTGAGCTTGAGCGGCAAATGGCTGCGATCCGCCTGCATCATGCCGTTCTGGCTGGCGCGCTTGGGATACTGGATCAGCAGCCGCCGCGTCGCGCGCTCCATAAAGCAGATCATCAGGATCAGCACGACCAGCAAGACGATCAGCCCGATGATGGTCCCGCCGCCAATCGCCCCGGTGCGCCCGCCTTCAAACAGGTTGCCGATAAATTTCGGCATCTGCGCGACGATCCCGGCCATGATGATCAGCGAGGTGCCGTTGCCGATCCCGCGCGAGGTGATCTGTTCGCCCAGCCACAGCAGGAACATGGTCCCGCCGATCAGGCTGATCACCACCCCCACGCGGAACATCACGCCCGGATCGACCACCGCCTGCAGCCCGCTGGAAGCGCCATAGGCTTCAAGCCCGGCGGCGATGAACCAACCCTGCACCGCAGTCAGCAGCACGGTGCCGTAACGGGTGTACTGGTTGAGCTTCTTGCGCCCGCTTTCGCCTTCCTTCTTCAGCGCGCCCAGCGCCGGATGGAGCGAAGCGGCAAGCTGCACCACGATCGAGCTGGTGATGTATGGCATCACGCCCAGCGCAATCAGGCTCATCCGCTCAAGGCTGCCGCCCGAGAAGGTGTTGAAAATATCGAGAATGCCGCCCTGGGTCTGCTTGTAGAGCTGCTGCAGGATCAACGGATTGACCCCCGGCAGCGGCACGAAGCTGAGAAAGCGGAACACGATCAGCGCCCCGACTGTGAACCAGATCCGGTTCTTCAGCTCGGTCGCTTTGGAAAAGTTTGCGAGGCTCAGGTTGCTCGCAATGTTGTCGGCGCGTGATGCCATGTGCTGATTAAGCCTTGCTGTGGATCCGCTTCGGATCGCTTGTCAGCCCCCATATAGGGACGATTGCGCGATGTCGAACCCCTGCAATGCATCATCCCCGCACCAGTGGTGCGGGGATGGAGCTTGCCTTACTTCGCGGCCTTGTTGGCTTCGCGGCGGGCGGTCTTCTTTTCGTGCTCGCTGGGCTGAGCCGCGGGCAGTTCAACCGAACCACCGGCCTTTTCAACCGCTGCCAGCGCGCCCTTCGACACGCCATCAACTGCGAACTTGGCGGCAGTGGTGAGTTCACCCTTGCCCAGCAGACGCACGCCATTCTTGCCACCACGGGCAAGACCAGCAGCCTTCAGCGCGGCGTGATCGATCACGGCCTTGGCATCCAGCTTGCCGGCGTCGATCGCCTTCTGGATCAGGCCCAGGTTCACTTCGGCGAAGTCCTTGGCGAAGATGTTGTTGAAGCCGCGCTTCGGGATCCGCATGTGCAGCGGCATCTGGCCGCCTTCGAACCCGTTGACGCTGACGCCCGAGCGCGCCTTGGCACCCTTTTGGCCGCGCCCGGCGGTCTTGCCCTTGCCCGAGCCGATCCCGCGGCCCACGCGCATGCGGGACTTGCGGGCACCATTGTTGTCGGAAATTTCGTTCAGTTTCATCGTATGCACTCGCTTTCGCTTTGGTCGCGCTTATGGGAAGGCGGGCGCATAGGCGAAGTGCGGGGCAATGTCACCCCCCTTTGTCAGCCGCCCTTGCCACCCCGGCGCAGCCAGCGCGAAACCGGCAGTTCGAACCCGCGATGGATCAGGATCGCGGCGACCATGCACGCCGCCAGCGCCGCCAGTGGCACGGCCTGTGCCGCCCCCGCGCCTCGCAGCGCAGGCAAATGGCGCGACAGGTTGTTGAAGGCCGAAATCACGATCGGGTGCGAAAGGTACAGGACATAGCTGGCCGCACCGATCAGCAGCACGCCGTTGCTGCGCACCGACCGGCCATGCCGTTCCAGCACCAGCGCCGCCGCCACAATCACTGCGCCCGGAAAACCCGCCAGGAACAGTCGGTGGACGTCCTCCACCAGCGGATGCAGCAGGACCATGGCCAACGGCCCGGCCACGATCCCCAGCCAGCCCGACCAGACCGGCATCCGCCCGAACCACGGCCAGGCCAGCCCCAGCAGCATGCCCAGCACGAATTCATAGACGATCGGATTGCCATAAAAATCCGCCAGTGAAGGCGGCACCAGGCGCAGCCCGACCAGCGTGACCGGAATGGTCAGCAAGGCCGCCACCGCGATGGTCCGGGCCAGCGGAGCCAGCTTCAGCGCCAGAGTCAGCGCGAACAGCAGATAGAAAAACATCTCGAAATTCAGCGACCAGCCCACATAGAGCAAGGGATAGTACAAGGGCGGATCGCCGCTGGGCAGGAAGAATAGCGAGCGCGCCAGCAGGCCCAGCCCCGCCCCGTCCGGGTGCCATTGCCGCAGCGCTGTGGCCGCCGCCAGGAACACCAGCGAAACCAGCCAATAGGCCGGAACGATCCGGATCACCCGGTTGTGCAGGAAATTCCCCGGCCCCGGCATCCGATCACGCGAGATATGCACCATGATGAAGCCGCTGATCACGAAGAACACATCGACCCCGGCCTGAAACACGCCCAGATCAGCCCCCAACCCGGCCGTGGCCAGCAAGGGCCCCAGATGCACCACCACAATCATCAGCGCGGCCACGGCCCGCAAGGCCTGCACATTGCCCAGCAGGCCGCCCATCTTCCCGTCCGTCACCCGATCTTGCCCCTGCATTCCATCGCCGGAGCGCTTGTGCCCAGCACGGTGGCGGAACGCAACTGTCTAAGCAGGAACGGGCAGCGGCGGCGATGCCCATTTCCGGCGCAGGTAAAGCCGTGCAGGCCGTTCGATCCACAGGAAGCTCAGCCGGGCGATGGCCACCATCGCGATCAGCCACAGTGCCAGGAACCAGCCCTGCCGCGCCAGATCAACCATGCCCTGCCCCGGCAGCAGCACCACCAGCAGCACCAGCTGCATCGGAATGTGCCACAGATAGAGGCCATAGGTGCAATCGCCGATCCACACCGCCGCGCGCCGCAGCCGGGTTCCTGCCCAGGGTTCGATTCCGGCCAGCAGCACCAGCATACCGCCGATGCCGACAACCGAGGCGGCATAGCGCAGCGGCACGGACGGCGCGAACAGCATCGCCGCCAGTGCTGCCAGCCATACCGCCAGCAGCGGGCCACGCTTGCCCGGATGCCCCGCCAGATGATCATTCAGCCGCGCGGCGGCGACCCCGGCAAAGAAGAAGAAGGCACAGGCCTGCACTTGTGATTTCGGCGCCAGACCAACCGTGGCCAGGCAGCCCATCAGCACCAGCAGGAACCCCACCGGCCCCAGCCCGGCCAGCCGATTGCGCCCCAGCCAGAACAGGCCATAGACCAGTACTTCGACCGAAACCGACCAGATCGGGCCGTTGAAAGTGTGAAACCCGGCATCCAGCCAGTTCGAGGCAAAACCCAGTTGCAGCAGGAAATGCGGCAGATCGAATCCACCGAACAGCAAGGTGGTGTTCAATCTGGCCAGCGCGGTGAATTGCAGCGCCGTGACCACCAACAGGGTCAGCAGATGCAGCGGATAGAGCCGCGCAAACCGATTCACCCAGAATTCGCGCGCGGAAACGTCGCGGCCAAGATAGGCCGATGCAAAGACGAAACCCGAAATCACCCAGAACAGCTGCACCGCCAGATAGCCATAATCATACAGCGGCGAGAGCCAGCTGCGCCCCGGTTCAAACCGCGCGCAATCCGCACAGGCCAGCACATCGACCCCGGCATTGCCGAAATTCTTGTAGTGGAACAACAGGATCGCCAGCGCGGCAAAGCCGCGCATGCCATCGATCAGGGCAAACCGGTCAGGGGCGTTGCGATCCTGCACGTGTGCTCTCTTGCTCCGTCTGGCCCGTATTTCAGATTGCCGAAAGGTCGCGCGGCGGGGCGGATGATGCGGCTGCATCCTCTGTGGCCCCGGCCCGGCTTGCCAGGCCGCGGCGGAACTGCTCGATCCGACTGTCCAGCATCCGCACCACCAGCCAGGCCAGCGCCATCGAAACCAGGACGGTGGCCAGCGTCCACAAGGTATCGCTCGTTTTCAGGACCGGAATCACCCCGATCAGCGAAAAGACCAGCAGATGATCGAGGTAGATCGGGAATGACAGTTCACCGAACGTGCGGTCGCGCCGGTTGTAGCGGCTCCAGCCATGGATTGCAGGCAGCCCGACTGCAACCAGCGCCAGCAGCGCCAGGCGCGGCGGGGTGAAGAACAGGTCCTCCGACCAGTTACCCAGATAGAGCGGCCAGGCCAGGATCGCGGCAGGGACCGCCAGGGCCAGCACCTTTGCCCAGCCTGTCTCCCAGCGCAGCTTGTTGGCGGCCCAGGCCTTGTAGGCCAGCACCCCGGCAAGGAACAACGCGAGTTCAAAGGGGAAGAACCGGAACGAGAGCGGATCATGCACCCAGCCAAATGCGGCCGCGATGATCCGCGCTGCAAACGAAAGTCCCGCAACAACCGCAATCTGCCACGCCGGGCGGCGGGCAATAAACGGGGCAATGGCATAGAACGTCAGCTCAAGGCTGAGCGACCAGGCCATCGGAATCATCATGTAATGGAAAACTTCGTCCCCGCCAGAACCCAGGAACTGTGACGACCAGACGAGGTGCCCTTCGCTGACCCGCAGCCACATCGGCAATTCCTGACCGAACACGGTGAAATTGAGCAGGCCCAGACCAATGCGCTCGATCACCGAAATCCGGTCTTCACCGTAGATCGCCAGCGGAGTGTCCATGCCCTTTGCCTGGAGCAGCGCAAACAGGCCAAGGTGGATCGCCAGAAAGAAGAAATAAATCCCGTAAATCCGCAGCGCGCGGTTGACGTAGAACGCGCGGTTGAGCGCGGGGCGATCATAGCGCTCGTTAAGCACCAGCCCCATGTAAAAACCTGAAATAATGAAGAAGCATTGCACCGCGAGCGGCCCGCCAATCATGACGTAGCCGCCGATCCCGCCGGTGTGTTCAAACAGCACCGCCAGTGCCAGCAAGACCCGCAACAACCCCATTCACACTGCTCCGCCGCGTCACGAGTGCACTGGCATAGGCGAACATGGTTAACGCGCGGTCACCACAGCCGGAGACGCGCTGGCCCGAAACGCGAAAAGCCGGACCTTGCGGCCCGGCTTTCCGGTTGGCAGCGCATTGGCGCCGGGTCAGTCGACCACGGCCACCATGTGCGGCAGCTTGGCAATGGCACCGCGCACTTCGGCGGTGTCTTCCAGTTCCACCACGCGGTGCATCTTGCCCAGGCCCAGGCCGATCAGAATCTTCTTCTGGCTTTCCGGGCGGCGGATCGGCGAACCGATCTGCTTGATCTTGATCTTCGCCATGGTCAATTACTCCACAATCGCATCGGCGGCAGCTTCTGCTTCCGCCGCGCTCGCACCGCCCCGACCCAGCAGGTCGGCGACTTTCTTTCCGCGACGCTGGGCGACCGACTTCGGCGAAGTCTGGTTGACCAGGCCGTCGAAAGTGGCGCGGATCATGTTGTAGGGGTTGCTGGTGCCGACCGACTTGGTCACCACGTCGGCCACGCCCAGGCTTTCAAAGACGGCGCGCATCGGGCCACCCGCGATGATCCCGGTCCCGGCCGGAGCCGAACGCAGGTTCACCTTGCCAGCGCCGAACCGGCCCTTGCAATCGTGATGCAGGGTGCGGCCTTCCTTGAGCGGAACGCGGACCATCTTCTTCTTGGCAGCAGCCGTCGCCTTGGTGATGGCTTCCGGCACTTCGCGGGCCTTGCCATGGCCAAAGCCGACCCGGCCCTTGCCGTCACCGACCACGACCAGTGCAGCAAAGCCAAAGCGCTTGCCGCCCTTCACGGTCTTGGAAACGCGGTTGATGTGGACGAGCTTTTCGATCAGCTCCTCGCCACCATCCTCGTCGCCGCCACGGCCCCGGCGATCATCGCGGCCACGGCCACGCTGCCCGCGGTCATTGCCGCCACGATCATTTCCGCCACGCCCGCGACCACGGCCACGGCCGCCATCACGATCGCCACCCTCGGGGGCAGCAGCAGCCACTTCGGCAACGACGCCTTCGGCTTCAATGTTGGTTTCGTCAGCCATCTTAGAACTCCAGCCCGCCTTCACGCGCAGCGTCAGCCAGCGCCTTGACGCGGCCATGGAACAGGAAGCCGCCGCGATCGAACACGACGGCAGTCACGCCAGCCTTCTTGGCAGCTTCGGCCAGGGTCTTGCCCACCGTAGCTGCGGCATCGACGTTCGCGCCGGCGGTCTTGCTGCCTTTGGTCAGCGAGCTTGCCGAAACGATGGTGCGGCCTGCCGCATCGTCGATGATCTGGGCGTAGATGTGACGGCCCGAACGGTGCACCGAAAGCCGCGGACGGCCACCAGCGCGCGCCTTGAGCGCGGTGCGAACGCGCCGACGGCGGCGCTCGAAAAGGGACAGCTTGGCCATTACTTCTTCTTCCCTTCCTTGCGGAAGATGAACTCGCCGCGGTACTTGATGCCCTTGCCCTTGTAGGGTTCAGGCTTCCGCCACCGGCGAATTTCGGCCGCAACCTGGCCGACCTTCTGCTTGTCGATGCCCGAGATCTCGATCGTGGTGTTGTCGGGCGTCTTGATTTCGATGCCTTCCGGCACGGCGAAATCGACGTCATGGCTGTAGCCGAGCTGCAGCTTCAGGTTCTTGCCCTGAGCATTGGCGCGGTAGCCGACGCCGGTGATTTCCAGCACCTTGGTGTAACCTTCGGTTACCCCGGTGACCAGATTGTCAACCAGCGTGCGCTGCATGCCCCAGAACGCCCGGGCCTGCTTGGTCGCATTGGCGGGCTTCACCTGGATGCTGCCGTCGTCCAGCGTATAGCTGATTTCGTCGCGCATGGTGAGCGAGAGGGTGCCCTTGGGCCCCTTGACGGTGAGGATGCCGTCCGCGATCGCGGCGGTAACGCCGCCGGGGACAACAACCGGCTTCTTGCCGATGCGGCTCATCAGAACACCTCCGCCAGCACTTCGCCACCGACATTCTGCGCGCGCGCTTCGGCATCCGAAAGCACACCGCGCGGCGTCGAGACGATGGTGATACCCAGGCCATTGCGGATCACCGGGAGTTCCTTGGAACCCGAGTAGACCCGGCGACCGGGCTTGGAGACACGGGCCACGTGCTTGATCGCAGGCTCGCCTTCGAAATACTTCAGTTCGATGCGCAGCTGCGGATGGGCGCCAGTGGCGTCCTCGCTGTAACCACGGATATAGCCTTCGCGCTGCAGCACTTCGAGCACGCGGGCGCGCAGCTTCGAAGCCGGCGAAAGGACAGAGTCCTTCTTCGCACGCTGGCCGTTACGGATGCGGGTGAGCATATCACCCAGGGGATCGGTCAATGCCATCGCTTTGGATCCTTACCAGCTCGACTTCGTCAGACCGGGGATAAGGCCCTTGTTGCCCTTGTCCCGCAGCTCAACACGACAAAGGCCGAACTTGCGATAGTAGCCGCGGGGGCGGCCGGTGGTGGCGCAGCGGTTGCGAACCCGGGTCGGGTTGCCGTTGCGGGGGATTTCGGCAAGCTTCAGACGCGCGATCAGGCGTTCGGTATCGTCGACGGTCTTGTCGTCGGCAATCGCCTTCAGCTTCGCGTACTTGGCCGCGTACTTCTTGACGAGCAGCTTGCGCTTCTCGTTCTTGTTTACGGAACTCAGTTTCGCCATGGACTTAAGCTCTCTCTATCTCAGGCCGCTTCAGCGGTTTCGGCTTCAGCCGGGAACGGGAACCCGAACAGGCGAAGCAGTTCGCGCGCTTCGTCGTCGGTCTTGGCGGTGGTGGTGATGATGATATCCATCCCACGCACCTTCTCGATCTGGTCGTAGCTGATCTCGGGGAAGATGATCTGCTCTTTCAGGCCCATGGCATAGTTGCCACGGCCGTCGAACGACTTGGCGTTCAGACCACGGAAGTCGCGGATGCGGGGCATCGCCACAGTGATCAACCGGTCGAGGAATTCGTACATGCGTTCACGGCGCAGGGTAACCTTGCAACCGATCGGCATGCCTTCACGCAGCTTGAACTGCGCGATCGACTTCTTCGCCTTGGTGATCACGGGCTTCTGGCCAGCAATCAGCTCCATTTCAGCGGCGGCAGTCGTGACCTTCTTCTTGTCCTGGCTGCCTTCGCCAACGCCCATGTTGATCGTGATCTTCTCGATCTTGGGCACTTCCATGTGGTTCTTGTAACCGAACTTTTCGGTCATCGCCTTGGCGATGTCAGCGTCATACTTGGTGCGCAGACGCGGAACGTACTTGTCAGCCATCGATCGTCTCCCCGGACTTCACGGCCACGCGGACCTTCTTTCCGTCCTTGGTTTCGAAGCGAACGCGCGAGGGCTTGCCATCGACGGCCAGACCGACCTTCGAGATTGCCATCGGCGCTTCGCGGCGTTCGATCCCGCCCTGCGGGTTCACCTGGGTCGGCTTACGGTGGCGGGCAGCGACATTAACGCCGGCAACCACAACCTTGCCTTCCTTGGGCATGACCTGAAGGACAGTGCCGGTGCGGCCCTTGTCCTTGCCCGAACGAACGACAACGCTGTCGCCCTTCTTGATCTTAGCGGCGGCCATTACAGCACCTCCGGCGCAAGGCTGATGATCTTCATATAGCCCTTGCCGCGCAGTTCGCGGACCACGGGGCCGAAGATACGGGTGCCGATGGGTTCGGCGTTCTTGTTGATCAGCACGGCAGCATTGCTGTCGAAACGGATCACGCTGCCATCGGTACGGCGCACTTCCTTGCGGGTGCGAACGATGACGGCACGGTGGACGTCGCCCTTCTTCACCTTGGTGCGGGGCTGCGCTTCCTTGACCGACACCACGATGATGTCGCCCACGCCGGCAGTCCGGCGCTTTGAGCCGCCCAGCACCTTGATGCACTGGACGCGCTTGGCGCCGCTGTTGTCAGCGACGTCGAGCTGGGATTGCATCTGGATCATTGATCCGGTTCCTTCCTAGTGGCTTGCCGAAACCAGTCCGGCAGTTCCAAAAAGCTTCTTTGACTTAAACGTCAGCCTCAACCGCAGCGGTCTTGCCAGCGGTCACCCGCTCAACCACCGTCCAGTTCTTGAGCTTCGAAAGCGGGCGGGTCTCTTCGATCCGCACGGTTTCGCCGGTCTTGTAGGCGTTGTCTTCGTCGTGGGCATGATACTTCTTCGAACGACGGATGATCTTCCCGTAGAGCGGGTGCTTCACCTTGCGTTCGACCTTCACGACCACGGTCTTGTCGGTCTTGTCGGAAACCACGGTCCCGATCAGGATACGCTTGGGCATCGTGGGCTCCTTACTTCGCTACGGTGCGGGCGCGTTCGCCCTGCAGCGTCTTGATGCGGGCGATGTCGCGACGCACTTCCTTGATGCGCGCCGGGCGTTCCAGCTGATTGGTCGCAGCCTGGAAACGCAGGTTGAACGCCTCGCGCTTCAGTTCGCCCAGGTCAGCGGTCAGCTGGTCGTCGCTCTTCGCGCGCAGATCTTCAGCCTTGGCCATCATTCACCTCCGAGGTGGCTGGTGTCACCGAGACGGGCGATCACCTTGGTCTTGATCGGCAGCTTCATCGCTGCACGGCTGAACGCCTCGGCAGCAAGCGGACCGGCAACGCCATCGAGTTCGAACAGGATGCGGCCCGGCTTGACGCGAGCTGCCCAGTATTCGATCGAGCCCTTGCCCTTGCCCTGACGGACTTCGGCAGGCTTCTTCGAAACCGGCACGTCCGGGAAGACGCGGATCCAGAGACGGCCCTGGCGCTTGATGTGGCGAGTGATCGCACGGCGAGCCGCTTCGATCTGACGCGCGGTGATCCGTTCCGGTTCCAGAGCCTTGAGGCCATAGGAGCCGAAGTTCAGATCGGTGCCGCCCTTGGCGTCGCCCTTGATCCGGCCCTTGAAGGCCTTGCGGAACTTGGTTTTCTTCGGTTGCAGCATGACTTAGTTCCTGCGGTCTTCACGCGCCGGACGGACGCCCGAGGTCTGGGCTTCCATCATCAGCCGGTCCTGCGCCATCGGGTCGTGGCCAAGGATTTCGCCCTTGAACACCCACACCTTGATACCGATGATGCCATAAGTGGTCAGCGCTTCGGCTTCGGCGTAGTCGATGTTGGCGCGCAGGGTGTGCAGCGGCACACGGCCTTCGCGGTACTGTTCGACACGGGCGATTTCAGCGCCGCCGAGACGGCCGCCGCACACCACCTTGATGCCTTCGGCACCCAGGCGCATGGCCGACTGCATCGCGCGCTTCATCGCACGGCGGAAGGCAACGCGGCGGATCAGCTGATCGGCAATGCCCTGAGCAACCAGCTTGGCGTCGATTTCCGGCTTGCGGATTTCAACGATGTTCAGCTTGACGTCGCTGTCGGTCATCTTGGCCAGCTGCGAACGCAGCTTTTCGATGTCCGCGCCCTTCTTGCCGATGATCACGCCCGGACGGGCGGCATAGATCGACACGCGGCACAGCTTGGCCGGACGCTCGATCACCACTTTCGAAATCGCGGCCTGGGGCAGCGTTTCCATGATGAACTTGCGCATCTTGAGGTCTTCCTCAAGCAGCTTTCCGTAGCTTTTGCCTTCGGCGTACCAACGGCTGTCCCAGGTCCGGTTGATCTGGAGACGCAGCCCGATGGGATTGGATTTATGACCCATGGATCAGGCCTCCCCTGCTTGTTCGGTGACTTCGCGAACCACGATCCGCAGCCGGCTGAACGGCTTGAGGATGCGGGTCGACTTGCCACGGCCACGGGTGTGGAACCGCTTCATCGTGATCGACTTGCCAACGCTGGCTTCGGCCACGACCAGTGCGTCAACATCCAGGTTGTGGTTGTTTTCCGCATTGGCGATCGCCGAAGCGAGCACCTTGCGCGCATCGACCGCCATCGCCCGCTTCGAGAAAGCGAGAATGTTCATCGCTTCCTCAACCTTTTTGCCGCGGATCAGAGTCGCGACCAGGTTGAGCTTCTGGGCCGAGCCACGGATCGTGGTGCCGACCGAGAGGGCCTCGTTGTCACCAACGCGGCGCGGAGCTTTTGCCTTGCCCATTAGCGCTTGCCCTTCTTGTCGGCAGCGTGGCCGGGGAAGGTGCGCGTGGGCGCAAATTCACCAAGCTTGTGGCCGACCATGTCTTCGTTGACCGAGACGGGGATGAACTTGTGACCGTTGTAGACGTTGAACGTCAAACCAACGAACTGCGGCAGGATCGTCGAACGACGCGACCAGGTCTTGATCGGACTGGCGCGGGTGCCCTGATCCTGCATGGCTTCCGCCTTTTTCAGCAGGTGCAGGTCGACGAAGGGGCCTTTCCAGACGGAACGTGCCATGGTGGCTTACCTCTTCTTCTTCGCGTGACGCGAACGGATAATCATCTTGTCCGTCTGCTTGTTGTTGCGGGTACGGGCACCCTTGGTCGGCTTGCCCCACGGGGTTACCGGATGACGGCCACCCGAGGTGCGGCCTTCACCACCACCGTGCGGGTGGTCGACCGGGTTCTTGGCGACGCCGCGGGTCAGCGGGCGGATGCCCTTCCAGCGGTTGCGGCCAGCCTTGGCGAGATTGGTGTTCTGGTTGTCGGGGTTCGACACCGCACCGATCGTGCCCATGCAATCGCCGCGCAGGTAACGCTGCTCGCCCGAATTGAGGCGCGCGATCACCATGCCGCGGTCACGGCCCACTACCTGGACATAAGTCCCGGCCGAACGGGCGATCTGCCCGCCCTTGCCCGGCTTCATTTCCACGTTGTGGCAGATGGTGCCAACCGGCATCTGGCTGAGCAGCATCGCGTTGCCCGGCTTCACGTCGGTCTTTTCACCGGCAATCACCGTGTCGCCAACGGCAAGCCGCTGCGGCGCAATGATATAGGCCTGTTCACCATCGGTGTACTTGACCAGCGCGATGAACGCGGTGCGGTTGGGATCGTATTCCAGGCGTTCCACAGTCGCGGGCATGTCCCACTTGCGGCGCTTGAAATCGATGAACCGGTACTTCTGCTTGTGACCGCCAGCGATCCCGCGCGAAGTGACGTGGCCCTTGTTGTTACGGCCACCGGTCTTGCGCTTGCCTTCGGTCAGCGCCTTGACAGGCTTGCCCTTCCACAGCGCCGAGCGGTCGACCAGGATCAGGCCGCGGCGTGCGGGGCTGGTCGGGTTATAGTTCTTGAGTGCCATGGTGCGCCTCAGATCCCGCTGGTGACGTCGATCGACTGGCCTTCAGCCAGACGAACGATCGCCTTCTTGACGTCCGAACGGCGATAGGGCTTGCCCTTCCACCGCTTGGTCTTGCCCTTCTGGGTCAGGGTGTTCACAGCGACCACCTTGACGTCGAACAGGGCTTCGACCGCAGCCTTGATCTGCGGCTTGGTGGCGCTTTCGACCACCTTGAAGACCACGGCATTGTTTTCGCTGAGCAGCGTCGACTTTTCAGTGATGTGGGGAGCCACGATCACGTCATAGTGACGCGTGTCGATTGCTTCCTTAGCCATTGAAACGCGCCTCCAGCTTTTCGACCGCGGCGCGCGTCAGCACCAGCGTGTCATGCTTCAGGATGTCATAGACGTTCGCGCCGATCGCCGGGAGGACGTTGACACCGATCAGGTTGCGGACGCTGCGGGCGAAATCGGCGTTCACCGCTTCACCATCGATCACCAGCACCTTCTTGCCCCAGTTCGCCTTGGCGAGCTGTGCGGCAACGGCCTTGGTCTTGGCATCCTTGACGTCGAGCGTATCGACGACAACCAGGTTGGCCTTGGCCTTGGACGACAGCGCCATCTTCAGACCCAGCGCGCGGACCTTCTTGTTCAGCGAGACGTCAAACTCACGGCGGCGCGCGCCGTGGGCCTTGCCGCCGCCGATGAACACGGGGGCTGCACGGTCGCCGTGACGGGCGGTACCGCCACCCTTCTGGTTGCCGAACTTCTTGCCGGTACGGGCAACTTCGGAACGCTCGCGGGTGGCGCGGGCGATGCCGCGACGGTTTTCGAGCTGCCAGGTGACAACGCGGTGCAGAATGTCGGCGCGCGGTTCAAGACCGAACACGTCATCATTCAGTTCGACGTCGCCCTTGCCGGCGCTGCCATCGAGATTGGAAAGCTTTACCTTCACGACTTAGCCCTCCTGGCCTTCACCGGCTTCCGGAGCTTCAACCACCTCGGCGGGGGTATCAGCGGGAGCGGCGATATTGCTGTTGGCGGCCTGCTTGAGGCCAGCGGGATAGGGCGCTTCGGCGTGGCGCGAGACCTTGACCGAATCCTTGACGGTCAGCCAGGCGTTCTTCGAACCGGGGACCGAACCCTTGACGAAGATCAGCCCGCGTTCGTCATCGACGCGCACGACTTCCAGGTTCTGCTGAGTGCGCTGGCGATCGCCCATGTGGCCGGCCATCTTCTTGTTCTTGAAGACGCGGCCCGGATCCTGGCGGTTACCGGTCGAACCGTGGGCACGGTGGCTGATCGAAACGCCGTGGGTGGCGCGCATACCGCCGAAACCCCAACGCTTCATCGCCCCGGCGAAACCCTTGCCCTGGGTGTGGCCCGAAATGTCGACCAGCTGACCCACCGCAAAGTGCGAGGCCGCGATCGTCGCGCCAACTTCAAGGACGGCATCGTCCGCAACGCGGAATTCGACAACCTGCTGCTTCAGCGGCACTTCCGCCTTGGCGAAATGTTCACGCTGCGGCTTGGCAACATTCTTCTGCTTGGCAGCACCGGCGCCCAGCTGAACCGCGACGTAACCGTCACGTTCAGCGGTGCGGACCGAAACCACCTGGCAATCTTCCAAAGCCAGAACGGTGACGGGCACGTGCCGCCCATCGTCCTGAAACAGGCGGGTCATCCCCACCTTCTTTGCGATCACGCCAGTACGCATGATCCTTCTCCTACAGAGGCCTGCAGGGACCATCCCCACAGGCGTGTCCAGCCCAATTTGTGATGCGAGCCCCGTCCGGGCTGGGTGCCCCCTCACAAGTGAGAGAGCGAGACGGGGGACGCATGCCCGGGGCAAGCCCCGGAGGTATCCCTTGTGTCCCCGGCCTCACGCCGGGGCTCTGTCTCGTCGCAGAACTGGCCTGCTAGGAGCCGGGCCGAAGCCCGGAAGGAAAAGGACCGAGAGGTCCGAAACTTTCGATCGCGCTGCTTAGGCCAGCTTGATCTCAACATTGACGCCGGCCGCCAGGTCGAGCTTCATCAGCGCGTCCACGGTGGTGGCGTTCGGCTGCACGATGTCGAGCAGACGCTTGTAGGTGCGCACTTCGAACTGCTCACGCGACTTCTTGTCGATGTGCGGTCCGCGGTTGACGCAGAACTTCTCAATCTTCGTCGGCAGAGGAATGGGGCCCCGGATCAGAGCGCCGGTACGACGCGCGGTTTCCGCAATTTCGCCGGTCGCCTGATCAAGCACGCGGTGATCGAATGCCTTGAGACGAATGCGAATATTCTGAGCTTCCATTGTATCCTACCGATGAGAAAGAGCCACGGGGACTTTCACCCCGACCAAATTCGAGCCGCGCCCCTACACAGCATGGGGGATTCGCGCAAGCGCTGATTTCGGGAATTTTCGGTGGGGGCGGATAGCTTCACCGGGGACATGCTATTGCGTGCCCCCGTCCGACATTCAAGCCACGGCGATGATTTTAGGGGTTTACGGACGTGTCACCGTAATTGCCATGGCAAAGCAAAGCGGCAAGCCTCTGCTGCCAGGCAAACGTGGGCCAAAGCCCAAGGGTAATTAGNATTAGGGGTTTACGGACGTGTCACCGTAATTCCTTGCCGGTCAGATTGACAGAAAGATATATTCGGATCGCTTCGGAACGTTCACAACGACACATGGCACGGGCAGCGCTCAATTTTTCGGAGGAGCGCGCGATTGGCTTAACGGAAAATTGGGTCCTGGAATCTTCGAAGGTCTGAACGAAGATGCTGCTGCATATGCCAAGCAGAATTTTAATGGGTGCTAGTCTCGTGAGGTATAGAACATGCCTTTCGCATATTGCCGTGAGCGTTGCGCTGACTATTTTAGTCGCTAGCTGCAAGAAAGAGGAATCTGACTTGAATAAAATATATAGTCGAAATTTGATCTTGCAGCATGTCAGGGAAACGGAATTGGAAACCGTTCTTAATGGCATAGCGACGGCTACGGATACCTCTCAGAAAGATGTTCGAAAGGACGCCGACGGGAACGACATGTTCCTCTACTCCAGTAACAATGTGGTCATTTTCGTACGTCGAAAGTTTGATGAGCCGTGCGGCGAATTAGGCTGTTCATGGAAGGTAGACGTTAGTCCCGCCAAGACGGCTCTGCCAGAAGCTTCCCAGAAAGAAATCGTAGATTCTGTGTTCACTTCGATGGTTGGAGCCAACGATATCCAATCCCATTTGCAATTACGGGCAATTACGGTGACACGTCCGTAAACCCCCTCTGTGGACGCCCCCACGGATGCAAGCGCTAAATTTGGGTATTGCACGGTGTCGGATGCTGCCTTCTGTCCGGCCTGTTGATGCAGCGCGTTGCTGCTGGGAATTACAGTGGGGAATTACAGTGACACGGAATTACAGTGACACGTCCGTAAACCCCCAAACTCCATCGC
>NZ_MWLM01000030.1 GCF_002198665.1 Novosphingobium sp. B 225 | reverse complement strand
GCGGGGGCTGGGCGAGGGGCTTCGATCCGGGTCGCCGGAATCGCGGCATCGCCGCTGGCCAGGCTGCAATCATCGCCGATGAAGTCAAAGATCTCGCGCGCGGCGGCCTCATCCACTGTGCCGGGCAAGTCAAAGGTCCAGCCGAGATAGCCCTGGGCCGGATCAAGCGCATCGAGCATCGGCAACTGCGAAAGATCACAGGCGGTGCATTCACCGCCCAGCGCGGCAAGCTCGCGCAGCATCAGCAGCGGCTCGCTACCATTGCGCATCGCTCCGGAATGGGGCCGGATATGGAGCTGCCAGGTGCCGATCCCGGCTTCGTCCGGGGTATCGCCGCCGATCTCGCCGGTGATGTCATCCAGCATGGAATCGAGATCGAAGTCAAACGGGTCGCTCTCGCTGGCCGCCGGTTCAGACGGAGCGGGTTCAGCCTCGGCAGGGGCAGCGGCTGCCGCAGCGGGTGCGGCAGCTCCGGCACCGCCCTGCGCGGCGGTCAGTTCGGCCAGCAGCGCATGGTCATCGGGCGCGTCTCCGCCATCGCGGGCGGCGGTCACGTGATCGCTCAGCGTATCGAGCGCGCGCAGCATCAGTTCGGTCAGCCCGTCACTTAGCGGCAACAGGCCTTCGCGGACCTCGCCCAGCAACGATTCAAAGGTGTGGGTGAAGCTCTGCAAGGCAGCAAAGCCAAAGGCCCCGGCCCCGCCCTTGATCGAATGGACCGCGCGGAACACCGCGTTGACCGTATCGTCATCATGGCTGCCATCGCGGCAGGCGGCCAGGCCCGCTTCGGCAGCGGCCAGCGATTCCTCGCACTCGACGAAGAAGATCGCCTGGATTTCCTCGGGCGTCATGCGGGCTCTCCTTCGTCAAACAGTTCGCGGGTCAGCCCGGTCAGCCCAGCCGCTTCGCGCAGCGCTGCCGATGGTGTGATCCGCAGCCCTTCACAGCTGCGCCGGGCGCTGGCGAGCAGTTGCAGCATGGCAAGACCTGCGTGCGACACCGCGCTGGCATCGACCAGAACCGGTCCGCTGGCACAGGCGGTCGCGAATTCGGGCAGCAGCACCTCGGCGGCTCCGCGATCGCAGCGTTCGGGTAGTGTGATGGTCTGCATGGCCAGTCCCCTTTGCTGGTTGCGCGTCTGGCTCAGAATTCCGACCAGTCGTCGTCAGGCGCGCTGCTCTTGAGCGCGAGGTTGCCCGAGATCATCGGCGGCGGCGCCGATGCGGTGCGGCGGGCCGCAGGCTTGCGGCTGACCGGCGCAGCGATAACTTCGCCGCCGCCAACCCGGAACGAAGAGACGATCCGGTTGAGCTCGGCGGCCTCGTCGGCCAGGCTGCGCGCGGCGGCGGTCGACTGTTCGACCATCGCGGCGTTCTGCTGGGTCATGCGGTCCATGTCGCCCACCGCAGAATTGACCTGCTGCAGGTTGACCGACTGGTTTTCGGTAGAGGTTGCGATCTCGCTCATCATGCCGGCGATTTCACCCACGCGGACCACGATCTTTTCCAGCAGGGTTCCGGTTTCGCCGACCAGGTTCACCCCTTGGCCAACCTGGTCGGTACTGGCGGTGATCAGGGCCTTGATATCCTTGGCCGCATCGGCGCTGCGCTGGGCCAGCGCCCGCACTTCATTGGCGACCACGGCAAAGCCCTTGCCCGCATCCCCGGCCCGCGCGGCTTCCACCCCGGCGTTCAGCGCCAGCAGGTTGGTCTGGAACGCGATGCCATCGATCACGCTGATGATCTGGCTGATTTCCTGCGAGCTGCGCTCGATCCCGGCCATCGCCTCGATCGCTTGCTTGACCACCGCACCACCGTCGCTGGCTTCGTGGTGGGCTTCCTCGATCGTCTGACGCACCCCGGCGGCATTGTCTGCGGTTTCCCTGAGCACCTGGGTGACCTGATTCATCGCGGCGGCGGTTTCTTCCAGGCTGGCGGCCTGCTGTTCGTTGCGCAGCGCCAAGTCATCGGACGCCGCGCGGATTTCACCCGCGCCGGTGGACACACCCTGGGCCGAAGCGGCGACATTGCGCATCAGTTCAGACAGCCGGGTAACCGATCCGTTGAACGAATGACGCAAGGGTTCGTATTCTTCCGCGAACTGGGTCTCGATCCGGTGGGTCAGGTTGCCTTCGGCAAGTTGATCGAGGCTGGATGACAGCGTGGTGACAACCGACTGCTGCTTGGCCGCGCTTTCGACCTGGGCAATTGACGCGGCGCGGAACACTTCGATCGACCGGGTCATGTCGCCGATTTCGTCAGAGCGGTGGACGCTGGTGACCCCAGCCTGCAAGTCGCCGCCAGCCATGCGCGACATCGTCTGCGCGGTCTGGTCAAGCGGATCGAGCACCCGGCGCATCACAAAGCGCAGCGCAAATCCGGTAACGCCAACCAGGCCCAGGCCAAGGGCGATCAGCATCGCGATGGTCCAGGTCACGGTGCTATCGCTCTGCGCTTTCAGGGACTCGCTGATCTTGAGCGCGCTGGCGACGATCTTCTCGTTCTCTTCGCGGTGCAGGTCGTACTGTTTGTCGAGACGAGCAAAGCTTTCTTGCGCGGCGGCCATGTTGCCAGCCTTGATCGCCGGGATCAGTTTCTGGTCCAGCTCCTGCCAAAACTTGGCGCCATCGTCAGCGTTGCTCGCGCGGAGATGGTCCTTGAGTTCCTGATCAAGGTTGGACTTCGCCCAGTAATCGGCGCGTTCATGATACTGCTTTTCCAGCATCGCCAGCCGCTGGATATGGCTCGCGGCATCAGCTGGGTCTGCCATCAACCGCGAAGCTTCGAGGAAGGGTTCGACGAGGAATTCGGGAGGGGGCAGGATATCGGCGACGAAATCGTTGACGTCCTGGTTGTGGTTATGGATCGGGCCGCCCAGGCGAATGTGGTTGATGTTGTATCCCGCAACCACGGTAGCCAAAGCCATCGTTGCCGCAATGGCCAGTCCGCCTTTCACGGAAGTCGTCTTGATGCTCATGGAATCATGCCCCTTGTCTTCACCGGAACGAACCGGCCTTGACAGGGTGATTAACCAAGCCGTGCAAACATGCCTTTTCCTTGGGCCTAGGGACTTGTCCGGAGGTGCCGGAAGGGCCTGACCAGCCCGGTCAGTCCTGTCCGGCAGCGGGGAATGAAAAGCTCGCGCGCAGGGTAAAGACCGCGGCATTGCGCGCGGCGGGATCACGCAGCGCGGTGCGGATAAACTGGAAATCGGGCTGGAGCCGCAGCCAGGGCGCAACCTCGTCCGACCAGGTCAGTTCCAGTCCGGATTCGAGCCGCCGGGGCAGTGGACCGCCATTGGCAAGGATCGGGCGGAACCGGTCGGACAAGGCAGCCTGAAACAGTCCGATGGAAAACTGTGCGGCCGGTCGGCGCGGCCAAAAGCCTTCCGCCAGCACGCCAAGTTGCCAACCGGCCTGATAGGGGTTGGAGCGACCGTCCGACACACCCGCCCTTGCGAACAGGGTGGTGTGCTGATCCAGCGGCAGTTCACCCAGGGCATAGAATCCAAAGGCGCGGCGTTTGGCGGGGCTGCCATCGGGCGCCACATCGCGCAAATCGGGCTGCCGCGCGGTATAGGTCCATGCCCCGCCCGCCAGCTTGCCGCGCCCTTCCCGGAACGTGTGACCGGCCTCTGCGATCAGCAGCGCACCCTGGCCGAACAGCGGCCTGATGCCGCCGCGATCGCCCAGCACCCCCGCTTCGGCATTGAATACCGCGGCCTGGACGTAACCGCCCGCTCCATGGGCATAGCGCACCCGGGCGGTCAGCGCGGTGGAAGGAAACAGCGAGGGGCCGTTGGGGCCCGTGGCGGAGAGCTCCGATCCGATCCCGAAAGCGGGAGCGATCAGCAGCGCGGAGGCATCGGTCACATAGAATTCGGCATTGAGATCCGAAAAGCCCACCCGCAGCGATCCCCGGTCACCGCCCAGTGCCTGTTCCAGATAGAATTCGAACAGCTTGGCCCGGTTTTCCGGCACTTCGATGTTGTTCACCCCTTGTAGGGTTCCGGCCAGATCGTTGGGGCGCTGGCCGGTGCTGGCAATGCCATGCGCAAACAGTCGTGCCCCGTCCCACCCGATCGCCTGTTCAAGCGACAGATCGGCGAACAGGCGAGCAATCTCGGTATGGCGCAATCCGGTCTGCGGCCCGGCGGCAACGGCGCTGAGATCGGCGGTATGGCTCGCCTCGATGCTCAGCGGGGATTCGGTGGTTTCGGCCTGCGCCGGGCTGGGCACCAGGGTAGCGGCCAGTGCGGCGGCCAGAGTGGCGGCGGCGGGAATGGGCCGGGCGTATTTCCTGTTCATCGCGGCAAGTCCTCTCGCGGCGGGACGCCTTTCGCGGCGTACCGGACAAATGACGCATTTACCAAACAGTGCAAAAGACCCGCTTGTCCGATTCCTAGGGAAAAGTGCGGAGCGGCCGGTCGGCAAAGTTTCGCGATTGTCCGGTATCGCCGCGGCAGAGCCCGGTTTGGGCGATCCTGTCAGAAGGTCATGTCACAATGCACGACGCCCGGGTCCTAGTAGTCGACGATTCCGCCGCCATGCGCGCCCTGTTTACCGATATTCTTGACCAGGCCCGCAATGTCCGCGTGGTCGGCGTCGCGGCCAATGCCGCCGAAGCGCGCGATCAGATTGCGGAATTGAAGCCCAATGTGCTGACGCTTGACGTCGAAATGCCGGGGATGAGCGGGATCGATTTCCTCGAAGAGATCATGGCCGACAAGCCGATGCCGGTGGTTATGCTGTCGAGTTTGACGCAGAGCGGTACCGAAGTGTCGCTCAAGGCCTATGAACTGGGCGCGGTGGAATGCTTTCCCAAGCCGCTGAAAGCCACACCTGAACAGTTCGCCAAGACCGTTGGCAAGCTGGGCCAGATCGTGCTGGCAGCGGCCAATTGCAATGTGCGCGAACGGGTGCGCCACCATCACGCCAAGGGCAGTGAAACCCAGTTTACCTGGAATGGCCACTTCGCGGCTTTCAGCGCCTCAATGGGTGGAATCGAGGCCCTGACCGCAATCCTTTCGGGCTATCCGGCGCACTGCCCGCCCACGGTCATAACCCTGCAAAGCGAACCGGCGCTGGTCGATACCTTCATCGCCCGGCTTGATGGAGAGCTCAAATGCTCGGTCCGCGCGGCCAAGGACGGCGCGGTGCTGACCCCGGGGCATGTCTATATCGCCGCCGACCCTGAAAAGCATGCCGTGTTCGAACCCGGCACGCCGCCCAAGTTGCGGCTGGTGGCACGCGATCCGGTAGAGGGCGCGCGACCTTCGGCGACCTTGCTGTTCGGCACGATCGCCCGGGCCGGTGTGCCGGCCGTGGGTGCGGTCCTGACCGGCATGGGCGAGGACGGGGCCAAAGGCCTCAAGCTGATGCGCGATGCCGGTTGCAAGACCTATGCCCAGGACCGCGCCACCGCGCTGGTCAGCGAAGCGCCCGCAGCTGCAATCGCGGTGGGCGGCGCGGCGCAGGAACTGCGGCTGGACAAGCTGCGCGATGCGGTGATCGCCGCCTGCAATCAGGGCTGACCCTAGGACACTTCAGATCGCTCAGAAAATGCGGCCTCCCCTGGCATTTGCCTGGGGAGGCCGTGAAGTTTGGTCGGCTGACCGTCGGGTCGTTGCAGGGGGATCAGCCGACCAGGGATGCCTCGATGGCGATGCGGATCGCCTCGCTGGTATGGTTCGCGCCCATCTTGTTGAGCATGTTGGCGCGGTGGATTTCGACCGTGCGCGGGCTGATTGCCAGGCGTTCACCGATCAGGCGGTTGGACAGGCCATCGGCCACCCCGGCCAGAACCTCGCGCTCACGCCGGGTCAGCTTCTGGATCCGGCTGCGGGCCATGGCTTCACGCAAGCGGGCACTGCCCTGGGTGCCGCGGCTTTCCTCAGCCACAGCCACCGCCTGGCGCACTTCGCCGGCCCCGAACGGCCAGTTGAGATAGTCGATCGCGCCGCACAGGATCGCCTGAACAACCCGGTGCGTATCGGGATTTTCGGAATAGGCGACCACGGGCAACCATTCCCCCACTTCGGTCATCAGATCGATCGTCCGGCGAACCATCACGCCTTCATCATGGACCAGGATAAGCCCGTCGCGCGGCCATCGCCGTGCCAGCTCGTCCAGATCCTCAAACGGTTCGGCGTGAATCTCCGTTCCGGCCAGCGAGTGCGAAATCGCTGCGCGGTGGCGAAAGTCGGCGTCGACGATGAAAAGGTTAGTGCGCTCTGTCATGGGATTAACCTTACCGGAATGTGCCTAGGTGATAAGCCTGAGTTGCATCCGTTTTCAGGTATAATTCCCTCCAAAATCGATATAACCGTGATGAATAAAAGCAAAAATGCGATACGTATCTCTACGTATTACAGTATGTAAGTGCATATTATCCATATTATATTGATCTATGGAAAATATACGAGGCATCTATAGTAATCTAGCCAAATCAGCGTCAGATTTATGAAAGTTTATCGAAACAAGGCGCGCGAGATGTCGATGAAGTCCTGGCGTACAGTTCCAAGCGTCGTCGGATCGAAATTCAGCACGCTGTCCAGCACCGCCCGGCGCGCTGCATCGTAAAGCTGGATCAGGGCCGGGGCGATCGCGGCGCCCTGGGTTACCCCCATCTGCAGAGCGGTCAGCGCCGAAAGTGCGCGGGTCAGCGACTGGCTTTTGAGCCGGTTGTCGTGGCTGGCATGCGCAAAGACCGCACTGCCCAGCGCGGCGATCAGCTGTTCATAGCACAGCGCCACCAGCTGCTGCGGATCGGCCCCGGCAACCCGGGCGTCGAAATCGACCTTGCGGTAGGCTTCATGGGGGGAACGCAGCGCCAGCATCATTCAGCTCACTTGTTCGAATTGTTCCAGGCGTCGATCTGGTTCTGCAGGAACGACAAGGTAGAGCGCGATGCGCCAACCCGGCTGTCCACGGCCGAAAACTGCTTGGCCAGTCGTGCGCGCAGAGCTTCCTGCTGTTCGGCCAGCTTGGACTTGTCTTCGCTCAGCTGGGTCTTCTTCGCGGTATAGCGGCTGATCGAACCGGTAAGCGATCCGGGATCCGACGCGGCGGAGACTGTCCGTCCGAGCTTGTCGAGGCTGGCATAGACCCCATAGAGCCCGGTCGTGAACATCGCCGAAACCCCGTCGGGCGAGCTTTTCAGGGTGGCCGCCAGGCGCGCGGTATCAAGCCGGAAGGTGCCATCGCGATTGGTCGCCAGGCCCAGATCGGCCATGGTCGCAGGCGTCCCGCTTGCCGCGCCGGGCATGACGATCGATCCGGCCATCCGGGTCAGGCCGTTGCGCAAGGCCCGGGCACCCGAATCCCGGGCCAGATCACCCGTCTTGGGATCGACGTCCTGATTAAGTTCGCTCACCAGCTCATTCAGCGCGCTGGTCAGGTCTTGCATGAAAGTGGTGACTGCGCTGCCCGGATCGCTGAACCGGATCGTGGTGGGCGCGCCCAGATTGGTGCCGGTCAGTTTGAGGTTCAGCCCCGGAGCTACATCGTTGATAGTGTTCGAAGCGGTACTCATGGCCAGGCCATCAAGTTTGAAATTGGCATTGCTGGCAATGGAAAGCAGCCGCGTACCCGGGCTGGCAGGAGTCCAGGCGAGACTGGCCAGACCTTCCTCGCCGACATTTTCGGTCGCTTCCAGAATGAACCCGTTGGCGGCACCCTCTTTGCCCTTGAGCATCAGGGTCGCGCCATTCGCGCCATTGGCGACATAGGCAGTGACTCCGGCATTGGCGCCGTTGATCTGCCCGGCGACATCGGCCAGCGTCGCGCCGCTGGCGATCGTCAGGGTCACTGCGGCATGGCCTGTATCCTCGGTAAAGGTTGCGCCGCTGACCGTGCCGAACTTCAACGTCAGAGTGCCGGACCCGGTGCTGGAGGTGGCGGCGGCATAGGCCGGGCTGCTCAGCGTCTGGGCGGCGGCCAGGCTGGTCACTTCCAGCGTGTAGGAACCCGCCGCGCTGGCCGTGCCGCGGCTCACGCTGGCAACGGCGGCATTGGCAATGCTCGGCTGGGTCGAAAGATCGCCATTGCGCACCCGGTCCCCCACGGAGGAGGCGAGCTGCAGGATCTGGCTTTTCAGGGTCGATGCGGCGGAGATCTGCCGGTCGAGCGTGTCGGACTGGGTGGTCAGCCGGTCAATCCGTCCGGAAAACTGCGCCTCGGCCAGGCCCTTGGCCAGTCCGGCCATGTCGATCCCGCTGCCACCGCCAAGCGTGGAGACGATCGTGCTGGTGACGGAATTGGTTGCCATGGCTGGTAGAACGGCTGGCGCACAGCGGGTTTAAGAAGGCATCCCCCTCCTCTGAAGTGGAGGGGGCTCAGTAGGCCGCCGGATCGAGCCGCCCATCGGCATCAAACCGCAAAGCCACTGGCACTTCAACGGCGGGCGCGGCGGGCCGTTCCCCACGCTTCAGCGAGAAGACGAAGGCCAGCACCCCGGCAATCGCGGCGTACAGCTCTTCGCGGATCACCTGGTTTTCGCGAGTGGTGAAATAGACCGAGCGGGCGAGTGCCGGATATTCCAGCATGGGTACGTCCAGTTCGCGCGCCAGTTCACGCATCGCCAGCGCCTTTTCACCGCGCCCTTTGGCCAGCACCACCGGGGCATTGGCCTTGTCCGGATCATAGGCCATCGCGACCGAGAAGTGGGTCGGGTTGGTCAGCACGAATTGCGCCTCGCGCATGGCCTTGGCGACCCCGCCCATCGCCAGCTGGCGCTGCCTGCCCCGGATCGCAGCCTTCTTCTCGGGTGAGCCTTCGCTCTCCTTGTGTTCGTCACGGACCTCTTGCTGGCTCATCCTGAGGCGCAGGAAGCGCCGCAGCCACTGCACCGGGAAATCGACCAGCGCGATTACCACCAGCCCCATGGCCAGGGCAAACATCAGCCCGGTCAGCGCGTCCCAGGCCTGCATCAGTTGCCCGCTAAGCGCGGCCCCGCGCCCCAGCGCCAGCATGCCGTGCAGATGCGCACTGCCCCAGTTCCAGGCAATCGCGCCCAGCAGCAGAACCTTCACAAAGCCTTTGCCAACCTCGATCCAGCCTTGCGCGCCGAACATGCGCTTCAGGCCGGACAGCGGGTTGATCCGGTTGCCCTTGGGCAGCAGGTTGGCGCCAACCCAGCGCCCATCAGCCAGCCCGACCTGCGAAACGGTGACCGCCAGCATCACCCCCACCGCCAGCATCAGCAAGGGGGGCAACACGCCCAGCGCCAGATTGGCCAGCAGCTTGCCGGGGGCAAAGTCCTCCAGCGCCGCGCGGTCCCAGGTCAAGCCCTGACGCGCGGCCCGGGCCATGGCATCCAGCATCCACGGCCCGGCGAACTTCAGCCAGGCCGCGCCAACCAGCACCGCCACGGCGGTCGCCAATTCGCGGCTGCGCAGGATGTCGCCATTCTTCGCGGCATCGCGCAGCCGCTTCTCGCTTGGGGCAAAGGTCTTCTCGCCGCTCATTGACCGATCACTTGCGCGGCATTGGTCAGGGCTTCAGCCGAAAGGTCGGCCATTTGTTCGGCAGCAAGCGGGGCGGCAACGATCAGCGCGGCAATTCCCGCCAGCACCCCGGCGGGCAGGCCGAGCGCGAACAGGTTGAGCGAAGGCGCCGAGCGGCTCAGCACCCCGGTCAGGAACTGAACCAGCAGCAGGATCAGCGTGACCGGCAGGGCAATTGCCACGGCGGCAACAAACATCGAACCGCCGAAGGAAATCACCAGATGGAGCTGTTCCGGCGAAAGCCAGGCTGCGCCGGGGGGCAACACCTGATAGCTGTCGATCACCAGCTGCAGCCAGGTGAGGTGCCCGCCCAGCGCGAGGAAGATCACGCTGAGCATGACGGTAAAGTATTGCCCCAGCGCCGGACTGTGCGCGCCGCTCAGCGGATCGGCGGTGCTGGCGATGCTCATCCCCATGGCCCCGCCGATCTGCTCGGCGGCCACGATCGGTGCGGCAAACGACAATTGCAGGACAAAGCCCAGCGCCAGCCCGACCAGCGCTTCCTGGGCGATCGCGATCAGACCGGGCAAGGCGAACAGCGCCGGGGGCACCTGCAAGGGCACCCAGGCACAGACCAGCACGGCAATCGCCGCCGTCATCGCCACCCTGAGCTGCACCGGCACGGCCGCCGCGCCAAAGAACGGTGCGGCCAGCAAGGCCGCGCCGATCCGGGTCATCACGAAGACCAGCCGCCACAGCTCGGCCTCAACCGCACCAAAGCCGAAGGTCAGCTGGATCACCGGCTGACCTGCGCGATCTGTTCGAAGATCTGCTGGGTGAAATCACCGATCAGGCCCAGCATCGATGCGCCAAACACCACCAGCACCAGCGCGATCACTGCCAGCTTGGGCACGAATGTCAGCGTCTGTTCGTTGACCGAAGTGGCGGCCTGGATCACCCCCACGACCAGACCCACGGCCAGACTGGCCAACAGCACCGGCGCGGCGACCAGTGCGGTAACCCACAGCATCCGGTCGGCTAGCGAGAGCAGGGAGGCGGTATCATCCATGGCAACTGTGCTACTTTCGTAAGTTCCGTTCGTGTCGAGCGAAGTCGAGACACCAGGCCCTGACGTGTCTCGACTTTGCTCGACACGAACGGGAAGTGGTTGGTTGGCGCGCTAGCCAAAACTCGCTGCCAGGCTGCCCATCAGCAACGCCCAGCCATCGACCAGCACGAACAGCAACAGCTTGAACGGCAGCGAAACGATCGTCGGGCTCATCATCATCATCCCCAGGCTCATCAGCACGGATGAGACCACCAGGTCGATCACCAGGAACGGCAGGAACAGCATGAAGCCGATCTGGAACGCGGTCTTGAGCTCGCTGGTGACGAAGGCCGGAAGCAGGATTGAAAACGGCACGTCTTCGGCCCGCGCGAACTTGGGGGCCTTGGCCATCTGCGCGAACATGGCAAGGTCGTGCTCGCGGGTCTGGTGGATCATGAAGCCGTGGAACTGTTGCCCACCGGCGGCAATCGCCTGTTCGGCGTTGATTGTGCCGGCGGCATAAGGCGCAATCGCGGTCTGGTTCACTTTGTCGAGCGTGGGAGCCATGACAAACAGCGAGAGGAACAGGCTGAGGCCGATCAGAACCTGGTTGGGCGGGCTCTGTTGCAGCCCCAGCGCCTGGCGCAGGATCGACAGCACCACCAGGATCCGGGTGAAGCTGGTCATCATCAGGATCAGCCCGGGCAGGATCGTCAGCAGCCCCATGATCAGGAGCAGCTGCAGCGATAGCGACATGCCGGAACCCTGGCCGCCATTCATGCTGCTGAACGCCCGGTCCAGCGCGCCGGGCACGGCGACCTGGGCATGGGCCACGGCGGGCAGGAGCAGGGCGGTGAGCGTGGGAACGACGCGGGTGAGCCTCATTCCCCCACCTCCCGCGCGGGCGCTTCGGCAAGCCGCGTCAGCCCCTGACGCGAAGCGGAGACGAGGATTTCGCGGCCGTGGAATTCGATCACCGCGAGCTTGAGCGTGGGTGACAGCATGGTGGTTTCGATCACCCGCACGCGTTTGGCCGTGCCGGGCGCGGCGCCCAGTTTGGCCTGCCATTTCTGTGCGAATTTCAGCGAATACCACGCCAGTCCGCCGATCAGCGGCAGCAGCACCAGCAGTTTCAGCAGGTACCACAGCATTACTCGCCGCCCTCCGCCGGAGCGGACGCGCCGCCGGCCATTTCGACGATCCGCAGGCCAAAGCGGTTGCCCTGGGCGACGATTTCGCCGCGTGCGATCAGCTTGCCGTTGACCATCACGTCGAGCAATTCGTCGGTCAGCCGGTCGAGCATGACCACGCTTTCCTCGCCAAGCGAAAGGACATCCTTGAGCTTCATTTCAGTGCGGCCGAGTTCGACCGAAAGGCGGACGTCAACTTCCCTCAAGAGGTCAAATCCGCGAGTGTGCATTGTCATGTGGAATCCCGTCCTGTTCAGGCAATCTTGGTGATCTTGATGGCGACGCAGTCATCCTGCGCGCCCACGGTGCCGCGGGCGACGACTGTGCCCGCGACAGAAATCGGCACTTGCCGCGCCACTGCGACCGGCAGGACCATGCCCACTTCCAGCGCCGAAATGACGTGGAGCGGCATGGCCATGTCGACCAGCACTGCCGAAAGCGGCAGCGGCATGTCGGCAAACGGGGCCTGGGCCGGATCGGCATGGCGCGGCGCAGCGGGCCGTGCAGCAGGCGCGCGTTCGCCGTGGCCGAACAGCTCGGCAAGCGTAGCAAACGGCAGAGCCAGAGTGACCAGCCAGGGTGCGCGCATGCCTTCCATCACTTCCAGGTCGAGCACGGCGAGCCGGGTTTCGGGAGAAAAGGGGGCAAGTTCGGCCAGGCTGCCATCGCGCCGCAGCGGACGGATTGCGCCTTCGCTGCCCAGTGCTGTGCCCAGCCGCTGGACCAGCATGGCTTCCAGCCGTTCGATCAGCAGCCGGGCCGAAAGCGGAAACACCTCGGGCAGCACCGAGGGTGCCTCGCCCTTGCCGCCAAAGGCCTTGTCGACCAGCCGCAGCACGGCTTCGGCTTGCAGGCTGGCGAGCAGCGGCATGGCCGAAAGCCCGGCACCCAGCAGCGAATTGGCGGCCAGCGGGGCGATTTTTGCGGAAAGCTCGGCCATGTCGATCTCACGCACCGGCTGGCAGCCGACCGCCGGCGCATCGCCTCCGGTCAGGGCGGCCAGGCCTTGCGCCAGCTGACGGGCAAACCGTTCGCCCGCCTTGGCAAACAGCGGCAGCAGTTCGCCCGGCTCGGGCCCGCGCCGCAGCAGTTCGGCGCAATGCTGCGCCGCAGCCCGCTCGGCCACAAAGACGCGTTCGGGCCTCACTGGACCAGGAAACTCTTGAAATAGACCTTGTCGACGCCGCCAAACCCTTCGGCTTCGCTCAGCACCTTGTTGATCGCGTCGGTCAGGCGTTTTTGCAGGCGTTCCTTGCCATCGGGGGTAAAGGCGTCTTCCTCGGGCGTGTCGGCCAGCACCACCAGGATCTGGCTGCGGATCGCCAGCTCATGCTTTTTGAGCCACATCAGCACACGCCCGTCGCGCCGGGTCGAACAGGCCAGGCTGATCTGCACCAGTGCGCTGGAATTCCTGAGGTTCGAAGTGAAGTCGTCGGTGAAATTATAGTAGCTGGTCTTGAACTCGCTTCCGCCATCGCCTTCTACTTCGGCCCCGCCGCCTTCGCCTTCCTTGGCCTCGACCTTGGGGGCATAGGGGTCTTCCTCGCCCTTGCGGACCAGCTTGGGCTTGTTGTCTTCCTTGGCGTGTTCACCGCCTTCACCGCCGCCGATCATGCCCGATTTGACGAGCGCGAAAGTGCCGCCCCCGCCCGCGCCGATCAGCACCAGGCCGGCTACCAGTTTGACCAGCATGCCCTTGCCCTTCTTGGGTTTGGGATCCTTGGCTTTCTTGTCACTCATGCGAATTTACCCCCGAAGGTGATGGTTGGCGGATCAGGCGTAGATGCCTTGTTGTTCGTGATCGGATGCACCCGGCTTGCGGGCGGGATTGACTTGCGGTGCAGGGTTGGCGCGGGCGCCGCGTTCCTCGCGCTGGGCAGAGGACTGGCCGCGTTGCTGGCCGGAACTGTCAGCCGATGTGGCGGCCGACTGGTCCTGGCGCGGGGCCGATCCGAACGCTGCGCTGTCACTGGCGGCAGCGGCCTGAACCGGCGGCACAGCCATGCTGACCGCGCGAGCGAAGTCCGGATCGGCATTGGCCAGACTGACGCTGAGCCCGCCCTGATCGTGGCGGAAATGCAGCTGGACCGGACCGAATTCGGCATGCTGGACGGCAAGCGAAACCGGCTGGGGCTGCAAGGCATCGCGCGCGGCGACCAGCCGGTCGACCAGCGCGGCGAATTCGTGCGGGCGGGTGACGGGGGCGACCTGCGCCGGGCCGGTCGGCGCGGCAGCGGCGCTGGCGGGAGCGGCGGGCGTGAACGGGGCAGCGAGATCGGGCAGCACGGGCTGCGCAGGCTCGATTTCGCCGGGTTCGGTGCGGGCCACCACGCGCAGGCTTGCCGCCACGGGCGCAGCCGCTTGCGGTTCGGCCTTGGCCTGCTGCGGCAGGGGCGCGGCCTGCGGGGCAGGG
>NZ_MWLM01000003.1 GCF_002198665.1 Novosphingobium sp. B 225 | reverse complement strand
GCCTCGACATTGGGGCAGGGGGCGAACCACCGGGCGACGCGGACGTCCTGCGGTTCGTAGACGATGAACTGCCAGTCCGGATTGCGCCGGATCAGCGCGCCATAAAGGTGGCGAAAGCGCTGGTTGGCCCCGGACGGGCGCTCGCTGAAGCAGGTGGCGTTAAGGCCGATCCGCACCGGGGTCAGAGCCCCAGTAGCTCGAAATGCCGGGCGATCACGCGGCTTTGCTCAAACGGCTGGACGGCCTCGGCCAGCACTTCGGGTGCGATCGGACGGGCGAGGGCGGCGCGCAGGGCATCGGCAATGCTGGCCGGATCGCCAACTTTGGCTAGATAGCCATAACGGCCGCCCTGCAGCAGCTCGCGCGGTCCCGTCGGGCAATCGGTGGCGACCGGGGTGCAGCCGCACATCATCGCTTCGACCAGCACGTTGGGCATGCCTTCAACATGGCTCGACAGTGCGGAAATCCGGGCGCGGGCGAAGTAGCGCAGCGGGTTGTCGATCCGGCCGGGCAGGCGGACCCGGTCCTGCAGGCCCAGCTGCGCCACCAGCGCTTCCAGCTCGGCGCGCAGGGGGCCTTCGCCCAGGATCAGCAGGCGGGCATCGGGGACCAGCGCTATGGCCCGGATCAGGTCGGCAAAGCCCTTCCACGGGGCGAGCGAACCCGCCGCGATAATCGGGGGGGGCAGGCCGTCGCTGAACCAGTGTTCGTCCACCGGCTCGGCCATCCGCGCGCGGGCGGCGGGCTGATCGACGATGTTGTAAACGTGGGTGTGGCCCATGTTGGGGAACAGGGTGCGGTACTGCGCCACCATGTCCTGCGAAACGCAGGTCAGCGCATCTGCCCTTGGCGCTAACAGGCGCATCGCCTGTTTCAGCACCCAGCGCTTGGTGAAAGGCGTGCTGGAATAGGTGTCGAACGGCGTCACCCGCGACGATCCGCTGATCTTTGCCCGCGATCCGGCCAGCAGCGCGGCGGCGAGGACCATGCAGTTGAGGTGATCCTCGGCAGAAAAGACCACTTCGGGCCGCTCCCGCCGGAAATAGCGCCACAGCGGACCGAACATGTTCCGCACTTGCGCCGAACCGGGTTCGATCACGCGGACGCCGGGGGCCTGCGGGATGGTCAGGTCGGGATCGCAGCGCCCGACCATGAAGGTTACCTCGTGCCCTTCCTCGGCCAGGGCAGCGGCGAAGCGGGCCTGGGCGAGTGGAACGCCCGAGATGGCATAGCGCGGGGTGACCACCAGTACCTTCACGCCGCGATCCGATCCAGCAGCGCGCGGTACTGCCCCTGAGCGATCCGGCTGGTCGCAACGAAGATGAAGTTGTTGCAATAGGTACCTGATTGACCGGCAAAACGCGCCGCACTTTGATGCAATACCGGGTCAAACCGCTCCAGCGGCAGCAGCACGCCGTCGCACAGGAAGCAGCCGCGATAACCCAAGGCTGCAATCTCGCCCAGCACCTCGGCCATCGGGCGGGCGATGTGGCGCTGTTCGATCTCCACGATCAGCGCGGGCTGACTGGCGGCGATGGTCTGGCGCGCTCCGGCGAGTACGGCGGCTTCGTGGCCTTCGACGTCGATCTTGATCAGCGCGGCGTCGGTGATTTCAAGGCTGTCGAGCGGCTCCATCGGCACTTGCACCCGGCGGCCTGTGGCGGAAAATCCCGGGGCGATCGAGGCGGAACTGTCATGTTCCGTCCCCCCGGCGTCGGCGGGAATCACCAGTTCGGCAGTGCCCGAACAGTCAGACAAGGCCAGTCCGTGAACCGTCACGCTGGGCTGATGCCGCGCCCAGGCGCGCAGCACTTTGGCAATTGCCGGGTTGGGCTCAAACAGGTCAACCACGGCCCCAAGCCGGGCGAGGGTCAGCGCATAGGTGCCGTAATTGGCCCCGACATCCAACGCACGTTGGCCGCGGCCGATCAGCAGGGGCAGCAGCGCCAGTTCCGGCTCAAGCCCGCCGCGTGCCCGCAGATAGCGATACTTTATCGGCACCTGCCAGCGCGCAGGCAAGGCATCGCGGATAAACGTCTTGATCTGGGCCAGCCCCGCCATGCTTGCCGGATAGGCGGGCAGGCGGGGCTTGTCCATGGGGGCAGGCAATCTCGGGCACACATGCGCCAGGGGCCGCATTTTCCGTTGCTCGCCCCCTATGCGCAGCGCCTTGGCTGTTGTAGCTCCCGTGCCAGCGCGGGCCGTTTCCCGCGATGGTTGCGCGCGAAAGGCGGGGCATGTGCGGATTGGCGGGATTGTGGGTGCGCGCCGGGCGGATGCCTGCGCTGACCGCAATGGCCGAGGGCATGGCGGCCACGCTATGGCGGCGCGGACCCGACAGCGCCGGATGCTGGACTGACCCTGAAGCCGGGATCGCACTGGCCCACCGGCGGCTCGCTGTGGTCGATCTGTCAGAGGCTGGAGCGCAGCCGATGCACAGCAGCTGCGGCCGCTATGTGCTGAGCTTCAATGGCGAGATATACAACCACCCAGCGCTGCGACGCGAGCTGGAGGCAGCGGGCACGCAAGGCTGGCGCGGGCATTCGGATACGGAAACGCTGCTGGCCCTGATCGCCGCGCGCGGTCTGGAAGCGGCGCTGCAGGCCTGCGTGGGCGCTTTCGCGATCGCGCTGTGGGACCGGCACAACCGCACCTTGCAACTGGCGCGCGACCGGCTGGGGGAAAAGCCGCTCTATTACGGCTGGAGCGAGGGACGCCTGCTGTTTGCCTCGGAACTGAAGGCGCTGCGCAGTGTGCCCGGTTTCGCGCAAGGGATCGATCCGGGCGCGCTGTCGCTCTACCTGCGGTCCAACTGCATCGCCGCGCCGTGGTCGATCCTGCGCGACGTGTACAAGGTGCCGCCGGGGCACGTGATCTCGCTCGATCCCGATGCGCTCCACGCGGGCACGGGGCAGGGGCAGGCCCGTGCGTTCTGGTCGCTCGAACAGGTCATCACCCGGCCCCCGTTGGCGCTTGATGAACACGAGGCGGAGCGGGCGCTAGAGGAGCTGTTGCTCGATGCCGTAGGGCAGCAGGTCCTGGCTGACGTGCCGGTGGGCGCTTTCCTGTCTGGCGGGATCGACAGTTCGCTGATCACTGCGCTGATGTGCCGGGTTTCGGCTGAGCGGGTGAAAAGCTTCACCATCGGCTTCGACCACGCCGGGTTTGACGAGGCCCCGCACGCCCGCGCGGTCGCCGCGCATCTGGGGACGGAGCATACCGAACTCTATCTGGGGACGGATCAGGTGCGGGATGAAATTCCATCCCTGCCAGATGTTTACGACGAACCCTTCGCAGATAGCTCGCAGTTGCCAACCCTGCTGGTCAGCCGCCTGGCGCGGCAGCGGGTGACGGTGGCACTGTCGGGCGATGCGGGGGACGAACTGTTTTGCGGTTACAACCGCTACCTCGTTTCACGCGGGGTCTGGGATGCGCTGCGGCGAGTGCCGCGGCCGCTGCGGCGGGTGATGGCGGGCGCGATCGGGCTGGTGCCGCCGCAGGGCTGGGACCGGATCGGGCCGGTGCCGATGCTGGGAGCGAAGCTGGGCAAGGTCGCCCGGATGCTGCGCGGCGGGTTGACCACGCGCGAAATCTATCGCGCGAGCAGCGAGGAATGGCACGGCGCGCTGCCATTGCTGGCGGATCCGGGCCTGACATCGCGGGTTGATGCGATGGAGCCGCTGCGGGCAAGCCCCGAAGAAGCGATGATGCAGTGGGACATGGCCGGTTATCTGACCGATGATATTCTGGTGAAAGTCGATCGGGCATCGATGGCCAGCAGCCTTGAAGTACGGGTGCCATTGCTTGATCACCGGGTAGTCGAACTGGCCTGGGGCTTGCCGTTGCAGTTCAAGAAGCGCGACGGACGCGGCAAGCATTTGCTGCGGCGGATCTTGTCACGCCACGTGCCCGATGCCCTGATCGACCGCCCCAAGGCGGGCTTTGCCGTGCCGGTGGGGGCCTGGCTGCGCGGCGAGCTGCGCGATTGGGCAGAGGACTTGCTCTCCCCTGCCGCGCTGGCCGAAACGGCGCCGTTTGATGTGCCCGCGATCCGCCAGCGCTGGGATCAACATGTGGCCGGCAGCCATGACTGGACCGGATCGCTGTGGGGCATTCTGATGTTTCAGGCCTGGGCCCGGCGGTGGGGGGCCAAATGCTGATCTATTGGCTGATGTTTGCCTTTCCCGCAGTACTGGCCGTGATGGAACCGCCGGGCGGCATAGGCCGCGGCCGGCCGACCTATGCCTGGATGCTGGTCGCCATCGCACTGATCGTGATCATCGGCCTGAGGTGGCAGACCGGGGGTGACTGGGGCAATTACGATCGAATGGTCCAGTCAGCTTATTGGACCCGGAACCAGTTCGGTCTGCTGGGCGATCCCGGTTTCGGTATGCTGACCCGGATCGCGGCGCAAAGCCAGTACGGCATGCTGATGGTAACCGGGGTAAGCGGCGTGATGGTCAGTTTGACGCTGGTCCGCTTTTGTCTCGCCCAGCCGCGCCCCTGGTTGTGCCTGGCCGTGGCGGTGCCCTATTTCGTGGTGGTGATGGGCATGGGCTACATCCGCCAGGGGATGGCGGTGTCGCTGTTGCTGATGGCGTTTGTCGGGCTGAAAAACGGGTCGGTGATGCGCTATCTCGGCTGGGTTCTGGCAGCCTCGCTGTTCCATTCAACCGCGCTGATCATGCTGCCTTTTGCGGTGTTGATCGGGACAGTCCATCCGTTCCTGCGGTTGCTGCTGATGATGGCTGCGGCGGCGGCACTGGCCTTTGCCGCGCTGTCGGCGCGCTCGGGCCAGCTGGTGACCAATTATGTCGATCAGGAGATGACCTCGTCCGGGGCACTGGTGCGGCTGGCGATGACCGCGCTGCCGGGGCTGGCGCTGCTCTATTGGCGGCCCCGCTTTCAACTGGTGGATGCCGAGCGCTGGATCTGGTCGATCATGGCCGGCGCCGGGGTCGCCGCTTTCGCGCTGGTGCTGATCTTCCCCACGTCGACCGCGATCGACCGGTTGGGCCTGTATCTCTTGCCCTTGCAGCTGTTCGTCTATGCCCGTCTGCCCGATGCCCTGGCCGGCAATAACCGCACCGCACGGGTGCTGACCGTGGCCGTGGTGGCGCTCTATGCGGCGGCGTTTTACGTCTGGCTCAACTATGCGGTGAACGTGGACTATTGGCTGCCGTACCGGTTCTTCCTGTTTGAGGACGGCGTGTGCCTAGAGTGCTGATTTCGATCAACGCCGCCTGGAACGTGGTCAATTTCCGCGCCGCCCTGGTCCGCGCGCTGGTGGCTGACGGGCATGATGTGGTGGCCGCCGTGCCTGATGATGGCGCTCTGAACAAAGTGTCCGCGCTGGGTGCGCGGGTGGCGGTCTTGCCGATGACCAGCGGCAGCACTTCGGTGCTGGGCGACCTGGCGCTGCTGTGGCGATATCTGCGCCTGATCCGGCGTGAGCGTCCCGCGGCCTATCTCGGCTGGACGATCAAACCCAACACCTATGGCAGCCTGGCAGCGCGGCTGCTGGGCGTGGCACGGATCAACAATGTATCGGGACTGGGTACGGCGTTCATCCGTGAAAGCTGGCTGACCCGCGTGGCTGAGGCGCTGTACCGGCTGGGGCTGCGCGGCAGTTCGACCGTATTCTTCCAGAACGCGGATGACCGGGCGCTGTTCCTGGAACGGGCTCTGGTGGACGCGGGGCAGACCGCACTGCTGCCCGGATCGGGGATCGACCCGGCGCATTACGATCCTGCCCCGTGGACGCGTCCCGAAGATGGTACTTTCCGGTTTCTGCTGGTAGCGCGCCTGATCCGCGACAAGGGCGTGCGCGAATTCGTGGAAGCGGCGCGGATCGTGCGGCAGGCCCATCCGCAAGCGCGGTTTCAGCTGCTTGGGTTCCTGGATGTTGACAACCGCACCGCGATTTCCCGCAGCGAACTGGATCAGTGGCTGGCCGAAGGCGTAGTCGAATATCTGGGCGCGGCAGAAGATGTGCGTCCGCACATCGCGCAGGCGCACTGTGTGGTCCTGCCCAGTTACCGTGAAGGTCTGTCGCGGGTGCTGCTTGAAGCAGCAGCCATGGAACGGCCCGCGATTGCCAGCGATGTGCCGGGGTGCCGCGATGTGGTGCTGTCCGGACGCACCGGGCTGCTGTGCAAGGTGCGCGACGCGGCGGATCTGGCCGCGCAAATGGGACAGCTGCTTGCCATGCCTGAGCCGGCTTGCGCAGAAATGGGCCGTGCGGCACGCGAGCGGGTGATCCGCGACTTTTCCGAAGCTGCAGTGATCGCGGCCTATCGTCAGGCACTGGCCCGTGCCTTTTCGCACAAGGGCTAGCGCGGCAGTGACAAATGGCTATCAAGGCGCCGGGCGCACCAAAGGACTGTCAGGAGAAGTGCGTGACCAGCGATAGAGCTACGCCGGATCAGCCGGTTATCGTGGTCGTGGGGCTGGGCTATGTCGGCCTGCCGCTCGCGCTGCGGCTGTCACAGCATTTTGCCGTGCGCGGATTCGATACCGACGCCGCGCGGATCGCCGAATTGCGCGATGGACATGACCGCACCCATGAAGTCGCTTCCGCCGAACTGCTCGCCGCACAGGCGGGCGGAGCGCTGCAGCTGGGAAATGACCAGTCGGCCTGCCACGGAGCCGATGTCTATATTGTCACCGTGCCAACCCCGGTCGACGCGGCGAACCGCCCGGACCTGTCACTGGTCGAACGCGCCAGCGCGACGGTTGGGGCGATGCTTGATCCCGCGCGCCGTCCAGTCGTGGTGTTCGAAAGCACTGTCTATCCCGGGGTCACAGAGGATGTCTGCGGCCCGATCATCGCTGCCGCTTCCGGTCTGGAACGGGGTCGTGACTTTTTCCTGGGTTACTCGCCCGAACGGATCAATCCCGGTGATCGCGAACATACGGTCGACCGGATCACCAAAGTAGTCGCAGGCGAAAATCCCGAGGTTACAGCGCGGCTGTGCGATCTCTATGGCCGGGTCACCGCAGGCGGGGCTTTTCCCGCTGCCTCGATCCGGGTAGCCGAAGCTGCCAAAGTGATCGAAAATGCCCAGCGCGATATCAACATCGCTTTCGTCAACGAAGTGGCGCAGATCACCCACAAGTTGGGAATTTCGATCTGGGACGTGCTGGAAGCGGCGGGGACCAAGTGGAACTTCCTGCCATTCCAGCCGGGTCTGGTCGGCGGGCACTGCATCGGGGTCGATCCCTATTACCTCAGCCACTGCGCGCAGGGGTTGGGGCATAGTCCGGACGTGATTCTGGCCGGGCGTTCGATCAATGATGGCATGGCCGATTGGGTCGCGCAGGCCCTTGGGGCAGAGCTGCCTGCGGCGGCGCGGGTGTTGGTGCTGGGACTGACTTTCAAGGAAAACGTGCCAGACCTGCGCAACAGCAAGGTTGCCGATCTGATCGCTGGCCTGTCTGCACAGGGCCATGCAGTGCAAGTCCACGATCCACTCGCCGATCCGGCCGAGGCACGGCATGAGCATGGCGTGGAACTGCTCGCTGCACTGCCCGATCAGCCGTTTGATGCGGTGGTGCTGGCCGTGCCGCACGCGGCCTATCGCGCGCTTGATCCGGCCCGACTGGCAGCGCTGGTGCAGCCTGGCGGTGTGTTCGCCGATCTCAAGAACGCCTTTCCCGCGCTGGAAGGCCAAGCAGGGCTGCGGCGTTGGCGGATCTGAAGGCAATCGACGCGCTGGGCCGGGGCGAACCCGGAGCGAATGGCGCACGCGGCCGGAACGGCGTGGTCTGGGGCAGGCCGCTGTTCCAGCTGCTCGGCGCGCTATTGGTTGCGGTGGCGGGGCCCTATGCGTTCGCTGCGGCGGTCGAACCGGCGCTCTTGCGGCTCGACGTCTATTACGTGTCGCTGGCGGCTTCGGTTGCGGCAATTGCGGCGTCATTCTGGATGTACCGCAACCTCGCCTCCTTTCCGGGAATCCGGGCGAGTTATTACATCCTGCCGGTGTTCCTTTCGAACTTCGTGGCGGCTTTCACGGTGTTGTTCCTGACCCGGCTGGGTTATAGCCGTCCCTTGCTGGTCAGCAGTTTCGTGCTGTCGCTGGTGTGGTTCTATCTGGTCTATTTCATGCTCCAGCGCCGCCAGCGGCTGGATATCGCGGTGGTGCCGTTTGGCCGGGTGGATAGCCTTTACGGCATCGCCACGGTTGGCTGGACCCGGCTGGAGCAGCCCGAATTGCCGCCGCACAGTTCATTGGTCACCGCCGATTTCGATTCCGATCTGCCGCCCGAATGGCTCAACTTCCTGGCCGAATGCGCGCTGCAGGGGGTGTCGGTGCTGCATTACAAGCAGCTGCGCCAGTCACTGACCGGGCAGGTCCAGATCGAGCACTTGTCCGAAAACGCCTATGGCGCGCTCGAACCCAATGCGACCTACATTGCGGTCAAGCGGCTGGTCGATACATTGGTGGCATTGGCAGTTCTGCCGATCCTGCTCGTGCTGTTCGTGCCGGTCGCTCTGGCCATCAGGCTCGATTCGCCAGGACCGGTATTTTTCCGCCAGCTGCGCGTGGGCTATCGTGGCAGGCCGTTCCAGGTATGGAAGTTCCGCACCATGCGCGTGGCCGATCCGGTGGCCGAGCAGGACCGGCTGAACCACGCGATCACCCGCAAAGGCGATCCGCGCGTTACCCGGCTGGGCCGCTGGCTGCGCCGGACCCGGATCGACGAACTGCCGCAGGTGTTCAACGTGCTGCGCGGCGAAATGAGCTGGATCGGCCCCCGGCCCGAGGCGGAGGAACTGTCGCGCTGGTACGAACGCGAGCTGCCGTTCTATCGCTATCGCCATGTCGTCCGCCCAGGCATTTCCGGCTGGGCGCAGGTCAGTCAGGGCCACGTCGCCGATCTCGATTCGGTGCTGAAGAAACTCAATTATGATTTCTTCTACATCAGCCGCTGCACGCTGTGGATCGACGTCCTGATCCTGTTGCGCACGATCAAGACCATGCTGACGGGGTTTGGCTCGCGTTAGCCGATCTGTCGGTCTTCCATCAGCCGTCCGGCCTCAAAGCGCAGCTCCCGCGTGCAGACCGCCAGAGCCTCTGGCCGGTGGGCGACGATCAGCAGCGCCGGCTGCCATTCCAGCGCGGCCAGCCGGGCCAGGATCCGGGCTTCGCTTGGCAGGTCGAGCGCATTGGTTGCCTCGTCCAGAATCAGCACGCGCGGGCGGCGGATCAGGGCGCGGGCCAGCGCGAGGCGTTGGCGCTCGCCGCCGGATAGCCGCACGCCACGCTCGCCCACCACTTCGTCCAGCCCCTGCGGCAGCACGGCAACCACTGTGTCGGCCTCGGCCAGTTCGAGCGCCCGGGCGATCTCTGCCTCGCTCACTTGCGGCAAGCCCCAGGTCAGGTTGCGGCGCAGGCTGTCGTTGAACAGGAAACTGTCCTGCGCGACATAGGCGATGCTGGCCCGCCAACGCGGCAGGACCGGACCATGCATGTCCTCCCCGTCGATCAGGATCCGCCCGGCCTGGGGCGTCAGCAGACCGCACAGCAAATCGACAAAGGTGGTCTTGCCCGCGCCCGATGGTCCGACAATCCCCACCCGGCTGCCGGGCGGCAGGGCCAGATCCAGCCCTTCGAAGTGCACCGCGCCATCGGGGCGGGCGAAATGCAAGGCGTCAAACCGCACCTCTCCGCGCAGCGGTGGCGCATCTGGCGCGGGCAGGGTGGGCGCAGCAGCTTTGCCCAGGGTCGCTTCCATCGCCAGCAATTCGCCATGGGCCGGAACCTGCTGAGCCAGTTGCCGGATCGCGCGCAGCACCGCTCCACCGGGGCTGAGCATCCGCACGAATACGGCAATCCCGGCGACCAGCGCGGCGAGCGGGACCTGCTGGCGCGCGCCGATCCAGGCCATCGCGGCCAGACCCAGCGCGGCGGCGCAGGCACTGCCCACCCGGGCGCGGGCCATGCGCCGTTCGTGCGCGCGGTTGCGCTGCAGGATCGCACCGGATGCCTGCTCCATCTCGGCCACAAATGCGTGCTGAAGGTCTTGCGCCAGCGCCAGCTTGAGCCCGCCAAGCATTTGCTGCGCGAGGTTGAGGAACGTCACTTGCCCGCCGCGGTTTTCCTCTGCCAGTTGCCCGGCGCGGCGCCAGGCGGGCAGACCCAGCCCAAGCGCGGCCAGCGCGACCAGACCGAACAGCGCGGCGAGCGGCGGGGCGATCAGCGCCAGCAGTGCCCATTGCCCGAGCAGCATGACAACGCTGACCACGCCGGTCGACAGGTTACGCACTGCGCCTGAAAGGCGGATGACTTCGGCGGCGAGCAGATAAGTAATCCGGGCGTGGCGCAGCCCGGCCAGCGTTTCCCACTGCGAGGCGGCGAGCGCGCGGACCAGCGCGAGGCGGCGATGTTCGACAAAGCCGGATTCCAGCGCGGTCGTCACCAGATCGCGCCAGGCCAGAATCAGCGCGCGCAGGGCAAAGGCCAGCACGAACAATGCCAGCATGCCGCCCAGTTGCTGCTGCGGCGCACACAGGCCAAGACCATTGCACAGTGGCCCCAGCAGACCCTGCCAGCGCGGGGCGGCGGGATCGCCGATCACGGCGATCAGCGGTACGATCATCGCCAGACTCAGCCCTTCGGCCACGGCGCCCGCGGCCATCAACGCGCCTGCCAGCATTGCACGCCGCGCCCCGGCATAGCGCAGCAGATCGCGCGCCAGGGCCAGGACCGCGCGGGGCATGTTCACAGCGGTTTGACGCACCAGGCTTCGACCCCGTTGCCGCCGATTTCGACCTTGATCTGCTCTGCCCCCAGGCTTTCCAACGTGGCGCGGATCGCTTCGGGGCCGCGCAGGTGCTTGAAATAGTCGGTCGTGCTGTCATGCGTGTCGAGCAGCGACCATTCGTAATGCATCGCGCGGTCTTTCAGCGGCAGATCCGGGTAATAGAACCGCAGCGGGGAAAAGCGCCGGATCAGCCGCTGCATGGTCAGGCTGTCTTTCCAGCGCCAGTGGACCGGAAACCAGAAATCGACGATTCGCTGCACAATGCCAGCGCGGCGTTCGGGCGGCAGACGCAGGATCGCCCAGCGATAGACGCTGGCCGCATCGCCAATCGGGGTGGGCAGGGCAAAGCGCCAGCGGAAGCGGTAATGATCGATCACCAGCCGCCCGCCCGGCTTCACCATCCGCCACAGCGCGGCAATCGACTGTTCGGGGTCGGGGGTGTGCTGGATCACCCCAAGACACACGACATAGTCATAGCTGGCCGCAGGATAGGGCGGTTGGCGAATATCGCCTTGCGCCAGGCTGAGCGCAGCGTTGTGGCCATTGTTGGCGGCATTGGCCGTGACCGCGCCCGAAAAGTCGAAGCTGTGGACTTCAGCGCCCGCTGCCAGCAGCACTTCGGTGAACCGGCCCGCCCCGGACCCGGCTTCGAGCACGCGCTTGCCCGCGAGTCTTTCCAGCTCGCCATTAAGGCAGCGCGCCAGTCGGTCACGAGTGATCGGCAGGCCGGTGTGGCTATCCAGCTGGGTGCGGGGAAAGCGGTTCCACTGTGCCCCGAAATCATCGGCATAGTTACCCTGCGGCACAAACCGGGGAATACCCGCAACGATTGGATGGCGCGTGCCATCGGGTGCGACCAGTGCATCGCCATCATGACGCAGCGCGGCCCCGCTGGCGGGATCGCGAAAGACGGCAAAGTCGGCGTTGAAGGAGGGAGAAGGCGGGGTCATGGGCTGCGCTGTTAGCACTGCATCGGCCGCGCGCATACCGTCTCGCGCTTAGCCATCGGCCTGCTTGCGAAACAATACTTCGGTTACGGAAGTGCCCGCGATGCGGCGATCGTCCGGGCCATAGAGCAAGTGCAGCGCCTGGTGCTCTGCCATGCGTAGCGGTTCCACGCCATAACGCGGGGCAAGGGTGCAATCGGCAAAGCGGAACTGCTGGTTGAACAGTGCCAGCCAGCCGCCGGAGTTGAGATGCTGGTCAAGCAGGGCCAATCCCTTTTCGAACCGCGCAAAAGGCAAGATTGCCGAGCAAGTCTCTGGGCGGTGGAATTCAAGATCGCCGTGGCGGAATACCGCCATGGCCAGCACGGCATCAAATCGCTCCCCTGGTTCGGGCGCACCGGCGCTGCGATAGTCTTCGGCATGGGCCGGATCGGCTGCGCGGGCCTGCGCGATCATCCGGCGGTTAAGGTCGATCCCCACGATCCGTGCATGGGGCATGCGCCGGCGCAATGCTCGCACTTCCGCTCCACTGGAACAGCCAAACGAGAGGATTTGTGGGCAGGGCAGTTTCTTTAGTAGCCGCGCCAGCTCGTCAAATACCTCGGGATAGCGATCCTCCCCGGTTGTAGGATAGGGCTGGAGCAGCTGTTCCGCCTCGGCCCGGCGGAGGCGGTGAATTTCGCGGTAGTGCGGAATAAAGGTGCGCCGAACCCACAGCGCCATTCCCCGCGCCCCGGGCAGCGCCTTGAGCATCCGGCGCAGCCGCGCCCTGGCAGAATTTCCCCCGCGTCGCATTGCGGCTGCATGTCACAGCTTGGCGCGAAGTGCCAGCGCTGGCCGATCAGCATTACCCGGTCGCCAGGTCAATCGTCACGGATCCCCCGGCAAGCCTGCTAACGGCGCCAAGAGCCTGCCGCAATCGTGCCCGCGCAGCATTCCGGCCTGCCGCAACCGGTATTGGCGCGCTTGATGAAGATCGAAATCCTGGGCCCGCCGCCACGCGGGAATTGCTTGCGGGCCGATGGCCAGCATCTAGACTGCGCTGATGCGAACCCGATTCCTGACTGCCCTGGCCTTGCTCGCCGCCCCGGCCATCGCAGAAGGCGGCAGCCAACCGATAAGTGCGTCAGTACGGGTGTACCGTCACGTGACACTGATCGACGCGATTTCCGCATCGGCCCAGCCAGACATGGCCGTGACGCTGGAGGGGGATCGGATCCGCGCCGTTTCGTCCGATCGGACCTATGTACCGATCCCGCAGGCGGAAGAGATTGACGCGCGCGGCCTCTATGTCTTGCCGGGCCTGATCGAAACCCATGGGCACCTGGGTACGCAGCCACTGCGCCGCTATGCTGAAGCCGTGATGCGCCGTCAGCTTTACGGCGGTATCACGGCTGCGCGGGATCTGGCGGGGGACACCCGGTTTCTGGCTGAAATCCAGCGTGAAGCATTGCTGGGCGAAATTCCGGGTCCGGATATCCACTTTGTTGCGCTGATGGCCGGTCCTTCGTTTTTCAGCGATCCCCGGACCAAGGCTTCGGCTCAGGGCGCCATGCCGGGACAGACGGCGTGGATGCAGGCGATCGATGATCGCACCGACATCCCTCTGGCGGTTGCCAAGGCGCGCGGAACCGGGGCTACTGCCATCAAGCTCTACGCCAACCTTTCGCCGCGCATCGTGCAGCGCATCACGGACGAAGCACACCGCCAGGGCATCAAGGTCTGGGCGCATGCCACGGTCTTTCCTGCGCTGCCGGTCGATGTCGTTCACGCCGGGGTCGATGTGGTCTCCCATGTCTGCAGCCTGGTCTATCAGATCAACGGCGTTCGGGCGGGAACATACCACCAGCGGCGCGCGATTGATCCTGCCGCCTTTGCCGAAGGCGACAGTCCGCAATTGGCCAAACTGTTCAGTGCGATGCGCCGCCAGGGGCAGGTACTGGACGCAACCTTGCGGGTCTATGCCCGGCAAGCCCCAATACCCGCCGGGCCGCGTCGCTGTGACCTGGCCCTTGGCGCGCGGCTGGCCAACCAGGCATGGCGCGCCGGGGTGCCGATTTCCGCCGGGACCGACGGCGAGACGGAATGGAGTGATCCTTATCCCTCGCTGCATGAGGAGATAGAGCTGCTGACGGACAAGGCCGGGCTTCCCCCCATCGATGCGATCAAGGCCGCCACGGTGGTCGCTGCCAGGGCGGCTGGGCAGGAACAGGAAATGGGGACAATCGAGCCAGGCAAGCTGGCCAATCTGGTCTTCGTCGAACGCAATCCGCTGGACGATGTCAGCAACCTGCGCAGCGTTGTCTTCACCATCAAGCGCGGCAAGCTGTTCCGCCGCGAAGACTATCGCCCTCTGGCAAAGGGTGATCTGGACGAGCCCGGGCTCAACCAGTAGCCGCGTTATGGGGCTGACAGGAAATTAGGCGAGGAATTCCGCCAGTGCAGGCTGCCCCGGGCAATCTTGAGCAACAGGAACCTAAGCAATGATCCTTCACGGTTATTTCCGCTCGACCGCGTCATACCGCGTCAGGCTTGCGCTCAACCTCAAGGGTCTGCCGTTTGAAAATGTGTTCCATCATCTGCGCAAGTACGAACAGCGTGCGCCTGCATTTCTGGCGCTTAATCCGCAAGGGCTGGTGCCTGCACTGCAGCTTGGCGCACAGGTGCTGACGCAGTCATTGGCGATCTGCGAATATCTTGACGAGACCCACCCCCAGCCGCCGCTGCTTCCAGCGAGCCCACTTGAGCGGGCCCGGGTTCGGGCTGCGGCGCAAGTGATTGCTTGTGATGTGCATCCGATCCAGAATCTGAAGGTGCTGGATCGCTTGCGCGAAAACGGTCTGGGCGAAGAAGCGGTCAAGGCCTGGGCCCGGACCACGATCGAGGAAGGGCTGGAGGCATTTTCTGCGTTGTTGCCGGAAGGCGCCGGCCCGTTCTGCTTCGGCGATGCGCCAGGGCTGGCCGACATTTTCCTGATCCCGCAACTGGTCAATGCGCGCCGGTTTGGCGCGGAAATCGCTCTGCCACGAATCCTCGAGATCGAAACCGCCTGCCTGGAACTCGACGCCTTCAGGCGTTCCCGGCCGGACGTTCAGCCGGATGCTGAATAGATCGCATCGTGTTCAGGTTCCTTGTGACTAATCCTCGGTTTCGAGCCAGACTTTCAGGCGCTCCACATCTGGAACCAGCAAATGCCGATATCCGGTCTTGATCAGAGCCTGGCCTTCGAGAACACGCAACCCCTTGGAAATCGTCACGGCTGACACGCCAAGCAGCTGGGCCAATTCCTCTTGCACGCAGTTGATACGGCCCGGCTGACTGGATTGATCCAGCATCGCCAGCAAACGCTTTGCCAGCCGCGCTTCGATCCCGAGCATGCGCATGTCATCGATCAGATCGACCGCCGCGATCAGCCGATGCGCTGCCACGCGGTACAAGGCTGCGACGATTCCCGGTTCGCTTTCCAGGACATGTTGAAGCGCAGTTGCGGACAGGAAATCGATCTCGGTTTTTCCCACGGCAACCGCACGGTGGGTCCGTTCAAACCGGTCAAGCGCTACTGTGTCGCCGTAATTTTGGCCGGCATGTACGGTCAGGGCAAAGGCCACTTCACCTTGCCGGTTCAGTCGCATCAGATTGACGCAGCCCTTGATGACCAGCCCCATGCGCAATTCGGGATCGCCGCGCTCGTGAATGACCTGGCCGTCGCGGTAGTGTCGGCGGCGGCACAGCGCGCTCAGGCGCGCCGCTTCTTGCGCAGTCAGCAGCGCCAGCAGATTTGGTGATCCGTGATCTGTCATGGTCGCACTCTCAATTCCAAAGGACTTAATAATTGCATCGGGTCAAGAGTGATAGCCATGAAGCACAAAGCACCAGACTGGAGGAACTGATGGGCATTTCACGCCGCGAACACTTGGCAATGCTGGCCGCAATGCCGTTTGCCGCCGCCGCTTCTGGTGCGGATTTGTCCTACGCCAAGGTCAAGATATTCGAGGCGGGCCGGATCGTGACGATGGAACCGTCGAATCCATCAGCCAGGTTCGTGGCGGTTGCTGATGGCGTGATCCTGGGAATTGCCAATTCTCTGGCCGAACTGGAGCCCTGGACGCGCGGCCGCAGCGTTGAGGTTGACCGGCGCTTTGCCCGTGACGTGCTGATGCCTGGGCTGATCGATCCGCACGTGCACCCAGTGATGGCGGCCGTGGCGCTCAACATGCCCTACCTTGCGCCCGATGACTGGAAGCTGCCCTCGGGCTATTATCCGGGCGCGCAGACCCAGGCGGCTTATCGCCAACGGCTGACCGAGATGCTCGCTGCGTCAAAGGCCGATATCTTCCTGTGCTGGGGCTATCACGAACTGTTCCACGGGCCGCTCGACCGCACAGTGCTCGATCAGATCGCCCCCGACCGACCGGTGATCATCTGGCAGCGCAGTTTCCATGACATCATCGTAAACACCGCAACGATGAAGCGCTGGGGTTTCGAAACCCAGGCGCAGTTCGATGCCGCAGTTGCTGCAGCCAAGGCCGATCCCGAACACGCCAACTTCGCCAAGGCGCATTTCTCCGAAACCGCCGCCAATGTTGCGCTGGCCAAGATGCGGCCCCTAATCCTCGCGCCCGAAAAAATTCAAAGCGGAATGGTCGCGTTCAAGCAGATGATGCTGACCAGCGGCGTGACCACCATATCCGACATGGGCACCGGCATTTTCGCCAATTTCGAAATGGAAGCCGGCCTGATCAAGGCGGCGTTTGAACAAAGCGGCAATCCCTCGCGCGTGATGCTGATGCCGATGGCGACGCAAATGGGCGCGATTGCTGATCTTGACAAGTGGCTGGCCGATTGCAGCAGGACATATGCCTCGCCCCGTGTGCGGGTCGACCGGCGGGTCAAGATTCTGTTCGATGGGGCGTTCTTTGCGCTCAACATGCGGATGAACGCGCCGGGCTATCTTGATGGCCATATCGGCAAGTGGCTGACCGAACCCGAGCATGGCCGCGAAATGGCCATCCGGTTCTGGGCCGCGGGTTTTCACCTGCATCTCCACGTCAACGGCGATGAAGGGCTCGATGTCGTGCTCGATCTGATCGCGCAGCTCCCGGTCAGGCCCGGCCAGACGATCACGCTTGAGCACCTTGGCTATTCAACCGAAGCGCAGAACCGGCGGATCGCCAAGATGGGCCTGATGGTCTCGGCCCAGCCCAATTACATCCGCGTTCTGGGCGATGCTTACGAACGTGAAGGCCTGGGTCCGGACCGCGCGGCCCATATGAACCGGCTCGGCTCGCTGGAGCGCAAAGGCGTGCCGCTGGGGCTGCACAGCGATTTCAACATGGCCCCGGTTGATCCGCTCTACCTGGCATGGATCGCCGCTAACCGCGTGACGATCGGCGGCAAGGTCAAGGCACCGAACGAACGGCTGACCCTCGACAAGGCGCTGCGGGCGATCACCATCGAAGCCGCGCAGGTGATCGGTATGGACGCGCTGATCGGCTCGATCGCCGTCGGTAAAAAGGCCGATTTCACCGTGCTGGATCGCGATCCCTATACGGTTGGTGCCGCAAAGTTGAGGGAACTGCGAGTCAAAGGCGTCATTTTCGAAGGGACTTTTGCCGCCTCTGGCGGCGGGTTGTAACCGATACGCGTTGTTGCAGTGTGCGTCTTTCAAAAGGTTCTGACCCCGGGAACCGCTCACGCCGCAAAAGCAGTCGATGAAAATTGAATTGGCGAGCGCCGAAGCAGACGGGCGTTCAGTTGCATACCAAGCGCCAACCAGCCGCTGGTTTGTAGTCGCAGACCTGCTAGGCAGGGCGGCATGGCCAACATCCACAAGCTTTCCGGTATCGTCGACGTCGACGGGTTTCAATATGAGTGGGAACTGCGGAGCGAGCCGCGGTGGAGCGAGTTTGAAGGCTGGAAAGGCATGACCATCGCATTGCAGCGCAAGCACACCCAGCGCGGAGCTTTGCTGGAATTCCCTCCGCTGAAACGCTTGCTGAAAGGAATGCAACGAGGGCGCCTCCAGATCAGTGACGCGATTGTCATCAGGGGTATTCAGGCAGCGTTACACGCCGGCTGGGATCCTGCTTCGCGGGGAAAGCCGATGGTTTTTGTGGTCGATGCTGATGGTAACTAGGTCCTGATCCTGTGTCCTGACCTTGGCCGCGGGCAGCCGTGCCGGGGCAAAGATGCAAGATAAGCAGTTTGTCAAAAGCGCAGAATGGCGAACAGCCCCGCATAGGGCTGGGATGGCGCATCCATGCGGTGCGTCAATTTCTCTTTTGTGAGAAGGTTGGTATAATTCTAGTCGCCCAACCAACCTGCACTGATCTCGCCCCTATGCCCATCGGGTGCCAGCGCGGCGCGCAGGGCGTCGAGCAGAGGCGGCAGGCCCTGCGTGAAGGCGTAAGGCGGGTTGACGATAAAAAGGCCCGCGCCGTTATAGATGCCGGGCTGATCACTATCGTACAACCAATGCTCCACGCACAGCAATTTCGGGATGCCGAGCTTGCGCAGCTGGTTCTTCCAGTGCCAGTGCGTGGCACGGTCTTTCAGCGGATACCAGATCACCGTCACGCCATGCGCCCACTTGCGGCAGGCAGCGGCGAGTGTGGTGGTGATACGGGTGCGTTCGTCGGTTTGCTCGTACGGCGGATCGACCACCACCACGCCGCGCGGCGTGCGGGGCGGCAGCAGCGCCAGCCACAGTTCGTAGGCGTCACGCTCATGCACGGCCGCAGAGGTGCCGCGCATCGCGCCGCGCAGGGAATGGGCGTCCTCGGGGTGCTTTTCGTTCAGGATCAGACAATCCTGCGGGCGCAGCAGCTGTGCCAGAATCTGCGGTGAGCCGGGATAGAGGCGCAGCTCGGCCCTGGCGTTCACTGCCTGCACGGCGGCGCGGTAGTCGTTCAGCAAGGGGTTCATGTCGGTCAAGGCTCGCAGCACACCCTGCGTGGCTTCGCCAGTGCGCTGGGCCTCTGCGCCGCCAAGGTCGTACAGCCCGCAGCCGGCATGGGTGTCAATTAGGGTCAGCGCGCCCGGCTTGAGCTGCAAGGACCGCACCAGAGCGATCAGCAGGCTGTGCTTCACGACATCGGCGCTATTTCCAGCATGGTAGGAATGGCGATAATTCATTGTGATTCAGAACCCTGACGATCTGCCTCTGTATAAGCTGCCGGACGCGGAAGCTGAGTGCGATTCGATGGAAGTAACCAATCCGGCGCTCGTATAGAGCCGGGCGGAATCCTTCAAAGCACTTCTGCTCGAGGCCTCAACTCCCGGGTTGGCGATCATCACCAGCGGCGCAGGTGTGCATCGGCCAGCACAAGGCGAGCCGCCAGAGCGTGCTTCCATTTGACGCCACATAAATGAACAGACGGCCACCGCCAGATTGCTTGATCAGAAATGGCTGAAATCAAGATCTGGCTGGGGCGGCAGGATTCGAACCTGCGAATGCCGGTACCAAAATCCGTGTTCACGGAATGTTCCGTCCGCCGACAACCAACTGAGACCCGCAGAAATCTGCGGATTTCCAAGACTTACTTCGATTTTCGGATTCAATCAAGAAAAATCATGGCACAAATCGTGGCACAAATGGGCCTTCTCAGGCATGAGGTCCTCGACATTCAGCACACTGGAAGAATCGGCCCTGATCGGTCTGACAGGCTTGGGGCGATACCCGAATTAGGGTTAGACTCGGGCTTTGACGTTCAGGACGAGGCTCGCATGATCCAATCGACCTGCAGCCGATTAAGTCCAGCATTTGTGCCTTCTAAAGCCACGCGCTGACATGATTGGTCAGAATTGATTTCATAGTAAGCTAAAACCATGATTTCTCTCGGGCCGGTCGCAACGTAGGGCCACGGTTGCGGCGGTGAAAGAGCCCGCTCAAACGCTCGCGCTTGCGTTAACCATTTCCGCCCGACTCAGTCACCTCGCCCCCCAAAACTCGAGCACGCTGCGCACGTAAGCGGGCGTCTCACCGTTGAGTGGGATCCCACGTGCACGTTCCACAGCGCCCGGCCCCGCATTGTAGGCAGCTACTGCTAGGTGCACCATTCCAAACTTGTTCAGCATCTGGCGGAGGTAACGCGCGGACGCCCATAGGTTGGCGCGCGGATCGAATCGATTTGCAACTCCGAGATCGCGGGCTGTCTTAGGCATAAGTTGACCAAGCCCTGCGGCGCCGGCGCTACTGACGGCGAACGGATTGTAGCGGGATTCGGTCCAGATCAGCGCATCTAGCAATCCATTCGGAAGCCGGAATTGGGCTTCGGCTGCATAGACTTGCGGAAGATAGACGGCGCGCCGGTAGCTCGGGGCAGGGAGAGGACTCAGCCTTCGAAGAGCTGTGGGCACAGGCGGGGAATCCTGCCTCTTTGGGAGATCGGTCAGGAACATGGAAACAGGCGTTGGCGCTTCCCAAACGCCATGGGTTACCAGGTTAAATCCGCCCTGGCTCTCGTCAACCCTAGCTCCGCCCGAGACAGTTTCGCTCGGTGCGAATTGCTGGTCGGACTGTTGCGCAACCGCCGGACAAGAAACGCCAAGACTAGCGGAAAGGGCAAGGGCGAACGTCGTTTTTCTAGTCATTTGCAATTCCTGCTCTGGTCGAATCGCAAGAGAACATATATAGAACATATGTTGTAGGAAAACACATTGTCAGCGGCGCAGAGCGGAGGCTGCGCGGGTGGAGGCATGTCACAATGGAGATGCCCTATGCCCAACGTTCAAGGTCGCAATGCGCTCGAACATCGTGCCCGCAAGATTGTCGAAGCACTGGGCGGCACCTGGTCGCGCTCGCGCGGCATGTGCTGCTGTCCGGCTCATTCCGACCGCACGCCATCGCTCAGCATCACGCTCGGCAAGCGCGCAGTCCTGGTCCATTGCTTCGCCGGTTGCAGCAATGAAGCGGTCATGCAGGGGATGGCTAAACTCGGTGTCAGGCTTTCCGACTTGTTTGGCGCGAAGGGCGGACCAGTATCGCCCGTTGCGCGCGAAGAGGTTGTCGACCGTAACGCGTTGAGGCTCTGGCGCGAGGCTTCTATCCTCGCGGGCAGCCCAGCCGAGCGCTATTTGTTTGGCCGGGGCATCACGGTGGCATCGTCCGACCTTCGCTTCCATCCGCGCATGCCACTTGGGCCAATGGGCGCGGTGCGGTTCCTGCCAGCTTTGGTATCAGCCGTGCGTAATGATGCCGGTGTGCTGGCGCTTCACCGGACCTTCCTCGATTCCGACAGCGATCGCCTGGCGGCATTCGAACAACCGAAACGCGCGCTCGGTAGCTTGGGGACGGGCGCTGTGCGCCTGGCCTGGCCGCGTGGTGGTCGCCTGGGCCTCGCGGAAGGCGTCGAAACTGCGCTCTCTGCGATGCAATTGTTTGGTATCCCCTGCTGGGCAACGCTTGGCAACGAGCGGTTCGGCCTCGTCACCATTCCGGAATCAGTCCGTGAATTGAACCTGTTCGTCGACAATGATGCCGGGGGTCGGCTCGCTGAAGAGCGTGCCCGCGAGGCCTACGCCTGTGAAAAGCGGCGGATTGTCTCCCGTCCGCCCGAACGATTGGGTGACGATTGGAATGATGTGCTGCTTAGCCGCATCCGTGCGGCGGTTTGAGCATCGCAGAGAGGAGAGAGGGCTTGGGGCCATTGAGGCCCCTTGACGGAATTGGGCCTCGTCAGGAGGTTTCCGATGTCTGTTACTTCACCCGCATTCGCTTTTCCCGACCCTGCAGAACCGCTGGTCTTGTCAGCCGCGCGGGTACTTGCCGCAAAGCTCAGTTCGAACGAGCCGATCTTGCGCTCCGACCTCAACGCTGTGTTGTGCGAACACTTCGGGGGTAGTGACGCTGAAGGGCGCTGGTCGGTGCGCGAAGCCCACGCGGCGCTCGAGTTGGCTCAGGTTCTGCAGGTGCAAGGCGCGGCGGGCCTGACCACTGCGATGTCTTCCGAGTGCGCCGATCAGGCTTTCACCCGGTTGGAGGCACTGGTGCTCAGCCAAACCAGCCGCAGCGAAGAGCAGATCGAATGGCAGCAGTTTGCAACCCCGCCGCGGGTTGCCTGGCTGGCTGCGCGGGCCTGCGCCCTCGTTCCGGGCGAACTTGTGCTCGAACCGTCGGCGGGCACGGGCATGCTCGCGGTCTGGGCCGCAAAGGCTGGCACCCGGCTCGCGCTCAACGAGATTTCACCGCTGCGCCGCGAATGCCTGGGGGCCTTGTTCCCGGCAGCACCGGTGACGGACTTTGATGGCGAACTGATCGACGAATTGCTCGGAGCCCAGCTTGCGCCAAGTGTGGTGCTGATGAACCCGCCCTATTCGCACGGGATCGAGCGCGGCCATGATGGGCGCACCGGAGCGCGGCATTTGCGTTCGGCCTGGAAGCGTTTGCTCCCGGGTGGACGGCTTGTCGCGGTGATGCCCGAATGGTTCGATCTGCCGCGCTTCCTCAATGGCATTGCCGGCCCGGTCACGCTGCGTCTCAATGCGGAAATCGAGCGCGGGTTCATCAAGCAAGGGACCTCGATCACCACGCGCCTCCTGGTCCTGGACAAGGTCGATGGTGGTGACATGCCCGTTATCGCCAGGTCGGTGACTTTTGCCGAGCTCTGCTTGCTGATCGATCGTCTGCCCAGTCGAATACCAGCAGCCGATGAACCAGTGATCGCCGCGAAGGCGATTGTTCCGCTGCGCCTGGTCGCCCCAGGCCGAAAGCCAATCCCGCTCCCTGTTCGTTCCTCAGTGACGGAGCCTGCTATCCAGTCGGTTGCCTACCAGCCGCTTGAGGCACCAGCACCAATCGCGCAGCAGGTTGGGCATTACTTGCCTTACCGGCCCAGTCGGATCGCGATCGAAGGTGCGCGGGACCATCCGACCCCGCTGGTGGAGTCCATCGCCATGGGCTCAATCACTGCACCGTTGCCAGCGGCTGTTCCTCAGCTTCCCTCAAACCTCATCGCAGATGGCCTGCTTTCGGAGGCACAGACCGAGACGCTGATCTATGCAGCGAGCGCCCATTCGCGCGACCTTGCTGGACTCTTCGAACCCGAAGGCAAGGGCTGCGCTCTTAAAGCCAGCGCCAACGGGTGCGCCTACCGGATGGGCTACTTCCTCGGCGACGGGACAGGCGCTGGCAAGGGCAGACAGGTTGCAGCTGTCATCCTCGATCGCTGGGTGCGCGGCGAGCGCCGCCACATCTGGATATCCAAGAACGAGGCGCTGCTGGAAGATGCCCGCCGTGACTGGACCGCTCTGGGCGGCCTCCCGATCGATGTGCAGCCGCTTGGACAATGGAAACTGGGCACGCCCATCACAATGCGCGAAGGAATCCTGTTCGTCACCTACCCGACTCTACGCTCGGGGCGCAGCGACGCGACCCGGCTTGAGCAGATCCTTGCCTGGGCCGGAGAACACTTCGAGGGCGTAATCGTCTTTGATGAAGCTCACGCCATGGCCAACGCTGCAGGCGGCGAAGGCTCTCGCGGCAAGGTCAAAGGCTCCGAGCAGGGTGTGGCCGGTGTGCGTCTGCAGAATCTTTTGCCGCGCGCCCGCGTCCTTTACGCCTCAGCTACCGGGGCGTCGGATGTCAATAATCTGGCCTATGCGACCCGGCTTGGACTGTGGGGACCTGAAACTGCGTTCGCCAACCGCGAGGCGTTCGTTGCCGACATCCGCAGCGGAGGGATTGCGGCGATGGAACTGGTCGCCCGCGATCTTAAATCCCTTGGCCTTTACACTGCGCGGGCATTGTCGTTCGCTGGGGTCGAATACGAGCTCCTTGAGCATTGCCTGAGCAGCGATCAAGTTGCGGTTTACGACGCTTATGCCGAGGCCTGGGCGATCATTCATACTAACCTTCGCGAAGCGCTCGAAGCGACCCGCATCGTCGACCAGGATAGTGGCGACACGCTGAACTCGGGAGCCAAAGCTGCGGCTCTCTCGATCTTCGAGGGCACCAAGCAGCGCTTCTTTGCGCAGCTTTTGCTCTCAATGAAGCTACCGAGCCTGCTTCCCGCAATCGAGACTGCAATTTCTGAAGGCAACGCCGTGGTGGTGCAACTCGTCTCGACCGCGGAAGCCATGCTCAAACGCCGGCTCGCTGGCATCACTGATGCCGAACGTGAACTGCTCGATGTTGACCTTTCCCCCCGCGAATACGTGATCGACTACCTTACCAAGAGCTTTCCCGTCCGGCTCATGGGGGTGTTCATCGACGAGAACGGCAATCCACGCTCCGAGCCGATGACCGACGACACGGGCGCACCCGTACTATGCCGTTCGGCGCTTGCCGCCCGCGACCGCATGATCGAGCAACTCTGCGCGCTCCCGCCGATCGCTATAGCGCTCGATGCGATCATCGAGCGGTTTGGGGTCGATGCAGTTGCCGAGGTCACAGGCCGCACCCGCCGCCTGATTGTCGGGCGTGATGGGCGCCAGATGCTCCAATCGCGCAGCCCCCGGGCCAACATTTCCGAAACTCAAGCGTTCATGGATGGGACCAAGCAGATTTTGGTCTTCTCAGATGCCGGCGGCACCGGCCGCAGCTATCACGCTGACCTGGCCGCCCGGAACCAGGCGCGCCGGATTCACTTCCTGCTCGAGCCGGGTTGGCGGGCCGACGCTGCGATCCAGGGCCTTGGCCGAACCAACCGCACCAATCAGGCCTCAGCACCGCTGTTTCGCCCCGTGACGACCGATGTGCGCGGCGAGCGCCGGTTCATTTCGACTATCGCGCGGCGGCTCGACAGCCTCGGCGCTCTCACCCGCGGACAGCGCCAGACCGGCGGTCAGAATCTGTTCGATCCGGCTGACAACCTCGAGAGTAGCTACGCCAAGGAAGCGCTCCAGCGCTGGTTTGGCCTGCTGTTTGGCGGCAAACTTGAGGCTGTTTCGCTTGCGCTGTTCGAGGAACTGACTGGCCTCAGGATCGAAGGCCCGGACGGATTGATGGTCGATGATCTTCCGCCGATCCAACGCTGGCTCAATCGCGTCCTCGCGCTGCCGATTGCGCTCCAGAACGGCATATTCGATGAGTTCCTGGGGCTGGTCGAAGCGCGGATCGACGCTGCACGGCAGGCAGGCACGCTAGATCTTGGCGTCGAAACTATCGCGGTCGAGCACTTCGAGGTGCTATCCGACACCTTGCTGCGCACCGATGAACTCTCCGGGGCGACCACCCACCTTCTGGAGATCGAGATCGCGCGCGCGCTGAAACCCTTGACACTGGCGCGCCTGGACAAGCTCTATGGCTTGTCTGGCGAATCGCAACAGTATCTGCGCAACTGCAGGTCTGACCGGATTGGCCTTCTGGTGCCCGCTCGAAGCCTCCTTACAGATGACGGTAGGCGGATATCCCGCTTCGAACTGGTCCGGCCACTGAAGTGCAGCCATCTCACCGCCGAGCAGCTCGATGAAAGTAGCTGGGAGCGGGTCGATCCGGTACAGTTTCGTCGGCACTGGCAGGACGAAGTCAAAGAAGCTGTTTCCAGCCGCAAGCGCGAGCGCATGCATCTCGCCACCGGGCTATTGTTGCCGGTCTGGGACAAACTACCCTCAGACTACGTTCGCGTCAGCCGGATCTCGGCGCGTGATGGCACCTCGTTGCTTGGTCGCGAGGTGCCGCTGCACTGTGTCCCTAAGCTTTGCCAGGCTCTAGGCCTCGAAAATGATCAGGCGTTCTCTGCCGAGCATGTCGTCAATGCCGTGCTTGCCGCAGGTCGTCCGATCCAGATCAAAGCGCGCGAAGCTCTCATGCTCAAGCGCAGTTTGGTCAATGGGACGCAGCGACTTGAACTTGCCGGTTGGTCGGCGGCGCGGCTCGACTGGTACAAGGCTCATGGCTGCTTCACCGAAATCATTCGCTATCAGACCCGGCTGTTCGTGCCATTGGTGCAAGCCGTTTCGATTTTATCATCTATGATTGAGATAGTGTAATAATATCTGATGGATGAGGCGCAGAATAAAAAATAACTCACAAAAATACGGTTGCACGCGAATTTTTATTTCGAAAATAAATCAAATGGAATGGCCAAAATGAAATCTATTCTCCGGAAATTCTAGAAAGATGAGTGCATGATGCGCATTTTTCTTTTTCCGGCCTCGGTCAGTTGATAGGCTGTGGGTATACTAGGCGATGCGCTGGCGTACCCGCGTTCAATCAAGACAAGAAGCCAGCGCTTGGTCACCTCGGGTGAGCCGCTTAGCTTAGATGTAAGCGTGTCAAGCGATAGTCCGAGCCCCCGATTCGATGTCGCAAACAATATGAGCAGAATGTCCCACGCCTGGTCACCAAACAGGTCCGACCCAAACAGCGAGTCGCGCTTGCGCCGCATCGACAGAATTGCGTCGATTAGGGCTGATACATCTGCCTGCGTCGCTGCATCAGGAGGTGCGGTATCAATCGGTTGATGGTTCACGCAGCGCTCCGTCGCGGTGTTTGAGTAATAAGATTACAGACCTTCGGTCGTTTGCGCAATTTAGAAATTGTATCTGATCTGGTTGTCCCATTCATCCACCACCTTGGCGTAACTGACTAGCCTTCACGTGTGTAATCACCTATGGATTGAAAAAAGAGGTTCGCGCTATGGGTCAGACAACAAAATTGCCTGATGATTTGCTTCAGTTGCATGTCGATTTGCTTCAATTGCTTGCAAGATTAGATGACGCTGGCGAGATAGTAGCAGCGGCACACGCTCAAATGGCGGTGGAATCCTTGTCCGCATCTGTTCCTGACCAAGGCATTTAATGGGCGCAGCTTGCTGGTTTGCACCTTGAATAGGTGAGATTGCCCATAGTTCGATAGTTAGATCGTTAGCGGAATTAACCTAAACAGATTGGTGTGGTGGTCTCTCGAGGAGATCCCACTACACCCCCAAGAGCCTGGCGGCCTGCCGTGGTTGCCAGGCTCATTTTGTCGGGGTGCTCGCCATATCAATCTGAGGCAAATCAGATTCGCAATGGACCCCATAGCTAGGACGCCGTGGGCGCAGGGGAACGTGTGTAATTATTGCGTATCGTTATCAATCCTATGTCAGTCTCACGGCTATCATCCGGTAACTAGAATTTGTAACGCGTCGCCGGATATGGCAGCAAGAGCTGGGAATGGGGCTTCTTGATGGAGCCAGCGATATGGGCAGAAAACTTCGATCCAGCGATGTGATCGCGATTCTGGAAGCCAGCATTCAGCAGAGCCTTGCTTTGACTGATTTGAGCAAATTGAGCGTAACGGGGGCCTATCTTTCAATGGCGCTCTCCGCCTTGGCCGATGAATGTCGCAAGTCACGGCCCAACAGAGGCGGGCTTAAAGCGCGGATAGAATCCGAACTGCGCGCCAAAGTTCAGGCTCATAGCATTGAAATAGATAGAATAATAGCGGTATAGTGCTCGGGTATGTCGAGGGCAACTTCTACCATGAATTTGAATGTTCAGAGAATTCGAGCGAACCCCAGGATAGGAGACTGCGATGGGTGAGGAAAGGCAAGACGAATCGCGCTTCACCGTCTTGCGAGAAATCTCGACAAAGTTGTTTGATTTTGCTGTCCGCTGGGAGGGCGAGGAGCATCTTGTTCAACGTGACACTGCACAACCCAAAGGTGGAGCAGCGGAAGGTGATTCCGCGTTGGTGTTAAAGGCCGAGAGAATCTACCGAGGCCGGCGCAAGCGTGAGAAAATCCTGCCTTCCAAGCTCCTTGGCGAACCCGCGTGGGACATCCTGCTTGATCTGTTTATCTCTGCTGTACGTGGACGAAAAGTCAGAATGACCAGTGCCTCCATTGCCGGATCAGTGCCCCCAACCACCGGTTTACGCTGGATGGCAGTGCTTGAAGGCGAAGGGCTTGTAGAGCGATATGCCGAAGAATCAGATCGAAGAGTTGCCAATGTGCAGTTGACTGAAGCAGGTTTGGCTGCAGTGCGTGAATGTCTCATGCGTATCGACTGATAGCCCGCATTTTCGATTTAGAGCCGATACTTTATCGATCGGGAAAGATCGAATAATTCGGCTAAAGATTTCTGGCTACGCACTTTTGGCCTGATTGTTGATGGGCGACGATTGCCAATTCAGCGCCCACATGAAATTGCTTTGAAGCCAGTGGCTTGAGCTGAGAAGGGTCGCGCGATCCATGCATGTAAGAGGGGAGGGAGCTTTCACCTGATGAGCCAGTGAGGCGTCGATGGTCGGCGTGCCTGGTTCGCTAGTCAGGAGTACGTTCCATGATCAAAACGATCCCGCTCAACAAGCTTGTCGCTTCGCCGCGCAATGTCCGCCGTCATGCCGATGCGATGGCCGATGCTGAACTCAAAGCCAGCATCGCAGCCTGCGGGCTGTTGCAGAATCTCATCGTGCGCCCCGGAGCCAAGGGCAAGTTTGAGGTCGAGGCTGGTGAGCGCCGCCGCAAGGCGATGCTGGCTCTGGCGGATGACAAGGTTCTGCCCAAGGATCACGAAGTGACTTGTCTGGTTCTCGATGACACTGCTGAAGTTGCCATCGAAACCAGTCTTGCCGAGAATTTCCACCGCCTGGCGATGAACCCGGCAGACGAGGCCCAGGCTTTCGCTGCTCTGATCGAGGCAGGCGTCAGCCTTGAACAGGTGGCGTCCCGCTTCGGTTTGACCGTCAGGTTCGTCGAAGGGCGGCTGCGCCTCGCCGCGCTCGCACCGGTCGTCTTGGAAGCATTGGCATCGGGCGTGATCACCCTCGACCTCGCCAAGGCTTATGGCGCGACGTCGGACCAGCAGATCCAGGCCCGGGTCTTCGAGCAGGTCTCAATTGGCTACTATGCGCCTAATCCGGACTCGATCCGCCGCATGGTGCTTTCGGGCACGGTACGGGCCAGTGACCCGCGGGCCCGGTTGGTCGGGCGCGATGCTTATCTCGCTGCGGGCGGGCGGATCGAACGCGAACTGTTCGACGATGACAACAGTGAGGCCTGGGCCGACATTGCGTTGCTCGAAACGCTCGCTACTGCAAAGATGAACGAGCAGGCCGCCGCTCTCGCCGCCGAGCAGGGTCTGGCCTGGGTGAAGCCGACGCTCGATCCCTACGCTAGCCATGACCTCATCGAAGGACTGGTCCGGCTGCCGGCCGAACCTGCACCGCTGACCGAAGCCGAACTTACCCGGCTCGATGTTCTCGATGCATCCTATGACGAGCACGCTGCGGTGCTGGAGGATGAGGGGAGCGCTGAAGACGCCGTCGCGGCAGCCGAGAAGGCCATCGAAGCGATCGAGCGCGAATGCCAGGATATCCGCGCCCGCCCGCCGGTGCTCGCGCCCGAACTCAAAGCTGAGGCTGGGATGATCCTTGTCCTGTCGCGCGATGGAACCCCCGTTCTCCAGCCGGTGTTTTATGGGCAGCGGCAGGTGGAAGCTTCGTGCGAAGACGGCGGAATCGAGATCGTTTCCGAAGCGAATGCCGAACGCAAGCGCCGCGCGGCTCTGTCAAAGCGCCTGGTCGATGAGCTCGCGATGCAGCGCCGTGACGTCCTCGCGCTTCACCTGGCCTTCGATCCCGGCCTCGCGCTCGATCTTATGGTCTTCACGCTCGCCGATGCCGATGCATTGGACTACCGTGCCCGCGTCGCTACGACACTGCGGGGTGGAACTCCGGCAGGACCAATAATCGGGTTCGAAGCCAAGGATGCAGCAGCGAGTGCGTCACTTGCCGAGTTCAAGTCAGCCCTCGACGAAAGCTGGCGCAGTGGAGACACCGTGTCGGCGCGATTCGATAGCTTCCGCGCGCTTGGCGACGACGCCCGTACCGCTTGGCTTGGCTTCGTCATTTGCCGGACGCTCGAAGCCAGTCTCAACATGGTGGGTGAGCGCAGTATCGCGCTTCACGATCATCTCGGCGGCCTGATCGGGATCGATATGGCGGCATGGTGGCGCCCCACCGCGGCGAACTACTTCGACCGGGTGCCCAAGGCGGTGATTCTCGATGCCTTGTCCGACGTCGGCGGCCCGGATCTCGCGAGCCGGTTCGCCTCGGTCAAGAAGGGGGATCTCGCTGAAAGCGCCGAGCGCGTTTTTGCCGGGACCTACATTACCGAGGTCGAAGTGCGCGAACGCGCCTTGGCGTGGGTGCCCGAGGTCATGCGTTTTGCCGGCACGCAGGTGAACGCCGCCGAACGCTCGGAAGCAGAGATTGGTGAGCTGACCGACAATCCGGCCCCCGGCACCCAGGGCGCCAACGATGACAATCCGACCCCTCGCGAGTTGGCTGCCTGACCTCCTCCTGACAGGCAGACCACTCGTACCCTGTGAAGCGGTCACTTGGCTTTGCCCAAGGGGCCGCTTCCTTTGTTGTTACTGGAAAATGTGGAAAAACCGCCGCGTACCTTGGTTTGTCGCGCGCAATGGTCCTACCGCCCGCCATCCATCCAACGAAGGACCGACTTCCCATGAACAATGCTGACCTCGCTGAAAAGATCGCCGACGCCAATGGCCTGAACAGGGCCGATGCCCGCAAGGTTGTCGATGGAGTTTTCGCGGCGATTGCCGAAGCCGCTGCGAGCGGTGACGAAATCGCCATCAACGGCTTTGGCAAGTTCAAGGTCAAGGCGAGCGCAGAACGCGAAGGCCGCAATCCTTCGACTGGTGCGACCATCAAGATCGCTGCGTCGAAGAAGCTGACCTTTGCCGCCGCCAAGGCGGTTAAGGATCGCCTCAACGGTTGATCGCCCTCCGGCCTGCGGCACCGGCATTCCGGCGCCGCAGGCCAGGCCGAGCGACTGAGCGATCCCAATTGCCACGCGGGAAGAGTGGAGGGGGCTTGGGCCTGAACGGACCTGACCGGCGAATGTGCTGGAAGGCCCGATCAGGAGCTCTTTCATGGCCTATTGCAAGCATTCGTCGGGCGGTCTCTCGCCCGCCACCCGGATCACCCAGGAAATCATTGCCCGGCTCGAAGCCGGAACCAAGCCGTGGATCCAGCCCTGGCGCGGGGGCCCGGTATCGCGGCCCTTGCGGGCCTGCGGCATTCCCTATCGCGGGATGAATGTGTTTTGGCTGTGGATGGTCGCCGACATGTCCGGCTACGCTTCGCCCTACTGGATGACCTATAATCAGGCGAAAGGCCGCGGGGCTCAGGTGAAGAAGGGCGAGAAATCGACCATAGCGATCTTCTACAAGAGCTACACCAAGGAGGTGGAAGCTCCAGAGACCGGCGAAAAGTCTGATGAGGCCCGCCGGGTCCTGAAGGCCTATCCGGTGTTCAACGCGGATCAGGTCGAAGGCTTGCCCGAACAGTTCCATCCTGCAACCTCGCTCGAACTGGTCGAACCTGAAGGACGCGAAGCCGAGCTCGATACGTTCTTCGGTAAGGTCCCGGTGAACCTCAGGCAACAGGGCAGCGAGGCCTATTATGAGCCGCTCGCGGACCGCGTGACTTTGCCGCCTGCGCACCTGTTCTCCGGGTTTGATCACTACTATGCCACGCTTGCGCACGAGCTCTCGCACTGGACCGGGCACTCCAGCCGCCTCGCGCGCGATCTCAGGAACCGGTTCGGCACGGCTGCCTATGCTGCCGAAGAACTGATCGCCGAGCTTTCAAGCGCCATGTTGGGCGCTGAACTCGGCCTACCGGTGACGCATCTCGATCACCACGCGAGCTACATCGACCATTGGCTCAAACTTCTGCGCGATGATGACCGTGCAATCCTGACCGCAGCTGCCAAGGCCGAGGAAGCGTCCAGTATGCTGCTCAGGCTGGGGGGACGGGCCGTGCCTGACGAAGCCGCATCCGCCGCCGGCGATACCGCACTTGCAGCTTGAGGAGGACGCCATGGGCAGATCGGTTAGCTATTCCAGCGGTGCTCTGGTGGCGTTCACGGTCCTGGAGACCGAGAACGACGACGACTGGGAATTCGAATATAAATGGCTACGCGATGACCTCAGTGAGCGGACCGCCGCCGCCTTTCCCTCGCTTATTCCTCATACAGGCTGGCGCGGGCGAGAGGACCGGATACTTCTGCGCAACACGTTCGCGGACTGCGGTGTCTCGGTCTATGGCGGGCTAGTTGCGGTCTGGATCGCAGAGCACGATGACAGCGCTTATTGGGATGCCGAATGGCACACCGCGCGATCACCGCGAGCATAGCACTGGCTGGCCCAGATTGCGCCAAAGTTCGTCGCGCTGATTGGTGATTATGACTGCCTTGGGCACATGTCGAACGGGGAGGGGTCTATCGCAAGCGAGCTGCCGCGTGATTCAGCATCTGTTCAAATGAATGGTTCATGTCTATACGCATCATTTGAAAGGACTGGCCATGGTAACCCTTGCGACCAAACCTCAGCGCTCCGATGGACAGATTTTATCCTCGGCGATTGCGAAGATCGCCGATTTCTGGGGTTTTTCCAACCCCAAGCTTGGCCAGGTGCTCGGGCTTTCCCCGGCAACAGTCTCGCGGCTCAAGGGCGGCAAAACCTTGCTCGATCCGGCTTCGAAGTCGTTCGAGGCCGGGCAATTCCTGCTGCGCCTGTTCCGCGGACTCGACGCGCTGATGGGCAGCGACGATCTCGCTTCGCGGCGCTGGCTGGAGACGACCAATCTCGATCTGGACGCGCGTCCGCTCGACCTCATCGACAGCTTCAAGGGCCTGATCACTGTTTGCGATTATGTGGATGCCCATCGCGCTCGCGTCTGAACTGCGCTCTTATAGCGGCAAGGTCTGGCGGTTGGTCGAGGCCCAGCACCGGATATCGACCAACCGGCTTGCAGACAGTCTTGAGGACCAGGCCAGGCTCAAAGCGCTCGCCGAAGCCGTGAAGCCAGATCTGCCACGGTCCGCGCACGGCCTCCATTATCTGCTCGCCTCTCCGTTTCGCTACGGTCACGGCACTGCCAGCCGGTTTCGCCGGGCCGATGAACGGCCGGGCATCTTCTATGCCAGCGAAGCTGAGGCCACTGCGATCGCCGAGACGGCCTATTGGCGCCTGCGCTTCTATCTGCGCTCACCGGGGTTCACGCCGCCTTCCGCGACGACAGAGCACACGAGCTTCACCGCCGAGATCGCAACGGCCCACGCGATCGATCTGACCCGCGACCCGTTTGCGGCGCATGCTGCGCAGTGGACCGACCCGACCGACTATTCAGCCTGTCAGGAGCTTGGCCATGCGGCCCGCGAGGCCGGGGCCAAGCTGATCCGCACCCGTTCGGTCCGCGATCCGGCAGGCGGCCACAATGCCGTCGTTCTCGCGCCCGAAACCTTTGCCGCGGTCCAGCCGGCGATCCGCCGAACCTGGCACCTGCGCTTCGAAGGCGGCCGCCTCACTGCACTGGCCGCTTTCCCGTCGGAGCACCGCTTTGTCTTCACCGGAGCCGATTTCGGCCTCACCTGACGCGTGGGACCAGCAGCCGAACTGGTGCGACAGTGTCATTGGATGCCCTGACCGGGCAGCAGTTCGCGTGCTGATGGCTGCGTCAGAAGCGAGAGAGGCCCTGGGCCAGCCGGTGGACCCGCGCAACCCGGCTTGGGCAGGCCCGTGTTGGCCGGTCCCGGTGGGACCTGGCCTGCCCGCGCCAGCCTGTCCAAGCGGGTTCCCCTGCGGTGCGCGGGTCCTCCCATGACTGGCCCTGACGGGCTCTCGCTGGCGCAGCCACCAAGCGGCGGGTCAGCCTTACGTCAGTCAGGAGGACAACCATGCATACCACATTTGCCGATCAGCTTGCTGGTCTTGATTTTGCCGGTTTTTCGATTGATCCAGCTCCGGTTTCGAGCAGCGATTTTCCGGTTCGTGAAGCTGTGATCCAGACCCTTGACGCGGTCTGGTCCGACCTGTTCGCACTTGTGTCCGGTACTGCGCTTGAAACTGACGCCGAGGATCTGGGCTGGGCTTTCGTCAATCTCTTTCATCGCTTCGCAGCGCGCAAATCCGCTGCGCTCGACCGCGCCACGGACGAGGTACGGGCGCTTGTCGCGACCGCCGATGGCTCCGAGATCCACACCCATGAACTCGAAACCCAGGTCGAGCGGGCGCAATGCGCCGAAGGCGCAATGCTGGCGCTCGAGGAAATGCGCGAGGTTGCAGCTAGCCTCTACCTCAACGAATTCGGATCGTCCTGGAAGCCCGTTTCGAGTTCACGCTTGAACCACAGTGCCATGTTTACCTCTGCGCTGGTTGAGGGACGCGACTTCCTGCGGGCTCGGAGCGAGGCCAAGCGCCGCGCGGCGATGCCCGAAGGCACGCCGGTCGTCTTCGCCGGTGGACGCACCGGCCATGCCAGCGAGGCCGATGCGCTGACCTTTGCCAATAATGTCTGGAAGGTGCTCGACAAGGTTCGTGACCGTGTCCCTGACATGGTCCTGGTCCACGGCGGCGATACCAAAGGCAGCGATCGTCTAGCATCATCCTGGGCAGAACGACGCAATGTCCCACAAGTAAGCTTCTCGCTCGATGCGCGGCTTGGCGCCCGCGCTGGCTTCAAGCGCAATGAGCGGATGCTCTCGCTCGATCCGCGTTACGTGATCGCCTTCCCCGGCAACGGCGTACTTGAACGCCTCGTGATTGAAGCCAAATCGCGCCGGATCACCGTCGTCGATCGGCGAGGCCCCCTTGGGACCAATCCGAAGGCGCCTGTCTGCTGAATGTCAAATTGGAGCCTCGGTGGCATTCGAGAATGCCGCCGATAGCAGCACCAGGACCACAGGTTTGATTTTGGACGCTAGCTCGCTCTCCGCGACAGGAAGGATTGGAATTTGAAAACGTCGGTGTGCCCAGTCGCCCTATTGCAACCATGCAGATCGATCGTTCGAAACTCGGTGCGGCCCATCACCCTCGAAGGCCCGATCGCACCCTTGCCGATGCAGCGGCAACTTCGAAACCGCGCTGCTGAAAGCTGAGATTCCGTCTATCTCATGCGATTCTTGTCATGTGCCCAGCTAAGGCGCCCCAGGGCCATCCCCAGACGCTCATGCCGATCATAGCCGGGAGATGAGATCAAGACCGCCATACCAGTTTGTCTCTGCTCAAGCCGCGTTCGCAGCTGAAATCGGCGCCTGATTGTCCTTAATTTGATCCTAGGGATTTTCGCGTAGCCAGATCGCTGGGCAGTGAGAGTTTCTGTGATTCACTTATGTGTTTTCGAACCATCAAACGCATATTTTGGTTGATCTTCGCGCATTTTGCGATCTTCGCGCTTGCTAGCCCTGCCAGTGCCGCGAACTGCGCTTATGCAACCTCACAAGGCTCCACCGGACCGTCAAATTGGCAAACATATTGCTGGTTGGATTTCTCTGGCTTTCGAGATGCAACGGCGCGTCAGGCAAGCGGTCAGAACTTTTCATACACTTTGACTGACGGCACTGTCATGACCTTCAACCTCAAGGTTACAGGATCCAGTCTGGTAGGATCTGCTTCCCCATCTTGGTCAGGCGCAGCGATAGGCAATACAGCCTTCATGGGAATTTCCGGCAAGCCGATCTTGTATCAAACTGCCGCTGGCACGACGTCGATTACCATTAGCGCGATCACTCTGACGCCCCCGACTTCCGGAAGCATCGCCAATTATATGCTTGTTGCCGCCGACGGGGAATCAAGCAATCAGGGCGAAAGTCTGCAGTTCCAGACTAATGGTGGAAGCTGGCAAATGCTTGACCAGGCAGGGCCCATTTCGGGCGCATCATATCCGACTTACTCTGGTATCGGCTCCACGACTTTCTTGGAAAATGGGGCAACTGGCTATGTTGGCGCCTATGTGGTCGGCTCTACCAATCCGGGCCAGGTCGTTTCCACCCTGGTTGGCGGCGGGCTACAAGGCGTCATGTTCGCTGTAAGGTTTGCATCGATCCGACTGAACACCCAAATTTCGCAGGCGCGCGCCGATCCGGCCGATCAATTTAACTTTGCAATCAAAGCTACCGGCTCTGGCTCGAACATGGCTTCCGGAACAACTAGCGGAGCAAGTCTGGGGCCATTCGTTGCAGCTGCGTTGTCAAGCACGGCAGCGATCCCGCTGACGTTGAGCCAAACGATGGCGCCCGGGAGCGTTTCGACGATCAGCCACTATCGATCCAGTCTGACTTGCACGAATGCAATCGGTGGATCTTCGACCACTCTTCCCGTCGGAGTGCTTACAACGAGCTACAGCTTCGGCGCTCTGCAATTCGGCGACAATGTGTCCTGTAGCTTTACCGAAACACCCTATCCTCATTTGAGACTTGCCAAGAGCCTCGCAGCCTCCGGGCGCCAGTTCGCTGCAGACCAATTCGTCATGAACATCAAGGCCGGTTCGGCCGTTGCCGCAACTGCCACAACCACTGGTACAGGAGCGACGGTTACGACCGGTACGACACCTCAATTTCAAGGCACGCCTGGCGTTATATACTCGTTTTCGGAAGCCGGGGCGGGCTCGACAAGCCTCACCCAGTATACGTCGACCATGAGTTGTTCCAATGCAGCTGCATCCTCTACAACCTCTCTACCAGCCGCCCCTGGGGGTGTCGTCACGCCGCAGATGGGCGACGTGATAAACTGCACGATCCTCAATACCAAACGGGCCACGAATGCGACGCTTGTTGCGAGCAAGGCATCACTCGCGTCGTCAGATCCTGTGAACGGAACCACCAATCCAAAGGCCATTCCCGGAGCAGTGATTCTCTATTCGATTACTGTGCAAAACACCGGGCCAAATCCAGTCGATACTAACAGCGTGTTCATTATCGACTCCTTGCCACCGCAAATCGCCGTCGGATCGGCGGCGGCACCAAGTTTGACGCAAGGAACAACCTCGAGCGGGTTGACGTTCACACCCAGTACCGATGTCCGCTACTCCAATGCTGGCAGCGCACCTTCAAATTTTACGAGCTGCACATACTCCCCGGTTGCGGCCTACGATCCTGCGATCAAATATGTCTGCATCAATCCGAAGGGCGCGATGGCCGGCTCCTCGGGATCGCCACCTAGCTTTACCGTCTCGTTCCGGACCCAGATTCAGTAGGTTGGCCTGTACCCTGCCGAACCGGCGCTGTAGTTTCGATTTCGTACATGGCCAGATGGCGTCGGCGCGGCGGTTCCTCAGGCCCAACGTAGCCGTTGACGTGCCTGGGTGTGCCCGGCAGCGGCGCCAGACACCTCAATCTCGGGTCGCCTGATCGTGCGGGAGCGGACCGAGCCGATTGCCCAGCTTGGCAGACCAGTTATCATCGTCGAGACCGTTACCGACGGCATGCCCGACGATCTACTCAAAGTGACGCTGCCCTTCAGCCTCGCCCATGCTCGGGTCTGGATCGCAGCCTGGGCCGAGAACCGCAACCGGGAAAGACGCACACATCCCTTCGCAAAGTAACACTGGCGGCGCTCGGCGTTCGCTTCAGGACCGATTAGACATGGGGCAACTTCGCTGCGCTCTGCGGGTTCCGCTACACGGTCCACTGCTCATACAACGCTCATGCGCAGCAAAGCGGCTCGGCGCTAAATCCCAGCTGGAGAAATGCTGGAGGTCACGCCTGTCGACCGTCAGTTTTGATCAGGGATGTCCTTGCTCGGTCATTGCCGAAAGCTACCCTATCCAAAGGGAGCCAGATTCTACTGGTAGTTGAGCGTCACGCTGAAGCTGCCTGTGTAAAGGCCAGGCGTTTGCCGGGCTTTGACCCGTAAGGTGGCACCGACTGGGAATGCGAACATTCCGGTTTTTGAGCCAATCCGGAACGCCAGAGGAGCCGTTGTCAATTGGGCGGTCGGGGTGCTGCCAATGATAAAGGTGTCAAACTGCATAGTCTCTGATCCGCCAACGCGCCGAACGACAGGCGTGTTGCTGTTGACCGAGATTGAGACGGTCTGGTTTAGAAATCCGTATCCCGAAAACGCAGCTGGTTGCGCCCCTGTCCCAGCAAGGCGAACGCCGCCCGTTGCCGACCGCGAGCCTGCAGGAGTAACCGTGACAGTCCCCGCCGCGGTGCCGGCAACAATCTTCCCGAAATTGAGGTCATCGGTTTTAACCAGGCTAAGCCGGGTTACGATTATGGCTTCGGCCCTGCCTGTGACAGAAACGCGTTCGGCGTGGGCGGCAGTAGAGGATCCGAGGACAAACAACGCTGCAGTGGATGCGCGGAGCGCCCGGAGGAACGAGCCCAGGTTGGCAATGCGAGTCATCATCGACCAGATGTGCAACAAAGCGTGTCCCCGAACATTCGGGATGGTATATATCGTTCCATAGTAAAAGAACTGTTCACATGGCCGACACCGCAACTCGCAGTCAGCCCCCTGGAATCTCATTGCGTCCCGGATCGGCAGATTGGCAGGCAATTTCTAGGGTCGCCTCGCACAAAGGTCGGACTGTTCGAGATTATCTTCCTGATCTAAAGTTATATATCGTTTGGAATTTCAACAGATTGCGAAACCCCGACGTTCAAACCATCAGCCTTGACGAAAAATCGGCACCACGAAAGATCGCCTCCGATGCGCGTGATTTAGGGAATGTGCTCAGTATGATTGATAGCAATCTGGCGCAAAAAACCGGATGGTTGATAGCGCTTAGCCGAGTCCTGATTGCGGTTCTGGTTGCGTTGCTGTCCATCACCGACCCGACCGATGAAACCATGCATATTCAATGGGACAAGCCGGACGACATTTGGGCGTTTGCCTATTTAGGTGTCGCTATCTCTATACTGTTTGTATTCCATCTTGATCGGAAACTGAGCTTCCGGCTCAGGAAGATGATCCTGGCGATCGACATTGTCTATTATCTAGGCGCCATGGTGGTAATCGAGCCGATGGAATCCGGCTACTTCGCCGCCACTTTTGCTATCCTCGCCTTCCTGATTTTGTCGGCAAACCTGAGTTGGAGTTGGCGACACGGCTTATCGATCCTGGCTTTCGCGAACATTGTTTGCCTTTTGATGATCGCGGAAATGCATTTCTCGGGTATGATTGTGGACGAGCGGAGCCTGATCAGGCGGCAGGCCTATCTTATTGGCCTCTCGCTATTTCTCCTGTTGACCTCGGTTCGGTTCCGGAATGTAAATGTGCCGCGTTTCGAATATCCAGGTGGCGCAAGTTGGGCGTCACAAATGGACGCAGCAATCAGATATGCAATGCAGCAGATCGGAGCCAGGGGCGGAGCAATTTGCTGGGTGAACTTCGGTCAGCCTTCCTGCGCTGTCCGAACAGCTGGATCATTGCACAACGCCTGCAATGCTTGTGAGGATTGTAGCGGAGGCTTCTCTCATTCGGTCGATCAAGCGACCCTGTTCGACCTACATCGCGAGTTCGCCGTGACAACCATGGAGAATCGAGCACTGACAGAATTGCCATGTGATCGACTGGACGGAGAATTTCTCACCCGATTTGGTGTCCGGACCGGAATATTTATCCCCTTGCAGGGAGTTACGGGTCGGGGGCGTATTCTCCTCGCCGACATTAGCGTGCTTGCAGCCGAACAACTCAGTCTCGCCGCAGCGATTGGTCAGGAACTCCAGCAGTTTTTCGATGTAGTTGGATTTCACCGGTCGTCAGAGGAGTTGGCGCTGTTGAAATTGCGTCAGTCAGTGGCACACGATCTTCATGATTCCGTCGCGCAATCGCTTGCTGGGGTTCGGTATTGGCTGCAATCGATCAGGCCCGGATCGGTCAACACCGAACTCGCTGCTGACCAAATAAGCCAAATTGCCGAGGCTCTGGGTGAAGAGCAAAACGGTATCAAGCTGATGATGGATCGCCTGCAATCGGCAGAGACAGACCACCAACACGTCGATTTGATTGAACGACTTTCAGTGACAGCTCACATTCTTGGCAGGCTATGGCAAATAAAGGTTGAGATCCAGTCCGATGGTACGGGGATTCGGGTGCCGGAATCAGTTGGATTCGATCTGACACAATTCTTGCGTGAAGCCGTGGCTAACGCTGCCAAGCACGGGCGTGCAAACGCATTTGAAGTGCTGGTCGAGAGAACAACAGCTGGCTTTGAGTTCCGGTTCATCGACAATGGCAACGGCTTCAAGGGACTCACTTTGATCGATCAGCCTTGGTCACTTTCACAAAGGGCAAAGGATATGGGCGCGACAATTGAAGTGCGAAGCGATCCGGGGCATACGGCAATTACCTTACGGCTTCCAAACACCAGGATGGGCAATGGCTAGAATTCTAATCGTCGATGACCATGCTTTTTTCCGGCGAGGACTTGAAGCAGCACTGGTCAGCCGTGGTCATCAGATCGTTGGATCGATCGCGGCTGGGGAAGACGCACTTGAAGCGCTCTCGACCGTTGAAACCGATATGATCTTGCTGGATTTGAAGATGCGGAGTCTGGACGGAGTCGCTGTTCTGCAAGCGATGCGAGCCCGCCAGGATACGAGACCAGTCATTGTCCTGACCGCGCAATTGACAGATGAGGCGCTCGTGGGCCTGATGCGATCCAGCGTTAACGGAATCGTGTTTAAACACTGTTCGGAAGAGCGACTGTTTGAGGCGATCGAAGCCGTTTCGAAGGGATTGCGCTTTGTGGATGGCAGTCTCGTCGACAAGGCATTTGCGTTGAACGCCAAAGGTTCTTCACTTCGAGCGGGCGCGGCGCTCAGTCAGCGTGAGCAACAGGTGGCTGATTTGGCAGTGCTGGGTCTGCGGAACAAGGAAATCGCTGATCGGCTGAAAATGTCCGAGGCGATGGTCAAATTGTACCTACACAAGGTCTTTCAAAAGCTAGGCGCCAGCAACCGAACTGAGCTGGCGGCATTGCGGAACAACACCCTATCCTGATTTTCTGCGATCCCGAACCGTTCAAGCTGCGAGCCCGTCACGACATTGTATGGCCTGACCTGTGGCCCATTCATGGCACCATTCGATCGCCGCGGCTGCCCGTTCTGCTTCGGCCCGAAGCTGCGGATCGAGCAGGACGTGGTCATTGCGTAAGACTGCCTGGGCCAACGCATTTTCCTTGCGAATGCGCTCGAAATAGTCAGCCAGAGTGATCTCTGTTGCGAGATAGGCCTGAAAGAATTCTTCAAGCCGGGCCTCAATCTCGGCATAGTAGTTTTCGGGAAACTCCGCTGCGGCCCGATTGCTGGCCGATTCCAGCTCGCTTAGCGTCAACAGTTTACGGCTGCGGCCTAACTTCGCCTTGTCAGTGATCTGGTCCTGAACGAATTTTTCCGCTGGTTCAGTCCGATCGCGTTTGTGTGGCAAGGGAAGTCTGAATGAAACGATGCGCTCCCCATCCGCCTCACGGGGACCTGATTGTTTCGACGGCACCGCTTTCGGCTGGGCGGCTGGCCGCTTGAACGGGTTTTGCATGCTGATCAGCGGGGCACCGGCGTTAATCATGCCAACAAGCTTCGAAACCAGGAAGATCAGGCAGATCACCAGACCAATCTGGAAGGCCGCAAGGGCGATCAAGCCGCTCAATTTCGTGCTCCTGGAATCAAATGCATCGCGGCATTGGCTTCATCTTTCGCCCGGTTGCATAGTCTCTCCGCTGCGAATTTGGCACGATCAGGAACCTGCGAATACTCCTGCACGATCAAGGCTGCATGTAGCTCGCCTACACAAGCACTGTGCGATCCAAACTGTGAAGCATAGGCCCAGCCAGCGCATCCCACGCTGGACAGGGCCAGCCCGGCCATCACCAGCCGCGCGATAGGCATCTTCCTGTCCTTCCATGGAATCAGGCGCATGTTGATTTCCCCCCACCGCCGGTCACGCCGGTTACATTGGATGCACGCAGGTCGCGAATATCACGCACCAAGTAGGCCGCTTCCTGCTTGAAGCGCATCTTCTTGATGAACATGGTGCCAAACAGGCCTTTGTAATCGTAGAACACTTCAACGAACATCACGGCCTGGTTGGTTGTGGGTGATGTGACCTTGTTGACGCCGCTGCCCATGCTGACGAGGGCAGGGCCGTTCAGTCCGTTGTTGCTTGAATCGTTACCATAGTCCGAATTGACTTTGAGGTCCCCGAAACACCGCTGCCAGTGGATGAACTGCTTACCTGTGGCTGGATCCTTTTCGAGGCTGGATAGGATAACCCTGCCGTTTTCTTTCAGGTTGAAGCGATCGCCCATCTTGTCAGCACCAACCATAACTGAATCGATGTCGGCCTCAGTCACAGTCGGGGCAACCGAATTGTTGTTGGTTTGCTCGAGCCGAGAACCGGCATCCGCTACTGCAAGCGAAACCTGGCTGATCTGCAGATTGACCATGGCCATGTAGCCGATTTCAGTTCCCATCATACCCACGGCTGTCATGATCGGCAGGATGAGCGCAAATTCGATGGCGGCAGCCCCCGACGCGTCGGAAGAAAGTTTGCGTACCAGCGATTTCACCTGACTTGACTTGACGCGCATCAGCAAATTCCCGCCGTCGAGCCATAGCCAGTCTGATTGGCAAAGGGCTGGTTCTTCTTGATGGCAGAGGCTGTCAGGCTGCGCTCGTTCCAATGGCCTGGCATAAGCGGCACTTTGAACGTCGGCTCATAGTTGACGGTCACTTCATAGACGACAACGTCGTCAGCGCCGCCGTTGCCATCTTTGCCGATATCTGATTCCCATTCTCCGCTTCCGTTTTCATCGACATAGGATTCGCCCGAACTGCAGGTGCCGTCATTGTTGGCATCGTTCCATTTCTCGGGGCGGCCAATGTCCGCATAATCGTTGTAGCTGGTCCGTTTGGACTCGAATGTGGCACCGGGCAGGATCGGGCCGATCTGTTTTTCGACCATTGCATCTGCATAGCCAAGATCCGTCACTTCCAGCGATGAATCTCGTGCGGCTTTCTGTACTGCGCCGTTCAGCACCGAGATCGCGTAAGCTTCCTGGCCTGCGTCGAAAATGCCGATCAGCAGAGTCAAAAAGACGGGCGCAATCAGTGCGAACTCGGTCGCGGAAACGCCAGCCTTGTCCCGGGCCAGTGCGGTTGCTGCGTTGCGCCATTTCATGACAGCACCCGCAGTTCACCGACTTGCTTCGCAATGGTCTGAAACGCCGAATTCAGTTCGGTGGCAGTGTTGGCGGTGAACGAACTGTTCGGCGATGCGCAATAGGCCAGGTCTGACGTGAGGCCGGAGGTGAATCCGATTGCCCAAACCCGGATTCCCTTTGCCTTCGCCGCGTCGCAGATTGCCCTGAACCGCAAACTATGACGACTGGTTGCCTGGGATAAGGAGCCGTCGCTGGTCACCCGTCGATCGAGGAATTCAATTCCATACGACTGATAGGTGGTGTTGGCCGGCTCAAGCAGCCCGTCGGTCATAAAGATGATATGCCGCGTCACATTGCCGCCATTGGCCGGTTCGGCGTTGACGGTGTCCTGGAAGATCCCGTCTGGCGAGCTTAAGCGAGCGCCCCACAACATGCCAATGTCCAGGTAAGTGTTACCCTGTGCGGTTAGCGAATCAGCGTAGCTGTTGAACTGCGATTGCTCCATCGTCTGCAGGACCTTAGCGGCCGGCACGCAGTAGGAGGTGGCAGTATTGCTGTTGGTCGTGGAACTGACGACGTTCGTGGTGTTTCGGTTATAGGCAACCTGACGCCAAAGTGGTGCCCATTTCGTCGATTCATCGCTCGTCGGGGCGGAATCAATGTCCAGGTCCAGCGCATCACTGGGATTCATGCCGTTAAGTACGGAATAGCTGATGCTCGATGCAGCAGATGTCTGCCGCTCCTCGATGCAACCTTCCCAGGTCGATGTTACGTTCGTGCCGTTGGAACCTGTCTGCGTCACGACCGGCTGAAACGTCTTCAGGGTGCTGGTGTCGTACTGGACCGGCTTATATTCCCAACGATCAAACACCACGCTGGTCACAGTCGTATAGATAGGATCGCTTGTTTCATATGAATAACTATTAAACGTACGGTTCGAATAATAGTAAAATACGCGATACCGGCTGCCGCTTCGTTGGCAGATGTAGGTGGTCATACGCTGTGGCTGACGGGTTACACGGGTTACGACCTGTTGTCCCGCACCATTGGTGATGGTTGTGGTACTGGTCGTGGCAGAGCCATTGTTTGCCCAAGGGACATCGGCGGGTCGCGCACTGTTACAGGAATTCAATGATGTATAGTTCGTGCTGCTATACTGGCTCGTCGAGGAATTCGCTTGCGACGTGTAGTCACTCGGTGCGCTGGTAACGACCGCCGTATCCCAGCCATTGAACACCTGCGAGGTGATGGTTTTGGTGATCGGTGCACGCGACTGGATTGTCCAGTGGTCGGTAATGTAATCCGGGTCGAGGTCATACAACAATCGACCGGTGTTGACCGTGGTACTGAACGGGACAAACGAATAACGGACCCGAGCATTGCTACCCTGCACCGCCGTATCAACGGTCGTGTAGAAATTCTTCATCGCGGTTTTCAAGGCGCTTAGCCGGGTCCCTGTCCCGAGCGAAGTGCCCATTGAGCCAGTGACGTCGAGAACCATCGTGATGTCGCTGTTGCCAACCCCCATCGTCGAAGCGCAGTTCGCGCGCAACGTCATGTCTTCGACACCGAACAATTGCATCATGAGCATCGGCATCCGGGTGCTGGCTTGGCCGCCAATCGAGTTTCCGGCCGTATCGCCCTCGCTCAAAAAAGTGGTATGCGTTGTGCCCTGTTGAGCGGGATCAAAGTTGATATCGAAATAGGTCTGCGCCTGGGCTTTCGCGGTGGAGTCATAACCATTGGTCGTAACAGCCTTGCGCCCAGCCAGGACGGCAGAATCGCAAGCATTTTGAAGCCGGTTCTGGACCTTGTAGCCTCTGCTGAGATCCACGCCGCCGCCGACGATAGCCGACATCACAATGATGCCGGCAACGGCGATCGGCAACACATTTCCAGATTCGTCCCGGAGCAAGGTATGCAAGAGGGCTTTTGCCCGATATGCGCTCATCCCTCATCACTCCGTGGCTTACCAGCTGCACAGCCGGTATCTCGAATGCCAAGTTGCTGGGGGTGGGCCCGGCAAATGGCTATATCGGGCGATATAATTTACTTCGCTTAACGATACGTAAATCGATGGAGTCGCAGGGGAGCTTCCGCAATCCTGGCGAAAGCCTCGACGCACGAGCCGGGTTAGACAGCGCCTTATCTGGTCGGCTTGGAATTCAGGATCATTCGCGCAAATTAGGGTAAAATATATCATTTTGCCCTAAATTGCGATCACGCATGTTTGCGGATTACCTTTAACCAAAGATATATAAATCAAGGCTAAAATCGAAGAATGTTACCGCGTCATGAACTGCGATCTCAGATATGTTGGCAAGTCCAAATCCGCGCCGAAAGCGGGTTGAGGAGCTTTGGCATGATGGTCGATCTTTCGGCCAATGGCTGCTGCATCCAAGTTCAGGGTAAGCCTCCCAGGGTCAACTCCAAGATCATTGTCAGGCCTGATGGGCTCGACGGGCTGAAGGCGAACGTCAAATGGGTGTCGAACTATCAGTGCGGAGTAGTGTTCGAGCGACCAATCTATGGCCCGGTGCTGGAGCATTTCCTCCGCAAGCACGCGGCCTTTGCAGCATTGGTTACGCTCTGAAGAGAAGGGCTCGAGTAGTCTGGTGAATGTTCCAACTGGCTGCATCGCGGCGTTGATGCCAAGCGACCCAGCCGCAGTTCAACCTTCGCTGTCCGTTGGCTGAATTTCTCTATGAGCGCATCATTTTATATCGGGCCCAAACTCCGAGTCTCAGCAATCTCGAAAAGCCACCCAGCTTCTTTCATCCTGGGGGAGCGGTTCACGGCAAACCCTCCAGGCCAACGCCCTGGCAGGGCGGAGGTCGGTGTGTTCCCAAGACGCCAGAGCGCGCAGGCTGCCGATCGAGGAGCGCAATTTACCTGCGGAAGCTGCGCACATGCGACATCGTCATGCTGGCCAGGCGCTTGATGCCGTGCTCGATTTGGAACGCGGCATACCGCTTAACCAAAAACGCCTCGACCGTTCTGCGATCCGGTCGAGGCGAAGTTGATCATATGCGGCCACCGCCAGACGGGCTCTGCAGTGGTGTACAGATCATGGCCAAAACTACCTAATATCGGGTAAATGCCCCTCGAGTAGTTTGAAACGGGGCTGGGTGTTAGTGTACGCGCGGATCCGGATGGCCTGACCAGCGAGGCACAGGTCAGCTGTAGCATGGTGCGGCTACCCGAGAGGCCGATATCCAGGTTCGGCGATGAGCGCGATTCGCTAGACGCAAAGACCCCATCCGCGGCCAAGTTGGAATACCTACAAGGGGCGGTGGTTTTGGTCTGGCCCGCTTCGAACTGAGCGTTCAAGGCGCTACAAGCAGCGCGTCTTGGAGCGTCAACCGTTGAGTTTGTCTTTGACAGCATTGGCCGCTGCGAAAGTCAGCTTTCTTGCGGCAGCAATCTGAATGGCAGCGCCGGTTGAAGGTTTGCGGCCTTCACGGGCCGGCGTCGCCTTGACCTTGAACTTGCCAAATCCATTGAGCGCGACCTCTTCGCCATTGGCTGCAGCGTCCGCAATCGCTGCGAACACGGCGTCAACCTGCTTGCGCGCTTCGGCCTTGGTAAGGCCGTTGTCAGCGGCACGCTTGTCGGCAAGATCACTGTTGTTCATGAAAATGTCCCTCAGGTTTATGAAGCGCTGAGACCTGGCCATTCGCCCGGGCGCAGGTCCAATGATTGCCGGGAACGTCTGCACATATCAGCGGCGTCTTCTGCCCGTTCTAGTCGAGTGACTTGCCTCAGGCGATTCTGCATTGACCCTCACGGACAACGCTCGTGTGAGCGCAGGAGTGGGCCGCCATTCCTAGGAGAGATGGTCTGCTGGGGCCGCTATTGGCTATGCTCCCTGCCAAACATTGCCAGAACGACCTCCGCTCGGTGTCGTCGTAAGCCACTCCATTGCCTCAGTCCCGGTCTTGAGCACTTGGCCGGTCTGGCACCGAGCCTGTTGCATGAACTGCGCACCGTTGATGAGGGGAGCATTGGCGATGCCGAGCCGCAGAACGGAGCGAGTCAGCACCCCGGCTCAACTATCCAGCTGCAACCCGGCTTCATGCGACCCTGCTCTTGAAACAACCCCCGGTCGAGCCGCAACCCGGATCAGGTCCGGCCGTGTTGCCGCCCTTAAGGGCGGCTGCCCGCACCACCCGGACCATATCCAGGTTCCCCTTCGGTGCGTTCGCCCGGGGGCCGCTTCTTCACTTGGGTTCGCAGCCGGGATCACCCCGGATTGCTCGATCAGGAGAAGTGCAATGACCAATCTCGTTATTCTCGTCGGCCGTATCGCCCGCGATCCCGAAACCCGCACCACCGGCGGCGGTACCAACATCACCTCGATCTCGCTCGTTACCGACCGGCCTGCCCGCAAAGAGGGCAAGACCTTCAAGGATGAAAACGGCTACACCGCCAAAGATAGCGAATTTCACCGCGTCACCTGCTTCAATGGTCTCGGTCAGAACGTCGCCAAATACTGCACCAAAGGCCAGCTGGTAACCGTCGAAGGGCGCATCCACTACACCCAGTGGGAAGACCAGAGCGGCACCAAGCGCTACGGCTGCGAGATCATCGCAGACAAAGTCGACTTCCTCACCAAGGGGCGCCCGGGTGACCACGAAGGTGCCCCCGACATCGAAGACTGAAGCGCAGTCCATCGATCGGAGTGAGGCCCCGGCGGTGCGAGCCGCCGGGGCCTTTGCCTGTCCAGGGGCCATGGCGGGCGCGCGGGGCATCGAACCCCGCGTGCCCGCCTCAGGACGCTTTGGACGGGGAGGCTAGGCGTTTGAGGCTCTCGTCGATCCCCAGAGTCGCCAACTGACGCATCAACTGCCTGAACTGCGCTGGCTCAAACGTCTCTGCACCGCATTCGAGCAGTACCCTGCCGAGTTCGGTCGCTGCACTTTCACGCAACCTCGTCTCCTCGGCCGCGAGCTCTTCGCGTTGGCGCTGCACCTTCAACAGCGCATCGCGTGCGCTCACTTTGGACCGGGCCATAGACTTACCTTTCGTTGGCCGTTGGTCCCCTCCTGCTGGGCGTTTTTGCAGGTCGGGCGCTTGTAGGAAAACGGTTTGTTGGAAAAGTGCGTGCGATCCGGAGAGGGGGAGGGCTCTCTCGCGAGAAGGCCGAGTGTGATGGCGGCTTGGGGGCCGCATCAAGGACGACGGGGCCCCACCATTTTTATCGCGGCTGCGCCGCGAGAAAAATCGTTGCCCCCTTCGCCGCTAACGCGGCCGCGTGTCCCACACGGTCCCTGACCCGTCCCGTCGCCACCATCGCAAACGCCCCTGATGCGAAGCATCGAACATCAGGAGACTTGCCATGATCGTAGTTACTGTCCATTCGTCCATGCCGCCAGAATTTGACCAGGCAGCGTACCTGGCCGCGCTGGATCGGGCCCATGCCCGGTCCTACCACAGCTACTTTACTCAATACGTTCTGACCGACGATGAAGCGGGGTTCGTCGCAGTCGACGAGGGTGACTACGGGGCACTGGCACCCAGGTTGTATGACCGGGTCATCGAGGCCGTACAGAGCAAACTCTGCGATGAAGACTAGGCTGCCGCCAGACTCAGGAATCATGGATTACAACAAGGAGCAGATGGTAGCGGCGCTGGAGATTGCCAACAGGAAGGTGTGTGGGCAGCGGTCGTATCGGGTGGCTATGCGCCTCCAGTCCTTGATGCGGCCGAAGACGTTTTCGATCTTGTGGCGCTGCGTGTAGAGGGTCTTGTCGTAGTCGATCTGGACCTTGCAGTTGGCGCGCGGCGGGATGCAGGGCGTGATGCCGCGCTCGGTCAGGGCGGCGCTGAACCAGTTGCTGTCGCAGCCCTTGTCGCGGAGCAGATGCTTGGTCCTGGGCAGCGCGTCGAGCAGCAGAAAAGCGCCCTTGCGGTCGCTCATCAGCCCTTCGGTGATCAGCCGGATGATTTGCCGCCCTTCGCCGTCGCAAACGGCGTGGAGCTTGGAAGTCAGCTCGCCTTTGGTGCGCCCGATACGTCTGGGAAAAGCCCCCCCTTTAGGAGACTTGGCGCGGTGCGGTGCGCCTTCAAATGGGTGGCGTCGATCATGATCCGGTCGGGTTCGCCGGCCTTGCCCTCCAGCTCGGCGAAGATGCGGCTGAACACGCCCAGCCGGCTCCAACGGACAAAGCGGTTGTAGATCGTCTTGTGCGGCCCGTAGCTTTTGGGCGCATCGCGCCACATCACCGGTGCTTGATCACGTTGGCGATGCCCGAAACGGTCCGGCGGTCATCGACCCTCGGAATGCCATGCGCAAGCGGGAAAAACGGCTCGATCCTGCGCATCTGCGCCTCGCTCAACACAAACGGAACATCCATCGCCAGCAGCTCCTTGACGCTGGCGTTGAATCAACCAATCATGCCTCATGCAAGCGGTCTAAGAGGTCCTGAGCCTAGCGATGGCTGGCCAGAAAGAAACGAGCAGGCTCTTGCGCCAGCTGCACGCCGACTTGATCGCTTGTGCCGAGGGGCTGCGCTATCCGGCCCGTCTGCAGAAAAGCGTGGGTACGGCAAACCTGCATATCGCTGCCGAACATATCGATCGGGCGGTTGAGGCGATTCATTGCCGGATCGAGGAGGTTGGCCCTCCAAATTGATGGTGCGGGAACGGACATTCCGCCGCGCTTGACCGCGCCTTGCAAGCCGATCGCCAGCCGTGAAGCGGCTGTGCAGCGGACAGGGAACCCTATCAAAGTGCCCGAAAGTGCGCGATCACCCGGCCGATGATCCGAACCGCCGCGCGCGGAGCCAGTTCATCGGCGATCGCCGGATTGTCGCAGGACAGCCGGATGCCCGCCTCGGGCATATGGCGCAGGCGGGCAAGGAAGGGGGTGCTGCCCGATATGCAGGCCCAGACCTGTCCCCCTCGCTTCACATGGATCTGGGCCGTATCGATCAGCACCAGGTCCGCGGATTGGATCGTGGGGGACATCGTCTCCCCCAGGTTATCCATGTAATAGATCAGATTGGTCGGTGCCTTGGAGTACCTGTGCAGTTGCGAGCGCATGATGACAATCGGATCCGGGATTTCCTCCCGCTGGACTATTAGCGATTTCGAGACCAGCATTGCCTCGATCGGATCGATCTTGACGAGATCATTCGGGGATTGGGCGCTGTCCTGCAGGACTGCCGGTGAATCATAGCGCATTCCGGCCGGATCCGGGTCGTCAGTCTGCCCCATCAGGTAGTCCGTGGTCGTGGAGAGAACACGGGCAATCTTTGCCAGACTCTGCGTGCTCCTGGTTTCCTGCTGGAGCAAGCGCCAGATACTGGTTGGCGTCACGCCGACCCGCCGAGCCATTTCACTTTGCGAGATGCGTTGCGCTTCCATGAGTGCGCGCATGCGGTCACGTCTGAACATCTGGACTCCTTCAGCCAGCGGGCAACCCGAACTGGCATTCGCAGACAAGCTTAACATGATCAGCCGGTTCGTCGAGCCGGTCGGCAAAGCCGGGCAGGCATTATACGGGCTTCCTCCCTGGATCGCTGCGGCCCGGAACTATTCCCTCAATCACAGCGCGTTACGCGGCGGTCCGGGACGGCATAAGTGAATGCCTTTGGCCGCGGCGCGATGGCTGCGAAGCAAAGGTGTACTGGTAGCTAGCTTGCCTTGTGGGCCGCCAGTTCGGCGGAGCCGCGACCCCGTGCACCAGACCTGACAAGAGCGGAGCCAAGCGGGAAAGTTAACACTGAGCCTTGCTGTGTAAACCATACCGGGCAGTAAAGTTTGAACACCGTGGTTCTACATAGGGTCCTGCGAATGGGGGCAAGCCGTCCATTCCAGTGGCGCTTTACGGCGCTGCATCGATTGAGAATGCTTGGAAGGGACCTAATTATCATGCGTAATTCGCTTCGTCTTGCTGTTGTCGGCGCCGCTCTGGGCGTGCTGTCGTTTGCTTCGGCCGCTAACGCTGCCACGACTGCAACTGCGACCGCAACCGCGGAAGTGCTCAGCACCCTGTCGGTGAGCGCCGACACCGCGCTCGACTTTGGCCAGATCGCTGCCAACACCGGCGGCACCGTCACCGTCAACGCTGACTCGTCCGTTTCCAAGACCGGCGCGCTGGTTTCGACCGGCACCCGTGCTCCCGCCACTTTCACCGTGGTTGGCAGCAAGGGCGCGATCGTTGCGCTGACCCTGCCGAGCTCGGCCGCTACGCTGACCCGTTCGGGCGGCACCGAAACGATGAGCCTGTCGGGCTGGAACAGCAACCCGAATGGCGCTTTCCAGCTGGATGCGACCACCGGTTCGTCGACCTTCTCGGTTGGCGGCACGCTGACCGTGGCGAGCGCCCAGGTAGCTGGCGTTTACAGCGGCACCTTCGACGTTTCGGTCGAATACCAGTAACGTGCACCCGTCTTCGGACGGATGAACAGCAAGGGCCGCATCCGCAGCGCGGGTGCGGCCCTTTCGCTTGCACTGCCTTTGCGCTGCCCTTGCACCGGCAAGGACTTGAGCACCTGAATGACAATCCTGGCGCTCGTATCATTGCGGGCAGGTACTCAGATTGAAGGCAATCGCGGTCGAGGCGATGCAGGTCGGGCCCGGCAGCATGAGCGGTCACCTGGAGCAGCTCGTGCCTGCTGCCAATGCGGCCGGCTCTGACGGTAAGCCTCAATGTGGCCCTACCGGTTAATGCCCTGCCATTTGCCTGCCACCCCAAACAGTGAGGATGTGCTCTCAGCACTGGTCGAGATGCTCGCCCCCATGGTCCGTCGGCGCGCATAGGGTAAGACTATGGCACGGAAACAATGGTAATTTCAGTGCAGCCATGGCTGGCGAAGATCGGTGTGGCTGCGTTTTGCATCACACCCGGCAGCCCTCTGGCACAGCTAGGCTTCACCTAAAGACGATCATGGCGCCCGAGCCGGGATGGCATCCATAGCCAACACGGACCGCGCAGTGGGCGCCGGTCGCTAATAGGAACGCCGGACGACTGATTTTCCGTCCGAAAGGCTGTATTCGACCTGACCTGAGCCGGGCAGGGCAACGCTCCAGCGGGCGTGCGGATAGAGCCGGGTCGAAGGAAGATCGGTGCACTGGTTGGTGGACGGCGCGCATTGTTTGCCGTCGAAGATCTCCTGGGCTGCGTTGCTGAAATTTTCGAACACCAGCGTTTGCCTGTCGCGGGTGGCCTTGACCTCCCCGCTCTTGGTATCGGCTCTGACCAGCACAAGCATATCATAGCCGAGCAGGACTTTGAGGCCAGTCGGGCGCTCGCCCAGATCTCCGGCGACAGGCTTGACCGCTACCCTGTAAATGCGCTCGGCATGATCGCGCGGAGCAATGGCCGCAATCCGGATAATCCGGCGCTGCTCCGGTTCGAGAACAAGCCGCTGCGGGCTTACCAGGATGCCGGCCTTTTCCGGGTCCGGCTCATGTACGCGCCGCTCATCGGGGAGACCTGGCTCGAGGATCTGGTCCGCCTCGACCGTGACATAGGCGCGCAAGGTGCCAGCATTCCAGATCTCGATATCACGGTAGTCCTGCTCGCCTGCCTGAAAGTCGACGATGACCTGGCTCAGGACAATATCAGCCGAGGCCATGCCAGGAAGCAAGGCACCGGACAAAGTGAGCGCCAGGCACAAGCGTTTCACACCAGACCCGTTTTGCTTCATCATCTACTCGCTCTGTCTATCGTCCCGCTCAAGCGGACCTATTCAACAGCGGCAATGACCGCCGGTCGTTGCCGCACTGTGAGATCGGGACCGCAAATTCGGGTACCCAGTCTTACGTAAGGCCCCTTATCGAATTCGCGCGGAAGAACAACCTTGCAGTTCGATCGGCCTGCCATGCTGACGTTCAGTTCGGCACCAGGCTCCGCTTCGATCTGGAAATAGCCCCTGTCGTCAGTCTGGACCGCGAGGGAGCCGAGCCGGACAATTGCATTGGCGAGCGGATGGCCATCGCTGCCCGTCAAGCGGCCAAATACCGGGGTGACCGCGCTCGCTTGCCATTTGAGGCTGGATACGGTGCCAGGGAAAATCGTCACTTCGTAACTGTTGGCGTCGGCCTGGACCCTTACGGTTCCAGTCGGCCTCAGTCGGACGTCGTAGGCGCGATAGGCCGGCAGCACGATCAGTTTGCGCGCACCTGCGCTCACCAAGCCTGAGGGAATCTCATTGACGAGAACTTCGAACTGACCGGTTTTGCTCCGCTCGCTGATGGCAACCATCAGCGCGCCGTCGCCGCTCGCTGCGTTGCTGAGGCCGACGCTTCGCCCGGCCATGGCCAGGACCGATTGCAGGCCGAGGCTGTATTGCAAGGGTGCGCCTGCCCCACCGAAGCCCTTTATCATTTGCGCATCCACGGTAACCGGCTTGGTTTGCAGCTTGGCATTGAGAGCAAGGGCGACCTGCTGATCGTTCCGCTCCAGCGAGCCGCCCAGTTCGAGCTCCCGCTCATCGCTGACAAGTGTGCTTGAGCCTGAGATCCCAGCAACCAGGCGCGCGGCATCGCTTGCCGAAGCACTGGTCCCACGGCCGCCGACCCAGCCTTGAACCGACGAATTGCGCGAAAAGAGCTGGAGAGTGAAGCCCGCGTAGAGCGAACGCCGGCTGCGCGAGATATGGCCGTCCGTCTGGAAGGTCAGCTGCATTCCGCTGCGTTTCACAATGTCCCACCGCAGGCTTGGTCCGAGGTCAAAATCGACCGGGCTGTTGGCGTCCTTGCGCAGGTTCGCAGCAAGGCGGAACTGGCCGAGTCCGAGATTGTAAGTCAGGGTGCTGTTTGCCTGCACAAACGAATGGGTCGAAAAACTGAGCCACGGATCGGCACTCGAGGAAGTGATGCTGACCCCGGATGCCAGTGCAGCTGGCGGGGCGATTGCCGGAGCAGGCGACTGGCCCGAGCGCTTGACGGCTCTTAGGTCGAAATTGAAGTTCAGCTTGCTGCTGCCGTAGGAAGAGATCTGCAGAAACGCACCGGCATCGCGCCGCGAGCTGAGCGCGCCGCCTGCGCGTGCGACCAGGAATTTTCCATAGTGCACGATCCCCAGCTCTGCGGTCGAGGTCTTGTTTGTTGCTGACAAAGACAGATCGACCCATGTCCGGCGCGACAGGGCCCAGGCACCGCCAGTCTGGGCGAAAGGCACCTTGCGCACGGTGAAGGGCGTGCCATGCTGATCATCGGCAAGGAGGCCTGCGAGCGCGTAAAGTGATGTGCCCGAATCTGCCCTGCGATTACCCATCTTCGTGAAAAATCGCTGCTCGGTTTTGACGCTGCCATTGGCTCCCGTGATGCGAAGCTCCAGCTCATAAGCCCCTTCTGCGAAGGTGCTGGTGTCAAGAACCTGATTGCCCGCTTCGAAAATCCGGGTGGCGATGATCCGGCCGTCACGGCTCACATCGACCCGCGAGCGCTGTTCGAGGAAGACAGCCAGTGGGGTGCCGATCAATTGATCGCGGTCCGCGCGAGTATCGATCTGGGTCGTAACGGCCGCGCCAAGCACCCGACGCCGACCGATCATAAGTCCCGGGTGGCTGGCAAACAGGCCGGCGGTGTAGCGCCAGCCAGGCCGGTCGAGCTCTGCAGCCAGAGTCTCGGCTTTCCAGCCATACCGGCTCGACAAGGTCATTTCACTGCGCAGCCGCGCGGCACCGAACCCGGCCAGCATCCGGCTGTCGAGATTGATCGTCTGCGGGCCGCCCGACATGCCCGAGAGATAGGCGCTCGTATTCGCCAAGAGGCCTAGCCTGCGCTCCGGATCTTTCAGGAATGTCCGCGAAGCGCTGCGCTCTTCGGCCAGTAGCTCCGGACTGATATAGACCCGCAGAATGAAGTGATCGCGATCGAAGATCACGCCGATCTCGGCGGGCCGGAGCTGTTCGCAGCTGGTGCGGTCGGCCCCTGGAGTGCAGACAAGCTGGCTGTTGGCGGGAAACTGCCGACCAGAAAGCAACTCCAGCACTCTGGCCGGATCTCGCAGCTTGGGGAGCAACGCGAGCACGGCCTGCGGCTGCTCGAATGAGAGCGCGCCATTGAAGCTCGTTATTTGCGCCGTACCAAGTCGCCGATCTGCGAGATAGAGGTCGACCACAGCCTGTTCGGGACCTGCCAGGGCCTCAAAGCCAGGTGGCGGTGCCGCAAAGGCCGGCCGGCCGGCGAGGATAAGCAGAGCAAGAACCCAGCTCCAGGCGGCGGCGCGGCATTCGCGCCGCGCTGGACGTTGCCCTGCGCCGCCAAACAGGGTTGTCCGGACACGTCGCATGGTCAGTTCGGCGCAACCATCAACGAGACTGATCCGGTATATGCTCCGGCACGAGCCTTGCTGGTTTCGCTTGCGCGCAGGACGACGATCAGACTCGCACTGCGAAGCAGGCCAAGGAAACAACCGCTGAGCACGGCGTTCGCGGTGTTGCTGGGCAGCGGCACGCCGGGCTGCAGGTTCTGGCCCGATATCTGATTGGCACTGCCAGCCCATTGCACTTCGATGGGCAGCTGAATGCCTCCAGCGCCCAGCGCAAAGGCTCCGCCTGCACCTGACCCGGTTGCGGTTACGGTGTAACCACCGTTCAGGCTGGAGCTGAACAGGCACACCGTCTGGCTAAGACTCTGGTCGTTGAGAAAATTGGCGACCTGTCCGAAGTTGACATCGGACATGCCGGAAATCCGCACGGATTGGGCCTGCGCCTGAACGGGCAGGGTAAGCGCCAGCGCGGCGCAGGCAGTCCTGATCAGTTTGGAGATGAGAGACTTGGCCATGCTGCCAAATCTTGCAAAACTTGGTTAACAACCGGTTAGGGACATTCCCTGGCGCGGCGCAGTCGCAAGCCGGCCATGCAGCGGCGCGATGAGCCTGCCGGTCTGATGTTATCCGGGGCCAGAATGACCTACTGAGGGGTCATGAGAAGCGTCAGCGTGCCGCTGTACGTAGTATTTGCCTGCATTGTCAGCAGTGCAGCCGAAGTGATGGTGACGACGAGCGATGCCGATGCCGTCGGGCCAGTCAGGCACTGCTGGTGCGTGGCAGTTGACGTAAAAGTTGTCGAGGCGGTGCCCGGCGTGAGGGCAGTGCCGCTCGTTTGTCCCGAGGCCTGATTCCATTGAACTGTGTAGGGAACCGTCAGACTGGCATTGGCCAGCGTGAATGCGCTGGCGGCGCCGCTGCCCGAAGCGGTGATCCTGTAGCCCTTGCTTGAGGTATTGCTCCAGGCACAAAGGTTTCGGCTCGCCACGGCATTGCTGGCCGGGTTGACCCCGGCAAGCGCAATGTCGGCGAGGCCGGACAGGCGGGCCCGGGCGGGAACCGAAGCGGAAATTGCGACACTGGCGTTTGAAGTCGCGCCGAGATTGCCTTGCGTGGCAGCCTGGGCCGGTGCTGTGAAAAGCAGCTGCGAGCCGATAAACAGCATTGCAGCGCTCAGCCTTGTTGCCGCCTTGTGCAAAGGGCGTGGATGTACCGGGGTGTCGTTGTTCATTGCCTGCTCGGGAAGCGAATAGTTCCCGTTTGGTAGCCGGCAATGGTTAACATTCCCCTCACGGCTTCGACCTAGGCGCACGCAAGACTGCGGCAATCTCGCTCCTGCATGCCCGGCAAAGGAGCCAATCCCTGCATGTGGTGCCATTTGGGGCCAGCGCACAAAAGGAGCGATCTCATCGCGGCGCTATGATCAGGGTCAGGTCTGCACCAGTCTGCGCCGATGAGGTCATGCCGATGGCGGCCGGTGCGAGAGTGTCGGCATTGAGGCAATCGCCCGCAAGCAGGAACTCAGGGGTCTGCACAGCCGCCAAGGCCAGGCGTTCGCCGACCGAAGCAGAGGTTTGCGGCGCGCTCAGCGTGGCCAGCGCATCGAACCCGAGCGGGGCCTCGCGAGCCGCATCGCGGCCACACTCGGCTGAAACGCGCAATGTGCCGTTCCGACCGCTCGTGACCATCGCTACGCTGACTCGAGTCAGGACCGGGCTAGGACGGACCGAAACGCTGATCGCAATGGTCGCGGATGAAGTGGCGGCGATTAGCCCTTCGTTGGCAGCCAGGGCGGGTGCATTCAGCGCGCTCGCGCAAAGCAGAGCGACCGGGAACCGCAGGTAGAGTGATCGCGAGAACCGGGGGAGAGTGCGGGGTGGTCGTCGAGCGGCGGACACTCTGGAGCTCCAGTATTGGGATACCATGCGTTCCGCGCTTGGCGCTCGGCTGTCCATGCGTCTGACGAGGGTGTCCCGTTCTAGAACGATCAGGTTTGCCAGCCTTGCCAGGCGCTTCTTTGCGGCTCGCGAACCCGGCTGCGGCCCCACCGGACATGGTCAACCAGATGTTTACCTTTCCTAGGTACATTTTCGGAAGTGCGAGCTGCCAGGCAGGTTTTCCGAACGGCCGCTGACACTTTGCAATCGACCAGAGTCAATCGTGTGAGGACAAGACCAATGCTGAGCAAACCGAATGCCATGCTGGCCGCAGTAGCGGCGCTGTCGGCTATGCTACCTTCGCCTGTACTGGCAGCAACCCAGGGTTCGCTGGGCGCAACTTCGACCGGGACGATTTCGATTTCGGCATCGGTTCCGGCCCGCGCGCGACTTTCCGGCCTTGCCGATGTGGCCTTCACCAGCGTCGATCCGACGACCGCCGCGTCCAATGCCCAGTCTGTCTGTGCTTGGAGCAACACCGCGACCAAAGGGTATACGATCACCGCCAGCGGCAGCGGCGCCGCCAACGCATTCACGCTGGCCAATGCCAGCCTGACGGTTCCCTATTCGGTGCAGTGGAATGCGACTGCCGGCCAAACCTCCGGCACTGGCCTGACTGCGGGAACCGCATCGGCCGGTTTCGTGTCGACGGCGACCAACCAGAACTGCGCCTCTGGCCCGGCCTCGTCGGCAAGCCTGATCATCGGGATCGCGGCAAGCGACCTGCAGACCATGCAGGCAGCGACGAGCTACACCGGAACCCTTACTCTGCTGATGACGCCGCAATAACAACAGGGCTTCATCAGCGGGCGAGTACGCGCTCTGTGCGCAACGAACGCAGGACCTCCCACCTGCGGCGGCGCCTGCCGCGAAGCTGCTAGAACCGGGCCTCCCGCCCGCGCAATCGCTACCCCGGCATGCCTCACGGCTTGCCGGGGCTTTGCGCTGCCGGTTCGGTCAGAAAGGCTTTGCGTCCCGAAGGGAGCAACCCTTGCGCCAATAAGGCGGCTTACGGACCGCGAAGCCCGGTTAGCGGTATTCTGATGTTCAAAGCCAACGGGGCTAACGGCCAACTTACGCCGTTCCGACGCTGCACGGGGAACGTCGGGTAACACCAAAACCTGCCGTTCCGCGCGCCGCGATCCGTTGATCGCTGTCGCTGACAAAGCCGACGATTAGCGCCTTATCTAGTTAGGCCGAAAGCTGCCCTCTGCTCATACTGCGATCGAACTAAGGTGAACGCCCGACATTGCGGACGAACCGGAACGGCAGCTTGCGAAGTGTAAACGACGGTAAGCTGCCGTTCCGTCGGTTTGCCGGCGACGTCAGCTTGCGACCAGATCTTCGTGAAACTCGGCGATGCGGGCAAAGCGCAGCTGCGGGCGGAGGGCTTCGCGTTCTATGATTGGGGCAGCGCGGACAGCGGCGAGGCGAGGCTTGTCACCAGTTGGCAAACCACGGCCGAGGAGGCGGAGCGAATGGCGACAGCCTTGCGGTTGCTGAAGGGCTAGTGCGCCAGCAGGCGAAGCCAGCGTCAATCCGGCGCTATTCTGCCGAAGCCGACCCGCGTTCTGCGCGCGGGGATTGCCCCTTGTTGCGGCTGTAGGCACGCGCGAAGGAGCTCGCGTGGCTGTATCCGGCGAGCGTTGTGACCGCGGCCAACTGCAGCCTGGTGGATTGCAGCAGCTGTTTGGCGATCTGCATTCTGGTGTATTTGACAAGCGTGCGGAAGGCGGCCCCTTCGGCGGCGAGCGCCCGTTGCAAGGTGCGCGGGTGCATGGCGAGGAGACTGGCGATGTCTTCCAGCCCGCAAGGCGCATTGCCGATGCGGGTGCGCAGGATCTGCTGCACCTGTGCGGCAATTTGCCCCCGCTGCGCCAGATCAGGCAGAAGCTGGTCAAAATATGCCGTCAGCACTGCCAGCATTTCGGGATTGCCGGTGGGGATCGGCGTGGCAAGGTCAGCTTCCGGAAAGGCAATCTCGTCAAGCGGCGAACCCATGAACACCGGCGCATCGAAGTATCCGCGCATCGCGGGCGTCAGGGCGATGTTATCGGCAACGAGATAGATGCCGATCGGACTCCACTCCGGCCCCATCAGCGCCCGCACGGCCTGCACGGACTTGGTGATGTTGAACATGACGATCTGCACCCCGTCGCGGTGGTCCGAACCCTTCGAAAACCGCCGCAGTTGGACGATCCCGTCTTGGCGTTTCAGCTCCCAATGCGATGACTGGCTGTAGAGCGCGCGGTATTTAAGGAACGTCTCCAAGGCGTCGCCCACGGTTGGCGCAAAGGCGATGGTCTGGCTGATCATCCCGAACTGGAGCGGGCGTTGTGCCCGGGCAAGACGGAAGCCGAAATTGGGACAGTTCTCGCCCACTGCAACATCTTCAAGCAGGCCGTTGAGATCGGCATAGTCGATCAGGCCCTGTTCGCCTGCAATCAGATCGGGATCGATCCCTCGGCGGGCGAGATAGGGGCGGATGTCGAACCCCGCGTCGGCGGCGACTTCGATGCAGTTGGCAAGTGCATCGATACTGACGAGCGTGGGCGGGCGGCTTGTCACCGCGCTTTCCCCGCATTGGCGCAAGATTGTCGCCTTTTGCTCATTGGGTGTCGGCTAATGCTAAACAATCAAGCTGGCAAGCCGATATGAGGAAGGATGCGGAGAAATGCCGGGACCTCGCGCAGGCGCCTGGCGCGAGGGAGAGGGGCGATGATGAGGTTTTCGGTCTGGGCGGCAAGTTGCGCAGCATTGATGCTCTCTCCGGCGCTGGAAGCAAAGCCGCTATATGACGCCACCATCACGCGCACGACTTTCGGCGTCCCCCACATCGAAGCCCGCGACTGGCGCAGTGTCGGTTATGGCGTTGCCTATGCCTATGCCGAAGACAACCTTTGCCTGCTGGCCGAAGAGTTCATGACCGTCGCGGGCGAACGCTCGCAGTATTTCGGGCCGGATGCCAAGGCAGTGCTGGGGTTTCAGGAGGTCGATAACCTGTCCTCCGACCTGTTCTTTCGTGCCGTGATCGATCTGCCGGCCTTGCGCGATGGCGCGGCACGCAAGGCGCGCGAGTCCCGGTTGCTGACCGAAGGCTATGTTGCCGGGTACAACCGCTATCTCCGGGATATCGGCCCCGATGGCGTGCCGGCCGAATGCCGCGGCAAGGGCTGGGTGAGGCCCATCACCTTCGACGATATGCTGCGGCTTACCGAAAAGCAGATGCTACTGGCCGGATCGCTGGCGCTGGCCCCGGCGCTGGCCAATGCCGCCCCGCCGGGCGCGCCGGAGGCCGGGACTGCTGCGGCCAAGGCTGCGGCCCTGCCGCGTCCGGACGAGCCCGGAATGGGCAGCAATGGCTGGGCCTTCGGCAGCGAGACGACCACCGACGGGCGCGGACTGCTGATCGGCAATCCGCATTTCCCCTGGAAAGGCCCGAACCGCTTGTGGCAGATGCATATCATCGGCCCGGATGGATATGATGCCATGGGCGTCGGCTTGCCGGGCTTTTCGATCCCGGCGATGGGTTTCAACCGCGATATCGCCTGGACCCACACCGTCACCGCGGCGCGGCATTACACGCTCTGGCAACTGACACTCGATCCGGCTGATCCGACCCGCTACATGCTCGACGGGCAGAGCGTGGCGATGGAGCCGCGCGTCATCACGGTGCCGATGCCCGAAGGCGCCGCGCCCGTCACCCGCACGCTCTACCGCACCCGTTTCGGCCCGGTGGTGGCCGCGCCGCAGAACGGACTGTTGTGGACTGCCGCCTCGGCCTTCACGGTAGGCGACGCCAACAGCGGCAATCAGCGCGGGATCGAAACGTGGCTTGCCATCGGCAAGGCCAGCAGCGTGCGCGAGATCAAGGCGGCGGTCAGCCAGACACTCGGCATTCCCTGGGTGAACACCATCGCTGCCGATCGCGGTGGCCATGCGCTGATCGCCGATGTCACAGCGGTCCCCAACGTCTCGGCGGCCAAGATCGCAGCATGCTCCACGCCGCTGACACGCCAGCTCGCGCAACTTGCCCCGCTGCTTGATGGCGCGCGCAGCGAATGTGCGTGGGACGTGGCCGCTGGCACCCCCGAACCCGGCCTGATGCCAGCAAGCGATCAGGCCGCCACCCTGCGGCGCGATTATCTGACCAACTCCAATGACAGTTACTGGCTGGCAAATGCCCGCATCCCGCATCCGCCGCTCTCGCCGATCTTGGGCAGGCACGCTGCAGAGCTTACCGTGCGCACCCGTTCGAACTTTACCGAGACCGAAGCGTTGATTGCCCAGGGCAAGGTCGATCATGCGCGGGCCAAGGCGCTGGTCTTTGCCAACAAGAGCTATGCTGCCGATCTGACTGTCAAGCCGATGCTGGCCCTGTGCGCGCGCCTGCCCGAGCCGCGGCGCGGGTGCGATGCGCTGGCCGGATGGGACCGGCGCTTTGAAGCCGACAGCCGCGGCGCTGCCCTGTTCCGCGCCTTTTGGGCAAGGGCTGCACATATCCCGGGCCTGTGGGCGGTGCCCTTCGATCCCGCCGACCCGATCGCCACCCCGCGAGAGCCAGACACCGCAGGTGCGGGCGACAAACTGCTCTTCGCGCTTGATCAGGCGGTGGCCGAACTCGATGCCGCCAACATCCCGCTCGATGCCGAGTGGGGGAGTATCCACAACTGGCCTGCGGGCGATGAGCGCATCCCGGTGCATGGGGGGCCAGGCACCGCCGGCGTGCTCAACTTCCAGGACTCTCGTCCCGCTCCGGGCGGCGGCCTGATGCCAGTCCACGGTTCGAGCTACATCCAGATCGTCGGCTTTGATGCGGCGGGTCCCATCGCCGAGGCGATCCTGAGCTACAGTCAATCGACCAACCCTGCTTCGCCCCACTATGCCGATCAGACCCGAGCTTACGCTGCCAAGGCGTGGCACAGGCTGCCATTCAGCAAAGCGGAGATTGCCGCAGCGGCGATCAGCAAGCCCAAGCGGATTGCAGAGTAGGGAAAAGAAGCATCTGCGCTGCCGAGCGGGGTTGTGCCAGCTTCTGGCATTTCCAGTCATAAGGCATGCCGTTTAAATACGGCGGCATTGTCCCAGACTCCGTTATCTAGCAGTGCTGTCACCAGTGTGAACGTACGACTGGTTTCGATGCCACTACAATGGGCCGCGAACGTCGGCAATGTTAGCGTGAACGGACATCGAAATTCGCCATAGTTCGAACGTCCGTTTTCGCCCCCTTCCGATCAATAGCTGCCTTTCCGGACACGATAACATTGCGGACATTCGCTACTGACTGCATCATGCTTAAGTGAATGCTTCGTTTCGCCCTTGCTGTTGTCCAAGTCAGAACTAACTGACCCCTATCGACATCGCCAAGCGCTTCACCCGCAGGCGAATTGGGCTGACAAGGCAGGACAGCGGTGAGCATTTGCTGATTGTTGGATAAGGCGAAGGCTCGAAAGCGAACGTCGTTCAATTCACGCGACCAAAGCGCCTTCGTTCATCCAAGGCACAATCCCCTTTCATGACTAATCCACGCCCCTGACCGAACCCGGGCAGGCCATGCAACGCGCGCTCATGCGGACCGTGTTGTCATGCTGCGCATGCCTGCCCGCACCACTCCTTCGAGCGGCGTTTCCCTCTCTGCGTTCGGTGCAGACCTGACCGTGCCCGGCCTTTTCGGGGCTCAGTCAAAGGGATGGTCCCTTGGACGGAAGAACAGCTTCGAAAGGTCAGCATCATGAAGAACACCGTCACTCTCGTCGGCTTCGTCGGCAACACTCCGGAAGTCCGCACCGCCCAGTCGGGCGCCGCCATCACCAACCTCTCACTCGCCACCACCCGCTGCTTCAAGGATAGCGAAGGCAACCGCCAGACCGAGACCGAGTGGCACAGGATCACCTGCTTCAACGGCGTCGGCAAATGCGTCGCCGAGCACGTCACCAAGGGCGCGATGGTTATGGTCACTGGCCGGATCCATTACTCGCGCTGGACCGACAGCGAAGGCCAGACCCGTTATGGCTGCGAGATCATCGCCGAGCAGGTCGACTTCCTCGCCAAGGCCAAGGAATCCAGCAGCGAGGAACCGAAGAAACGGCGCTAGAAGTAGCGCCGCAGCGATCGGATATCGTCATTCAAAGGCCCGGATCAGCACCTGCTGATCCGGGCCTTCCGCGTGCTAATCAGGCCATCGAAACTCGCTCCGAAAGCGCGAAATTGAGCGACCTCCGCAAGGCGGAGATCGCGCGTCCAAAATGGCTATTTGCTTCCGTAAAGCGGAGCATCGGTCAACTTTGCCAACCGCTTGGGGTTTCACTCAAGCGCCATACGGGCTAGGTATAGTGCGGGATTGAGGCTCATTTTTCCTGAAAACACGAGCAGCAGATTCTAGAACAATACGGAGCCAAGTTAGGAGCAGATTCGGGCACACCGTACCCGGCGTGGCCGGAAAGTTTCTGGCGGAAATGTGCCGATCCATAGGTGTGTCAATTCTCATGCGCCGGCAATGCGCCAGGATTTGACAATGCGCTCGCCATGCAAATCCAGCTAAATAATTGAGCTAAAGCCTTAAATTTTTGCGTTGACAGCGCATTGGAACAAATATAGAACATTCTCACTTTCGCAGTGTGGACCAGGCTCCCGGACCCTAGGAGTCGTCCATGAATCGCCTTGTTCCCGTTCAGTCCTGGCTGCCGCAAGAGATCGCGGTGCAGGTCAAATCCCACTGCCAGCAGAGTTGCATGCCGGTGAGCGAATTCATTCGCACGCTGGTGCTCGAAGCCTGCGCCACCGGCCTCGCGGCCAACCGAATCGAGCGCCATCTCGAGTGGATTTCAGCCGACCTCAACTTTGCTGCGGTGGCGCTCGATGCACTGCTCGCCGGACATGCCGACCCCGATCTTCGCGCACGTGTCCATGAGTCCTTTGCGCGCAAGGAAGAGCGTCGACGCAGCGCGCTCGAAGGCGTGGAAGGAGCGGTGCAATGAAACGCAAGATCATCGACTTCAACACCGGCAGCCAGCTCATCGCGCACTTCACCCAGATGTTCGCAGTGGGCTTCAAGTTCCCCATGCTGTGCGGCCTGGTGCTCTATTCCTGGCTGACCTGGTACCAGCTCCAGACCACCTTGACCGACGATCAGGTGACCTTGATCCTGATGAAGATCTACGCCTCTGGCTGGCGCTTCTTGGAGTTCGATCCGCACAAGCTGGTGACCCTCAAATCGGCTTTCGGCGGCACGTTCCTGATCGCGATTTCGCGGGTTGAAGACTTTCCGTCAGTCGTCCGGGCCTGGAGTTCATTTACCGCCATCCTCGTTCGCTCGGCTTGGCTCAGCGTGCTGATCGCAGTACCCGCAACTGCGGCGTTCGTGTGGATCGCGGCGCGCTTTGGCCGCCGATCCAAGGAACGCAAGCACCAACGCGGGCGGCGGCTTGTCTCCACCCGGGAACTGCTGCGCATGGTGAAAGCGGTCAACGCTGCGCGCCGCGCCGAGGAGCTGCGCATGGTGCTCGGCAAGGCCTGGCGATTTGCCAGGCGCAGGGAACTCGTGGACGCCGGCCTCGATTTCCGCCCCTTCTCGCTCGCCGGGATACCCTGGCCGTGGCGCGAAGAGCAGACCCATGCGATGCTGGTGGGATCGACCGGAACCGGCAAGACCGTGGCGCTGATGGACCTGCTCGATCAGGTCCGCGACCGGGACCATCGCTCGGTCGTGTTCGACCTTACCGGTGCCTATGTCGCGGCCTATTATGATCCCGCGTGCGACACCATCCTGCACCCGCTCGATGCGCGCTGCCCGCGCTGGTCGATCTTCGACGAGTGCAGCAATCCGGCTGAGTTCATGGCCGCATCCGAAGCGCTAATCCCGAGCGATGGCGGCGGGGAGGGGCAGTTCTGGGTGCAGGGCGCGCGCATGCTGTTCACCAACATGTGCAACTCGCTGGTCGAGCACGACATGGCGACCAACGAGAATCTTGCGACCAAGCTGATGACCGCCGACGTCGAGACCGTCTATCAGTTCGTCAAGGATACGCCGGCTGCGGCGATGTCCTCGCCCGACTCCCCCAAGCTCGCGGACTCGGTCCGCGCGGTGTTCAACGCCAACGCCCAGGCGCTGCTTTACCTGCCCAAGGAGGGACCGCAGTTTTCGATCCGGAATTGGGTCCGGGAAGGCAAACAGGACGGCGCGATCCTGTTCATCTCGTCGCGCTATGTCGACCTGCCGGTTTGCCGCCAATTGCTGACTCTGTGGCTCAACAGCGCAGTCAATACGCTGATGGCGGAAGAACCTTCGCGCGCGCTGAAGATGTGGTTCCTGATCGACGAGCTTGGGGCTTTGCACCGGATGCCTGCGCTCGAATCCGGAATGCGCACTGCGCGCAATTTTGGCGGAGCCTTTGTTACCGGTGTGCACACCCAGGCCAAGCTGCGCGAGGTTTATGGCATCGAAGCAGCGCACGAGCTGTCTTCGCTCGCCAAGACCAAGCTGATCCTCGGCAATCCCGATCCCGACACCGCCAAATGGTGCTCGGAAGTGATGGGCAATAGCGAGGTTCAGGACATGAACACCGGTTACAGCTTTGGCTACAGCAAGTCGCGGGATTCGGTGAACCTCAGTCCCGAACAGCGCGAAGTTCGGATCGTCATGCCCGAGGAGATCGGTGATCTCGATCCGCTCCACGGCTACATCTGCCTGCCCGGAAGCCTGCCTCCGGCCCCGATCCATTTGACGTACAAAATGCGATCGAGGATCGCGCCTGGCTTTGTTGCACGGGGTGACTTCGAACTGGTTCGGGGCATCAAGACGCTTCCGGGTCGGCATGAAGCAGATGCCCAAGACTGGGACGATGCGAACGATGATTTGGACACCGACGGCGGCGACGGGGCGGTGAGCGATGAAAGCGGCAAGGGCGCGGAGGCACGACTGGCCGGCCCAAAGGAGCGAGCTCTCGACCGTCCACGAAAGCCGCGTCAGGCTGGCCCCAGTGAACGAGGCAGCCAGGCTATGCTCGATCTCGGCCAGGGACTGCCATTACCTTCCGAAAGTTCGGCGATCGGTTCCACGGCAACCGCACAGAACCCGTCTGGTGACCAGGCTCGCAGCGACCCCGGACTGCCCTCGGCCGAGTCAGACAAGGCAGGCGATGCGGCCAGACAAGCCGGCGAAGGGCAGGGCAGGGCGCATGCGCAGTCTGAAGGCCAGAAGCGCAGTGCGGCGGCATCGAAGCGCTCCGGTCAGCGCCGCGCCATGATCCAGCGTGAAGCCGACGGTCCGTCCGAACCGCAGAAGGATCGCGGCCCCGATCTTGGTGATTTCGGGCCGGGCTAAGGGCGGGCCTGAGGCAGCAAAGGAACCGTTCCTTCCATGTTGTCGGTCGCGCTTGTCAGGTCAGCCGGTGGCGCCGCGAACTACTTTGCGGCCGACAACTATTACACGCGTGCCGATGCCGACCGATCGGGCCAATGGCTCGGCAAGGCCGCCGAAAAGCTTGGCCTGGTAGGGAAGATCGATCCGAAGGTCTTCGAGGCGCTGCTGCGCGGAGAACTACCCGACGGCACCACGGTTGGACGCCCGGGGCAGCCTCACCGCGCCGGGCTCGACCTGACCTTTTCGCTCCCCAAGAGCTGGTCCCTGCTGGCCCTTGTCGGCGGCGATACCCGGATCCTCGCTGCCTACAAGGCCGCTATCACCGAAACCCTCGAATGGGCTGAGAGAAATGGCGCGCAGGCCCGGGTCGAGCGGGCAGGGCTCGAGCGCCTCGTGCAGACCGGAAACCTCGCGATTGCCCTGTTCCAGCACGACACCAACCGCAACCAGGAGCCGGGCGCGCACTTCCACGCGGTCGTCGCCAATGTCACCCAGCTCCCCGACGGCACCTGGCGCGCACTCCGCAATGACAAGCTCTGGAGCACCAATACCCTGCTCAATTCGATGGCGATGGCGCGTTTCCGCGAGCGGGTCAGCTTGCTGGGTTACGAACCGGGGCCAACGCTCAAACACGGCAATTTCGAAGCTCTCGGTGTATCACGCGAAGCTGTCATGACATTCAGTACCCGCCGCGAAGAAGTGCTCGCTGCGAGAACCAGGCTCGATCATGGCGGGCTCCAGGCCGGGGTGACAGCGGCACTCATGTCACGGGCCAAGAAGGCTGTAATCGAAGACCGGGCAGCGCTAACCGAACAGTGGCAAGCTCAAGCTGGCGCGCGAGGAATTGATCTCACTTCGGTAATCGAGCGGGCCAACGCGCGGGCGTCCCAAAATCTCGGACTTGTCGGATCGATCGGGACCAAGCTTGGCGAAACTCGAGAGCAGTTACGAGGCTGGTTTTCCTCGCTCGCCGAACAGCTCAATCTGGTGCCGAGCGATCCGCTCCTGCCGCCGCGTCCCGAGCGCGTCGAACGTGAGGACAATGCTGCAGCTTTGGCGGTCGCATCGGCCATCCGGCATCTGTCGGAGCGCGAAGCGGCGTTCGAACGGACGGAGGTCTTGAAGGCTGCGCTCGACTTTGGCTTGCCCACCACGATTGCGCCGATCGAGCGGCAGATCGACCGGCTGCTGGCGAAGAAGGTCCTGCTCAAAGGCAGGAGCGTGGCGAGCGGGATGCTGACCACGCTCGATGCACTGCAGATGGAACAACGGATCCTTGGCGAGGTCAGGGAAGGGCGCGACAGTGCCGCGCCGATCATCCCGGCCGACCGGGCCGCAGAACAGCTTCAGGCTCTGTCCGAGGCGCAATCGGGGATCACTCTCAATGGCGGACAAGAAGCTGCAGGACGGATGATACTAGGGTCATCGCACCGCATCGTCGGGGTCCAGGGGATTGCCGGTTCGGGCAAATCAACCCTGCTGCGCCCTGTCGCTGAATTGCTGCGCAGCGAGGGACGCAAGGTCATTGGGCTCGCGGTACAGAATACCCTGGTCCAGATGCTCGAACGCGACACCGGGATTTCGTCGATGACCGTGTCTCGGTTCCTGCGCGAACATCGGGAACTGCTCGGTGCTGCTGCTGACTCCCGGATTCTTGGCAAGGCGCGCGAAGAATGGCGCGGCAGCGTGATCCTGCTCGACGAAGCCTCGATGGTTGGCAACGTTGATCTCGAAAAGCTGGTTCGGCTCGCCAACCGCCTTGAGGTCCAACGCTTCGTCCTGGTCGGTGATCGCAAGCAGCTTGGCGCGGTCGATGCGGGCAGACCCTTCGACGTGCTGCAGAAATTCGGCATGCAAACAGCGGCGATGAACCTCAATACCCGCGCCCGCGATGAAACCTTGCGCCATGCTCAGTATGCCGCGCAGTCGGGCGAAGTCGATCGCGCTCTGGCGCTGCTCAAACCCCATACCATCGAAACGCAGGGCAACCTCGCAAAGACAGCCGCCGAGCACTGGCTGGCCTTGCCCGAAGCCGAGCGTTCCCAAACCGCGATCTTCGTAGCCGGGCGGCGGCTGCGCGGTGAAGTCAATGCCGCCGTTCAGGAGGGACGCAAGGCGCGTGGGGAGATCGGCGCAGATGGACTTTCCCTCGAGACGTTGGTGCGGGTTCAGGCGACACGTGAAGAGCTTCGTCACGCTGATACCTATCGTGCGGGGCAGGTTCTTCAGCTCTCGAAGCCGCTACGGACACAGGGGCTCAAGCGCGGCGAACATCAAGTTGACGCGGTCGATAGGCGCCGCGGGGTTGTAACCATTCGCGATGCGCGTGGGGTAACCCACAAGTTCCGTCCCGCGCGGCTCCGGCCGGGCGAAGAGCGCAGCCCGCTCGAACTCTACGACAAGCAGCAGCTCGAAGTGCATAGCGGTGATCCGGTCCGCTGGACAGCAAGCGATCTTCGCCGCGGCCTGTTCAATGCCGATCGCGCCGAGGTTCTCAATATTGGTGAGAATGGCGTGACCGTCAGGACCAGTGCCGGGGTCAAGGTCATGCTCAAGCCCCGCGATCCGATGCTGCGGCGGCTCGATCTCGCCTACGCGCTCAACGCGCACATGGCGCAGGGGCTGACCAGCAATCGGGGAATCGGGGTGATCGATAGCAGCGAACGCAAGCTGGTCAGCGAGCAGAACTTTCTTGTGACAGTGACAAGGCTGCGCGATGCCCTGACCTTGATCGTCGACAGCGGCGACAAGGTTCGGCAAGCGGCCGAGCGCAATCCGGGAACCAAGACCTCGGCGCTCGAAGCGGTCCAGCGCCTCGACAAGGCGGTGCCAATCGAGCTGCCGGTTGCCGTCCCGGTTAAACCGGCCAATGTCGAGACCGCGAAATCCGAGACGGCGCGGACCAAGGTTCAGCGGAGCCGCAAGGATCGGGAACTGCAGAAGTCGCGGACGCGCTCGTTCGACTACGGCTTGTGACTGGGTCCTGCGAGGTCAGTTGCGTTGCGAAGGTCGAGGGTTGGCCTGGAGTTGTTCGATCCGCCGGGCGATCTCCTGCCAGGCGGCGATCCCTTCAGCATCTTGTCTGAGGGCGAGGGCGCCCAGCTGCTCGGCAACGTGAAGGGCGGCCTTGTCGCCATGCGCCCTGAGCACCTGGTTGGCACAGGCCCACAGCTCCCATTCGCTCAGCGGCACCGGTGGCCACGCCAATAGCGGTCCCATTTGAGCACGGTGCCGGTTGCGACCATCGTGCAGGACAGGTCCTGGCCCGAGGGGAGGGTACACCAGGCAGCCGTGCGCGAGCCGCCCGCAGAGCCTTCCGAGAGGCACGTCATGGTCGGCCCGCGTACGATGACATGCCCGGTTGAAATCGTACCGCGCGCGCCGCCGAACAGGCTGACCAGCGCGTCGCGCGCCTGCAGCGCCGATGCTGCCGGGCAGGGCTGGTTGTCGCGGCAGGTGCCGTCCATCTCGCGCGCGGCGATCCCAGCGATCCGGACATGGGGTCCTTCGGCGCACCACACCGGTCCGTCGCCGTCATAGGCGTGGGTCGGTGTGCAGGTGAACGTTTCGCCGGCGGTGACGACCGCGGCGGCCAAGGCAAGAAGCATCATCGGCCGGTTTGCTAATGCATCTTGCACCCGAACCAAAGCACCCGGCCGACGATGTGCACTGCTCTGCGCTTGCGGTTGTTCCAACTTGCGTGGAAAGGATTGTCGCTCGCCACCGAAATCTTGCGACCTTGCGGTTCGATCGCGATCCGCTTGACGTTGAGGCTGTCTTCCATCCTGAGGACATAAGTGCCGTCGCGCCGGCGACTCACCAACCAGGGCCACGAGAACCTCGAAGCGCTCACCGCCGACCAGAAATCGACATGAGCTAAATCCCTCGGGGCCTTCGCCGTGTGGCTAGTCCTCAACTCGCATGATTTTCTTGACCGGTGTTGAGCCGGCAAAGTGCCGCAATGACTCATGGCAGTAAGCGGCCTCTGCCCTGCCACAGCGCCGCGTCAGGTTCGTTGCTCGTGAGCCTGATCCATCGATTCAGAAGAGAGCGCAAATCAGGCGGGAAGAGCAGGGATACATTCCTGCAATTGAAAACTGCGGGCGTCCGATTTCGACTATGGCCTAAAGCATGGCCACTTGGCTCCCGGCTTGCACATCGCTCGGAGACGGCAAATCGAGTCCACGACTCGGCTGCCTCTCCTCCCGTCAGGTTTCCCCCCGCGGGATGTTCCGCGCCGGGCAGGTTGCGTTACCTCGCGAGGGCAAATTACAACGGGGGTGGGCCAGGCTCCGATGGTCAAGTGTTCACCAGCATGGGCAGACACTTTGTCACGCAATTTACAGGCTCAATGTCCATGCCCTCCACGGTTGGTCCGATCCGATTGATGCGCCGCACCTAAAATCCTTCATAACTCTATAAATTTGTGATTTTGATCACAGACAATGCGGCTGCAATCTACATGTCGAATTGGACGCAGACGGTGTTTGTTGAAGTTGGGGCGCACACATGGAACGACAAACTGCTGAAGCTGGCGATGTGGATCGCAAGCAGCGCTGCTTGGTTATGGTTGAGGTGCTGCACCGGATGGCCAAACTACTCACTCAAGACGGCTGGCTGGTGCCGAAAGCTCATGTCGAAGCTGCAATTGCCGCATTGACCGAGGGATACGATACGCGACGCGCTTGATTTCTTCAGAGCCATCGGGTCGGCACAGTGCCGCAAAAGCTCATTGCTGTTAGCAGCTACTGCCTTGTCATTATGCTGGACCAAGTTCGTTAGTCGTTCACTTGATCCGTCGAATGAGGAAAGAGCCAGAGTCAGGCGGGACGGGCGCGGTTATGCTCCCGCAATTGAAAACTGAAGGCGCCTCGGCAGAGCCTAAGCGAGCGACCCTTCGTTAGGCAATTCCGAAGCGCCTTCACAGGTCATATCCAGCATGTGCCCTAAGATATGGTTAATCAGATGTAACCGGATGGATACCTTGCCGTGCTCGCAGCTTGAAGCTGGCAGCGAGGTTTGGACGGAGTGCGTGGTCTCGAGCCCTTGCCCACCGTGTCGGAAGGTGCCGCATCGATGCCGGGAAGCATGGCCGCTCACCTGATTGATCCAATACTGTGTGAATTAGGTACAATAACGGATCAGGTTCATGGTAAACTCATAAGGCTATTCCATTAGGCATATCCCCCGAGGCAACCATTGGGGGCAAACATGATGACCAAGATTTTCCTGATCGATAGCGACACCCGCCGCCGGGCCGCAATCTGTCATAGCCTGCACAGTGACAACTTCCATGTAGAACCGTTTGAGAGCGAAGCGGAGATCGATGCCAATCTGCCGCGGGTCGGTGCCTTGGTGATCCATGACGACGGAGAGCGCATCGCCAAAACGGTGGAGCGCATGTCCGACATCGGGAAGTGGCTGCCGATAATCGGTTTTGCTGAGCAGACCGATGTGCGCAAAGTCGTTGCCGCCATGCAGAATGGTGCAAGCGACTACCTGGCCTGGCCATTCTCGGCGCGTGATATCGTCACGTCGCTCGATATTACCGCTGAATACTCGGACGGGGTGTGCGGAGCGCGGCTGCGCGAAGTCAAGGCGCGCAGCATGATCAAGAAGTTGACCCAGCGGGAACGCGAGGTTCTGACTGGTGTCGCCGATGGCCTCTCCAATCGGCTCATCGCTGAACGCCTTTCGATCTCTCCGCGAACCGTCGAAATTCATCGGGCAAACATGCTGGGGAAAATTGGCGCAAGCCACAGCAGTGAAGCAATCCGGATTGCAATCGAGGCTTCGCTGTCAGTTTGATCAAGGCTCTGCCTGCGGCTCATATTGACACTCGGTTGCTCTCTGCGCAGGCGCGATTTCCATTGGCGCTTGCGCTAAGCCTAGCAACGCATTGCAACGTATCTTTCGGATGGCGCGGCGCTGCCAGGGCTTTCGAAACATTGCGATCCCGGGGCGGATACGTTCCTCTGGCCGCGCGTCTGAGCTTGCGATCACCAGCAAAGACTAGGCCGTAGACTCATAAACGCGGAGCCACAGCCGCATTGAGGCGAGTTGGACCATGGCCAGGAAGTTCTCGGCCAGCTTGTCGTAGCGGGTTGCAACCCGACGGAAGTGCATGAGTTTGGAAAAGAAGCGCTCGATCAGGTTCCGCTCGCGGTACAGCCATGTGCTGAAGTACGGTTTTGACTTCCGGTTCTCCTTAGGCGGAATATTGGCAAACGATCCCTTCTCACGGAGAACCGCACGGATGCGGTTGGCATCGTAGGCCTTGTCCGCAAGCACGATTGTTCCGGCTCCAATGTGATCGAGTAGTTGGTCAGCAGCTGGCCCGTCATGACTTTGCCCAGCGGTCAGGCTCAGTCGGATCGGTAGGCCTTGCCCGTCGACCACCGCGTGGATTTTGGTCGTGAGTCCACCTCGGGAGCGACCGAGACAATGATCTCGATCCCCCTTTTTGCCGTCGCAGCCTGTTGGTGCGCCCGGATGGAAGTGCTGTCGATCATTTGGATGTCGCCATCATGTGCGGCGGTGATGGCGTCCATCATCCGATCCCACACGCCTGCTTTCCGCCATCGCACGAAGCGATTGTAGCAGGTGGTGCGCGGGCCATACCGCTCGGGCAGGTCGCGCCACGGGGCACCGGAGCGCAGCACCCAAAAGATGCCGTTCAGTACGCGGCGATCATCAACGCGCGGGACGCCTCGCGGCTTGTTGGGTAGCATTGGCTCTATCACACGCCACTCAAAATCGGTTAAATCATATCGGCTCATGCTGCCCCAGAATCAGAATAGAAGACCGGAAGCAAGATGTTGGAACGCGCGATTTTACCGAAACTGCTTGAAGTGAATATTGAGCGCCTCATAGCGGCGCTGCAGACATCCCTGACCGCTGAAGAAGCCAATGCTGGTTGGAATCAATCTTTGAAAGCGCGCTGGGCTGATTGGTTCGTGAATCTTCGGGCCGAACTCGAAAGCGGGAACGCAACCCCGCCGGGGTGGGGCATTCTACGCGCCATGGACTTCGACGGGGTCTCCGACAGCGCACTGGCAAAACAGGCCAGCGCTGTCGGTCGCCTTATCGATGAGTGGAAGCCACCAGCCTGACATTTATGGGTTCACAACCTAGAATGCCTTGCGGAATGTTGTTATCGTGTCATTTCTGGATTCTGGTCTCAGCGGCCGTTAAGCAAGGTTCATGAGTCATTGATTGAGCCAGAAGATGGCGATTGCGGCAATGCTAGTGCGGAACAGGAAGGTGTGAGCATAGCGGTCGTAACCTGTTTGGATCTTGCACCTGTCCTTGAGTTTGCCGAACATAATCTCGATCCTATGGCGCCGTCCGTAAAGCACGGTGTCGTGGGGGATCGGCACCTTGCGGTTGGCCTTTTATGGGATGCAGGCGGCGATGCCACGTGGATCCAGGGCGGCGCGCAACCAGTCGGCATTGTCGCCACGGTCGGCCAGCAACGCCGCGCCCTAGCAATCGCTCATCTTGCCCTCGCTGAGCAGAACCACCAGCGGTCGGTCCTTACCATCGCAGGCGACATGCCGATTTGAGTTCAGGCCGTCTTAGGTGCGCCCCACACGTCGGGGTACAGCCCCTTTTGAGGATGCTCGCCGCCGTGTGTTGCGCTTTGAGGTGGGGCGCATCGATCATCAGTTGATTCGGTTTTCCACCCTTTGCGGCCAACACGGCGAAGATCTTGTTGAACACGCCCATGCGGCGCCAGCGGATGAACCTAATGTAGATCGTCTTGGCGGGGCCGTACTCGGCGGGTGCGCCGTACCAACGCAGGCCAGTGGGGATCGCGAAAATAATGCGGCCAATGATCCGACGATCATCAACTCGCGGCACCCCCGTGCGATAACGTAAAATAGGACTCAATTCGGTGCATCTGCGCCTCCGACAGCCAGATCAGATCGCTCTTGGTTACGCCTTCTCGCGTTGCCATTGAATCAATCTGAAAGCCAAGCCGCAAACGACATAATTGGTCCTGAGCCTTGGTGACGCTCGAGACCATATCCTCTCGCAACGGCAATCTCATTGTCATGCTCTCTGCAGCACCCGCAAACATGACTACCCCAAACCCATCCGGAAATTACGGAGGTCGCTTCGGCCCCCTAACCACACCATGCTGTGGAGCATCATCACAATACTCGCCTTTGGCATTTATCGAAATTTGACCGAAGCAGTTAAAGCAATGCCGGGTCCTGGCATTATAATCGTGCCCGGAGTGATGGGACAATCATTAAAGTTCAATATTTTAAGATCATCCGCGCAAGAACCATTCAAGCAAGCCGATCAGTCCCGGTTCGTCGGCCAAGGCCAGCAATGCCCATCACAAGTGCAATCGCGAAGCAATCCGCAAGCCAGTCGGCAAATTCGGCATCGCGGTGCAGGACAGGGATCATCTGAAGTATTTCGATTGCCCCTCCAAGACTGGCTAGGCTAACAAAAAGTGTCCGGAGTCTTTGACCGGGAAAGGCGAAACAGGCCAGCAGGCTTAGCGCGGCAAAGGCCACCATGTGCTGAACTTTGTCGCTCGACTTGAACGGGACCGACGGTGACTGCGGCAGCAATGCCATCACCAGAGTGAAAGCCATCGCCAGCCAAAACACGACGACCAGAGTTCGCAGCAGAGTTACAGGCTTCACGATAACTTCCTATTTTGATGCGCCGTTGAGCCGAATTAGATCTGATCGCATCCCGAGGACGGATGTACCCTTGGCGCAGGCATGGCAATGCAGAAAGTGGGGACCCGAATGACGATCCACAAAGGCTGGCAGTCACGGATCGAAAACTTGCGGTCCTCGCACCCCAAAAAAAACTGGCTCGTAGCGTAGCGCCTTGGCGCAAGCAGCTCCCTTCCGCTCTGGTTCACCTGGCCGAGCTGATTTGCCTGTCGGCTAGCATCGGCTCGGCCCGTGTTCGCCACAGTGCGTCATTCATCACCGGACCGCAACAGGGCATGATCCGGTTCCCTTCGTGCCGCATTACAGCGGCACGCGCAGAGGGCGAGCGGTAGTCTCGGCGCCTGAATATCCCCGGATCCCAACTACGCCCCAAACCTTCCCAGAACTGGGGGGCCGCATTCCAGTCATAGCCAGCATTGGCAAGCAGATAGAGACTCATGCGGTCAGCCTCGTCCTCGGCCCGCCGATTGAGCCTGCGGTTGCGGCCAAATTCGGCGAGCAGGCCTTGGCTAATACCGGCCTCGGCAAGCCGTCGGGTGTGGTTCAAAATCGTGTGGGCGAGTTCATGGGCCACGATGACGGCAAGGTCCGCATCGCTTGCCTTGGTGATGAAGTCCTGCCCGATCTGGATTGTCTGACCGTCAGACTGACCCAGCAGGCTGGAGCCGGAAACAACTTCCCATCTCGCCCGGCAGGCCTGCACCGGCTGCACCGCCACCTCGAATTGGGCGGTGTCGCGAACCAGAGTCAGGGCGATGGGGCGGTCCAGCGGGAGCTGTGTCAGAATCTGCTCGGCGCGGTCACGGTTCGCGGCCGAGGCACGCGCGGCAAGGATAGGCGAGAGTTTCATGTCGTTTATTGCAATGAGGCCATCGCCAGGAGCAATCCCGGCAACCTGGGCCGGACTTTCTGCCACAATGAGCTCGATCGCGATCGGCGAAGGGAAGCCAAAGTATTTTCTCGCCGCGTCGCGTAAGTCGGGATCGAACATGTCGAGTGCATGAAGCACAAGTCCGCTTGCGGGCATATGCCTGTCGCAATAGCGGTCGTTGGCGTTCAGCAGTCGCGTGATGGTCTGCGCGAGGCGTTCGTCTTCGCCGCGCAGGTGCGCAAAGGTCCGCTCGATTGTCGCTCGCGGAAGGGGCTCGGCGCAGAGGATCGCTGGAGAGGCGGCCGTCAGCAATACAAGCGCTACGACGGCCAGGCGGCGAATCGCGGTCAAGCTCTAGATCCTGCGATAAAGAACATACCATTCCTCACTCGTTTGCGTGCTTGGCAGCCGTTGAATCTAGCCTCACCAGTTCCCTGGGGCAATCAAGTTGAACCGCGAGACATATGGCATTGCTCATGGTCGCAATGAAGGTTGCCCGTCATACATTTGCGGCGGCAAGGCACTTTCTCCAAGGCAATAGCGGTCGGGCGATACTCAGGGCGGTACGTCGAGAGACCTGTCCGCTGCACATTGGAGATAAGAACGTGCGGGATTGACCGGGGAGACACAGTTAATGCTTGAAACGGTAGGGTAAGAACGCTATCCAATATCGGAATACAGGAGACTAATGATGATTCGTGCACGGACTATCGTCGCTTCATTGGCCGCATGCGGGCTCGCGTTCAGCGTCGCTGCGGAGGCCAAGCCTAAGTCGGGAGGCCAAGTTCGGGCGGCGTCCACTGTCAAGGGTGGTAAGGGCGCTGGTTCCACTGCGCGGATCGTTGCGCCCGTTGTTGTGATGGCTGGGATTGCAACTGCGATCATTGTGGGCAGCGCCGAGAAGAAGCCCGCTAGTCCGTGATTTCTGGTTGCTGATGATTTGAACAATCGTTGTGCAAGCTTTCTCTATCTGCCCGGCCTGAGAGCCGGGCGGTTATAGTCTTTGAGTGTGTTGAGGCTGAAGCGGTAGAGTGAAGATATAGAGTGCCCTTTTGCACCTGATTGAGTTCTGTTCTCAGGGCAGGTTTAGCTTTGGCGATTTTCATGTGGCGAGCGAATCGATATAGAGTTCGCTGAAGATCATGTGAGCTGCGAACATGTCCGTTTAAGAGAACCTGGTGCCTCCAATGCCAACTCGCTAAAGATAGCGTATGCTTGAACTTCTGGGCGTGATGAGATGAGCGGGCGCGGCGCAGGTGCCTGGCATTCGCCGTGGTGATCGCGAACATAACGCCGATACAATTTGAACGTCAGGTTCCTGGAGAAGACGAACCTCGATGCTCTGCCGTCCGCCAATTTTCTTCCTGATGGGTGTGGTGTTGCTTGCGGGCACTCAGAGCAGGGCGGCGCAAGCTGTGGCCGAGACAACGCTAGCCTACGCGAATAGCAATCTCCTGAACGACCTGAGCGGCTACCATACGCTCTCTTCTTATGCGATATCGGCTGCGCGGACGAAGTCCGGCCCGCTCAGGCAATCGGTGATGATCGATCCGGCGACTCTTTCTACTTGGCCACTCCGCGAACCCTGTAAAACTGATCACATCGCGGTTGCGATCGATCTCGATCCCGGTTCCCAGGTATTTGATCCGAACGATCCGCCATTTCCCGCGGATGGACTGGCGAACGAGTTGGAGCGGCTGCGGAGCTCCGAAATCTCGATCATCTGGTCAACCGACCTTCCGGAAATTCATGAAGATGCTGTCAGAACGATCCTTGCAGCAACGGAGCTCGACAAGGATCGCAGCGATACTCTGATCATGGCGACTAACCGAAGCACGAAGCATGACCAGCTACTCAAATTGAGCTCCGATTTCTGTATTATCGCTATGGGTGGTGATCGGATCGGAGATTTCGAGCCGGCTTATGACTATTTAAGAGATCCTAATGGACCGGTTGCGACGACACTTGCGGCAAATGTCGGAGATGGTTGGTTCATCATCTCGCTTCCGATCAGTTAAATCCGCCCGGCGAGAAGGTACCGGCTGGGTTGGATGTGTAAGCAGAAGTGTGTTGCATTCTGCCGGAAACGGCTGCTCTCTCGATGGTTCTTCCCGTTTTGCGATCCTGGTGCAGCGTTCCGAACCATCCGATAGAGCTGTCGATGTGCTGAGCGGGAGTTCTCTCGAGGACGCACTCTGGTCTCGCATGCTCGCCCAGGGTGCAGCGCTTTGGTGCTGACCCGCAGGCACTCTTACGGCTCTCCTTGCCTCACGCCGGCTGGCGCCCAGTCCCGCGCGCCTGGCGCTCATCTGCGTCGAGCCTTGCAAGGGTGCCGTTCCTTGTTGGCCCGCTCTGCGAGCGAGCAATCCCCAGGTGGTCTGGCCGCTCGAAGAATTCCTGAATCCGTCAGCCATAAGGAGGTGAGGAGAGGGGGCATTTTGGAGGTCGAAGGGATTAGACCGTTGTCGAGCCTTTTCGATTCCTAGCCTGATTAGTTGCTGTTATGTTCCAAAGAGAGCGACTATGAATGCCATCATGACCGACTTCGATTTCAAGAACGGTAGCGAGCCTGTTCCACAGAAGTGGGAAGGACTGGCTGAGCTTGATCGCGCTCTGGCGGAGAATCGGTTGACCGAATACCGGTTCAAGAAGGCCTGGGCGGATCCGTGGGCTCGAGCCTTTGGAATTGGCGTGATCACCCTGCTTGTTGCCTTTGGTATTTTCGTAATCGTCAACGATCTGATCATTGGCCACTAGGCTTCCATTCTTTCACGTCGTCGGCAGCTTCGGCACTCGCGCCGTTTGCTGGACCGGTCAGCTGGCCTAGCCTTCGTCGTTGTGCATCAATCTGCTGACGCCCAGCTCCTTGCTGGCGCGTCACTTCGTCATGCACTGTTGACGGATCAGGAGCAGAAAGCAGGTCCGGAACGGTTGGCACTGCACTAAGAGGGGCTGCCGCGCGGATCCCCGCTTGCGATGTTACAGCCGGATGCGGGATGGCAGGACCTTGCGACGGCACAAGCTCGCTCTCAACCTCGGATTTGATCCCGCCAGCATAGGATTCAACGAACTTGCGCTGGAGTGCCTGACCTTTCGGGCTGAGCTGGAACGTCGTGTCGTCGAACCGCACATCGCCATAGTAGTCGCGATTGTTCTCGATCTCCGCCATGCCCCACTCGCGATAGGCCTGGCTAAGGTTGAGGTTCCCGGCCGCATTGCTGCCCGAGTAGTAGGAGGCTTGCTGCTCCAGGCGTTGACCGACCTCGTCGGACCGCCGCGCTTCGAGAGTTGCTGTCTTGGTCTCAGTCAACGAGGCATTGAGACCGCTGGCGGTCGAACGAATGCGGCTGTTGCTCGACGTGCTGACCGTTCGCATGAACCCGTCGCGGCTGCTGGTCCAATTCTCGCTGTCGGAGATCTGGTGAAGTGTGCCTGAGATCTTGTCGCGGTCTTCCGACGCGATCCCGATATCGCTGTCGGTCCATGACTGGTTGCGGCCACCCTTTACGTTAGCGCTTGCGTTGAACACGCCAGCGTTTCCTCCAACGCCGGCTCCCGCTTCTCCATTAAAAAACCAGGATACGGTGATGTCGTCAGCAGCACGCCGTGAGAGCCCGAATTTTTGCTGCAGCACGTTGGATGCCTGATCGACTTGGCTGAACGCGGTCTGGACGCTGTCCGAGCTAGAGGTGCCTTGAGCTGTCTCGATGCCTTGGCCACTGGAATACTGGTCACGCAGTTCACGGAACTGCGCGATCGAACTGGAGGTCGCCTGGCTGGCGATCTGCGCGTTGGCCTCGCTTTTGGCGTGGTAGCCGCTGGCCATGGTCGAGAGCCGTGAGGAGAAGTCGCGTCCGAGGCTCGGGGTGAACGGATAGCTCGAGTTGGGAAGCTGGTCATAGGCAGCCTCGGGATAACTGGTAGTCTGCGCACCGCTCTCGCTGATCGTGCGGACCTGCGGGGCGCCATAGGTGAAGCTCGGCGCGCTAGTCCCTTGCGCGAACTGCTTGGTGAGCACGGTCGAGTTCTCGATGCTCGAATTGCCGAGCGCGACATTGCCTGTGCTCGCCTCGCGGGCCGCTTCCTCGGCGGCATTCTGGCTCGGATTGAGGTAGCTCGTCGCCTGATGCGAGATCGCCATGGCGCCCTTGGCGACGCCGCCCGCGAGGAACGGCACCGAGGCGATCAGGTAGCCGGCGAGCAGGCCGATGTCGGAATTCACATCGGCCATGCCGGTGAAAGTCGCAAGGCTGAGCCCGTTGGTTCCGGCGACCGCGGTCATGTCCGCGGCGCCTTTGAACATCAGCATCATGTGGAGGATTACGAACAGCGGCCCCCAGGCGGCGAGGTAGAAGAAGCCGGTGACATAGCCCTTGAGCGCGGTGGGGCCGGTCTTGGGGAGCAGGAACAGCGGGAACAGCACCGGGAACAGCGCGTAGAACAGCACGGTCAGGACGACATTCAATAGCGGGACCCATTTCATCGCGGCATTGGCGATCGAGCTGTAGGTCCGCTCGGTCTGGATGTCGGCTCGGGTCTGGGCATAGGTGTCGACGCTGCCGGTGCCGCTGGCCGCGCTCATCCCGTGCATGGCCTGGGTCATCGCGTTGATCGTCAGGGTCTGTTTGAAAATCTCAGCAGCATTCGAGGAAACCCCGGTGAGATACTGGTAGGCGACCGGGAGATCGGCAAACAGCTTGGCCTTGGCGAGCGCCGCGGTCTGGTTCGGGTAAAGTTGTCGGCCGAATACAGTGCCCATGGCGTCGATCAGTAAAGTCCACTGCGCGTTCATCGCATCATAGGCCTCGCGGCAAGTGATAATCGTGGAGGTGACCTGGCCACCGGTGTCGCGGGTAAGGAAGCGCTGGGCGCGCGCCTGGCTGCCCGGTGCGATCGTGGTCCAGATATCGCTGCTCTCGGCGAGCTGCTTCATCGAATAGCGCCCCAAGAGCACGTCGTAGAACACGCATTGGCGGAAATGCTCGTCAAGGTTGGCGGCAAATTCGGGGTCGGAAATGCGCAAGGACCGCGTGGCATCGTAAAGCCGCGCCCCGTAGATCATCCCGTTTTTGGAATAGTTGAGATCACCGGGGAGGCCGAACACGACCTCGGCCGAGCCGGTGAGATAGTCGCCGACCTGGCTGGTAAAGCTCGCCATGAGGCCGAGCCCGAGTGGCACATCGCTGACATTGGCGGGAGCGAGGTTCGGATTGAGCCGGTCGGTGATATGCACGTCGGTGCGCGGCACCATTAGGCAGGTGTACATCAAGGTCGCGCCAAGGAACCAGTTGATCCAGGCGCGCCAGTCCTGATTGAACGCCAGTGTGATCGCCGAGAGCGCCAGTCCCATGACCATCACGACCTGAAGCAAGCTTTTGTAGCCGCCATTACCGGTCCAGGCGGCGACCGCCTGGAATACATTGACGAGATAGTCGCCGCCACCAACCGTGAAGATCTCGAGCATGGGATTAGGAGCCTTCTTTGGCTTGAAGGGAAATCAGTGGGTGAGCGCGCGGCTCTGCAAGCCCCGCGACCAGTCGAGCGCGGCAGCCATGCCGGGCGACATCTGCGTCGCGAGCACGTTCTCGATGAACGCGGTCTTCTCGATGATCTGGAGAACCGCGTTGACCTTGAGGTGGGTATTGGCCTGGCGGTCGGCGAGCGCGGTACGGACCGTGTTCACCTGGTTCTGCCACATCGCGATCTTGGCTTCGTCGGCACCGATGAAGCTCGACATCGAGCGTCCCGCTTCGCTGACGATCCGGTCGAGCACCGCGAACAGCAGGTCGACCGAGGCCAGTTCGGCGAGCGTCTCGCGGTCGTCGGTCGGCATGCCGCGCCCGTAAGCGGCCTGGACGGTGAGGATCTTGTAAAGCGGCACGCTCGAGACCTGGAGCAGCTCCTTTTGCGCCGCAGTGATCGGGCTGTCGTCGCGGATCGCCTGGACCATCCCGTCGATCAATACCGAAACCCGGTGGCGCAGCGATTTGGAGACGGGGAGATTGAGGGAGCGGAACCCCGGGTCGAGACATTTGTCGGTCTCGTCGCAGTGGAAGATCAGGACATTGCCATTGCTGGTCCCGTCGAGCAGCGAGGTGACGAGGGTCGAGGAGCTTTCACCGACGATCGGCACGAATTTGCCCGGCTCGTCGTCCCCCGGCGGCATGTAGATGATCGTGCCGAGCATGGTCATCGCATATTCGGCAAGCTCCTGGTCGAGCGTGCCGTTCGGCGAGAAAAACGCGGACTTCTTGAGGATCGTCCAGGTGTAGTTGCGCGGCACGCCGGGATTGACGTCGTCGTATTTGCCTGCGCCCGCCTGAGTGGTGCTGGTCCGCTGGCCGCGGGTGCCGCAGCCGTGTTTGGCCGCAGCATAGTCGGTGAAGATCCCCTCGCTGTTACCGATCGCCTCACAGATCGCCTTGTCGGCAAGGTCGCCCTTGGGCCAGATCCCGCCGACCAGGCCCTGCGCCAATTCGCACGAGTTGATGTTGAGGTTGTTCATGAGCTGCGCTTTCTGCGCGAACTCCTGCATGATCTTCGAGCACTCGGGGCAGACCGTGTCGATCGCGAGGCTGAAGGCGAACCCGACCGCGTTGTTGGCGACGGCCTTGAGCATCGCGACGATCTCGCTCGCATTGATGAAGCTGAACGAGCCGGCGAATAGGTCGATCCCGCCGCAGCCGGCGCGTGCGCGCGGCAACTGCAGATTGGCGATGTTGGTCGTCTTCTGCGGGAACCGGGTCCAGACATTGCCGAGGCTGTAGTAGCCAGCGGATTGACCCTGGAACGCGGTCGGGCCGTTGACCTGCGCCGCACCGCCGACATCGTTTAGGAACGAGTCCATCGAGCTGCCGACATCGGCCCTGGCCGGAGAGAGCGGAAGCGTGGTGAGGGGGAGGGTGACCGCAAGCAGTGCGGTCACCATGCGCTTGAACCTAGTAGTCACGGCCGGCGTCCTTGGTGGTGAGGAGGTAGATGCGATCCTGGAGCTCGTCGGCGCTCATCACGCCGTAGCCGATCGGGATCGCGCGGGATTGGGCGGCATCCCAGAGCACGACCGCCGGGGTCACCCCGGGGTCGAGTCCCATCTTGGCGCGTTGGTTGGTCTCGACGGTGTATCTGGGGAAGGTTCGAGAGGGGCCGCCGTCGGTCGAGATCGCGCGGACCTTGATGTGCCAGGTCTGGGCAACGCTTTGAACGATTGGCGACATCACCTCGCACGCGCCGCAAGACTGGGCAAAGAAGTAGAACAGCCCGTAGCGCTGCGAGAGCCCGGCCATCACACTGTCGCGCTCGGCCTTGCGGTTGTCCTGCCAGGCGCGCTTGCCGAGCGTCGAGACCGGGCGTTGGAGGGTGTAGTCGAGGTCAGGCTCCTGCCAGATCGCGCGCTGCCAGACATCGCTGAACAGCGAGGCCTGGTCGAGCTGACGGCGCTGGAAGCGGATATAGGCCGTGACGTTATCAGGGCTGGGATCAAGTATTGCCTTGGCCTTGAGCTCGCGCAGCTCGGCCGTGATTGCATCAAGCCGAACGCTGGCGCTTGCTGCCTCGGCGGGGGCCGGTTCCTGCCTTTCGGGCGGCTTGGACTTGGAGCAATAGAACCAGTATCCAAGCTGCCGTTCGGCGCAGTAGAACGGATCGCCCACATCCCTGGTCGCGGCGGTTGGTCCATCGCCGGCCGCAGCGGGCTCGGGCAGGGCGAACAGGCAGATAGCGGCAAGGCAGGCGGCGACAAGCCGCCGCATGCTATTGGCGGGCACGGGCATAGTAGTCCTCGATTTTTCCCTGGATATCGGTGGCGGCCTGAAGCTCGTCGGGGAGCCGCGCAGCGTCAGTGAACTCGGCGTAGACTTCGCTGAAATCCATCCGGCTGAGGTCGAGCCGCGCGAACTCGTCAATGGTGAACCCGGCGCATTGCTCGGTCTTGGGGCTGGCCCAGGGCTTGGGCAGCTGTGCGCGGCCCTGCTCCTGGAGGATTCGGCTGAGCTTCGATTCAAAGCAGCAGTAAACCTTGCGCTTGGTCAGGCAGACCCCGAGGAACGATGACGAGCAGTAGGTCCCGACATAGGCGCAGAGACCCTGCGCATCCTTGTGGTGGAGCAGCAACTCCTCGCGGCTGCAGCCGAGTGCCACCAGCAGCTGGATGCCCGGGATCAGCGGGAAACCCTTACCCTTGCAACAATTGAGGATCCCGAAGACCTTGGACGAGCAGCTCTCACGCGTGCCCTTGAACAGGGTGAGATTGTCGGGATCGAACTCGCGGCGGGCCTGGTCCATTGCATTCAGCGCCACCACCGCGTCCTTGAACTCGGTATTGGGCTGGCGCTGGATCGTCTCGCAGCTCCCGTCGATGCAATAGACGTCGCCGTCGCAGATGAACTGGTTCGGGTTCCGCGGCTGCTCCGGGACCGGGCAATCGTAGACCCGCTCGAAGGTCCGGCACGGGACCTCATCGGTCAGGCAATATTCTTGCTCGAGATTGCAGCCCGGGGTCTGCTCGAGCGTGGTGCAGTCCTGCGCGGGGGTGAACCTGTTGCACTGGTAGTCGCGGCGCCAGGCCCAGCAGGGTTGGGTGACAGAGTAGCCGTCGATCGTGCGGGTCACCGGATCGCTGTCGGTGCAGGTCTCTTGCCCGCCGGTGCAATTGGTGTCGGCGGCAAAGCTCGTACACTGGCTTTCATCGCGCCGCGTCGTGACGCTGCTCGAGCTTGCGGTACTTATCGGAGACAAGCCACCGACGGGAGCGCTGCAGGTATATTCGTCGATTGGCTCGCCCGGCTCTGCGCAGTAGCGCACGCCGTTATCAATCCCCCACTGCAGGCACGGGCCGTCGTGGCTGCCAGTCTGCGTGCAGGTATCTCCTGGCAGTAGATTGCAGGCCGGTTCCCGTCCCAGTCCGATCGAAGTGCAGTAGTACAGGTAGCTGGTCGTTGTGGTTACCGTCGCAATGAGCGGGATGGTGCAACTCACCGTGCCGCTATCGAGCGTATAGCCAGTGTTGCAGCTCGCCTTGTAGCGCGCGGCGGTGCCGGTGCTCGGCGGAAGCTGCACGCAGCGGCCTTCTGTGCCGGTGATGCCCATCCCGCTGGCGTAAGACAGCGGATCCTGGTTGACCGCCTTTGAGCGCGCGATCGTCGCATCGAGATCGATCGCGTCGAATCGGGCACGGCTGTCCATCGACTGCCGCATTGCCTGGTAGCCGGTGCTCGAGCTCGCCTCGCTCGCTGCCTGGCGCTCCATCGCCTTTGGGTCGTCGAACCAGGTCGACTGGCTCGGCGTGCCCGAGAAGCCGGGAACCCGGTCGGCATTGGGCTGGGTGGTTGCAGCGCTTTGCGCGGCGCCTGCCTGCTGTTGGCCGAATGCTTTGCCATCGGTCTTGGCGTCAGCGATGCTGGTCTGGGCTTGCGCTGCTGCGGGCAGGGCGAACACAAGGAGCAGGCTCAAGCTAACATGTTTCATGGCTGCTCCTCCTGGAGGAGGGCGAGGTGCTGCGCGGCGATTTTGGCGCCAGGACCGCCACCTGCAGCAAAGGTGCGCAGCGCGTATTCGGCGGTGAGGTTGCCGGTCATCCGGTCGAAGGGTGGAACCGACGTGGTGCACTCGAGCCCGCTGCAGAGATCGAAGTCGCTGGCGGTGACGACATAGGCCGGCACTTCGTTCACGGCGAAGGCACGGAACAGGCGCGGGTCGATCCCGACCCCGTCCATGCGCTCGCCGGGCTTCAGGACTTTGGTCAGGGCATCGGTCATCAGCTTGGCCGAGCCTTTTGTGAGGCCGCGAAATACCACCACGCCTCCGGCGCGGGTGACATCCTCCATCATCTGGCGCAGCGCCTGAGCGGGCATCGACAGCGAGGCAAAAGCGATGAACCGCGGTGCCTTGCCCATGCCCTCTTTCGCCATGTCACCGGCATCGGTGACCATCTGGTCGAAATCGAAAGTGCTGTCGGTCGCTGTCGCGCGGGACACCTGACTGGCGTAAGTCCGGCCGTTGATCTTGGCGGCTTCGGCGTTGCTTGCCGCTTCGCGGTCAAGCCCCTTGGCTCTCTCGCGAGCGTTCGCGGCGAGCGCTTCGGCTTCGCCGGACTGGTCGGCGGCGCGCTGGCGGATCGCTTCGAGATCGATCCCCGGATCGCTTGGGGATGCTAGCGCACCGCCGAGTGCAGAACTAGCGGCAAGCACAGTGATTGCAAGCATTTGGAGGCGGGTTTTCATAGCGCGCAGCAGTTTCTTTTGCGCCAGACCAGGTAGCCCATGTCTTCCCCGATCGCGGGGTAGACCTGGCCGGCTGACATGAAGGTGGTGGAGGCCCCGATTGGCGCGCAGGCATGGCGCCCGCTGGTCTGGGGGTTGGGGTTGGTGGCCTGAAAACGGTATTGCTGCTTGCGCATCACTGGCATCAGGTATTTGCCGCAAAGCCCCTTGCCGCCCATCGTCCCCCAGGCGACCAGCTCGCGGTGGAGCTTGTAGGCGAAGCGCGACAGCGCGAGCTTTGATGCCTGGACATGGCCGATCGTCGCCGAGACATTGCCGTTCAAGGGGTACATCGAGCCCTGGCAGCCGGCGCACCAGAACAGGGCGTCGGACGGCAGCTTGGTGGTCGCGAGTACACAGTCAGCAGCGCAGGCGGCGAGCGCGAGCGGGTTGGCGAACAGCACGGCTTCTGGATTGATGATCGCGGTGAGCTCGCTGTCCTGCCACAGCGGGTCGATCTCGGTGATGTAGAGGATATCGACCGAGCCTGATTCCAGGCAGAGGAAGTCGGCGACAAGCTCCATCCAGTAGATCAGCGGATAGGCGTACCAGTGAATGTTCCACTGCGAATTGTACTGGCTTGCGCCGCCGACCGCCGAGGGACCGGCCATGGTCTTGTGGCCGATGTTGAACCCCGGATCGAGCTTGAGCCCGCCGAGGTTGACGAAGCACCACGGCTTCATCGAGACGTCGGCCAGCCGGACCGGCTCCCAGAACCCCAGCGCGATCCCGGGCCTGAGACCGCACAGGCACACTGGCAGGTCGGGGTTGTCGGGATCGGGGCGGTTCGACGGCCAGATCTTCAATCCTCCGATCGAGATCGGAAACAGACACGACCAGCAGATGTCGGTGATCGGGTTGACGAAGTGACCGGTGCAGCGCCCCGGACCCGCGGCGGCGCGCGCAGACCCGCTGCCTGCTGCGGTCAGAAAGAACGCTGCAAACAGCGTCCACCAAAGTTTTGGGAGCTTGCGCTTGATCATGACCGCCTCGCGGTTCTGGGTGGCTGTTCGGTGACAAGGAGCGCGCGGCCCTGCTGCTCGACCACGGCAGGGACAGCACGGATCGAAAAATGCTGGGTGAGTTTGCCGCCCTGGTCGAAATAGAACCGGCGCTGGCGGGCCTTCATCAGCTCGAGCGGTGCGCCGCCGACAAGGATGAATTTGGCCTGGGTGGCTCCGAAGCGCGCCATCGCCCAATCGACCTGGGCCCTGTCGTCGCCGTCGAGGAAGACGAGGGGGCCGCGCAGCGGCACGGTATCGAGCGGATTGACGCGGGTGCCGCGGGTGATGATCGTGCGGCCCTTGTCGTCCGTGATGTCGGCATCGACCGTGATCGTGGGATCGAACGACCACCGGCGCAGCGTCGCGGCGAGTGTCAGTCCGGCGACCGGCGCGGGGCGATTGACCCTGGCGATGGTCCGGCGCTTCAGTTCGTCGTTGAGCCGCGCGGTCTCGCCGCTCGCCTCGAGATAGGTCAGCCGCGCCTTGATCTGCTGGAGCAAGTCAGGCTCGATCACCGGCCAGACCGCGCCGTGCTGGCCGTAGTCGCGGGCCTCGGCGCCAGTGGTGACCAGCAGCGCCATCGCGGTCACACAGAGCGGGTAGGAAAGGCGCCTCACAGGATTGGTCTCCCCACCCCGAGCACGCGGCCGCGGCAAATCCACCCGATCGCGGCGTAGCGGCTGTCGAACCCGTCCTTGTGCTCGGTGCCGACGAAGTAGCAGCCGCTCGGGATGATCCCGGTCGGGCCGAGCGCGAGCGGCTCGCCCCAGCGGGAGGCGGGCTTGGCGAGCGCGACCACGGCGCCGTTGACGAAGAAGGTTCGGTTCCGCTCTGTCACCGCATCGCCGGCAACGCCGTAAATCCGCTTGCCGAACGGATGTGGGCGTGCGCCGAAATGGCGAACGAGCAGGTCCGAAGCGGGCGGATCGAACAGGATCAGGTCGCCGCGCGCCGGCACCGCGGTCCGGTCGAGCCAGAGAGCCCAATAGGGTAGCGACGGGCTTGCGTTGATCAAGAGCGCGTGGTCCCGCGCGAAACCGCTGAGCGAGGTCAGCGCGATCGCCGCGGCGCCGCCAGCGGTGAGCAAAACCAGTCGCGGCGCGCGACCGAGCGTCCGCGTGAACCAGGTGGGAGTGGAGTTATCGGGCGCCACGGCCGGGTACTCCAGGCTGAAGGTCAAGCCGCTTGGCGACATCGGCGCGGACCTGTTCGGTGAGATCGGGAACGCCGCCGGAGACCACCGCTTCGGCGACGAGCACAGTCCGGCCCTCGCGGCCAAGGCCTTGGACCGATGCTTCGACCGCCTTGAGATAGGCTGCGACCCGGGCTTGCGTTTCTTCGGCCGACCGGCCCGAACGGGCCTCGCTTTCGACAAAGCCGCCCATAATCCGCGAGAGCTGGACCGTGACCACTTCGCGGCGACCGAGCTCGATTAGCTTGTGGGTCGCCCAGACACCCCACAGCGCCGAGGCCACCATCGATCCCGCAAGCACAAGCGCGGTCAGCGAGAGGCCAGCGAAACGGCATTCACCGTTCGATGTTGCCAATATGTTCTTCACAGTTCTTTCCTCCGGTCAGCGAGGGTTTCGGCGACCTGGCTCGCAAAGCGCGGCAGGCGCCAGATGACGACCAGAGTGGCCACGCCGAGCAGCCCGTACGCCGCAGCCTGCACGAAACGGGCCTGGGCAGCGTGATCCGCAGCGAGATAGTGCGCTGACAAGTTGCCAAGCTGAGTGAACAGCAGCGCCGGGTTGCCGCCAACGAGCAGAAGGAAGTACGCAAGCGGCAGGCCGAGCACGGCCAGGTAGATCGAGCCAAGGAAAGCTCCGGCCTTGACGAGGATATAGCACAGGTCGGCGAAAATCCGGCGCTTCGGGGAAGGCTTGGCATCGAGTTCGCCCGGCGTTTCTGGGGCGCGATCAAACGGGGTGACGAGATGGAGCGGCATGAGGCTTTAGTCCTTTTTGTAGTTCGGGTTATTGGGGGTTTGGGAAGGCGATGCGCTCGATCGCATCGGCGAGTTGAACCCCTCGCGCGATCTCGGCATCGATTGCAGCGAAGGTTGCGGGCGAGCTCGAGAATAGCGTTGCCGAATAGTCGTCGAGCACGAGCCGCCCGATTGCCTCGGTTTCCGGGCCCTTGATGAAGACCTCGGAATAGGCTGAGCCCGAGCGCTTGAGACTGCGGATCAGTGTTTCGGTGCGCTCGTCCATGTCGAGGCGCTTGCTGGCCTTGAAGTCGGCAATGGTCTCGCCCTTCTGCTGAAGGATCAGCATCCAATCGCTGTTTTCGAGCGCAGCGGTCGCACCGTCCGACTTGTAATAGTCGTTGAGGCTCTGTGTGGCGGTGGCGAGCGCACCGCCGTATTTGCGGCAGGTGCGGGCATAGGTCTCGACGAACTCACCCATCGAACCGCCTTTGAGCATCGACCAGGCTTCGTCGATCAACAGCAGCTTGCGGACCGAACGCGGGCTGCGGGTCATCGCCTGGCTGGTCATGAACATGATGGCCGAGAGCACCACCGAGCGCAGCTCTTCGCGGGTGGCGAGATCGGACATTTCGAACACGGTGAAGTCCGCCTCGAGATCGAGGCTCGCCTGGCCCTCAAAGAACTGCGCGTAGGTGCCCCCAGCGGTGAACGGTCCCAGCGAGGTCGCAAGGTCCGCGGCGGTCTCGTTCTCCATGGCGGCGAGGCACGCGCCGACCTGGGTGACGCTGGCCCTGGACTGGTGCTCTGACCAGACCAGGTTAACGGCCCGATCGATCAGTCCGCGCTCGGTATCTGTGAGCTTGGCGGAATGCCGCGCCATCTGTCCGACAATGGCTTTGACCATCGCGAAGCAGTCGAGCCGGTAATCCTCGTCTTCCGCAGCGCGGGATGCGTCGATCATCGAGAAGGGATTGAGGCAGAACCCCGAGGCGAGGGTGAACTCGATGAACCGTCCGCCCTGGAGTTTGACCGAATGCTCGAAGCTGCGCCCGTCGTCGATCACCACGACCTTGGCCCCGGCGCCTCGCAGCGCGGCGCACATTTCCTGCAGCAGCACTGACTTACCCGAACCCGACTTGCCGCAGATCGCGACGTTGTGGTTGCCCGCTTCGTTCTCGAACGGCGACCAGTAGAAGGGCTGGCCGCGCCGCCCGACGAACAGCAGGTGCGGCACCGGCCCGCCGAGATACTCGCCCTGCAGCGGCGCGATGTTTGCCGCAGTGGTCGAGAGCAGGGTCTTGAAGCGCTTCAGCCGCTCCATGTCGGCGCCGAGCCCGTCGGCAAGGGTGAGCGGCATGGCCGCCAGGAGCCCCTGGATCTGGAGGTAACGTTCGTCCGACAGATCCCAGCCTGCGGCCTTGTAGATCGACTTGACCGCGCGCTCATGGCGGTCGCCCTGGCCCAGCGGCGACCAGGTGGTGATCCCGTAGAACACCCGGACCAGGCGGCGACCTTCCTGGAGCTCGGCCTGGACGTGTTGCCACTCGGCCGATTGTTCGGCGATCCGCGGCAGGAACCGCGCGCTGCGGGTCTGCGACAGGCTAGTGGTGCGCATGAACTTGAACCCGGCCTTCGCGGCAGCCGCTTCCTGATCGGGATAGACGAGGCAGAGCATGGTCGCCGCTGGGCAGGGGAACCGGAGCTTGTCGGTGAAGAGGTCGCCGATCAGCCGCGCGCACTCGTGCGGCGCCCAGCGCGGCGGCATGTTACGCACCGCGAAATGGCGTAGGTCGAAGCGGTCGGGATAGACCGCGCCGATCTCGGGCACGCCCTGGTTGTGAAACCCGGTGGGCCGAAACCTTTCGGTCCCGAGCTCAATCCGGTCTTCGTGGACCAGGAGCTCGATGTCCCGGCGGATCGCCTGATTGGCGATGGGGTCATTGGGGTTGTAGGGTACCGCATCGTCCTGCGGTGCGGTGGTTGGCGAGGTCAGATCGTCGAGCAGCGCGATGAGGTGCTGCGGCTCGTATTCGATCACGCCGAGGTTCAAGGACTTCAGCATGCCAATCAGCCCTTCGCGGGCGTGGCTCAGTTCCTCGTTGCTGATCGCCTTGGACGCTGGCACGCCCAATGAGATCACCACCTGGTGCGCGCGGGCGTGGAACGGCGCATCGCTGGCGCCCGATTTCCAGACCATCGAATAGAGCTTCTTCGCCCGGTGGCGCGCGATCGCCTCGTAGACCCCGCCCTGTTCGTAGCGCGGGGCAAACCACGGCGCGACGATCCGGCTGATCCGGGGGCTTGCGAGATGGAGGATCTGGAGGCAGGCGCCTGCAGGCAGGCCTTCGGAAAAGAACGCCCCGAGGATCTCGCCGGTGCGTTCATCGGCGCCGATCAGCGGAGTGACCCCGAGCACGAACCCCTTTGAGCGGGCGTTGACATAGAGCCGGCTCGCCGGATCGTAGACCCGGTAAGGCAGCCAGTCCGAGAGCATGTCGAGCATCAGCATCGGACGCCCAGCCTCGGCCTGCTCGGCATCACCAAGCAAACCGGCAAGCAACCGGTCACGCAGCGCTCCGAATGACAGCGCCATCACTTGGGCTCCTTGTTCGGGGCTACCTCGGCCTTGGCCTTGAGCGCTTTGGCAGTTTCGATCGCGGCCGCGCTCGGCCAGATGTGCCTGATTTCCTCCAAAGGCCGAGGGGCCCGAACATGCGGGGTGGGGGACATGTCGGACCCCTCGGCTGCCGACGCGGCCTGAACAGGCATGGCCGCGTCGGCCTGGGCCTCGCCGCCCGGGGAGGGGAGGACAGGCGGCGAGGAAGGGGTGAAGGGGTCGGAAGTGACTACAGGGGCACTGTCTTCAGGAGGCAGGGGCTGGAGACTCGCCTGAGCGTCGCCTTTGCGCACTGGATCGGCAGCGCGGCGGGCCTGATCTTTGAGCCCCTGGCGCAGCGCGCGGATTGTGCCTTTGGCTTCAGCGGCATTGCCGCCGCGCAGCTCGCCCGCCCAGCGCGCCGCCTCGACCACGGTCCAGGCTGCCGATTGCTCGTGCAGCGTGCCTGAGGCGTCGACATGTGCGGGAAACACAATCTTCAAGGTGCGCTCGCCGGTGCGGGCGGTATCGGCCGCGCTCACAGAGATCCGCTGACGGGGATCGGCGGCATCGCTGGCTTCGGTCTTGACCAGCTCGCGAACCGCCTTGGCATCAACTTCACTCAAAGGCTGACAGTCAGCCTTGGGCGGTCGGCACGAAAAATCGCCCGAAATATTGGTGCCGAGGTGCGTGCATCCGGAGAGGCTGAGGGCAAGCGCGGCGAGCGGGATTGAGCGGTCCATGGGCATCATCCTTGAGGCTGGGTGGAAGAGAGGAAGGCGCGCAGCGCAGCGGCATCGCGGTATCCCTCGATCACCGCGCCATCCGATGGGCGGACAAGCACCGGAGTGCCGATGAAGCCGTGGGCCTTGGCAAAGGCCTCGTTGGCATCGAGCCCGCGGGTGTCGCAGGGCTTGGGATTAGCCAGAGCAAGACCCGAATAGGTAGCGTGAAGGCTGGTTTCGGGATCTGGCGAGCACAGCACCCGTTCGGCATCCTTGCGCGCTTCGGGCCCGAAGATCGAAATCGGGCGTTCTTCGACCCGCGCGCCGATCGCCTTCAGTTCGGCCGAGAGCTTCTTGCAGTAGCCGCAGTGGAAATCGGAGAACACCGTGACCCTTGGTCCGTTCGCCGGACCCCAAAGAATCGCACCGTTCGCGGGCAGGCCGGCGAGGGAAACCTTTTGCGGCACACTTTTGGATTGGGGCTGCGAAGTCTCGTCAGCCCCATTTCCGCGCCGCGCCGCGCCCGCCGCGAGCAGATCGGGATTGAGCGCGAGGAGCCGCGCCGCGGTCAAGTCCTGGCGCGCTTCCATGTCGTAGACCCGGCCGATCACCAGGTACTTGGCGCGGACGTCCACATAGAACAGCGTGGTTTTCGAGGCGACCTCGCACAGGCCGCCGAGCCCCTCGCAGTTGATCGCATCGATCGGCGTCTTGGGCAGGCGCAGCCTGAGCGCCGCCTTGACCTTGGCCAGATCAGGTGCGCCGATGTGCTTGGCCGCGAGCTGGGCAGCGCCCCATCCGGTAGCGCCCGACAGCGCGACCAGCGCAGCCACGCCAAGCGCGACTTTGGGCCAGCGGCGTATTGCCGGTGTGTTCAGTCCTTCGATCATTTGCTGTTCCTTACGTAGACCCCGTCGAGGAACACGACCTCGACCTCGATGCCGGTCGGCATCTCGACAACGGGCTGGTACTGTTCGGCGCGTTCGATGAGGTATTTGCTCACCGTATCGGCCGCATCGGCTGCGCCCTGGCCAAGCCCGCCGCCGAGGATGTCGCCCGGCGAAAGCTTGGCTTTCGAGCCGTCGGGATTGGTACGAGTGGTTGAGAACACCGAGTTTGAATTGGCGGAGAAGCCGCGTCCGAACCCACCGACGATCCCGGCGAGCAGGGCCTGGGTCACGAGATTGCCTTCGCGGCTGACCACGCGGCCGCGCACCCCGGACTTGCCGGCGAACGAGATGAAGCCTTTGACTTCGGATACTGCGACGCGGCCGCCAGGCTGGTCGCAGGTCATCCGGGCGAGCTTGACGTAAACCTTCTCGCTCGAGAGATCGCCGCGCGCCGCACCATTGATCACGCAGCCTTCAATCCGGGTGGTCAGGACCCGCCCGCTCTGCAGCACCGATCGCGCCGGGCCGGTGATGCGCAGCACCACGGGGAGCGGATCGGTCTGGCTCGCGACCCCGGCTGAAGCATCGACCCCGACGATCACCCGGGCCCGCGCATAGGAATTGGGCGGCAGGTAATCGGGCGAATCCTCGACCACCAGGGGCGGCACCTCGGCGCGCGCCAGTTTGACGCCCGTGCTTGGGCCCTTATCACCGCTGAAGTTCATTAGCTTGACCTCGGCCGGCGGCGGCGTCCCGTCAGCTCCAGTCCCGCCGGGAACCATGGATCCGGCTTGCGGCAGAGTGGCTGCAGGTCCCCGCGCGTCATAACTGCCAGCGCGGGGGCCATAGGCAGGCATCGCAGCGGCATTGGGAGCTGGTGCGCTTTGCTGGTTCTGCAGCTGGTTCTTGAGCTGGGTGTTTTCGGCCGAGATTGCGTCGATCGCCGCCTGGCCGTCGGTGCGCATCGCCTGGTTCTCGGCTTTCAGCGCGGCAAGTTCGGCTTCCATTTCCGGCCGCGCGACCGCGCTGTCCTTCAGCGCCTTCTGGTCGCGTGCTACCGCGTCGAGCCGGTTGCCGTAAACGGTGGTGAACTCGCGCTGTGACAGGTTGCGGTTGACCAGGCTGGCAGTCTCGATCGTCTCGGCTTGGCCTTCATCATGGGCCTTCCTGGAGCGATCGGTGCCCAGAATCAGATAGATGGTCCCGGCGAGGAGCACCGCTCCAATCCCCGCAAGCAGCATCCGCTGCCGCTTTGCGGTGCGCTTGTTGAGCTGTCCGACGCTGCTCGGCTCACGGGACTCCGCCGCCACCTGCCTTGCGGCATCGGCCTGCTTGTTAGTCTGATCAGTCATGGCTCTGCTCCCCGTTTGCGCCAACGAGGTAGGCGGTGGTGGCCGCACCGGGTTCGAGCGTGGCCCGCACGATCGCGACCGCCAGAGCGCCGCCCGCAGCGAGATCCTGCTCGCTGACCGTCAGAACCTTGGTGCCGCGATTGGCTAGACGCACGACCTTGCCCGCGAGCGCTGCACCGCGATATTCTGCGATCAACTGGACTTCGAGCGCACCGATCCGGCTTGGTGATGCAGCGGGCAGGCTGACCTCGAAGCCCGGAATGGTCTGCTGCCCGGCCATGGCCTGAATCAGGCGTACAGCAGCGTCTTCACTTGTCGTCTGGTTCTCCCAGCGGTCCGCCTCGCCCTTGGAAATCGCCGGGTTGGAGACGAACACCTGGGCGGCCTCGATCTTGTCGATCGAGCAGGAGAACTTGTAGACATAGCCCGCCTTGCTGGTGGCAAAAAAGCTGATCCGGGCAGCGGCAAAGGTCTCGGGCACCGAGACATAGATGTCGCCGCGCACGGGTTCGTGGGTCACCGCAAAGTCGTTGTAGGGATAGCCGCTCGAGATCTTCGAGACCGAAGCGAACTGGTCGCCGATGAGCGCGAACCGGGTGAGTTCGCGGGCAGAAACTGAGCATGCGATCATGCCGCCATCGGCGCTTTGCTTGAACTGATCGGCCAGCGCGGGACCGGGCAAGACCAGCAGCGACATGGCAAGCGCGATCATTGGCGCGCGTTTGGGAAGCGGGAGCGTCATTGTTTGGGTTCCTCGGTCTTTTCTTCGGTGGAGAGCTGGGCGAACCCGGCGAGCGCGAGGCGCAGGCCCTGGTAAGTCCAGTTGAAGCGAAACCGCCGCTCGTCGCTGCCGATCACGGCCGCGCCAACAAAGGTCTTGAGCGTGCCTTTGACCTCGGAAGTCAGGCCGGCAGGGTCGACTTTCAGTTCCTTGATTACGAAGGCCTGGGTCACGTCCGAGCCACGCTGCTCCTCGACGATCCGCAGCAACTCGCCCTTGAGCGTGCCATTGGCAGCCGGATCGGCGAGCTCCAGGATCTGGCTCATCCAGTAATCGAGCCCCTCAGGGCTACGATTGAGCAGCATCAGCGCGGCGTCGCGGGTGATGAACTCCATGTATTGCGCGGACACGCCGGCACTTGAAAGAGTGAGCGGTGCCCGGACGGTCGGGACCAGCACAACCTCGCGGTTGCGGGTTGCGGCCAGCCCCCCGGCGACGACCAGGGCAATCGCAAGCCCGGCGCTGACGAGCGCGAACAGGTTGCGCTGGCGCAGCAGTGCCTGGCTGCGTTCATGGGAAATCTGGACAAGCATGGTGTATCTCCCCTCAGCCAGCCAGCAGCCGGCAATAGGAGGGCGGCGTCATCTTGAGCCCCGTGAGACCCGACGGCAGATGCCAGTAGGCTGCATGGATTACCCACGCCCAGCTGCGGCCTGCTTTCGCCTTTCGCAGTGCGAACCAGGATGCCGCCGCAAGGGCTATGCCGATAAAGACATGCTGTCCGAGGATTCCCCAGGTGAACGGGACGATCATCCCGGCGAACTCGTCAAGGGTCCAGAAGCCGATTAGCTCCGGATCGTCGAGCCGCCGTGGTACGATGTAGCGTTCGCTCATGATGACGCGCGCCCTCCAGTGACACCCGGTTCAGATGACCGCGGTGACAACCGAAGTGACGATCGGCACGCCAGTGCCGACGCCGATGCCGACCCCGACCGGAACGGCAATCTGCGCCAGGGTGAAGCGCCCCGAGGCAAGCCCGATCAGACCGCCCGCGAGGCTGAGGACAGTGATGATCTTGCCGCCCGAGCCTTCCAGGAAATCAGTGAACTTCGCGAGCGCGGGGGCGAACGTGTTGTCGGCACCAGCATAGGCTGCGCTCGCGGCGAGCGCGCCGATCGCGACTGGCAGGGCGAGACCGGCGAGCTTGCCGAAACGGTTGCCATGGCGGATGGGGGAGAGGGCCAAAGTATTCATTGGGGAAGGTACTCCGCTTGAGGTTTTACAGCAGATGTTCGCTGTACGTTCTCGATGCAGAGGTTTCCGGATGTAGGAAATGGTAATGAGCACATTTGCTTGGAATTCGGCGTCGGGTGCTCGGCCTCGTGACTGAAAATCCTGTTTTTGCGCGATCGCATAGCCAAATTGCGTGAGGCAGTGAGCCAATCTGCTCGCCAGTCACGCGGATTGGCTCATGCATTGCGCAAATGGGGACCGCGCGTGATTCGGTGGTCGGCAGCGGTTTTCCTATTAGTTCGCTATATGTTCTTTTCGCTTTCCTACAACGAACACAGAGTCCTAGTGTGGCCGGCAATCGAAGAATCATGAGAGTGTGAAGTGACCGCAATTGCCGACATGATGCATGCGAAAGTCGTTGGACTTTTGCTCCGGGCAGTGAGTGCTTCAGGCCGATCCCTCACTGAAATTGCGCGGGAATCGCACTTGAAACGGGATAGCTTGCGCAGGATCCTGGCGGGCTCGCGCTCTCCGACCCTCGCAGATACCGTCAGGGTGCTGCAAGTTTGCAACCTGCCGGCTGAAGCCACTCTCTTGCTTTCGCTGCTGGTCGATGAGGAGTTTGCCATCTCGCAGGGCAACTCAAACTCTGCCCGTTTTTTCGGAGAACTGTTCAAGCAAGCGCCTACAGCCATCGTCAATGCCCTAGGAGATGATCTCGAAGAACTTCGGCCCCGATGGGCGGGCGGCACAGCCAAACTGCTCGCGCGTACCTTGAACCAGCATGTGACAGACCTTGCCCGGCGCGGCGAAGTCATCGGTATATAGGGCCCCTCGACCTGGGCCGCCCTGTGGATCGACACAGAGGGCATTTCCTGACGGACAATTCAGTCCGAAACGACATCTGGTCTGAAAAGGGTCCATCGGGCTACCACGTTGCCGCGACTGCAGGTCCGGAGATAGCGGCATTCTGCAACAAGTCAGAGATGTCTGTGGCGCTCAAGCGGGGAATGTGCGCGCAGGCTGGCTGTGGAAAGAAGCCACGGCTCGCTCAATCCTGCGCAAGTGCCATGCGCCATCGATGCGGCGCCACGATGCCGATTCCCGTACCTCAATCACCCAGCGAGTACAGGATCTCTCGCAGTTCTCTTGCAGCAGGCGTCGCATGACATCGCGGCGCTGCTCAAGGCTAGCCGGGACGGCCTGGCGGACGCGCCTGATGATCCGGGCCAGTTGCTCCGGCCAAGCGAAACGGACCGCGAGTTAGTTGCCGCTTGCGGGCAATGAGCGCACCGGTTCAGCGTTTATGCCGATGTCAGCATGATTGCTCTTGTGCGAAACGATCACCCAGACGCCGTTGGCAATGGAGAGCGCGAATACCAGAGCAATCACCCAGAACTCAATCGGAAGACGGTCCTGCGATCGCTTCATCCCATTGCTCCCTGCTTACGAAGTGACTACCGGCAAATGAACCCGGACTGATCGGGGGTCAAGGTCAGCTCGCGCGGCAATCCAATAGCAAGCGGATTAGCGTGTCGGTTGCGGTGTATCGCCTGAATAGTCGTAAAAGCCTCGACCAGTCTTACGACCGAGCCAGCCAGCCTCGACATATTTGACGAGCAAGGGAGCTGGCCGATATTTACTGTCTCCCGTCGTGTTATAGAGTACCTTGACGATGTCGAGACAGGTGTCGAGGCCCACGAAATCCGCCAGTTCCAGCGGTCCCATCGGGTGGTTGAGGCCAAGGCGGCAACCCTTGTCGATATCGGCGATATTGGCGGTGCCCTGACCCAGCACGAACACCGCTTCATTGATCATCGGCAGCAGGATGCGGTTGACGACGAAGCCCGGCTCGTCCTCGGCCTGCACCACCTGCTTGCCCAGGCTTTCGGCGAAAGCACGGGTGCGGGCGACGGTTTCGGCGCTGGTGGCCAGGCCCGGGATCACCTCGATCAGGCCCATCACCGGAACCGGATTGAAGAAGTGCAGCCCGATGAAGCGCTTGGGATCGGGCGAGCTGGTCGCCATGCGGGTGATCGGGATCGAGCTGGTGTTCGATGCCATGATCGCATCTTCGCGCAGCACCTTACCGGCCGCTTCGAAGATCTTGCGCTTGACCTCTTCCTTTTCGGTCGCGGCCTCGATGATCAGGTCGGCCTCGGTAAAGCTGGCATAGTCGCCCACCGGGGTGATCCGGGCGAGCGCGGCTTCGGCTTCGGCCGGGGTTAGCTTTTCACGCCCGACCAGGCGGGTCAGCGCCTTGTCAATGTTGGCTTTTGCTTTCTCTGCCAGGGCAACGTCGATGTCGGCCAGCAACACCTTGATACCGCACTGGGCAACCTGCTGCGAAATGCCGGAACCCATCTGGCCCGCGCCGATAACCGCCACTGTCCGCATTTCAACATTCCTTCGCAAGCGCAGCAAACCCGGGCTGACTAGCGAGGGAATTGTCTCTTGGCTAGCTGCAAGTCACTGCATTTTGGCCCGGCCGTTCCGGACACTCTGCTTTGGATTTGCGCCAAGTGGCAGTTTGGCTTGATCAATCATAGGGAATGTCTGGATTAGCTTTTGAAAAGGGCAGGTTCCATCAATGCGGGCATCATGACGGAAAGCATGCTCCGCCAGATAGAGCGGCAAGATAGCTTCCTTGACCACACGATTTTGACTGCGCAGGAAATACTTCAGGCTATTCCAGTAGCTTTCTATCCATACGTTTGAAAATCCGTTCTTTTTCCACTCTCCATTGCTGTGATTGAGGGCGATGTGCTGGAATCCACGCTTTGTGAGTGAATGATAGGAGCGATGCGAGTCGGTGACGATCGTTGACCCTGGGGAAACCCAGGCATCGATCAAAGCCATGAATGTGGAAGCGCTCCTGTCAGGTATGACGCAGGTCTGCACACCAAGCCGATCGTGCATGCCAAATACGATCGCACCTTTGCCAGCACGCTGGCTGGATTCGATTACGTTTGGCAGCCAGGTTTCGTCGATCTGGACGATTTCGCCTTGGCCGCCGAGCCGGCGCATCTGCCGCAGTTCAGTAATATGGAGTCTCGCCAGGCAAAGCATGCGGTATGCAGCCAACCTGGATACCCCGAGATGTCGCGTCAGATGATCTACCGTTATGCCTGAGGTGCGGTTCGCAAGCAGCAGCAGAAAATAAAACCACTCCCAAGCCGAGATTCTCGAATGTCCCATTAGCGTGCCAGCAGTCGGTGAGAGCGAAATATTGCACCGATAACAATAAAATTGTCGTAGTCTTCCGGTCGAGTTTAGCCGATGACTACCTTCACATCGAGGGCACGCCAGTTCAATGCCATATTTCGTGACGGCGATGTGCCGAAAACAGGCCGCAGAGTCGGGAAACTGCTTTAAAAATTCAAAAAAATTAGTCGATGCGGCCGTCGTCATTTCCAGTCTCAACGCGCTCGATCAATGCTCGGGAAGGAGCCAATGGCATCAAGGAAGGTAATTCGTCCGGTTTTATTTCGGCGATAGACAAATTCGAATGAAGAAATATATTGGTTGATATTTCTCGACATTATCCATACGTGATTGCTTATCACAAATAATTTTAATCTAATTAGTGTGACAGAAAGTTCCATAAATGCAGAATCGTATGGATCTGGTCCAACCTCTCGGGGAAAAGTTTTGGTAAATAAAGGATTTCGATAGGAAAATACTTTACGAGACGTGGCCGCATCCCGGAACACGAGAACTGACCCTGGGTGCACTCTTTCTTCCAGCAGTGCTCTCGCTGAGCGGAAGTCTCCCTTTGGAATGGCCAGAATGCAAAAATCCCTAGCGTCTCCGGCGATCAGCAATCGCATCGAATGGCGTGACCCAACCACAGGATCGATTACATTTTTCATTGTTGTTTCAACAATATAAACGCGTTCACCCACGCCTCCTAGGCGTATTTGGCTGTCAATTCTCCGAAAGTGCGCACGAATTCGATCAGCCATTCTCACGGCCGCTGCGTGGGAGATGCCCAAGTGCCTGGAGATGAATACCGCACCGACGCCAGTGCCGGTGTTGCAGAAGTGCAGGATGGCATAGAACCATTTATGCAACGGGATCCCCGTTTTGGCGAAGAGCGTGTTCGTAAGGGGATGAATGCGGGCCCCAAAGCAGCAGCTAGGGGCAAAACTTTGGGTCTTGCCGACCCGGTGCCAACGACTACTTTTGCCGCACCGCGGGCAGGCGGGCTGGTCTCCGTATTTGACATGCAAAATGTGCCGCAGGCAGGCATCAGAATCCGGAAACAGGTGCAGAAACTCAGTTATGGACAAGCCAGTGAGGTTCCGGGCCAAGACTGGATTGTGCGGCATGGTTGATGCTGCTCTATCGAGGCCGATGTTTGACAAGTTCAATTTGAACGGGACCCGGACTGTGGTTTAGCTGCACCGGCCTCAGTCAGACCTGGCGTGAAGATCGCAGCCGAATCAACAATCACGCGAGTCGTTAACGATTTGTTTACCATATTTCAGTATGTCTACTGAGGTCAGCCCGATGACGCTACGGCTTTACCGAACTGCATCGCGGCTCCGGTTCTGCCGAATGTCAGCGGGCTGACACCTACCTTTCCTGATCCAACCGACAGACACGTGGGACCTTGGCCGGGTCGAACCCGGACTAGTCCTGGGACGGCAAACGGCAGCCGAGCAGGAAGGCTGCGGGCGCAGACCATAAGCGCCAGCTCGCCTGTAACGCCCAAGTTGCCGTCATTGCAGCGCTATGCCCGCAGGCCGAGCCGCATGAATGCAAGCTGCAGCTTGCAAGTGAGCCATTCTGAAATCAGTGCGGAAGACCCCTTCAGCTTTCAGCGAACGCACGGTGTTTCAATGAGCCAAGGCTATGCGCATGGTTCCGTTACTGATGCGGCAATATGCCATGCAAGTTTCGATCTCTGCGCTCATCGATATCGTTAGCTAGGATCGCCAATGCATGCTCAACGTAAGCGGCGGCGAGCCGCTCTTCAACCGAATCCAAGCCAATCAGTGCTGTTTCAAGTAGAGCCACGGCTCCTTCGAGCTGCGTTGCGTTGGAAAATGCGACAATCGAAAGGGCGGACTTCATATTTCCCACTCCGGTAATAAAGTTACGCCATTTGATGACTTGGTGGTTTCACCAGGCTGAATATTGAATGCAGCGATTGTTCAGAAATTTCAGGGCAGGGATGAATGGAATCTGCTTGCTGTGGGCCACCATGATGCGACCACGCGACCCTGCAAATGCCGCTAAATTCTAGCCGGTTACGGCGGTATGTCCTTACCAAATTCGGTCTACCGTAGGCCTCGAGTTGAACGGAAACTCAGCCCTTTCGCCGCTCATTCTTCCCTGGACCGTCGCGGCCTTGCTCCCGTTCCTCCCGCACGGACGGGCTTGTGTGGCTGCGGCTAAGGCAGTCTGATCGCAGTCCTCTTGGTTGCCGAGGCGTCGGCAGCGGCTTAAGAGGCTTCGATGAAGCACATCGCCATGGTTGCCGTCCTGTTTGGAACATCTCCGCTTGCTGCCGCCGAGGACCAGGACCCGGACCTCACAATGGTGAGCGAAGCCGACGCGATCAATTGTCACCTGGATGCACCGACTTACCAAGGTTTTGCCCTATCCATTTCCGGTGAAGACGGCCTCGCGATCAAGCGTCAATGGCGCAAGGTCGAAACCGAAAATCCGTTCCTCGATGAATACGAACTTCCGACGCCGATCTTGGTGACGGCCACTTATCAGACCCGCCGCATCGCGTTTTCCTCGAGCGGTGTCATGGCAATCCTCGATTTGGCTGACCCAAACATCCTCGCGCGTGATGAAGCGATCGCCAACGCAATGGATCCCGAGCCACTCATCGCCGAGTTGATCGCTTCGGGCAGGGCATCCCGCGCCGAAATCGAAGCCGAAATGCCATTTAGAAAGTTCCTCGGTGAACGGGTTTTGGCCGATGTGACCGAACTGCCCACCGGCGACGAGAGTTTCGGCACTCACACGATCGTTGCGCGAACCCTATCCAATGCCACGTCTCACCCAGGCAAGACGCTTTATGGCTGCTCCTACCGGATCGAATTGATCGGCAAAGACGGCAAGCCGCTTTGATTTTGGCCGTGTGCAGGTTTTTTTCGCATCAGGCCTACCGTGTTTGCTGTCGCCGCCATCGCGCTGGGCCTTGTGGGCCTACCGTTCAGTTCCCGCGACCCTAATGAACGCGTCGATGCATTGACGGACGCGGCGACTGGGAACGCCAGCCCTGATCAAGTCACTTAGCCAGACGCGCGCCGCTAGGCTCGCAGGAGAGCAGGCGGCCTTTGCCGATCTTTGGGAGTCACCACTGCCGCCTCGCCGGTTTGAATGTCAGGACCGACCAAACGGCAAAGTGACCGCTTGGTGCTTGAGCGATTGATGTCAGGCGAGCGAACCCATGGCAATTGGCGGATTCTATGCTCCCGGTTGACGCAAGCTCGCAATTCGGCTCGCAACCTCTAAAATGGCAAGATTGAGGTGCTCTGCGGCTATCAGTAGATTTGCTGCGTCTTCCGGCTTGCGCGCGCGCGCTTGCTCTAGGACTGCATCTACACAGTCTCTCAAATCGACTTCAATCTGTTCAAGTAAGGTCAGTTGACCGCCGCCTCCTGCCATGATTTCCCCCGATCATGCGACACTCGTTGTCTACGCGGGAATCAAGGCTTGAAGTCCTAACGAACGAGGTAAAAATTCGCCCAAGATTGCTCGCACGATTCATATCTTCTGCGGGAATTCGCGGATCTGGATCTTCGAATTTTGTCAGGCCTGCCAAAGAGTTCATGCCTTTGCGCAGCCATGGTACGGGCTGTGACAAACTGACGTGCAGTCACTGTGCCATGTTTGTAGGACTGCAAATTGGCGCATACAGCAGCCAGATCGGAAAACCGATTCTGCCCACGAATCCCAACTCTCCCAAACCGGGCTAAGGTTGGATGCTTCGGTGCCCACGTGAGAACGGATTGATGCAAACCAGCGGAACTGAAAATGCCGAACTGCTTAGCTGGCTGTCCCGGCTTTCAGATCTCGCCACCTTTGCGCAGATCGCAAAGAAAGAAGAAGATGGCCGTTACGTCGAGGCTCTCGCAGAACTGCTTCAGACCATGCCAGCCAGAGCTGAGCCTCACGGCTTTTTCGCTACGCCTTCAAACCGCATCAAGGAATTGCTGAGCACTCATGCATTTGATGCGCTGGCTATCGTCTTGATCCCTGAGGCTATTGATTACACGCTGTCCTACTCGAAGAAGGAGGGGCACATCGCATTGTTCCGCCGGCGTGACTCACAGATCGAGGTGATCTTACGGGGGAAAAGCCTGACATTGTTGCTCGTGGCCGGGATTGCCCAGATGATCTATGAATGCCGATTTGAGATCATCAACTCTTAGCCCGCATCGATAAAATCGTTTGATCGGAAATCCTAGACGGTGACGCCGTCCGTTCTTAGGCGGCCAAGAATCTGCTGCCAGTTTTCTTCTGCGCTATCGAGCAGGGCGCACCTTATGGTGCTGTCCGGGATTGCGTCCAATGCTGCCTGCAAGCGATGAATGTGTCGTTCGCGATGAGCAAGCGCTTTGGCAGCCGGGTCATTTTGCTCAAGCAGGTAAAGGCCCCACAGATCGAGAATCATAAATTTGATGATCTCAATGTTTGCCAATTGCTCTGCGGCAAGTTTGTCCGTTTCGTTCACAGGTTCCCCGAGACAGCCAAATGTGAGCATGCTGGCCTGTTGAGAAAGCCAGATATATCAGACGATATATATCGCACGGGCTGGAATCAAGGAATCGGCGAATACTGAATGCAATTTAACGTGGAGAAACTGCGCCAATCAGGTCGCGGTGAGCCGCTCTTTCAGGAGTTGCTCCATTCTTGTCCGACCAGTCTGGGTAAGCTGCACCCACATCCTGCGTCCATCTGAAGGGTCAACTGTTCGCTCAATCAGTGCTTGGCCTTCGAGCAATTTTACCCACCGCAATGCCGTAGTGGAGGGCACCCGCGCGGCAACGCAGGCCGAAGAAACGGATACACGCTTTCGATCAACATCGGCGACAAACAGGTCGAGCAAGATGTCCCAGGCGGGCTCACCAAACAGATCCCGTTCCAGCATCGACGTGCGGCGCGAGCGTTGCTTGTACTCTCGCTCCGCCAGCATTCTGAGCTGTTTGCGTTCATCCTCACTGACTAGAACGTCGGCTGACGGCGCAAAAGAGAAGGCCCTAGGCTCAGTAGTGTCTGCGCTGTTTGCAAGATAGTCGGCCAGACTCCCAACAGTTTGCTGAAGCTCCGCAACGACTGCTCTGAGAGCGCCGAGGTCCATGGCAGGGCCGGAATGCTTGCTCACAGCAGCCCCAGTCGCTTCATGCTGGATACTGACTGGCCCGCGATGATCAGGTGATCGATCAGGCGAACGCCGATGGCCGCGATCGTTTCGGCCACTCGTTGCGTTGATCTAACGTCCTCGACGCTTGGGCCGGGATTCCGGGAAGGATGATTATGAAACAGGATTAAGCCCGCAGCGCCTAGTTCCATTGTCCGGCGCAAGATGTGGCTTAGGTTAGCGTTCACAAAGCTAGTGCCGCCTGCCGCAATGATCTCCTCGGCGATGAACCCATCGCCGTCATCGACGAAAATCGCATGAAGCTCCTCGACCGGCCGGCCATTGAATTTGAGCGCCAGATAGCGCTCGAGCGCGACATCGTTGCAATCAACCGGGGCGCGTGTGACTGATGCACAAAGGCCAGCTTCCACCAATCTGCGGGCTGCCGCGATGAGTAGGCCGATGTCGCGGTCTTCCCCGCAAGCAGCGACGATTTGCTGATCGGAAGCCGTCATCGTCCGGTCGAGACTGCCAAACACCTCGAGCAAGCGCTGCGCCGTGCGCTGTGAACGCCGGCCGCCGAAGGGCTCTAGAAGCTCTCCCAGGAACGGGGCGGGGGCGCTTGCCTGACGCGTCGCAAATGGCACCATGTCCCGATCGTGAAAGCCAGAATCTCGAAATACGATGGAGTAATCATCAGGATCGCCAGAGCACTCTGGCTGATCGAAGGATACAGCGCGCGCACAAAGTGTGCGATTGTCGAAATCAACTGGAGGCTTGCAATCCATAAGGGATAAACTCGGTTTGCAACGAGCGCGATGCCAACGAATGCGCCGGAAGCCAAAAGATCAATCACCAGATGGCCTGTCGGTACGATTATCGTGCTGCTCAGGGCCTGGGCTGCTGCGTGCAGTACCAAGTCGAAGAGCCACATACCGGCGAAGGTCGCCGCAATCGCCTTTTCAGGACCACCACCTTTCCAAATGGCGAGCACGCACAAAATGACCGTCAGCAGCGCTTCAATTTCGACCCTGGCGCTGATGATCGCAGAGAGCATAGCTCCCTGATAGATGCGCGTGCTCGCCTTCCGTCAAGCCTATGCGGCTACGGAATCGGAAATTCCGCCGATTGAACCCAGGACTGGCGTTGAACCTTCTTCATCCATGATGCCCATCTCGCGCCCGATCTTCGACATATGGTCGTGCACCCGGAAAATATCGGTGCTGCCATCGATCAGTGCGGTCTGTGCCCGGGCCAGCCGAATGAGGGCCTCCTGGCCAGTATGACCGACGACATCGGACGCAGCGCGCGCTTCGACCAAAGTTTTCATCAGCGAGGCGGCAGCCAGAATTGCCTCATCAGCCTTGGCTTCCGCGTTTTTGAGTTCACGGGCGATCCGCACGCTTGCAAGCGAATTGGTCATCTTCATGGTAGGTCTCCCGCCCACCACGCTCCATGGCGAGCTTAGATATGCGTGGGGGGAGCAGTGGGCAGACCAGACAAGGCTGCGTTAATGCCTTGCCCGACACCTAGACCCAGCATAACCAATGCGAGGATACCCATTGCGATCAGCACAATCACTGCCGCGCGGTTCCATTTTGCATTGATGCCCCTGAGCACCCCAGGGACGATTTCCGGTCGGAGATTTTCCCAAGGCGCCTGCTGATGGAAAACCATCGGCTCGGCAAAGGTCAAAACTCGACTTTCGTCGCCGTCCTGACGCTCTCGTGGAGGAATTGGGCGCTGATCAGCTAGTCCAGAATTTCTACATGCAGAAATTCTATATCCATCAGTCTTGTCTATATCATTGAAATTGCGCCAAAGTTCAGCAAGCTCGGATAAGCTGTTGACTGTGAGTTGCTGCTTCAAGGCTTTGATATGGGAGTTCACAGCCGATTCGCTGATCTCTAGCCGACCGGCTGTCTCCTTGAGCGTCAATCGATTGGCAACGCATTCGAGCACCTCGGCCTGACGCTTAGTCAAGGCTGCCGCCCTTTGGTTACCACCTGTGCATACTTGTGTCATCGCGGTATTGCCTGCCTACCTCATGACCAGATCAACTACTCGTCGAAATTATCACTAAAACCAATCGTCTAGGCTAGACTCATCGGGTCCGGCGCTTAACATGTCGAGTGCCTGCTGTACATAGGCACCGCACGGGCCAAGTTTTGCTTCATCGATCAGCGCCAGCACTTCCTTCAAGCGCTGTGCGATCAGCTCGATCGAATCCGATGTCTGACTTTTCGTCATTGGGGAGGCATTTCGGTTGCGACGCACTGGTTGTTGTTGCTTGCTGTTAGGCAGCTATCCTGGCGATTGAAATAGCAATAATCGCGACAAACACAACTATCCCAAGTAGCAGCTTCAGGATCGTCATGGTCCGCTCATACAGTGCCCGGCGGCTGCTGGAGTAGTGGCCGCACCATTCGAGGGCCTGTGTCACGGGCCAGCCTGTCAAGCTGGGTGCTGGGAATCGGCAGAATCCCAGATCCGCTTCAGCCGGCTCTTGAAGCTCCCAGAACGCGCAATCGCGGCATTTCACCACTGTGTTTCTTCCCACCCTAGTTCCTGCGCCCAATCCCTGATGCATCAAATCTCATTTTGACCATCACCGCGTCAATTGGTTTAAGTCTTTGCCTCGAGCAACTGGCTCATCCCTGATGCGCGCTACCCAAAGTGTTTCAGAATGAGGCACCCGCGCGCAAAGTAATGCGTCCTTCGATTGCGCCCGTTGGTGAGGATTGGGGACCTGGCCGCCACCTTTTTTGACGGTCTTCCCCGAGCCATGCTGCGATGTGTCGTAAATCGAATTTCGACGAGCAGGCTTCAAAAAAAGGCGGCGTCACAAAAGGACGCAGCCGCTATAGTCCTTAAACTCCACTCTGGAGTCCTTCTCGATCAAGTCGCTGATGTTGATTTAGGCTTGATTCGTCGATCACGTCAAAAGAAAAACGAAAAAGTCTCCGGAACTGAGCGATCACGTAACCGAAAATCCTGATTTCACTGCTCGAGATGATCTCCGAGGGAATGTTTGATCGCCCCAGGACAGCTTCCAGCAATCGCAGGGTGCGTGGCGAATTCGTGCGAGAAAAGGAACCTCGCCAAGCGCGCAAGCCCAAATTTTGCTGGACTTGAGAATCGTAGATTGGCTCGTGTTGATCAAGGCGCGGCTATTGTCACTCATCGTCGGTGTAGTGGATTTTCCAAAATCGTCCATGAAGTAGATCGAGCCCACTATGGGCTTGGTTTGCAGCCCGAGAGCCTGACTTAAATTATCCGGCGTAAATTCATAGCCTTGCGAAGCTTCGCACGAAGAGTTGGGCCGAGGTGACGAAGTGTCATCCTGTTGCCCATGCGATGGTATGCTCGAAGTGCTCGGCGAGGCGGCGGTGGTGATTGAGACAAGCGAGTGTGCGTTCGCCCCCCAGCGGCGCGGCAACACGATAAATCCCTTTGCGGTATCGGCTCGTCTGACGATCTCGACGGTCCATTTCACGATTCGGTGGGGGGCTTCCTTGAGTTTCTCATCGGCATAGCCACTTTCGGCAAAGACAAGTGCAGGGCGTCACCTGCCACTTCCTGGAGGCCAGCGCCCCGCCGATCAGGAGCCACAAGGCTTGCTTTATATCGTGGCGTCCTTGACTGGCCGAACTAACGACAGCTTTCGAGAAGCCCTGCGGTTGCGCGGATTGGTGGATCTTGCGGACAATCCGGAACGTCAGGTGCCGAGCCGAGTCAAGTCAAAGCTGCCATGCGCTCAATTGGATGCGGCTTGTTTTCGGAATAGCAAGTTTGAATATTCGACATGTGTTGGTCGGGTTTGTAAACCGGGAGTGAGCGCAGCTAGCGCGCCAATAATGCAGGAGAAGTCCAGGCCTCGAAATGCGATCACCGCCTGTTGCGACGAAATTCTAATTAAATCGAATGAGGTATTGAAGAGTTATTTATGTCCGGAGAAACTGGCAGCATTTCAGCGTCAAGACTTGTATTCTGACTGACGTAGTGCGTATTCTTCATACTTCATCGCGGCAACAACCATGCACAAGCCGGCCAGCATAGGTGTTAACGCAATCAGCAGCATCGAGTAGCGCACCGCCTCATTGCCAAGTTCCGGTTGCAGGGCATCGTTGAGCAACCCAACCGCCGTTGGTCCGATGGCATTGCCCAGAAAGCTCGCGCCAAGGAGAATCATGGCGATAGCCAGCGCGCGCTCGTCCTTGCGGACAATGTTTGTGATCGCAGCATAGATTGGCCCCTGATGGATTAATGTGAAAAAGCTCGCAGCGGCAAGCCCCGCGAACCAGGCCGGGCGACTCTCGCCGAGCAGCAGTAATGCTTCGGATGGACCCGCAGCAATGCACGCGAAAGCCGGGATCAGGACTCGCCATGCCAGCCGGTCTGGCGCGATCCGATCGATCAGCAGTCCGCCTGCCAAAATGCCTGCGGCGGAAACTACACCGCGAACCGGGCCGACGATACTTGCCACCTGGGCCAGCCCCATGCCGTGTACGCGCGTAAAGAACGTCGGCGTCCAGGCACCGGCCGCCCAAACGTTGGCTCCCATGAGTGTGACCCCGACGAAAATCCAGACGTAGCACCGATTGCGGAACAACTCCGCAATTCCGCGCAGCACCGCCATGGCGGACCCTTTCAATCGCGGCGGATTGGCGATCTGACGCACTGGTTCGCGGACGGTGAGCACGAGCAGCGGCACGAGGATCAACCCCGGCAGCCCCATCGCGATGAACATGGCTCGCCAGCCGTGGTGCTGAGCCACCCAGCCAGCGATTGGAAAGAACACGATGAAAGCCAGCGAATTGGCGGTCCCGAAGATCGCCAGTGCAAGCGGTCGGCGCGCCTTGGGAAACAGGTCGGCAATGATCGAGTTGGCTGGCGGCAGCGCCGCAGCCTCGCCCGCGCCGAGCAGCAGCCGTGCCGCCGCAAGCTGCAGAATTGAGCTGACATAACCGGTCGCGACGGTCATCAGGCTCCAGAACGCCAGACCGACTGCGATGATATTGCGCCGGTTCGCCCGGTCAGCCAGCCAGGCAATCGGCAGGCCCACTAGCGAGTAGAGAAACACGAAGGCCAGGCCCGAAACAAGCCCGAGCACCGTGTCTGACGAACCGAACTCCTGCTTGATCAGCGGCAGGGCAAGCCCGAGCAACGAGCGGTCGAGGTAGTTGAATACCGAAATCAATGTCAGGATAGCCAGCGGCCAGCTCGCGCGCCACGGCCAGCGCTGGTCGTCCTGGGTTGGGAAAGGCTCGGTCATGGCAGGCGGTATCCCAGGCTTTGCGTCAGCCGATGATCGGCGTCGATCCGCGCCCCGCGCTGCGCAAGGATCGGGGGGCGGTCAATCAGGTCGGTTCGCAGCCACAGGCGCAGCAGCCTTCGTCGCTGGTTGCTCTGGTCCTGGAAGGCGGTGCGGCCATGGAGCCACGACCAGTTATGCCAGAACAGGATGTCGCCCTCCCGAAGCATGAACGTTCGGCGCTCGCTCAGGTTCATAGCCGCCGCGCGTAAGTGATCGAGCCCCCGTGCAAGGGCGTCAGGCAGTTGCTCGCCCCGGCTTTGCGCGGCCATGCGCATGAAATAGCCATTCCAGCAGACCAGCTTGCGCTCACCGTCGAACAACACAGGGACCTTGTCCTCGCTCACCGGATGATCCGATTGGAGCACCGGGTTGGTGCCGAAGTAATAGCCCTCGCGCAGCGTAGCCATGCCCTCGCCGTGGTTTGCGAGCAGGCAGTCGTGGAGTTCGTGGGCAGGGACCAGAAAGCTCTCTCCGCCCCGCTCGGCCGGGCGCACGCATGCGAGGGCGAGGATATCGTGCAGGTCCGTGTGGCCCTGCAATTCATCGTGCGAATGGGTACCGCGCGCCTGCACATCGTCGGGGTTGTGCTCTACGCGTGCGATTAGTTCCCCATTTGGTGACTGGATCGAGGGGACCCCAAGCCATTTGCCAAGTACCAGCAGCGCGCGCTCAAATGCCGCTTCACCAATTCTGTCGGGATAGAGACCGCGCAGCAGAATCGCGCGCGAACCGGCGATAAAACAAGTGATCAAATCGGCGTGCAATTCGTTGGAAGCAGCGCCATCGGGTTCATCCGACAACAAAGCTGCGGCTTCGTCCGGCAAAACAGCGCGGCGCACAATTTCGCCCATAATGTCAGTCAAAGCCGCGAAGCCCGCGTTTCGGTGGTGGTGATGAATTCGAGCAGGGCAGGCTGCCCGGCCTCGGTTGCGGCGATCCCGCGGGCGATGGCCGCGCGGATCTCGTCCGGTCTGGTCACACGTTCGCCATATCCGCCCAGCGCGCGAGCCAAATCGGCATAGTTTCCGGAAATGTCGGTTGCGCGGAACCGTTCGGTTGCAACCGGCATCTGGTCAAGCTCGATCGCCATGGCCGAATTGTTGAGCAGGATCGACAGGATCGGCAAGCGTTCGCGTGCGGCGGTTTCGAAATCCATGCCCGTAAAGCCAATCGCCGCATCGCCCCACACGTTAATGCACAGGCGGTCTGGACAGGCTAGCTTGGCGCCCATTGCCAGCCCGAGACCATAGCCAAGCTGAGTGGTCTTGCCCCAGCCGATGTAGGAAAGCGGGGTGGTGCTTTTCCAGAACGGGCTCAGCTGATCGCGCGGAGAACCGGCATCATGGGTGATGATGGTCCGGTCAATGTCGACGGCCTGCTGAAGTTCCCACAGCACTCGGTAGGGGCTAAGCGGAGTGGAACTGGATTCGAGCAACGGCAGCCACTGCTGCAGCCACTCGGCCTCTACTGCCGCGATCTCGGCAATCACCGGCTGCATGTTGCGGGCGGTGGTAATCCGTTCTCGGCAGGCAGCAATCAGGGCGGCCAGAGTCAGCTTTGCGTCCCCGGCCAGCGCCATTTCGCACGGCGCACCGCGGTTGAAATCGGCGGGATCCAGCGTTGAATGGATCAGCGGCACGTGGCGCGGCATGGCAACGCCAAAGGCGGTATCGGCCAGGCTGCAGCCGACGGCCAGGATCAGATCGGCATTATCGAGGAAATGGCGCAGCTGCCCCGGTATCGCCGCCCCGCCCGAACCAAGCGAGAGTGGGTGTCGCTCATTGAAGGCACTCTTGCCTTCAAGGCTGGTCGAAACTGGCGCCGCGAGTAATTCGGCGAGTTCGCGAAGTTCGTCGTAGGCGTTGGCCCAGTGAATGCCCTGTCCGGCGTGGATCACCAGCCGCCGGGCAGTGACAAGCCGATCGGCGACTGCGCCAATCGCATCAGGATCGGGGCCAACGCGGGTGGAGACGACCGGGCGATAGTCGAGCTCTACGGGAAGGTCTTCACCTAGTACGTCCCAAGGCATTTCGACGAGCGCCGGGCGGAACCGGCCGTTGCGCAGCGCCGTGAACGCCCGCCGCAGCACAGCTGCGGTATCCTGCGCGCGCAGGATCGGTTCGGCGGTCTTGGTGATGTCGCGCATCGAGACGGTAGCGTTGTAATTGCCCGGCACGTGGGCGAGGTGGCGGGCGTAGCCCTGCGGCAAGACCAGCACCGGCACGCTTTCGGACCAGGCCTGCGCCACGGCCCCATAGGCATTTTCGGTGCCCGGGCCGTGCTGCATGGCGAACACACCCAGCCGCTTTCCCCGGCTGAGGCGGGAATAGGCATCGGCCATGTGCAGCCCGGTGCGTTCCTGCCGGATGATGATCGTGCGGATCCCTTCGGCCGCAGCGGTTTCCAGCACCGCATTGCGGGGATAGCCGAAGATCACGTCGATCCCCTCAAGCTTGAGGATCCGGGCAATCGCCTCGCTGACTTTCACTGTGATCTGCCCGCGTCAGTCGTGCCAGTCAGCCACGCCGAGCGGCTTTTCGCCGATCACCGTGGTGCGGATCAGGTGGCGGCGTTCGTGCTTGAAATCGTGAACCCCGCGATGCAGCGTAAAGCGGTTGTCCCACACGATCAGCGTGTTCTGCCGCCACTTGACCCGGCAATGATAGTGCAGCTGCTGGGCAAGGCTCTGCAAGTAATCGAGCAGGGCGCGGCTTTCCGCTTCGGTCCAGCCGACGAAGCCCTTGAAATAGGCCGTATTGGCAAAGATCGCGCGGCGTCCGGTTTCGGGATGGACGCGTACTGCCGGGTGGATGCTTTGCAGCTGCTCCTCGGTGAACGAATGGCCTTCGCGCAGCCGCAGGCGCTTTTCCGGGGCCAGCGCCTCGTTCTTGGCCCAGATGTCGCGGCCCGAATAGATGATCTGCAGATCATCGACCACGGCCTTCAGACCGGGCGAGAGGTGCTCGTAAACCAGGTAGGCGTTCGAAAACGCGGTGTCGCCGCCCCACTGCGGGCAGTCGATCGCCCGCATCACGATGCATTTGGGCGGCTGCGGTAGGAACGGGCTGTCCGTGTGGAAATGCTCGAACGAGGGCACGACATTGACCGGCTCCCACGCCTCGCGCCGCACTTCCTGCATGTCGCTGTGCCCGCCATAGGTCGGGGCCTGCGGCAGTTCGGTCAGTTCGCCGAAATAGCGCGAGAAGGCCTTGTGCTGCTCGGGCGTCAGGTCCTGATCGCGGAACACGATGACCAAGAACTGCTGGAAGGCCAGCATGATCTCGGCCAGCGTTTCCGGATCGAGCGGCTCGCGCAGATCGACCCCGCTGATCTCGCAGCCGCAGGCACCGCTGATCGGTTCCACCCCGATCCTGCGGAACTCGGGCATGGGCAGCCCGGCGACGATGGGCGTGCCGACTTCGGGATGGGGAGTAGAGGCAGCAGTGGCCATCGGCAGTTCCTTTGCGACCGAACAGGGTGCGGTCCGGGCAGGGAAGATCGCCCGGACCGCTGGGTAGACCGTCAGAACCGGCGCTTGATCGTGACCGCCCAGGTCCGCGGCTCGGCCGGGGTGCCCTGGATCGAGTTGGTCGAACCGCGGTTGTCGAACAGGTCGGTATAGTAGAGCTTGTCGGTCAGGTTGCGGACTTCGAGTGCCAGCTCCCACTCGCGTTCGGGCGTCGCATAGGTCAGGCGGGCATTGACCAGGGTGTAACCCGGCACCTGGCCGAAGATGTCCTTGCCGCCGCTAGCTGCATCGACGTTGTTGGCGTTGCGGTTGAAACTGTCGATATGCGAGACATCGACGCGCGGGGTCAGCGTGCCGAGCGACCCCAGCGGCAGGTCATACTGCGCCGAAATGCTCCACTGCCAGGGCGAGATGTACTGGCCCTTGTCTTCGGTGCCGATCCCCGAATTGGCCGCGGCTGCGCTGATCGAATCGTAGTGGAAGTTGAGGTAGGCCAGCGAACCGTCGATCGACAGCCCCGGCACCGGACGCCACGACAGTTCGGTCTCGAACCCCTTGATCGTCGCGTCGCCGGCGTTGAGCGGCAGCGAGCACGGCGCGGCCGGAGCCCCGGTCAGCGGGCAGCTCGCCACGGTCACCAGAATGTCGTTGTACTTGTTGATGAAGGCTGAAGTGTTGAACCGCAGGGTGCGGTCCAGCAGATCGGTCTTCAGGCCAATTTCGTACGCCTTGAGCGATTCCGGGTTATGCGGCAGCGCCTGCTGCGGGAAGAACGGACGCGGATTGATGCCGCCGCCGCGGAAGCCGGTGGAGAACTGGCCATAGAACATCGCCTCGGGTGAAATGCGGTACTGTGCACCGACGCGGTAGTCGACGCGGTCGCCCGAGAACTTGCCGACCAGGCCGTTGAGCGGCGCGAGCGATGCCGGAACCACCCCGCCGGACGAGGAGCCCGGCACGCCGAACCGCCCATAGGTAAAGGTCTTGGACTGATCGGTGTAGCGGATCCCGCCAAGAATGGTGAAATTCTCGGCCGGATTGACTTCAAGGTTGGCAAAGGCGGCCTTGTTGGTCGCGGGGATGGTGTCATCCTCGTTGAAAGCCAGCGTCGTCAGCGTGATGCGCGCGGCATAGCGGCTGCGCTTGTGGAAATAGTATCCGCCGACCGTCAGGTTGGCCATTTCACCCAGCTTGGCCGAAAGGCGGACTTCCTGGCTGAACTGGTGGTTGTAGACCCGGTTGGCCTGCATCGTCGGAGTGAACGGCGAACCGTCGCCCGAGGAATAGTTGCCGTCGAATTCGCGGTAGGCCGTGATCGAGGTCAGCTTCAGCGCGTCGGACAGATCGACATTCAGTGTGCCCGAAATGCCCCAGGTGTTGAGCGCGCTTTTGAGCGGAGCGCTCCATGGCGCCGAACCGTCGCGCGGGGCAATGTCGATGTAGTTTTCATAGCTGGTGAAGGGGCTGTTGCTGAAAGTGTCCTGCGCATAGGCGCCATAGGGCGAATAGCTGATGTAAGGCGATCCGGTGGCGGTGCCATAGACGTTGCCGGCCAGCAGATAGGCCGCCGCAGTCGGCGTGGCGACGCCGGTCAGCGTCGATCCCGGGTTGGCCGCCCGGCCGACATAGAGCAGCGTCGAAGGCGCAACTTCGCTGTTGTCGCGGGTGACATCGACCGCAATGTCGAGCGTGGCGCGCGACGAGGGGATCCAGCGCAACGCCATGCGGCCCGCGACGTATTCCTTGCCCCCTTCGGTGCCGAGCTTGCAATCGTTGCCAGTGGCGGAGCCGGGGATGGTGCTGCTGGGATGGGTGCAGCGATAATCATAGCGGGTTACGTAGCCGTCTTTGCGCACTCCGGCACCGGTCAGACGCACGAACAACTGGTCAGGAACCAGCGTGAAATTGGTCCCGCCGCGCAACTCGACCCGGTTGTACGAGCCGTAGGTGGCCGAAAGGTAGGCGTCGGGGCTGGCGCTGGGCTTTTTCGAATAGAGCTTGATCGCGCCGCCGATCGAGTTCTGACCTGCCAACGTACCTTGCGGCCCGCGCAGGATTTCCACCCGATCAAGGTCAACCAGGTTAAGCAGCGAGCCGTGCATGGTCGGCAAATAGACGTCGTCGATATAGAGACCGACGCCCGGTTCGAGCCCGAAATTGGTATCACGCTGTCCGACACCGCGGATGTAGGCGACGACCGAAGGGCCGAAAGTTGCCGCGCTTTGGCGCAAGGTGACGTTCGGGGCGTTGTTACCGACATCGGCGAGCGAGGTCTGGCCGCGGCGCTCCAGCGTTTCGCCGGTCACGGCGGTGATCGCCAGCGGTACGTCCTGCAGCTTCTGGCTGCGGAACTGCGCGGTCACGACGATTTCCTGCTTCTCCGCGCTCTTGGCGTCAGACTCTTCGGCATTTTGCGCAAAAGCGGGCGTCGCCACCAGCATCGCGCCGGCGACGGCCAGCATGGACGTTTGGGCGGCCAGGGTATGGCTGAATTTCGACATCGTTCACTCCCCCATCTGGCCCGAGTCCGGCACAGCCCGGGTCCACCGGAAAGAGACGTGTTGACTTGTCAACTGTCAAGCCGGTTCCGTGTGGCGAAAATCAAAATTCCATATGGCGGAAATTGACCGAAGCCCGATTTCTACGCTGGTGAGACAGCGGCAAGCCCGGAAAGGTGGCGTCCAGCAGCGCAGACGGCGTCGACCAAATCGTCCTCAAGGTGATTGCGATAACGGCTCGACGGCATGGTCACCCCGACGCAGCCGAGCACTTCGCCTTCGGGGCCAAAGACCGGTGCGGCGATCCCGGCGATCTCCATCTGCGGTTCGTAATAACGCGAGAAACCCTGTTCGCGGATCGCATCAAGCTCCTCGAGCAGGTCGTCGCGCGGCATCCGGGGGCGCCCGGTTAGCGGCCCGACCGAGGGATCGCGCAGGACCAACTCGATCTCGCCGGGGGGCAGGAAAGCCAGCACGGCCCGGCCGAGCGAACCCCAGACCAGGCCGATCTCCATCCCGTTCTCGATCGCGAAACGCAAGGGATGCGGGGTGCAGACTGATTCGGCAATCACCACGCGCCGCTCGATCGGGCTATAGGTGCACAGCACGGCAGTCTCATGCCAGTTGCCGACCAGTTCGGCGAGCAGCGGCTGGGCTGCGCGCACCAAATCGAAACGTTGCAGCAGCCGCGAGGCGATGCGCTGCAATTCCCGTCCGATCCGGTAGGACTGGCTGCCGCTTCGCTCGACCAACCCGAACTCGATCAGCGCCTGCAGATTGCGGTGGACCGTGCTTTGCGGCAGCCCCGCCCGCGCCGCGAGATCGCCCAGCGCGAACCGCGGTGGACCATCGCCGATCAGCTTGAGCAGGAAGGCCAGCCGGCGCGCCGCGCCGTTCGGCGGATTGGTCAAGGCAGTCTCCCACATGATTTCAGTTGATCTATCAACATAAGCTGCAATTGTAACCTCGGTAGAACGGAGAGGAACACCAATGGGCGGCCACGCCGACATGTTGCGACGCTACATCGCCGAATTCAATCGCGGTGACAGTGCCGGTTACGCCGCTTGTTATGCACCGGACGTGGTGCTGACCAATGGCGGCGGGCGCGAACTGCGCGGTCGCGACGCAATCGTGGCCTTTTACACCGCTTTTCGCGAGCAAGCCGACCGGACAATGGAACTGCGCGGAGTGGCGGAAGGCGAGCATGCGCTGGCTGCTGCGCTCTGCTCTCGGTTCGTCGCCCGGGTCGACGGGGTCGAACTGGGGGGCGCGACGCTGAACGCCGGGGATGTGTTCGAACTGCAATCGATGGCGCTCTACGAACTGGCTGACGGCCTGTTCCGCAGCATCCGCGCCACCACAATCGAAAGCCGGGTAATCCGGCAGGGAGACATGCAATGAACGTCCGTTACGCCACCTCTGCTGACAACGGCGGGACCGCACGCACCGCCTGGCTGATGACCGTGCTGTTCCTGGCATCCTTGCTCAACTTTGCTGACCGCGCGGTGTTTTCGGTGCTGGCCCAGACGATCAAGGTCGATCTCAGGCTCAGCGACCTTGAGCTTGGTCTGCTGCAAGGACTGCTGTTTGCTCTGTTCTATGGGCTGGCCGGGCTGCCGGTGGGGATGCTGGCAGAGCGGGTGCGGCGCACGTCCCTCATCGCGGCAGCAACCGCGTTCTGGTCGCTGGCAACCGCGGCAACCGGTCTCGCCACCGGGTTCGTTCAACTCGCCGCAGCGCGCCTCGCCGTCGGGTTCGGCGAGGCAGGGTTCACTCCGGCGGCAGCCTCGCTGGTTGCCGACGTCACCCCGCCGCGGCGGCGCAGTTCGATGATCGCGCTGGTCCAGCTTGGCAGCCCAGCCGGTGCATTTCTGGGCGCAACGATCGCCGGGGCGATCGCGGCCGCGAGTTCGTGGCGGACGTCGTTCATCGTCTTTGCCGTACCCGGGATTGTCGTGGCAGCTCTGCTCCACTGGCTGGTTGCAGAACCGTTGCGCGGGCAGCAGGACGGTGCGGCGGCGCAGACGCAGCAGGCGCCTTCGCTCGCCGAATTCTTTGCCACCCTGCGCGCCTCGCCGACGCTGTGCTGGGTGATCGCCGGGGGCAGCCTTGCGGGGTTTGGGATGACCTCGATCTCGCAGTTCCTCGCGGTGTTCCTGGCCCGGACCTATTCCCTGAAGGTTGGTGAGGCGGCGGCGCTGTTTGGGACCATTTCAGGCATTGCGCTCAGCATCGGCCTGCTGGCCGGCAGCTTCGGCACCGACCGGCTGAGCGCCCGCGATCCGCGCTGGCCGGCCTGGGGCGCAGCGATTGGCCTGTCGCTGGCGCCGCCGCTCTACTGGATCGCCTTTTCCGCGCCGGCTCTGCCAGTGGCGACGGGCGTGCTGCTGGCGGCCGGGGCGATGCTTCTGGTGTTCTATGGCCCGACCTCAGGCCTGATCCAGAACCTGCTTCCCACGAGGATGCGCGCCACCGGGATCGCATTGTTCACACTGCTCTACACCCTGATCGGCTCCGGTCTGGGCCCGGTTTTCGTAGGCGGGCTCAGCGATCACTTCGCGGCGCGGGCCTATGCCGGCAATTTTCACCTCGATTGCCCCAAAGGGCTGCCAGCACCGGGTGCCGGTGCCGACGTGATCGAAGCCTGCCGGTCTGCTTCTGCCGGCGGCCTGCAAGTCGCCATGTCAGCCGCAGTCGGGGTGCTGTTCCTTGCTGCGCTATGCTTCCTCCGTGCTTCGCGCGGACTGAAAGCGCGCGCGGATCAGACCAGCGCGTAATAGCGGAACAGCGTGCGGTCGGGATCGCTTCGCCGTTCCCCCCCGCCGACGATGACCGTGCGCGACAGCCAGTCATGCGGCCCTTCCGGCACGCGAAAGTAGGGTGTAAGTTTGAAATAGGCCGGCTGGGCCGCGCCAGCCTCCGGCCGGACGAGGTAACCGCGGTTGTGGATGTAAATCGGGGTGCCGTCGTCTGCCTGGAGCAGATAGTGGGCCTCCAGTTCAATGGTCCCATCCGGGCGTACTCGGGCATAGTCTGCCCCGGTTTGCGGCATGACGGTGCCATTGAGCCGCGGCCCGCTGATCGTGCCGCCGGTCGCCGGGGTGTAACCCTGGCTGTGGCCGCCGGGCAAAGGACCGAAGATCATTCGATCCGCCCCGAACAAAACCTCGATGTCGAAAACGTGTTCAAGCCGGCAATCGGCAGCAGTCAGATCCAACATCACAGTCACTCCCTGGCGACGATTGGCAGGCGTAGCAGCGAATCCTGCTCGCCGCCCATGTGCAACACGTGGGTACCGGCGTTTCGGGTCTGCTCGTGTAGCGCGAAGGGTAGCATTGCCCCTTCTTCCTTCGGGTAGATGTCGTGGCCAGCGACCACCAATCGCAGGCTTTCTCCGGCGCGGAACAGGGTTGAAGAGGGCCAGATCTCGATCTCGACCGGGACCCGCTCGCCCGGTTGGAGCACCTGTTCGACATCGTGGCTATGCCAGGGCCGATCAGGCCGCGACCGTTCCTGATCGAGCGCGCGGTGACTCGCTCGGAGCCAGCCGAGGGCGACCGGACCGTTCTCGAAGAAGGCATAGAAGGTGAACCCGACCGGTTGCCCGGCGTTGTCCAGTTTCTGCAAGGCCACGAACAGGTCCATGTCGCTGGCGCCCTCGGCCTCAACCCACAGCCGCAGGCTGGCATGGCCGGTGATCTCTGTATCCTGGTCGAAGCGATAGTCGAAGGTGGCCTGGCCGGTGCAGGCGTCATAGCGCACCACGCCTTCGGTCGGGGCAGCCCGCGCAAGCTGACCGTCAGTGGTCAAGTGAAATGAGGTCAGTGTGGCCGATTCGAGCGGAAACGCCGTCTCGGCACGTTCCTGTGCGGCGCCATGCTGCTCTCGCACTTCGATCCGCACCGGCGGCCAGGCGGCGAGGGCAGTGGGCCGATCGAACAGGTAGTGCTCGAAGAAAGCACGCTGGCGTTCGCGGCTTTCGGGGCGGTAATAGTGCGCCCATTTCTTCTGGCCGTGCACCTCCAGCCACTTGTCCTTGCTTGCCATCCTCCGCCAGGCCTCGATCGTGCCGCGCAGGTGCAGCCCTTGGTCGGACCAGCTCGCCACCACATAGGCCGGCTGGACGATCCCTTCGAGATCAAGTTCCTTCGAGCGCCAGAACCCGTCCATCAGAGGATGCGCCAGCGCATTGGCCCAGGTGTCTTCGGTGCGATTCAGCGAAAAGCGAATATTGTCAGAGGCACGAGGGAGGAAATTGGTTTCGAGGATGCCTCCGTGATAGGCAAATTCCCGGTACCAGTCTGAAAAGCCCTCCCATGGATTAAGCGCGGCCAGCGCTGGCGGGCGCAGCGGCGCGACGAGGTACTGGATGCAGGCGAGATAGGACACACCGGTCATCCCGATCCGGCCATTGCACCACGGCCGCCCCGCCAGCCATTCGATCGCGTCGGCGCAGTCTTCTGCCTCCTGTCGGCCGTTGTGGTGAAAGTCTCCGCCTGACAGCCAGGCACCGCGCGGATCTACTACCGCGACGCCGACGCCGTGCTGCGCCCAGAAAACCGGATCGGGTGCTTCAAAGGCGGTCAGGTCGGACAACCAGGCAGGATCAACTCCCGAACGCGGCCAGAACACCTGGTTGGTCAGCGCATGCTTACCATAGGGCCCCCATGCTAGCAGCAGCGGTGCGGCGCTCGCCCCTTCGGGGCGATAGAGATCGGCAAAGATTTCGGTGCCATCGCGAAGTGGAATCACGCAATTGCGCTCGATCACCAGTCCGCGCTCACGGCGCAGATCGTAGTGGGGCGGCGGCAACGTAGGCTTGTGGCTGGCGCTGTAGGGATCGACCCCGGGCCGCGTCAGGGGCAGATCCGTGTCCACCTAGCGCACCACGAAATAGTGGATCCGGTTCGCTCCCGGAATCTTCTCTGCCACCCCGATGAAGACATGCCGGGCCATCCAGGCATGGGGGCCTTCGGGCGCGTCGAAGCGCGGGGTCACGCGCATATAGTAGCTGTCATGCGATACCGGCTGGTTCTGCCGCATCAACTCGGCGATTTCATCGCTCCTGGCCCAGCGATAGCCGCGGTTCTCGAGATAGATGATCGCTCCGTCATCGGCCTCGAGCACATAGCGCGCGTCGAAGTCGATTACCCCGTTGGGCCGACTCAGCGGAAAGTCTCCGCCCGACATGGGTATCACCCGGCCATTGAGCAGCGGTCCTTCGATCGAGCCTTCGGCGGCATAGATCGCGGCCCTCATGTCACCGCGTGCCGGTGGTGTTACCCAGTAAGGCTTGCTGAGGTTGATCGAGATCGTGAAGGCGAACTCAAGCTGCGGGGTAAAAGGATGCGCTGCGGTCATAACCGGAGATCAGCGCTACCATTGTTGATTTGTCAACTTGAAATTGACCTTGTCAGGCGGCCGCACTAAGCGCGATCCCATCATGGCACTGCCGCCAACCTGGACCCTGTTTGGTGACGATCACCTGCCACACCGGCTGCAATTGCTGGCTAAGATGATTGACCGCGAATCCGCCAGGCAGTTGCAAGCGCAATCGGGTCTGAGCCTGGCGGAATGGAGAGTGCTAGCGTTCGTCGGAACTACTGGCCAAACTACTGCCGCCGATATTTGCGCCGCATTCGAAGTCGACCGGGCCGAAGTAAGTCGCGCGATAGCCAAGCTTGGCGATGACGGGCTGATCGTACGCCAGCCCGACGACCGCAACCGCAAACGCCTGATCCTTCGACTGACCGAGCCGGGTATTGCGCTGTTTCGGAGCACGCGCGACGAGAGGGTTTTATACTTCCGGCAAATCACGGCTAGCCTCTCTTCATCCGAGCGAACGTTGTTGGAAGATTTGATCGGCAAGGTCGCATTGTCGGTTGATTCAAACAGATAAACATAGACGCGGGTCCATTTGATCTTGGTTGAATGCAGCCAGCGGACAGTTGACCAAGCATCGCACACTCCGATGTCCTTCCTAACGCGTCACCGTTCCTCGCTAATTTGCTCCGGGCTCTCTAGCCAGAGCAAGCTGATTGCATGCCAAAGACCTGCGGAAGGCGACGCGGCTCGCCAATCACAACACAATTGCCTATTCAACCACGTGAACGAATGGCAAACTTGAGTATACCCTCGCGAGCGATCGCACGTCTGCTATCGCCAACAAAGCCGCCACTGCACTTGATAGATTACCCTCTCGATACCCGCCTTCGATTCATGTCGTGAGATTGCAGTTTGACGCACTGCTGAAAGTTATGTGCCTGGCTGATAAGCAGTAGGAGCCGACTTTGTGTCATTGGCGCTTTGCGCTCCAATCTAGAACCGTAGCCGAGCTCAGACTACACATGTTGCAGGTGCTTTAGGGGGCGATCACACCGATTTCAGCGAGATGCCAGCGCAAGCCGCTGAGCAACTGGGTGCGCCGCACGACCAGCATCTCGCGGGCATTGTCTAGCATCAGCAAGGCCTTGTTGGCGATCGAACGCACCCTGACGAAGCGCAGCCTCGGGCGGCCAAGCGTCTCGTGGATCGCGGCGACATTGTTCTTGTCGTTCTTCTGACGCTTGACGAACGGCTTAACATAGGCCGGCGGCATCACCTTCACATCGTCCCCCAGCGCCATCAGCTCGCGGCCCCAGTGGTGGGCGCTGCCGCATGATTCCATGCCGACGATGCAGGGTGGCAAGAAAGCGGAGAACGCCAGCAACTCGGGGCGGCGCAGCGCTTTGGCGACAACAACAGTGCCGCTCGCATCGGCGCAACGAAGCTGAAAGACGTGCTTGGCCAGATCAAGGCCAACACAGGTGCCAGCCGACAAATCGGCGACTAACTTACTCATGTGGATGGCCCTCCTATGGTGGTCCTTTGTCGAACATACCGTGGAGATCGGATCACTCCGAATCAAACCCGCAACAGAGCGCCGTCCACACCATCACTTCAATTGGTAGGCTTCTAGGAGGGCAGTCGGTTCAGCGCCCCAACGCGGTGGCCACAGCCTCGCCCAGCACTTTGTCCATGCCTTTCGTCAGATCGGCCTTGTAAGCGACAGTATCGCGCAAGGTCGCGCCGAAATTGAGGTGCTGGGTGCCGCCCAGCGAGGCACGGAGTTTCTGGCCGCCAGTCTCACCAGCGTTCGTCACGGTATAGTACTGGTCGCCAATCAGCATCGGCTTTTTCAGCGCCACCACCAGATCGCCATCCTTGGCTGCCCACGATTTCGGGACATTCCGGGTCTTGTTGACGCTGGTCGGCAGGCGGAACGACAGTCTGGTCTTTTGCGCGACGATCCGCACGGTTGAATCCGCACTGGCGCTGTAATTGACGACCGCGCCTCCGACGCCGCCGGCCCAGCCTTCCTGATTGACTCCTGCCGAAACCTTGGCGAAATCGACATAGAGCCAGGCCTTGACCACGACTGCGTCCAGCGCCTTGGCCAGATCGATCTCAAACCCAGGAACATAATAAATCTTGCTGGATGGAAAGCCCTTGATCACGTTGCAGCATCGGCCCCCTTCGAACAGCGAATGGGAATAGGGGGTCAGGCCGCGCGCACTGACCACTCTGGCCGCAGCGTAAACGTCGTCACCAATCGAATTCTTGTTGTATGCGGCCTCGGAAATATTGACGATGTTGTAGTCTTCCAGGTTCTTGAGGCCGGCCGCGGCCAGAATGCTGGCATAGGCGGGCTGCGTAGACAGGGTGGATTCGTCCAGCACCTCAAGCCCTTTGGCCTTGAAATCGGCCTTGAGACTGGCCAGCCCGGCATCGGCAATGTCCTGCATCAAGGTCGTATCCGGCGCTTGCCAAGCCATCTTGGCGGCAACGTCTTTGGTGTTGCCGCCAAACAATGTCAGATTGCCGACCTTGGTGCCATTGTCATTGCGGACCATGCTATCAAGTTGAAACACCACCACAAAGTCGCTGATGACAACGCGCTTGCTGCTGCCCAACAGTGCCGAACTGCCCTCATCGAAGGCATAGTCCGGACCTGCCGCGGCCGGCAGGGCCGGGGCCTCTTTCGCCCAGGCCTGCCCCGCGATCAGCAGGAGACCCGCGGCGGCCACCCCGGTTAACAGGCGCCGGCGCGTGCGACCCGGCCGGTGCTGCTGATCCGTGGTCATAAGGCCTGTCTCTCCCTGGCTGATGCGTGGTGCATCACGTCTGTTGTTATGATCGGGTTCGGAATGGTCGTGCGATCGATCACTTGCGGGGGGCAGGATACCCAGCCGCAGCGGACTGGCATTGGAATATCGCGACACCCCAAGCGCGGCGCTCGCTCGCTCGGCTCGCTCCGCAGCTGACCGCGACCACCCGCATTCGCCACTTCGCCAGTGCACCGCTGCTCGAGGATGAGTCTCAGCGCTCGCAGGCCACCACCTTGGTCAATCTCGGCGGCTACTGGGAAATGGTGAGGGTAAGGTTTGGCGTCGACGTGCTTAACCTGTTTGATGCCAAGGACCCCGACATTACCTATTGGTACGCGTCGCGGCTGCCGGGCGAACCGGTCGAGGGCGTCGAGGATCGGCACACCCACCCGGTCGAGCCGAGGCAAGTGCGGGTCAGCCTCAGGTACGCATTGTAAATGGTCAAAACCGCAACCGCGCCCCAACCTGGACTGAACGTGGCGCTCCCGGCGCTTGGAATGTCGAAGACAGCAAGGGCCGCTCACCATCGATAACCGGGGCCGCGAAAGGGCGTGCGACAAAGTTGCCTTTGGCATCAAATGCGGTCGGCCCCAGCTGAGCTGCGGTGCTGTAATTTTTGTCGAACAAGTTCCGCACGCTGGCGAACAGAGTGACCGCGCTCGCGGGCCTGACCGCGACCCCAAGGTTGAACAGCGCATAGCCATCGGTCTTGCCGGCACCGAGGAAATAGACCCCGTCTGCCTGGTGCAGGTTGTTCTCGTTGCCTCGCGCATAGACGCCGGATGCTGCGGTCATGTCGAAACCAAACCTGACTTGCGGGATGGGGCTCCACTCAGCCGCAACCTTGAACAGGTGGCGCGGGATCAGCGGGATGCGATCACCCGGCGCAATGGCAATACTGCCGTCAAAGCCCGGCGCGACGGCAGAATTGGCTGAGTTGGCAGAGCCGCCTACCACTTCCGGCGAGCGATAGGTCGCATCGAGGAAGGTGTAACTTGCGGTGAGTGAAAGAGTGCCGAACTTGGCCGATCCTTCGACCTCGAAGCCTTGCCGCCGAGTCTTGCCGAAGTTGCGGAAATACCCGAATCCCGAGGGATCGTCGGTGACGAACAGAATATCATCGCTGGTATCTGTACGGAACGCACTTGCGCCAAGCGACCAGATCTCTCCGCGCAGCGCAAAGCGTGCCTCAAACGTCCGTGCAACGACTAACGTGAGCGGCGGATCGCCCGCGAGTGCGTTGGGCAAGCGGCAAGGACTGGCAGGGTCCGAACAGCCCAGTTCGATAGCCGAAGGCGCGCGCGAGGCCTGCGACCAGGACAGCGTCAGATCAGCCCCCTTGGCAGGCTGCCAGGTCAGCGCCGCCGAAGGGTTGAAGTGATCGTAGACCGGGTCGCTATCGAGCGACCCTGTGCCGCCACCGGGTGTTATCCGGTCGCGATTGTGGATCGAGGTGCGATCATAGCGCCCGCCGAGATCCAGCCGCAGGGTCTGCGCAAGCTGCGCACTTTCGAGCGCGTAGATGCCAAGGCTTGCGGTGCGGCTGTGCAAATCGACCCGCGCATCGAACGCGCCTTCGGAATTCTGGGTGCCATCGGCAAAAGCGCCAGGCCCACCGACCGCGAAAACGGTCCGATCAGGCTGCAAGTAGCCGAACTGCGTGCTCTGCCTAAAGTCGGCATGGGCGTTCACGTAAGAAATGCCCAGCGTCAGGCTCTGCTCGATCCCTGCCAGGGGTTCGCGCACCACCAGTTCGCCGCCAAAACCCCATTCGCTCTGGGTCGTGAGCGAGCGGTTGGCAAGGCCGTTGCACTTCTCGTTAGGTTCTTCGTTGAGCAAGGCATTGGCGATGCAACGCCATTTGGGAAATGGCGTATTGGACTGGCTCTCGCCCGACAACGCAAACCCTGTGTAACCAGCGCCGGTCAGCGCGTTCCGCTCAGCGAGGTTGGGCTGATAGAGGCTCTGGCCCAAGGAATCGTCGTTGACATCGCCATTGTAAGTCGCCGCGCGGGCGCGCCGCCAAAAGACGTTGCCGGTGAAGCTGACCTTGTCTGACAAAGCATGGCTGCCTTTGAGATTGATCAGCCAGGCTCGGCTGCGGGTATTGTCGGGCGCGGTGTAAATGCTCGACCGGTCGGCAGCGAGCAGGCGCATCTCCTGAAGGCCGTTGCCGTTCAGGTCGGTGTCGGCGAACATGCCCGACAGCGACACCTGGCTTTGCGCATCGCTCCAGCCCAGCTTGCCGAAGGCACGCGTTGCACGCGATGGCGAGAAGTCGCGCCAACCGTCCTCGCGAAAGTGGTCGGCGGTCACGAACCAGTCGAGGCCATTGTCGGCATGGCCACCCCACTGGGCATTGGCGGTGAGACGATTGAACGAGCCGTAGCTGGTTTCAAGCCCTATGCCTGGATCGCTCTTGCCGTCTTTGGTTCGCACCGCTAGCGCCCCGCCGAGTGAATTGCGCCCAAACTGGGGCGCGGTGCCAGATACGAGGTCGATGCGGGCTATGGCCGAAGTCGGAATCAGGTCCCAGTTGACCACTTCGCCGAAGGGCTGGTTGATCCGCACCCCATCTAGATAGACAGACAGCCCCTGCGGCGTTCCGAGCAGCGGCGAGGCGGTGAAGCCGCGATAGTTGATGTCCGGCTGCAGCGGATTGCCCTGCATTTCGTTGATACTAACCCCTGGCGTGGTGCGGGCAAGTTGATCCGCGACGCTCACTGCGCCCGAGGCCTCAAGCGCCTTGCTGTCAGCGGCCTTGTTCCCTTCGTCGCCAAGCGGGCTTGCAATGACCACGATCTCGCGCTGATCGGCATCCCCGGCCCAGGCCGCACCAGGCAGTACGGTCAAGGCGGCGGAACCCAGCAGAAATACGCGCAATGCAGTCACGAAAATGTCCCTCTTGAACAAATGTCGGGAGGGTTCCGTAGCAGGCTCGTGGCCGATGATCCTGAGAACAGCCTCAGGTTGGAGGCAAATCCGCCGCTTGCCTCAAGCCAAGAGCAAAGCCTTGCCCGCGCAGCGCAAGCACCCGGAGCCGTGGAGCGCTGGTTCCAAGGCGGCGGCGCAGCGCGCTAGCGCAGACATCGAGCGCATTGTCGGTAATGTCGGTATCGCCGCCCCAAATGTTCTCGATCAGGGTTAGGCGTTGCACAACTTCGCCCCCGGCTCTTGCAAGCGCCAACAGGAGCGCAAAGCCGCGCGGGTCGAGATCGATGACTTGCCCATCCCAGGTGGCGTCCTGCGTTGCGGGGTCGAGCCGTAGCGCAGCGAACCGCACCGGGTCGGGCTTGCGGTCCCGGTCCCGGCGCAACAGCACATCGACCCGCGCCGCCAGCTCCTCGAACGCGAAAGGCTTGGCGAGGTAGTCATCAGCTCCGGCTGCGAATCCGTCGAGTCGATCGTCGAGCGAGCCGCGCGCGGTCAGCATCAACACCGGGACGCCAATTTCCATTGCTCTGATTGCCGCGCAGAGGTCGAGGCCATCGGCGTCGGGCAGCCCCAGGTCGAGAATCACAAGGTTGATGGCACCAGCAGCAACCAGTCCCGTGACTTCGCGCCCGCTGCGCTCCCAGCGCACGCTGAGGCCGCGTGCCGCGAGGCCCTGGCTGACGAACCGCCCGATCCCGACATCATCTTCTACTAGCAGCACGGTCATGCTGCTGCGCCCTGCGGTAGCGTGATGGTAATACAGCAGCCCCCTTCGCGGCGGTTGGCGGCGGAAATTGTGCCACCGTGCTGTTCGATAACCCAGCGTGCCAGCGCCAGGCCAAGCCCGTTGCCGCCGCGTTGGCGACCCGGTTCGGATTGGTAATAGGCATCGAAGATGCGCGGGAGATCATCGGGCACGATGCCGGGACCATAGTCGGATACCGTGATCACGGCTTCTTCGCCCCCGATCGCAAGTCCAATGACGAGTTCGCCGCCCATCGCCGAGAACTTGAGGCCATTGTCGATGACCGTAAGCAGCGCCTGACGAAGCCACCGAGCATCACCAAGCAGGCGGATCGACCCATCCGGACCGCTCCGCACAATGACGACTTCAACCGAGTGCGCGAAGGCCTCTGCCTCGGCGACCGCTTCGCTGACGATCTGCCCAAGCTCGAGGGCCTTGCGCTCAAGCTGCAGCCTGCCATCGTCTGCACTGGCAAGGCCCAGCAGTTCGTCGATGCGGTGGCCAAGATAGGCAGCGTTAGCGCGTATATGCGACATCGATTGGCGCAGGTCTTGCGCGGAAGCCTTTGGGGCCAACAGTGCAACTTCAGCCTCACCCTGCATCGCTGTGACAGGTGTGCGCAATTCGTGGCTGGCTTTCGCGAAAAACAGGCGGCGCGACCGGTCCACCTCTTCTAACTGGACGGTGCGGGCCTGAACCATCGATTCAAGCGAACGGTTCCGGCGCGCCAACAGCCAGGCAGCGCTCAGGGCGCAAAGAAATGCCGTTGCTGCCAGGGCGACCGCGAGTGTTAAGGTTCGAGTACGCAACCGCTCCAGCTCACGGCGAGAGGCAGCAACTTCGTCTGCCTCCTGGCGCGCTATTTGCGCGGTCAACGCGCGAAGGGCAGGGGCGTCCGCCGCTAAATGCGACAGCTTGTCCAACTGCTCTGCCTGAGCAACTTCTCGGCTCTGCTGTTGTACAAGCAAGAGTTGCTTAGGGAGGAGCGCTGTCTCTTCTTTGATCAATGCCCGGTAGTTTGCCAAGGCATCGTCCAGCGATTGGCGCCTGACATGCGCCTGGGTCAACTCCGCGAGAACGCCTACCGCCATCGCCTGCCGCTCGGACAGCATCTCCAGCCGATACTGGCGATCTGCGAGGCGCAGGCTGATAGTGAAGGCAACAATCAGGCTACCGAGCGCAACGACCAAACCGGCAAGAAGGGCCGAGGATGCCCACAATTGCCAATGCTTGACCGAGAGTGAGTTCATGGGCCGATTGAATACCGGGCAATTGGGCCCAAGCAACCTCGTTCGACTAGGTAGGACCGATCTAGGGAGCCACCCATAGCTAGGCAGGAAGGTTGGGTGATTGGCGGGCGGCTTGTAGGTCGTCAGTTTGTTAGGGCAGACCACCCCAGAATGGTCAACATCGCCGCTTTTCGGAATCTGACCGACTGACGTCCGATTTTGTTCGCCCCAGCCGCTCGAAGGCTAATTTGGGAGTAGCAGAAAAGTCCCAGTGTCGGGCTTCTAGGCCGGTGGACGGAGGGCCGCCTTCAAGATGCTTCGATGGCACGCGGAACAATTGCTATGTCAACGTTTCCGGCCAATCCCTGCGGCAAAGATCTTGGCACCGCGATGGCGCTAGAACAAGCTGCCGATGTTCGCCGCCGAGAAGCGACCATTGCATGTCTCACCAGTCTCAAACACTGAACGCTTGGCTAGGACGAGGTCCACAGTTCCTTGATCCTGCAGTTGTGGCAGTCCGGATGGTTCGGTTAGAGCATTGCAGATCGCTCAAACTCCCGACGGGATCAGCGAAAGTTTGGTCTGGCGTCCATCAATGAAGCGCACGTTTTTGCCGTCGAAGAATGCGTTTTCTTCAGCTCGAAAATCGACCCGCTGGCCACCCCATTCGGGCACATTGGAGTATGATGTCAGTTCGATCGACCAAGCGGTATCTGGACCGATCAGCCTGTTGCCGCGCGGGTCCGCGTTCTGGTTATCCCAGAAGCCAATCGAAGGCCCCGCACCATGACCATGCAGACCGATCGGATGCGAATAAATTGCCGGATCGAGACCGAATGACTGAGCTTCTGCCCGTGCCAAGGCCAATACCTCGTTGCCGCTGCGACCGACGGCGAATTGCCGCGTGAGGATATCCTGGACCCGGTTGCTGTTTGCCAGCCCCTGCCGCAGCCCCATCGGCGCATCGCGCTCACCCGGCCTTAGAACATATGCGAGGTGCTGCGTGTCGGTGTTCAGCCGCAGGTACGTGATCCCAAAATCGGTCCAAACCAGATCTCCGGGCCGGATGACTTCGGCCCCTTCAAGCATTCCCTTTACGCCTCGGCGCTGGATTCCCACCGAAGGATGGAACCAGGCATGGAGACCAAGCTGAAGCAGTCGGTCGCGGTACCACCATTGCACTTGCTCGGCTGTCGTCACGCCCGGCTTGATGACTGCTGCAGAAAAGGCCTCTCCGATCACGGCGTGAGCGGTCCGTACGATGGAAGGGTACAGTTCCATTTCGGCCGGAGTGCGGGTTTCCAGCCAGCGGATCGCTAGCCCTTCACCGCTGACAATCCGCTGGTGAAGCTTCTGCGGCAAGGCAGCCAGGAACCCGCCATTCTGGCTGACCGTCATACCGTCAGCGAACGGGTAAAGATTGGATGTATTGACCGCAATTCTGGACGGGTTGCGCGCGGCAATCAGTTTGGCAACCGCTTGCCATTGATCTGGCTGCTTTGCCGGGTCCCAAGCGGGAGCGAATAGGCCGCCGAGGCCATATCGGCTGACCGTGAGCCGCTCGATCGGCCTGTCGCCGCCCGGGTCGTGGAAAATCAGGATTGTCCGGCGCCTTGCGTGCATATTCTCGGCGTCAAGCATCGAGGCAACCACCGGCTCTTCAAAATACTCGCGCGCCACGAGCAGCCACAGATCGATCCCTTCCGCGCGCATGATTGCAGGGATGACCGTATCGAGACGCGCCGCCAGGATGCGATTCTCGGTTTCCGCCCGCTCGCGCGCCGTCAGGATCGGCGGCAAAGCAGGTGCTTGCTCTTCTGTCTCACTCATCATGATCGAGGCCGACACGGTTGCACTTGGCTGCGCGAAACAGGCGGCAGCCAACATTGCTTGAAATAGGCTGCGCTTGTTCATTTCGTCCTCATTCGCTGATGTGCTCCCCTGATTGTAAACGGTCAGAGGCAGAGTCTCGCACCTTCATGATGGTTGTTTGATGGGATGGCAATGTACCTGGGGCTGATCCCAGACCGGTTGGTTGGCAAGCGCGGCGGGGGTCGTCTCGACCAATTTCTAATGAGGTATGACCGTGTTGAAATCCTGCAGTTCATCGCGCATCCGGCCATGTAGGCTCACGATGAAGGACTTTTCTAACCTTCCACTGACGCAGAGCTCCTGATCGCAGCGCTGACAGCGTCAATTTGGCACGGTCAAGCCGTACAGCGCTTTGAGGTTCCACCCACCGGGCCCGAAAACAACGAAACCGAAATGTCTGGGCTTCGGTTTGGTCGCTTTCGACCCGCGGCCAACCATGGCGGGGGAAGGCGCAATCGCATTAACAATCAAGGAGGACAACTCAGGGAGGGCTGGTCTGCTCGTCGAGATCCAACGCAACGCTATGTGGATCCTACCCCGCTCTGAGCACCGCGGCTGATCGGGTCAAATCGGAGATCTCTAGACTTCAGGATGGCGGCCAACCGGCGATGGCACCGCTAAAGCGCGGTAGTACCCTCAAATGCCCTGTCATTCTCAAAGCCCAACGCGATCAGGCAATGCAGACCTTACTTGAGGGCACAAATCGCTGCATCGACGTGGACTGCCGCGAGGGAAAGACCCAAAGCGTCCAAATCCTCGAGCATCTGGCTCAGGTCGGCCAGCAATTTTTCCTTCGGGTCACTAAGGACCGTTTCAGCGGCGCATTCGTGCTTCAAATCGTGAATGACGGCCAGAGCCAGGTTCGATCGACGATGCACGCCAGGTTCCACAGCCGTATTCCTACCGGTCAAAGCAAACGAAATGTTACTCTTGGCTCAGAGCGCCAGCAATTCCCAAAACTCCAGATTGCCTAAGCAAATCAGCAAATGCCTAAACGAAACGCTTAGGCTTTGGCTGGGTCGATGGCTATCCTAAGCGTTGCGGTCACGCCGCCGTTGGAATTTGCGGTTAAGGACATCGAGCCAGAGTGATGCTCGGCCACCTCCTGGCAGATTGAAAGACCGATCCCGACACCAGTTTCCTTGCTGGTCTGGAACGCGCCGAAAGCGGTCTGGACCTCCTCCGGAGAGAGGCCTTGGCCATTGTCGACGACATGGATTTCAATCCAATCAGTGCCCGAGCGGCGACAGTGCACCGATACGAGCGCGTCCTGCACAGATGCGTCAAATGCCTCCATTGCATTGCGTAGCAAGTTGATGGTCGCAAGTGCAATTTCTGACGCGCAGACCAGGGCAGTGGTCTCCCCCGTCGATGGTTGGAGCCGAAGCCTGATGTGGCGACGTTCAAATTCACTTTGAATCAGATCGACCTGATCACTGACCACCTCACGGATGTCGGCCATGGCATATTTGCGGTCTTTTTGAGTCGTGAGGAGCCGAATGTTTTCGATCAGTCGTGCGGCACGGGCGACGTTGCTTTCCACGCCGACGAGCGCACAAAGCGTTTCCGGCGCGTTTTGGTACTCGACAACGGACCAGTTCCGGACCGCTTGGCAATAGGTCAAAGCGGCTGCGATTGGTTGGTTGACTTCGTGGGCGATGCTAGCACCGAGAGCTTCGACAATTGATATGCGATTGAGCTGAATCGTCTTCTCGCGCGCTTCCTTCTTGGCTTTTTCAATCTCCATTTCAGCCTTTAGGGCGGCCATCTGCAACGTGACCGCGCCAAGCTTTTCGATGAGCATCGCCCGCACAGACAGGACCAGATGCTGCAGCAGGAAGCCGGCAGCGCTCAGGATGAGCGCATTGAGTATCAACGATGGCGATGCACTTGATGCTGCATCCTCGGCGGAGACGGTCCGCGCGGCGCACAATGCGACCGCAACAAAAACTCCAAAATTTAGTATAAGTACTGATTTAAGATTGAAAATTATTGCATTTATAATAAAATACATCACAGAATAACAAACTGTAATGGCGTTTATGGATTTGTTTAAAATAAATGTGTGATACAATATTGTTAATATAAACACTAAGTCGAAGCAAAGCACTGCAATAGGTATGGCATAAAATCTCTTGCGATATATGCCGATTGCCAAATTTGTGAGGACAGAAAGAATTATTATTGCATAGACGGATTTTAGGCTAAGTTCGCCTGTTGCTAAATCTGGACCGTCATTGATAATGCAAAGTACGAATCCAATGAAGATGCAGATATAGGCCGCAATATTAAACTTCCGGTTCGAAAAAAGTTCGCCCCATTCCGGTTGGGACATGAGCAGAAATCGATCCAGAAACATCAGGTATTTCGACCATACTTGTTGTGCAAAATCAATAAATTGCTCAAGCTCGTCGATTTAATTTTGAAATTTATATTTCTCCGATGAACTCGGACGGTGGATGTGCTCAAGGCACGTTTGCACGCAACCTCCTTGATATGGAGTCCGGACGACAGGTCGTCCAGAATTTCGCGCTCCTTTGGAGACAAGGCGGTCATGTTTTCTTGATAGGTGCTGCGGATGCGGCCATCTTCCTCGGCGCGCACAGACTGTTCCATGGCTTCCGACACCGCGTCAATTAGCTGCTGTTCGCGAAATGGCTTTGGCAAAAATTCGACGGCACCTGCCTTCATCGCGGACACGGCCATCTGGATATCGCCGTGACCCGTAAGGAAGACAATTGGAATGGTTTGTTGTGCCTGGGCCAGACGCCGTTGTATTTCCAAGCCACTGATCCCAGGAATCCGAACGTCCAGTAACACGCATCCGGAAACGCCTTCTTCGACACGATCGAGGAAGCTTTGCGAACTTGTGAACGCCTCGACCTGATAGCCCAACGAACGAAGCAGCGATTCCAGCGACTGACTAATCTCGGCATCGTCATCGACGATGAAGACCGTGTTGCCCTTGGTAGTCGCCCCCCAGTTTTTGTCCGTGGCTTGCGCTGTCATTTCCGGTCACCAGGTTTAGCGTCCAAAGAGGACTTCGAAAGCTTCCAACTGCAAGTCAGCGACGCTAACTCGCTCGCTTGCGATCTTCAAGCAGGGAAGTGTTGACATGGACTCTGGACAAGCAGCGGGCAGCGTCTTGAAATGCCAGCAACCGATAGGTTGCTAGACAGCAACCAAGCGTTATCGCAGGCAGTTGTTCCTATCGTCGTGGCGCTGGTTTGCGGTCAGTGTCGCCGTTTATTCCGTTTTTTCTGTTTGTCATGGCCGCGCCCGCCGTGATCCCCGTGCCCGTGCCCGTGCCCGCCATGATCGCCGTCACAATGGTCGTCGTCGTGATCATCGTCGTCATCATGCGGTGGCGGCGTACCCGTGCCAGTGATGGTCAGCGCGGTGGCGTTCCCGGGTGCTTGTGTAAAGGCATAGCTATAGTTGCCGCTGCTGCCGCTCAGGCCCGAGCCATTGATCGGATAACTACCTGCAGCACTGGTTGTCGTCGCGGTTGTCGTGAAGACTGCCGTACCAGTCGTGGTAGTTGCCATCGTATCGCCGTTGACCAGGCCATTGGCCGACGTCGTTCCCGTGAAAACGGGGTTGGCCACGCCAGTTGCTCGGCTGTATGGATTGGCGGTGTAGGTGATGGTCAACGAGCGGGGTGTGATCGACAGACTGGCACCGGTGAAGCTGAGCGCGTAGTTAGGCGTGGCCGCCAGCGTCCCCTGAGTGATCGCGTAGGTCCCGACATTCGAAGCCGCTGTCGCTCCTGTTGCCAGTGCGCCGGACAGGGTGTCACCGCCCACGAGGCCCATACCGCCGATCGTGTAGGTCAGGGTTGGATTGGCATTGCCATAAATCCGGCTTTGGCCATTCGCGGTAATCGACAAGGAACGCGGGGTGACCGAAAGGGCCGTGGCATTGCCCGCCGCCTGGACAAAGCTGTAGCTGTAGTTGCCGCTGGTTCCGGACAGTCCCGAACCGGTGATGGCATAGTTACCAACGTTTGACACTGCATTGGCGGTGCTCGCAAACACCGCCGAACCGGCGAGGGTTCCAGCAGAGGTATCCGTGCCGACCAGTCCGCTCACGCTCACGCTCCCGCCGAACGCCGGATTGGCGTTGCCATAGATCCGGGACAGCAGGTTGGCGAGGTAGGTAACCGTAAGCGGCGCTTTGGTGATCGTGCCGATTGCGCCAGAGGCCGATGTGGGCAGGATGTAGTTGCCAAGATCGGTCCCGGCATTCGCCACGAAGTTGCTCCGCGCAAGTGCTGCCGTCACCACGATCCCGGTTCCGGCGTTGGCCGAAGCATAGCTGCCCACCGTCTGATTGACGCTCGCCCCATCACCGTTGACGAAGCCGGTCAGCAGGAAGTTTGAGGCCACAAGGTTGGCAAGCAGCGATCCGTCGTAAGTCTTGCTTGCCGAACCGGTCAGGCTTGCGGTGATGATGTTGAGCAGGGCCGGTGTGATTGTCAGCGCCGTCGCGTTGCCAGGGGCCTGCTCGAAGAAATAGATGTAGTTCGCGCTGCTTCCCGACAGGCCGCTGCCAATGATCGCATAGTTGCCGACGCCAGAGGTGGCGTTCGCCAAGCTGGAATAGCTGGCACTGCCCGCCGTAACCCCGCTCAACGTATCACCATTGACCAGACCTGATGCCGCCTGCGTTCCGGAAAAGACTGGATCGGCTGCGCCGTAAGTCCGGCTGGCCAGATTGGCGGTATAGGTGATGGTCAGCGGTGCCGGGGTGATCGTCAGGCCGTTCGCATTGGACGCATAGGTGATCGAATAGTTGCTCGACAACCCGTTGCTGAACACGGCATTGGAACTGCCCAATACATAGCTGCCAACGCCCGACAGTGCCGTTGCTGCGCTGGCGAGATCGACCGCTGACACCGTGTCTCCATTCACAAGCCCCGTGGTTGCATCAGACGCAGCGGCAATTGCGGTGCCGCTTGCGGGCGTGATGCCGCCATAGATCCGCGAAACCGGGTTCGCCATCAGCGTCAGCAGGCGCGGGGTGATCGTCAATGCGGTGGCATTGCCCGCCGCTTGCTCAACCGCGTTCAGCACGTAGTTGGGGCTACTGACAGACAGGCCATTGCCAATCAGGGCATAGCTGCCGACGTTGGAATAGGTGGAGGCCGGCGTGCCGAAGGCCAGACTACCGTTGGTGACCCCGGCCAAGGTATCGCCATTGACCAGTCCGATCGCTGAAACTGATCCTCCATAGGCGCCAAATGGATCCACAACGCCATAAGCCCGGCTATAGGGATTGGCGGTATAGATCAGCCGCAGCGCTGCCGGATCGATGGTCAATGTACCATCGACATAGGTCAGATCGTAATTTGTGGCGCTGCCGCCCGATCCAGTGATGGCATAACTGCCGACATTGCTGGCCAGGGTGCCGGCGGTGCCAAAGACCAGGCCGGAAACCACATCGCTGCCATCGCCGTTGCGCAGGCCGCTGAACGTGCCGGTGAACAGCGGATTGGCCTGGCCGTAGATCCGGCTGAAGCTGTTCGCCGTGATGGTCAGCGGCGCTCTGGTGATGGTCAGCACGCCGGGTGCCACGGCAAACCCATAGCCGATGTCTGACAGCAGCGAGGCACTGTCGAGCGTGATCGCATAGTCCCCCACGCCCGAACCCGGCGTGGCCGAAGTGGTGAACAGCGGGGTGCCGGTGAAGGCTTCCCATGCCGCATCGCCGTTGACCAGCCCGCCGGTAACCGAGCCGGTAAATTGCGGATTGGCCAGGCCGTATTCGCGGCTGACCGCATCAGGTGTTACGGTGATGATCGGCTGGCGGGTATAGACAAACCGCGATCCGGCCTGGGTGACCGATCCTGGCGGGGTGCTGGAATAGCTGCGGTTATAGAGGTTTGAGGCCACGATCCCGCCCCGCAGATCGGCGTCCCAGTCATTCGAATAGACCAGGAATCGCCCGTCGCCGGTCAGGTTCAGCGCCGCTGCACTGCTGTTGTTGGTAAAGCTGCGCCCGGCCAGCACGATCGCATTGCCCGCACCGCTGGCGCTGAGCTGGGCGCCGCTGCTCAGGGCAATCCCGCCGCTCGCCGCCGCACCGCTGTTGAGCACCGAGATGGCCGAACCGCTGAGCGAGCCGAGCGTGATCGCTCCGCTACCACTGTTGGTCTTGCCCGCGCCGCTGCGCAGGTCGATCGCAATGCTGCCGGTCCCGGCATCGATCGATCCGCTCGCGCCAAAGGCAATCACCGCATCGCCCGCCGCGCGCTGGGCATCGACTACGCCGTTTGCCAGCAGATCGTTGGCATAGAGCGCAATATTGCCGTTGTCGGTGGTGATCTCGGCATTGACAAAAATCGACCGCCCCGCCGCCAAAGTCAGCGCCCCGCCGTTGCCGGTGGGATTATTGACGGTGATCGCTGAGTTGACCGTGATGTCATTGTTGGCCTGCAAGGTCAGCGCCGTCCCGCTATCCAGCACCCGCCGCACCGCCGCCGATGAAATCGTCATGTCCTGCGCCTGCGCGCGGGCATAAGTGAGGGCATTGAGATCGCTGAGGCCGACGTAGATGCGCGATTGGTTGGGGGAACCACCAGTCTCGCCGACCAGGAAAGCTGATCCGCTGCTGCCCAGATATTGCAATGGATGGGCTGAGCCGGTGCTGATGAAACTGTTTTCCAAGCTGACCGGACCGGTGGATGGGATGGTTCCGGACATCCATGTCACAATGCCGCGATTTGTCGCAGACTTGGAATTCTGCAACAGGATGTTGCCGCCACCAAGCTCGATCAGGAAGCGGCCAGGCGCCTCCCAGTCGGCACTTAGCCCCCCGATGGTATCTTCTACTGCTGTGCCAACCAGGCTGTTGCTTGCAGAAACAGCTCCGACTGTGCCGCCCGTTCCTGATCCCAAGGTCGCCAACCCAGCGGCAACTATGCCGCCATTCTTCCAAAGAGGTGTTCTTGCAACATAATTCCCGTTGGACAGCGCGAATGCGCTGTAATAGCCAAAATAATCGCCCGGATTTGCACCCACCAGACTGTTCGCGGCGGAAATTGTTCCGGATATTCCAGTGATACCCGAAGCCCAGGTCACAGCGCCTGTGCCATTGTTCCAGCCCGGATTGCTCACGACGTAATTTCCGTTCGTCAGCGCCGTAATGCCGGTAGTCCCGCCAACAAATTGATCATTGGCTTCGCCGAGGTATTGGTCGGCCTGCGTTCCGACCAGACTGTTGGAGGCACTCACGACACCGGCAATGCCGCTGACGCCTGATCCAAAAGTTACGGCCCCTGCATTGTCAGCACCCGTTGCTGTATTATTCCAGCCGGGGCTGGAAACGACATAGTTGCCGTTGGTCAGAACGGTCACGGAAGCCCCTACAGCATCACCCGGGTTGCTGCCTGCCAGGCCGGTTGATCCGACCAGACTGTTGGCTGACGAAACCACGCCGACTGTCGGGCTTGCCGCCGAGCTCCAGGTGACCGCACCGGCGCTATTCGACCAAGTTGGGCTGACAACAACAAAATTTCCGCTCGGCAAGACTGTAATGGCTGGTATCGGGATAGGATTGAACTGCGGGTCATAGTGCACTTCACCAGAGCCAATCCGGTCATTGGCTTGCGATCCGATCAGGCTGTTTGCAGAAGTAATTGCGCCAACCGTGCCGCCGGTGCCGCCAAGCACCGTGACCGCACCCATTGCCAGCGCGCTGCCATCGGTCCAATTGGGCTGGGCAACAACAAGGTTGCCGTTGGCCAGTTCTGCAGAGCTGGTAACATTGCCGACCCGGGCATTGACGGCGGTTCCCACCAGGCTGTTGCTGGCCGTAATGCTTCCAACCGTGCCGCCCGTGCCGTTGCCCCAGGTCAGCGCACCCGCCCCGGCGATTACTCCGTTGTGCCAGTTGGTGCTCAGGACATAATAGTTGCCATTCGAAAGCGCGATCGGGCTGATCGAGCTGACCTGATCGCCCGCTGTCGTGCCGACCAGGCTGTTGCTGACTGAAACCGCCCCACCGGTGCCGCCGGTCCCGGATCCCCAGGTTGCCGCCCCGGCATCGACCACGCCGGCATTGTCCCACAGCGAACTGCTGACGACATAGTTGCCATTGGTCAGCGCCAGAACGCCTTTGTTCCCAACCTGATCGCTGGCCACGGAACCCACGATACTGTTGGCCGCGCTGACCGCGCCGACCGTGCCACCAGTCCCCGAACCCCAGGTTGCTGCCCCGGCATTGACGACTGCGCCATTATCCCAGTTCGGCGTGACGAGAACGTAATTGCCGTTGGTCAGTTCGGTTATGCTGGCCTGATTGGCTGCCACGCCATCATTGGCGGTCGAACCGACCAGACTGTTGGCAGAGGACACGGCTCCGGCAACTCCGGTCAGCCCTGATCCCCAGGTCAGCGCCCCGGCATTGACCACCGCACCATTGTCCCAATTCGGACTGCCAACCAGATAATTGCCGTTGGACAGGGCGGTAACGAAGGTGCCGACCTGATCGCTCGCCTTGGTTCCGACCAGACTGTTTGCTGAAGATACGGCACCCGTAACGCCAGTCAGACCCGATCCCCAGGTTACCGCACCCGCATTGAGAGCCGCGCCGTTGCGCCAGAAGGTATTGCTGACCAGATAGTTGCCGTTACTGAGTACCGTGATCGGAGAAAGTCCGACCCGGTCATTCGCCGACGTGCCCACCAGGCTGTTGAGCGCAGAAATGGTGCCGGTGATGCCGCTGGTGCCCGAAGCCCAGGTTACAGCACCCGCATCAACAACCGCACCATTGTCCCAGGTCGGGCTGGAAACGAGATAGTTGCCGCCGGGCAGGATTGTTACCCGCGTGCCGACACTGTCGTTCGCCTTGCTGCCCACAAGGCTGTTGCTCGCGGAAACGACGCCGCTGATGCCTGTGCTGGCCGATCCCCAGGTAACCGCACCGGCATTGGCCAGCGCACCGTTGTCCCAGACGGAATTGCGGATGACGAAATTGCCATTGGTCAGAACCGAGATTCGATCTTCGTAAGGTGTGATGCTGTGTGCACCGAGCGCATCATTCGCGCGTGACCCCGTCAAAGTGCTTACCAGGGCACCAGTAACAATGTCATAAACATAGACCGCGCCAGCATTCAGCGCGGCAAAATCATCACCTTCCGAACTTACCACGACCTTGCCTGTTGGCAGAATCAGCGTGGTAAAACCAAACGAATTCCCCGCCGCCGGATGTGGATCGAGCAGTTCATATTGCGGAAAGCGGGCGGTGGCATCGTCGATGGTCAGGTTGCGGGGGTCGAGCAGCAGGCTGCCTTTCACGCCCAGCGGCGCGCTGGCATCGGCACTGCCGCCGAACACGACATCGCCCTTGGATGACAGCTCGATCGCACCGCCATCACCCCCACTCGCGCCGCCGCGCGCATTGGTGGTGCCCCAGGCGCGGGTCAGGTCGGTGGACCAGACGTCAATCGTCCCGCCTTTGCCACCGCCCAGTGCCGATGCGCTTAGCGTGGTTGCGGGCGACAGCTCGACGCTGGCGGCATCGATGGCAAGACTGCCATCGGCCTGCACCGAATTGCCGATCCGGATCGCCCCGCCGCCGCTCTGGCCATCGACGTTACCCGTCGCCGCAACCAGCGTGATTGCCTGCCCGTGCAGATCGAGCGAGCCGCCACCCTGTGCGCTGCCCTGCGCCAGCATCGTGCTGGACGAGAACAGGCCTGCGCCCCCGCTCAGCGAAATCGAGCCGCCCGCCGCGCCGCTGGCGTCGATCAGGGACGATGTGGTGGCGATGGTGTGATCGTCCGCCGCCAGCGCAATCTTGCCGCCGGTGCCGCTCGTGCTGCTGGCGCTGAGGCGGGCCGTGCTGGCGATATTGGCCGCGCCAACATCGATCGAACCACCGCCCGTGCCGCCATCGGCACTGACGGCGCCGTTCAGGAAGGCCAGCCCGGTGGTGCCGATCCGCACGGTGCCGCCACTGCCTGCGCCATCGGCGATGATCGCGCCATCGTGGCTGAGCAGCGCGCCCGCAATCGCCACGTTGCCACCGGCGCTGCCTGACGCGTCGATCAGCGCGTTTTTGCCGAGTTCGACATCGCCGGTCGCGGCAATCGCGATCCGACCGGCAGTGCCGGTCAGGCTGACGGTGCCGTCGGCATTGCGGCTCGCACCGCTGGCCGAAACCATCCCGTCCACCCGCACCGATCCGTTCACCGCATCGCGCGCGGCGTTCGCGGTCAGCAGGATGGTTCCGCCCTGCGCGCTGATCGCTCCGGTCGATTCCACGCCGCCGCCGCCATCGACGCGGGCAAAGCCGTCACCCGGCGCAAAGCTGATCAGCCCGTCGCCCGCAAGATCCAGCGTGAAGCGATCGCTCGCCCCTATTGCTATCCGCCCCAGCCTGGCCTGGATCAGCCCGCTGTTGACTACGTGCGGCGCGACAAAGGCAGCAATCCCCGCATCGCGCGCACTGATCGATCCCTGTACCACGATCTCGGCATTTTCAGCCCCGGCCGCATCGAAGCGGTACTGGCCAGTGGAGCGCAGGAAGGCGCGGTTGTCGGTATCGGCGGTGCTGACCACCAGCCCGCCGACATGGACCTTTGCATCCTTGCCGAACACGACACCGCTACCGTTGATGACGAACACGTTGCCATTGGCAGTCAGGCTGCCCAGAATCTGGGTCGGCGCGCCGTTGGTAACCCGGTTGAGGGTGATCGATTCCGCTCTAGGCTGCTGAAAGCGGATGCTTTCATCCTGACCCACATCGAACGACTGCCAGTTGATGATCGCCCGGTCAGTGCTTTGCGATACCGTGACATCGCCGCTGCCCTGGCCACTAACCCTTGCCCCGCCCGCCACGATCTGCGCGCCGTCCGGGCCGGCCCAGGCCGGCGTTGCCGACACTGCGCACAGGGTGGTGGTGATCAACAGGAGCCGACGCAAGGTGGTGGTGGCCATGGTATTCCTCCAGTTCCGATTCATAGCGTCATGCCGATTGACCCAAACAGGCGCAGGCCCCTGTCCGGATTGGTCATCGACGAGATCAGCGGCTTGGCAAGCGAAGCCGAAATAGTGAGATTGTTCGGGAGCGAACCCCGCAGGCCAATGCCCAGCGATGCGCCTTCCTCATGGCGCAGTTCACCAACGTCTAGGCCACCACGTTGCCGCATCAGGCCAAAATCGCCAAATGCGTAGGGTGTGAGTCGGGCCCCGCCGTTCAGCTCGAACGTGCGGGAAGCCTCGATGCTGCCAAGCAGGCAATGATCGCCGCCAATGGCTCCGGGGAAATAGGCTTGGCCTGCGTGCTGGCCGCCATAGGCGCATTCAACCGGGGCGAGTTTTGCCCCGGCAAGCGTCGCTTCGCCTTCAAGATTGATCCGCAGGTTGACCGGCCCCGTCGGCCTTTCGCTGTAGAGCCGGGCCGAAAGCGTGGTGGTCGCTGGCGTCGCAAAAATCCGGCTGGCAAGCGGATTGAACCACGGCGTCGCGCCAAGTCCGGCCACCCCCTTGGCAATGCCCAGATGCGCGATCGACCTGCCGCCTTTGCGATCCGCCCAGTCATAGCTGACCCCGGCCGAAAATGTCCTGATCCGGTCGCGCACCTGGATGCTGCCGAGCAGTGCCGACTGACTGTTGACTGCCTCGAACGCGGCATCCAGGGAAAGATTGCGGCTGCGCGACCTGATCAGCGGATAGCTGAGCCCCATATTCCAGCCAGCTTCGCGTCCGCGAAAATCCAGAGCGGCCAGCAAGCCAGTGCGAGCGCGGGTCCGTGCCAGCGAACCGCCCAGCGACACCATCAATCCTTGTCCACCAAACGGGACCGAATATGTGGCCGAAACAGACTTCAACGCGGCATGGTCGAGTCCGGTCCTGGAGCTGGCTGCCAATGTATCGCCCGCCAGGAGGACGGAGTTCAATGTGACGCCCAAACTGGCCGTATAGCGTCCGAATTCCGGGCGTAGCCGGTTGTCGATGGTCAGTCGCGCCTGCGCCGGATCTGCATCGATCGTGACGATCAGATCCGAAGCGCTGTTGCTTGCCGATGCCGGGACCACCGTGACCCGGGCGGAGATTCCGCCTAGATCATTAAGCAGCAGCAGCGCCCGTTCAAGTGCGCCGGAGCTCAGCGGCCCCGTTCCACGGAGGTGAGCCAACCTTGCTTCGGCCAGCCGCTGCAGGGCGGCTTGCCCTACAAATACGCCCTTTCCGCTCGTCCGCACTTCAATCTTGCCGAGCCGGGCTTCGATCGCGGTAATCCGGACGACCCCATCGGTAATTGTTTGTTCGGGTGCGTAGGCAAATGAGAAGCCGTATCCCTTGTTGGCGTAGAGCTGAGTGAGCTCGCGCGCGACACGCCTCACATCGGAAAGCGTGGCGTCCTTGCCGACGACCGCTGCCGCAAGCGCTTCAAGTTCAGTCGGCCCGAATATCGTGACGCCATCAAAACGGATCCGGCGCAATTCAAAGCTGACGTCGTTCGCTGACTTCTGCGGCGCCTCATCCAACGCTACGTCCGGCGCCGAGCGCGGTTGAGATTTTGGCATCGGCTCTGGACGATCCGCATCTCTTATCGTGCCAGACCGCCCCCCGGTGACGGTTTGAGCGACCGCATCCACGCTTGCCGCGCAGTACAGGACCATTCCAGCGATGATAAGGATATGCCGCCCAGGGTTCATCATGGCTCTGGTCATTGCAATCGCAGGTTGATCATTGGGGGTGTGCCCAGAACCGCGCATGTAATCCTGGGCTGCGCTGCTGCTGCAAGCCGACAGAAGCAAAAGCGAAACGGAGGGTAACCCGCGAACTCAGCCATCGTCTTGCCCCCGTTGATTCAGTTCAATGCCATCAATAACGAGGTTCCCAAGAAGATTGGGAGCGCGCATCTATCAAATGATAGATGCGCGCTATGAGGTCCGAAAATAACGCCCAAAAGGTGATTGGTCCAAGCTGACGATCCGAGCGATTTGTTCTCGCGAAAGTCCAGAGGGGATGCGTATGAGCAATGCGAAACGGCGCAATTGCAGACCTAATTTTCACTTTTGTTGCGTGTAACCGTTAATCCAAACTAATCGCGCGACTTTCGGGAAATGGTTGCCAGAGCATGCCCTCTCTGTGCCAAAATGGCGCGACAGTTGGCAACTTTGTGTTCGAATCTCCGCACTTGACCGATCTGCGAAATCTACGCAGAGCTTGGCTTGTCGGACAAAAATGAAATTTCAGAGGTACTTCGGAACAAGCCAGAAGATGGGGACGCAATGAGCGAGCAGGAACTGGGCAGATCGCTGATCGCTGGCGATGTGCGGGATGCTGACCTGATCGCCAGCCTCTATGACATTGCCCTTGAACCTGAGCGGCTGGATGAACTTGTCTCTCACTGGACCAATCGGATCGATACGTCCGTTGGCTCCCAACGACCGGAATCCAGCCCGCTTGCCGATCTCGGGGTCCTGTCTGACGAAAGGATCATGCCGCACCTCTCACGGGTTGAGGGGATCCTGCAATCCATGATGATCTCTTCGGAAGCCGTGTTCAGTTCGATCGACGACTGGGTGAGGATGAAGAACCATGCTGCGATCGTCTTTGATCGTAACGCCAGGGTCGTCACTATGAATGCCGCTGCCGATCAGGCATTCAGGATTAGCCCCGGTGCAGGTATCGCAGAGCTTGGTCTCGAAGAGGCTGACGCTGAATTTCTGCGCCAGTGTCTCGTCCGGCAAGTTAATTCCTCCCCGCGCCAGCGCTTGCTTCGCTTACGGCAGCGCGGCGACTCGCCGCCACTGGTGGCACTGGTGGTCGATCCGCTTCTGGAAAACAGAGACTATGTCGGCGTGATCACGAGCGCAGTCTCCTGGCCCGGCAAGCTGTCCGGTCTGCTCGAAGCCTCGTTCGGACTGACCGGTGCGGAATGCGACGTCCTCAAAGACCTTACGCTGGGACGAAATGTCAGAGAAATGGCCATCGAAACCGGACGTTCCGAAGGGACGATCCGGACCCACATCCATGCGCTCCTGTCCAAAACAGAAACCCGCACTCAAGTCGAGGTGGTGCGGCTCGCGCTGGGCCTGTTTGACGTGGCGAGCGCATTCGGCACCGATGACGCGGGCAGACCCGACGCGCGAAGCTTGAACAACATCTACCAGACTATGATGCTGAGCGATGGGAGGCGTTTCAACTATCTCGACCTGTGCGACAAAGGAGGAAAACCGTTTCTGCTGCTGCCCGGAAATATCAGCCTGACCCGGCTGCCGGCTGATGCTGAATTCAAGCTGGCACAGTCCGGCTATCGAATGATCGTTCCGATCCGCGCGGGATATGGTTTTTCTTCGCCATTGCCGGCGGGACAGGACGCAGCCGATACCGGCGTAGCCGATATCGTCGAGCTGCTGCGGTTTCTGAAAATCGGACCCGTCCCGATCGTCTGTATGGTCAGTGATATGCGGATTGCGACACAGCTGGCGGTTCGCGAGGAAGGCCTAGTTACAGCCATCATCGGTGCCAGCGCAATGCTTCCGCTAGTCGAGCCCGGCCATTTCGCCCGCCTCGATAAATTCACTAGATTTGTCATGGCAAACGGCCGCGCCGCGCCGCGAACGCTCGGCTTCATTGCGATGATCTTTTTCATTTTTGCCTATCGGCAAGGGGTCAAACGCTTCCTCGAACTGGTGCTCGATGGTTCAGAAGCTGATCGCCTTGCGCTCAATAACCCTGACATTCTGGATGCGCTCATTCGCGGCTCACATGCCATTCTACGCCCTCATTTCAAAGCTCATGTCGCCTGGGCGCAAGACATCGTCGCCTTCACTACGGATTGGCGGGACAGCCTACTGCGTTGCACGGTACCCATTACCTTGCTGGTCGGCGATCAATCGCCATGGGTTCCGATCGAAACAGTCCGCGAATTCGCTGCGCGCGCGTCCAATATCGATGTCATTGAATTTGCGGACACAGGGCAACTGCTTGCATACCAGTATCCTGAGGCAATTCTGCACCAGCTTCGGCGATATTCAACGCCATAGCGCTACTTTGGTGGATTTTTGCTGGGTGACCCGATGGGTTTGCAGCCGCAGTGTGGGCATAGGTTGTCCAGCGGCCTGGTTAGGCGACTAATGATAGCCTGCCTGATTGCCAGACAAGCCATGCCCTCACTGCCGGCTTCGGCCTGCCGACCCTCCAATCCCAAGTCTGCCTCAGCACTGCTAGTAAGGACAGACCAGCAATCCTGAGTTGGGTTTCCATCTGACCCCAACCCCGCCCCCGACATCGCATCGCACCCCTCCGCGATATCGCTCCCGCTCGACATATAAGTTCTTCATATGTTCTTTTTTGATTTCCTACAGGATGGATCCCTGCAATCACATTGGCAGGAGGAGAAAAACGCGTAGCTCAAGGTTTGAGTCGTGCTGCAAGATTCTGGACGTAAGCGTTGCGATGGCAATGATTTGCCATCGGAAAGAGTGCCAATCAATTTCATAACCGTTGAAGAGTTCGCGCTGGCGGCCCGGCTCTCCCGAAGGCAAATTGATCGACTGCGAAAGTCCCGGCCCGCAGGCTTTCCAAGGGAATATGAGCTTGGCAGTGGGAGAAGCAAACACCGCAACTGCCCGAGATTCAAACTTTCCGACGTGCAGAAATGGCTTGATTCACGCGCACTTTGGTAGCTCTTCGAGCGGTCCAACAGCCGGTAATGGGATTGATCTCTCGTTCGGGGGCACGCCGAGTTCCTCAGCCACCCCCACACGCTCCGCAATCGCAGCCACTTCGCGCTCCCATTTGAGGAACCAAGCGCGCTTCTCTTCTTCCATCTCGTAGAGATCGTAAGTGCGCTCGAGACCCTTCTTAACGTGATTGAGCATCGCTTCGGCCGTATCGAAGTCGACGTTGAGACGTTTCGTGTTCGACCGAGCCGTCCTTCGGAAATCGTGCGGCGTAAAACGTTCGATCTGCTGTCCAGAAGCCTCGATCATTCGAGCGTGGACCCGGTCTCTGGCTTTGTACCAGACCGAACGATTGCGCGGTCCCTTGATCTTATCGCCTGGGAAGACCCATTCACTGCCACTTTCCATCAACGAAAGTCCCCAGGGGCCGAGCGCGATCCTGTGTTCAGTCGAATTTTTCGAGCGCTCGCTCGGGATGGTCCAGATTCCATCTTCGATCTCATCGGTCCGGGCATTGGCGACTTCGGATATCCGTGCGGCAGTGAGCAGCCACAGCAACATGCCGCGCTGAAAGTGCTTCTGCTCCTCGACCAATGCTGCAAGGAACCATTCAATCTCCTGCATGCTGAGCTTCCTGGAGCGAGGCGTTTCTGGAAACCGCAGGTCACCAAGGCGGCGGGATGGATCAGTTTCTAAGCCAACGGCAAGTCCTCTCAGCGAGGCTGCCCAGCCGAAGAAAACCTTGAGTTCGGCTGCGAGGCGATTTGCCCGGATTTTGGCTTTCCGGCCCTTCTTTTCGACCAGGTTGATCAGGTCGCGCTCGGTCACCTCGTAGACGCAACGCGTGCCAAGAACTGGCTTGATGTCCAGTTCGAAGATGTCGATCTTGTCTTTGACCGTCCGAGGCTTGTTGGGCCGTTTGGCGCGAGAGGATCGCCCTTCGTTGACTGCCACCATATAAAGCTCGTGTGCCTTGGACACAGTCATAATGTCCCGGCGCTTTTCTTCGCGCAGAACCACCCGCGGATCGATGCCGGCGTCAATCTGTTCGTTGATTTTTTCGGCCCACTCGCGCGCATCTGCGATCGTGACGCTTGGGTAGAATCCAGCCAACATAGTCACGATTACGGACGTTTTTGGTATTCTTCTCCGTAACTTCCAGCGCTTTCTTCCAGTTCGCGCGATGATTTCGACAGCCAATCCTGGTGACACAGGATCGACCAACACTCCCTTGCGCAGAGAATCGATAGATGCAGGCGAAAACAATAACTTCTTCGACATGAGCCCAACTCCGGACGGTCTCCGGGGCAGTAAGATCATGGCACAAATCGTGGCACAATATGGGTCAAACTCGGGCCAACAGGGGCAAACCGAGTCTAACTGATTTTTGCCAGGAGTTGTCCGTAAATCACTGTACCGTAACCGAATCACGAGGATTCAGTTGGCTGGGGCGGCAGGATTCGAACCTGCGAATGCCGGTACCAAAAACCGGTGCCTTACCACTTGGCGACGCCCCACCATGCCGGAGCGCGGCCTATAGGCAGGCCGCGCCCGGTTGGAAAGGGGGTTTAGAGTCTGATCCACTTCCATGGAAAGATCACCGGCCCACGCCCCCTCCCGGCCATCCGCGACTGGTGGCCGGCACGGGGCGCAGGTCGGTGGTGCCTGCTTCAGCTCAGCTGAAACAGAGTCTATACAACCAGTTCCACACCTTCGAAGTCGGCAGCAGAATGGCGTTCAGGCATCCGCTGGGTGTTGACCACGCGGCCGCGCTGCACGGCGGGACGGGCGGCGATCTCGGTCACCCAGCGACCGACCGCTTCGTATTGTTCCAGTTCCAGGAATTCGCGGGTGTTGCCATAGGCCAGGCCGGTGTAGAGGTTGCCGAGCCAGGTGAAGGCCGCGATGTCCGCGATCGAATAGTCTTCGCCCGCCAGGAACCGGGTTTCCTTCAGCCGGTTGTTCGCAACGTCGAACAAGCGCTTGGTTTCCATGGCATATCGGTTGATCGGATATTCAAGCTTAACCGGGGCATAGTGGTAGAAATGACCATAGCCGCCACCGATGAACGGCGCGCTGCCCATTTGCCACATCAGCCAGCACAGGCATTCGGTGCGCCCGGCCAGATCCTGCGGAATAAAGGCTTTGAACTTGTCTGCCAGGTGCAGCAGCATCGCGCCACTTTCGAACAGGCGCAGCGGTTCTGCCCCGCTGCGGTCGCACATCGCCGGGATCTTGCTGTTGGGGTTAAGATCGACAAAGCCCGATCCGAACTGGTCACCCTGACCGATGTTGATGATCCACGCATCATATTCCGCGCCGGCATGTCCAGCGGCGATCAGCTCTTCCAGCAGGATCGTCACTTTCTGGCCGTTGGGCGTGCCCAGCGAATAGAGCTGAAACGGGTGGTCCCCCACCGGCAGCTCCTTGTCTTGTTGCGCGCCTGCGGTGGGGCGGTTGATATTGGCGAATTGTCCGCCATTGGCCTTGTCCCAGACCCAGACTGGCGGCGGGGTATATTCGGCATCGGCCATGGGGAGCTCCTCTCAAAGATTGTAAGTAACTATGCCTGAATGGCTACAGTGCGAGCCATTCGCAAGGGGGGATAATGCGCAACTTGCCTTGCCTTGGCCAGCCATGGTTCTAATTCATGGGCGATGACCCGCAGACTTCTGACCGCACTCGCGGCTTTTGCCCTTTCCGCTCCGCTCTCTGCGCAGGAGGCGATCGATCCCGACAACCTGACCGCTACGGTCCGCACCATGGCGGGCGACTGGTTCCAGGGCCGCGCGCCGGGGACTTTGGGGGAGGAACGGACGGTCGGCTATCTGATCGGGCGGTTGCAGGCACTTGGGTTGCAGCCCGGCGGGCCGGACGGCGCATGGACCCAGCAGGTGCCCTTGCTCCACACCCGGCTGGGCACGCCGCAGAGCATTGAACTGGCAACGCCGCAAGGCACTTTGCCGCTGGGGCTGGGAACTGACGTGTACCTTTCCACGCTGCGCGGGGATGATGTGGCGAAAGTGGCCAATGCGCCGTTGGTCTTCGTCGGCTACGGCGTGACCGCGCCCGAACGCAAATGGGACGATTTCAAGGGCCAGGACCTGAAGGGCAAGGTCGCGGTGTTCCTGATCAACGACCCTGATTTCAGCGCCTCCCATGACGAGAAGGTCTGGGGCAAGTTCGGCGGCAAGACCATGACCTATTACGGCCGCTGGACCTACAAGTTCGAGGAAGCCGCGCGGCGCGGGGCCGTGGCGGCCTTGATCGTGCATGACGCCGAAGGGGTCGGTTATGGCTGGAACGTGATCACCAGCCCCGGCGGAGAGAATTACGGACTGGTGCGCAAGGACGGGGCGCAGACCAGTCTGGCCGTGCAGGGCTGGCTGGCGCATGACCTGTCGGACAAGCTGTTCGCCATGGCCGGGCAGGATCTGGCCAAGCTGCGCATCGCCGCACGCTCGGCTAAATTCAAGCCGGTGCCACTGGACGGGGTGACGCTATCGGCTGCGATTCCTTCCACCCACGAAGTCGTCACCAGCCAGAACGTGCTGGCGCGGCTGCCGGGGAGCAAGCGCCCGGACGAAGTCGTGATGCTGGGCGCGCACTGGGACGCTTACGGGCAGGGTAAGCCCGACGCGCAGGGCCGGATCTACCGCGCCGGGGCCAATGATGATGCGCTGGGCGTGGCCGGGGTGCTCGAAGTGGCGCGGCGCATGGTCGCCGCCCCGACGCCGCAGCGCTCGGTCGTGTTCGGGTTCTGGACGGCGGAGGAACGCGGCCTGCTGGGCAGCGAGGCCTATGCGCAGGATCCGGTCTATCCGATGGCCAAGACGGTCGCCAATCTGACCATCGACGTGCTGCAAACCGCTGGCCGTGCGCGCGACGTGGTGCTGATCGGCAAGGGCCAGTCGAGCATGGAGGACGAATTGCTCTCCGCCGCGACCAAGCAGGGCCGTACCGTCACCGATGAAAGCCTGCCCGAACGCGGCCTGTTCTACCGCGCCGATCACTTCCCGATGGCCAAGCGCGGGGTGCCGGTGTTGCTGATGATGGGGCTGGCGGGCGCATCGGACATCGTCGAAGGCGGCAAGGCGGCCGGGCAGGCGTGGATCGATGACTATACCGGGCGCTGCTATCACCAGGCCTGTGACGCCTGGGATGCGAAGTGGAACCTGGACGGCGCAGTGCAGGACATCGAACTGGTCGATACCATCGCCACCGATCTCGCCAATTCAACGCGCTGGCCTGCGTGGAAACCGGGCAGCGAATTTGCGGCGGCGCGGGGCAAAGTGGGGAAGTAGACTTTCCTCCCAAATCCTCCCCCTTTGGGGGAGGTGGCCCGCCAAAGGCGGGTCAGAGGGGGCATGTGGG